>CAVZXU010000045.1:0-145175 GCA_963779255.1 Terriglobia bacterium | reverse complement strand
TGACGAAGTAGTCTGACCCGCCGGACCAGAGAATGCCGCGGGATTGCAGGATTCTGAAGGGCTCCAGCCGCTGGCCGCGCTTGGGACCATAACTGGCCGCATAGATGTCGCCGATCCACCAAAGGAATCCGGGCTGCATTTCCGGATATCCAGCGTCGTATTTCCTTTGCAGGTTGGCCATCACGTCGAGGGCGTGCGGAGTGGGCAGGTTGGCGTGGATGATGCTGTGGCGCAGGCCAGAGTGGGGCTGCTCCTGCTCGACAAGGGCGTAGGTATTCACGACCCACTCCATGGCGCGGTCCCCGACGGCGTGGGTACCAACTGGGACGCCGTTCTGGTGGAAGAGGCGGACCATTTCTCGATAAACAGCGGGGTCGGTTTGCGGATAGCCGCGATTTCCTGTGCCCGAACTCGTGACATCCGGAGTCGTGGCGTTACGCAACCAATCGTCATAGACCCAGCCGGTGCGGGCGCCACCGGAGCCGTCCATGTAGATTTTGGCGCCGCAGGAGAGGAGGCGGTCGTCACCGAGAGTGGCGGGCAGGCGAGGAACGGCGTTGATCTGGGCCAGCGCCTTGCGGGCCGACTCCAGTGTCGAACCGGCGTGCCATAGGACGCAAATGCGCTCCGTGTAACGCCCTTGATCGAGGAGGGACTTGTAGGCATCCCAGTGGAGCTGGTAAATGTCGGGATCTTTGACGGCGGTCATGCCTTCGCTGTGCAGCACCTGTTGGATGGGGAGGATGCCCTGACGCATCTGCTCGGAGGTGATGGGCGGGGTGAGGCTGGTGACGGGCTCCATGGCGGAGTCTTCTTTGAGGACGCCGGTGGGGTTGCCGTGGGCCTCGCGGTCGATGGTGCCGGCGGTGGGGTCCGCTGTGCCGGCGGTGATGTGGGCCATCTTGAGGGCTAGCGAGTTGGCGACTCCGTAATGGCCGGTGGTGTGGATGAGCCAGACGGGATTGTTGGGGGCGACGGCGTCGAGATCGGCGGCGGTGACGTAGCGGTGTTCGGTGAGTCTGCCCTCGTCCCAACCGGAGCCGATGACCCATTCGCCAGGCTTGACGAGAGCGATCTTGGCCTTTACACGAGCGACAATTTCAGCTACCGAAGCGGCATCCGAGAGCTTGATGCCGTAGAGTTCTTCGACGCCTCCGTCAGCGATGTGGGCGTGGGTGTCGATAAGGCCGGGCGTGGCGGTATGACCGTGGAGGTCGATGATGCGGGCGCCGGGCAGCATTGCCCGCGAATTCCAGAACTTCGGCGTCGGTGCCGACTTTCACGATAACGCCATGGCGGACGGCGATGGCCTGGGCTACCGAATCGTTGGCATCCACAGTGAGGATGTGGCCGTGAATTAGCACGAGGTCGGCGGCGGGGTTTTGCGCGGGGAGATTCGGGTGAACAGCAGGGTCCCCAATAGGACGTTGACGCACTGAGTTTGCGGTGCAGAGACATCGTTGGATCTCCTCGCGGGTTGGGAAAATTGCCTGCCCTCGGAATAATGTTTGGTCCCGAGAACCCAGCCGCGCCATCCTTCAAGTTACTTTTTTGAGCATTCCTGTATGTATTTGCGTCAGTACGCCTATTGCCGCTCCGGTCTTAGCACCGCTCGAATTTCTGGTCGCGAGTGTAGGCATGTAGCCCTGTTAGTCTTTTTCGATACTCTTTTCGGGAAGATCTCTTACGAGAAAGATCTCGAGAAGGCTACACCAGCCTACACGGCTACACCCGGACAAATCGGCGGGACCTTCCCTAAGTGGCCATGCGATCAAAGCCTCAAAGTTTGACATTAACAATGATTAAGAAGAAAAAGGCAATGCCAATATGAACTTGGCATCTAAATAATTGCTCTAGAATCGAATTCCTCATGCTGAAGCGTCTCGCCCTAATCGTTGTCCTGCTTTTGCAATTCCACTGCATCACCGCCGAGTCGCAGAATGCGGCGAACAACAGTCCGAACATCGTAAGACTAGTACGCCGTACACTGGCGATCTTTCCATCTTCGATTCGCCAGGAAGGGACGAAAGGCTGCAGATCAATCGCGTTATGGACATTCTAGGGATAGGTCCCGGCAAAACAGTCGCTGATATCGGAGCAGGGTCCGGTTGGTTCACAGTCCGCGCGGCTAAACGTGTGGGGGACGCCGGAACCGTGTATGCCGTAGATATCAATCCTGAGGCCATTCGTTACATAAGCGCTCGAATTAACAAGGAGAACCTGCGCAACGTCAAATCGATCCTGGGTAAGCCCGACAATCCGCTGCTGCCCGCGACAGTGAACGCCGTGCTCCTGTTGAAGACATATCACGAGGTCGCCCAGCCGATCACACTGTTGCGAAACCTGCGACCATCGCTCACCGCTGGTGCCAGGGTCGGGGTGATTGATCGTAATGGAGACGGCGAGAACCATGGTGTTGCCCGGGACATCGTGATTCGGGAGGCGAACGAAGCCGGCTATCAATTGCTGGAACAATATGATTTCGTTAAGGATGGAATGGATTATTTTCTAGTTTTTGGCGCAAAGTAGCGCTGGAGCCAAAGATCGCCAGAGAACAGTCATGGCCGAACACGAGCAATGTCGTGCGAATAACGCGGGCAGCGTTGTTCATAACGCGTCCAAGCAGTATTTAGACGGCCAGTTTTCCACGCTCGAATATACATTCAAGATCAATTCTGGATGGGAGGCGTAGGTTGCGGAAGAAAGCCCCACCGTTGGCTGTCGCGTTCTTGCTCATTGTGGCTGCCAGCACTAGCTACGCGGCCGGAAAAGGAATCACCAAGCTCTATGTCAGCAACAGCGAGGGTGACGACATCACGGTGATTGACCTCGCGACTTACACAGTGATTGGCGACATCCGGGTGGGCGAGCAGGTTCATGGTTTGTGCGCTCCTTCCGACGGACGAAGGCTCTTCACCACCATCGAATCAGAAAACAATCTGAAGGTGATCGATACCACGACCGACAAGGTCGTGGACACAATCCCTCTGACCGGAAGGCCAAACCAGTGTGCCTCCACGCCCGACGGTCGTTACGTGGGCGTGCCCATTCGCAATGGTAATAGCGTGGATATCGTTGATACTGCAGAACGCAAGGTGGTCAAGGTTCTGCCGGTTGCCCTGCCGCACAACTGCTATGACGCCGACAATGACGACGCCATGTTTGTGTCGTCCATGGGTGGTCAGGAGGTCAATTTGATCGATCTGAAAAAAATGGCCTACGCCAAGAAGATTCCGGTTGGCGGCATTCCCCGTCCCTACGCGGTGTCGAAAGGTGGGAAGAGACTTTACGCCGCGCTCTCGGATTTTCATGGCTTCGTGATCGCGAGTATTCCCGATCAAAAAATTGTGGCCCGGGTTGAGCTACCACCTGCGCCTCCCCTGGCCTGCAGACTTGAGCCCCACAGCCGACCCATGGGATCGAGTTATCGCCGGACGGCAAGGAACTCTGGGTGACAAGCCTGGCGGACAGCGGTGTGTACGTCTATGACATTGCGACTAACCACCTTTCACCGGAGATTCACATCGGCAAATGCCCCAACTGGATCACGTTTACGCCGGATGGTCGCTACGGCGCAGTGAGCAACAGCGGCAGCGATGACTCCTCAATCATCGACACGCGCACGCGGCGTGAAGTGGCTCGCGTGAAAGTCGGCAAAGGCCCCAAGCGGCTGCTCGCCGTGACGGTGCCATAAAAGGCGTTTGCCGCTCAAGAATCACCGACTATTCCTGACCCGCACAGAAGTTCCCCTGGCTCCTGAGGACCGGGGACTGGGCACGTGACGGCTTGCGGGTTCGTTGTGCCCCAGAGTCACTACGACACTTCACGCTATTGCTAGCAACAGGATCCAGTTGGTGAGTGCCTGGCTAAGCCGCGACGGTTGCGGCACCGGCCGGCTGCTGTCCGACTTGCTCTGCCATTTTCTTTTTCATTTCCTGTGTCGTCGGTTCAGCCTTGTGTGTCCCCACCATCCATCCGTATCCGTCTGGGTCGACTACCATGCCGCAACGATCGCCCCAAAACATGTCCATGACCTGGGCTTGAATGGTTGCTCCCAGACCCACGGCCTTTGCGACTGTTTTGTCCACATTTTCCACGTAGAGATACAAACTCGCCGGCGACGCGCCAACTGTCTTAGCGCTGCGCATACCACGCGCGGGGTTTTCCGGTCCCAGCATCAAAGTCGTGCCACGCAACGTTAGCTCGGCATGGATCGGCTTGCCATCCGGGCCATTCATTACGCCGCGCTTGGCAAAGCCAAAGGCTTTTTGATAAAAGGCCACGGCCGCCTTTACGTCGGAAACGCTAAGCATGGCCGATACTGCTCCGTACTGTTTCTTGTTGAGGGGATCAATCTTCTTTGCCATGGTAGCTCCTTTCGGTAAACCGCGACATTTTAGCAGAGCCAATTCTGCCGGTACAGACATGCGACCAAAAGCCTATCCCGTGCACCCCGTGTCCCATAACTATTAACAATGGGGCAGCCTAGGAACAGAGCGGTGTCCAGAATTGTTCAGTTCAATAATCTGTTGGCAACATTCAGTACCGCTACAATCCAACCGGGATTCGATTGGGCAACGCGTCAGAACCAGCGCTGGTGGCTAGTTGTCGCCGCCATGCAGCAATGGAAGTGACTGCTCGTGACCGGACTGTGACCGAAGCCCTGCGGAAAAGAGCTCTACCCCGCCCATGGCCGGTTTGGCTCCTACCTTCCAAATGTTATCCATCCGATTAACGTGCCGTACATCTCCAGCCCCGCCAGTCGCCCAAGCTGCAAGAGTGCCGAGCCGACCCCGCCTGCCGCGCCATGAATCAACACGCCGCTGGCCCGGTCTGACCTAAGCGGAACGGTGGAGCATCCGGTACGCCGTGATGTAGTTCAGCACGAGGCTGACAGCCTCGGCGGCGTCCAACCCGGATGGCACGGGAACCAGTTCGCGTTGCGGCAGGCAGACGAACTCCGCATAGGCGCCGCTGATTGGCATCGCGGCAACGATCTGGCCTGGTTCGATTCCCGAGACACCGTCGCCGAGCCGATCCACCACGCCAACCAGATCCCATCCTGGTGTGAAGGGCACCAAAGGCGTCTCGGGATGAACGCCTCGCGCGCCATTATGTCGGGCAAGGAGACACCAGCAACCCGCACTTTCACCCGAACTTCACCATCCTTTGGCTCGGGGCGCCCCAGCATTGTATGCTGACCAGAGAGCAAGAGGTTCGTGAGACACACGCGCATCATCGTCACTCACTACGGCGGGCCCGATGCCCTTCGGGTGGTTGAAGAAGAGTGCGGACGGTGGCGATCACTTCACGTGATCCGTCCTGCTGGCGTGTAATCAGCGGCCTTTATTCATCGCCTGGCCCTTCAAGATCCGCACGATCGCGATCATCGTGTTCCAATTCCGTGTCGTGGCCGGCACACCGTACAGCTTGTCGATCTGGCCAAGGTAGCTGATCGTCTTCATGTGACGACGGTACAGGCCAAACACGAATTGTCCTTTCGACGCCATCACCCGCACCAACCACTCCCCGTCTGAAGGAAACGTGACTGGAAGCGATGCACGGACGCCGCCGGGTTTCGACAGGATGCTCACGAATCGAACAACATCCGGGGACGACGGCTCAGCTGCAAATGGATTCTCCGCCTCCAGGCGGATAAGATCGCGGCCATCGCACAGCACAAGTTCCGCTTCGAATGGCAGCTTCCGGAGCAGTGCACTACGGAACTTTGCTCGAGATCCAGGTTTACGAACGACAAACGTGCCCGCCGCGCCCACATTCACCACATCATAGTCACTCAGTTCCCCTGCGAGGATGCTTGGGCGAAATGTCCTGTGCCCGCCAACATTGACACCTCGCAGGAAAGCAATGAGCGCCATACCGCGATTATCAAGAAAAAAGGTCGGGAACGCTACGGCACGCGTCAAGGGCCTGGAGCTTCACCCGCTGTTGCGGCGGAAATTGACCATGTGTTGGAGGGGGGGCGCGAACCGATCGGGACTAAGTCCCGGCCCTCGAAACTGGTGAATTCGTCGGGCGCAGCTCAGCATCCACCTCGCGTCCGATGCGCGCAACGATGTCCGGCACGGCTTCCACATCCGTTTGAGTGGTGTGAAAGTTGACAATGCAGGCGCGAAGTACGTAGTGGCCGCCGACTACGGCGTTGGAGATGAATGTCTCACCTCCGCGCTGCAGCCGATCGACCAGCTCACGGTTGAGCGCGTCGAGATGAAGTTCAACCTCTGATTCTCGCAGTTTCGCTCGAAGATTGCTCGGCACGTAACGGAAGGTTGATATGCTCAATTCCTGGGTCATGAGCTGCAGTTCCGCATGGCGGCTGACCGCCTGAGCCATTGCCTGAGACAGGCGTATATCCTCCGCGATCATGTTGCGATACCCCACGGCTCCTACGTGCTTTAGGGCAAGCCAGACTTTCAGGGCACGGAAGCCTCGCGAGTTCTGGGGACCATAATCGACATAGTTCGTCACCCGCTCCTCGAAATGGTAGTAGGGAGGGTGATACGCGAACGCCGCGCGCAGCATTTCCGGATCGCGTACCAGCGCGCATCCGGCCTCGAGCGGCGCGTAGAGCCATTTGTGCGGATCAACCGCGACCGAATCGGCCAGGGGCAGGCCACGTAGATCATCGTGCGCCTGGGGAACGGCAGCCGCAAAGCCACCATAGGCTCCATCAACGTGGAACCACAGGCCGTACTCCTTGCAGAGCGCGCTGATTTCCGGCAGAGGATCGACCGCACCTGTGCTGACCGATCCCGCCGTTCCCACGACCAGGAATGGCACATCTCCCGCGGCGGTATCCGCTTCGATTTGACGGCGTAACGCGGAGACGTCCATCCGTAATTTGGAATCGGTGGCGATCCACCGGATCGATGCGGTACCGAGGCCGCCAAGGTCTGTGGCCTTTTGAATCCACGTGTGCGTTTCGCCCGAACAGTACACGCGAAGCCTGCGTCCCGAATCTTCAGAAACGCCGTACCTGCGTACATCCCAGCCCGCCTTGGCAGTGCGCGCAGCTAGGAAGCAGACGAAGTTCGCCATATTGCCGCCGCTGAGGAGCAGCCCGCCGCAATTGACGGGGTAGCCAATGAGCTCCGCGATCCATCTGACGGTCTGAGACTCGATCTCGGTGGCGGCTGGCGAGAGTGTCCATGCGCCAACGTTCGGGTTCACCGCTGCGGCGAGAAAGTCCCCGAGAATCCCGATCGGCGCCGGCGGCGCGGTGATGTATCCGAAGAAACGCGGATGTCCGTTGAATAGCGAGTGAGCGAAAAGCAGCTGTGCCGTCTCTTCTAGCAGCGGCCCGGGGTCCGTCCCCATTTCCGGGAGCGGCCCTGTGAGGTCGAGTGCGTCGCGCACGACCGACGGGGATTCATCACGGGTCACAGGACCAAACGGCAACGATTCCAGGAACCCCGCGAGCTGGTCCACGAGTCGATGTCCCAGCTTGCGGAACGTCGCGGCGTCCATCGCGAGCGGCGCATGCCGGCCGGAATCGCCATCCACGAATGACTCCTTTACTGCCGATTCTTTCGTCACGTATTTATCCCTTCTAGGAGATCCGTCTCAGGCACTCGCCCGCCGGTCACGGTGCTGAATACCCGATAGAACGACTGCCGTCCCCACAACGCTTCGTGATCGTCCGGCGACAAGTCCTTCAGCCGCTCGTACGCGGTCACCTGTGATTCGTGGCAGCAGATCGCCCGCCACACTGTCGACCAGAAGCTGCGCGTATCAATCACTGTGGTAATCGCCCAGTCTGGCCACGGCACGGCCTGCCGTTCAATGCCGTCGACCGTCGAGACCAATTTTCGGAAAGCTGACTGGTAAGCTCTCCAGGTCGATTCCGGCCAGGCCATATAGTAAAGCTTCGACACCGCATGCGGCTGCACGGCCTCGATTCCATCGCATGGAAACGCGGGGTCGGCTGCGGCGACGATGGCCGCCGTGGTGAATTGGGAGATCGCAATATGATCGGGATGCCCGTAAGCACCGTCGGGTCCGAACGTCACGACTACGTCGGGCTGGACCCGCCTTATGTGTCCCACAATGGTGGCGACAGCCTCGCGGGGGTTCGCACGGTCGAGTTGCTGATCGTGGTAGTCGAGGATTGAGACTTCGCGCACACCCAAGGCTGAGGCGGCGGCGCGCAGCTCACCCTCACGGATGTTCGCCAGCGCCAATGGGCCGGGATGCTGATGATCGTCCAGACGATAGCCTCGGAAGCGGCCACTATCGCCACGAGTGGCGGTTAGCAGAAAGACGTCAATGCCTTCGGATGCGTATTTTGCAAGCGTGCCCCCCACCCCCAGGGATTCGTCATCGGGGTGCGCGAGCACGGCCATTAATCTCGGTGTCCGCATGATTTCTGTGTTCCGTTTGGGCGAATTGGCTGCCGCGCCAATTCGCGTCGGAGTCTCGAACAAACCCTAATTAGTGATCAGGCACCGCCCGGCTGCGAAATCACCGGCCCAAAGCTGTGCGGATACGCGCCAAGTGGTGCCAACTGTGCCGTAGTGCGTGGTCCTCAATGACGAACTGCGCGGTGACAGGCGCGCCGAAGCTCAGCGAAAAGGGAGCTGCGCGATCTAATTCTTCATCCGTGAACGCGCGTACTGCATTGGCCGCCTCACGACTGTGCCGACGCAAGAGTTCGAGCGCGGTGGCCTTCGTTTCCTCAGCATGCTCGTGGGCATGCTTGGCATTCAACTTGGCGACCGCATCCCACGTGACGTCCGTAACGGCCTTCCCGCTGGCGATTGCTCGTGCGACATCAATCTCGATCGGGTACATGCTGGCAACATGGTGCACGATTAGGCCAACCGAACGACGGTCCGTAGCCGACACCGGTGCGCGCCATTCCTCTTCCGAGAGTCCTTCAGCAAAGGCAGCCAAGACGGCAGCGCCTTCCTCGATGCGATCAGCCAATAATGCAGCGCGACGACCCGCGGAACCTCTGATTTTGGGAGTGGCGGTGGTCTGTGATGACATATCTCATTTCCTTTCTGATTGAATTATGGTCGAGCAGCCATTCACTTCTTCGGCTGTGTTGACGGAGCCAGTATGCGGCAAGATGTGTGTGGTTACTTATCTGAGCGTCCGGCTTTCTTGCTCGCCTAATGGTTGTATGCGTTTCGCTTATCCCAGCGTCCGGGGCGATTTGCCGGGACGCAAGTGTTGGACTAGGTCACGTGGCTCGTTCATAAGACCTCCGATATAAAAAGGTGAAAGTTAATTCAAGCTCGAACACCAATCACTTCCAGATACTCCGATTGAACCACGGTGAGCTCATCCCCTCCGCGATTGTGCGCGGACCACAACGCTTCCAGTTCTTGGCGGAGCTCTCGCGCGGCAGTTTCATCCAACGACGCGAATGCGCGATTGGTGGGCCCATAATACTGACGAAAGAACTCCACCACTTCAGCCGGCGGAAAGGGGTAGGTGAAGCTGTAGTGGCGTCGCGTCATTTTAAGATCCGAGACCCCGTGGCCCAACCTCTCGCGCACCACGGTCTCATCGCCCCACAGCACCGGTGCGGGCATGCCCGACGGAGCGATGAACTTGGCAAAGGTTTTGAACATTTGTCCCACGAATCCTTCGCGCGTCCAATTTCCCATGGCGATCGTGCCTCCAGGACTGCACACTCGCAGCAGCTCGCGGGCCACGAGTTCCGGCCGCGGAGCAAACATGGCTCCGACCAGGCTGGTTACGACATCGAAGCTGGCGTCTTCAAACGGGAGCGCTTCGGCGTCGCCTTCCATGAAACGAGCGTTGAGACCTTCCGCTCTGGCACGCGCCTGTGCACGCTCTACCAGGTTCGGCGCGATGTCCACCCCAGTGACGCGCACTCCATCCCGTGCTGCCCATAGCGCGACTTGACCCGAGCCGCAAGCCACGTCGAGCAGCTGGCATCCTGCGGGAATATCGAGTTGTTCGTAGAAAATGCGCGCGCCCTGCTCCATATAGCGCGAGAACCGGTCGTAGTCACCGGCCATCCAGGTTGCTTTCAGCCGTGTCTTCAGACCGTCGATTTCCGGTACAGTCGTAGTAGTACTCATGGTTCCTCCTCAATTGTGTTTGTTTCTTATTTCTTGCCTGCAGCTCACATGCTGGACCGCTTCAGCCTTCATGGCCTGCCGGTCGATATTCCACTAACAACTTCAAGGCTCGCCAGGCTTTCCGGCCCACAGAACGTCGGCTTTCCAAGCTGAATGTCACCGCTTCGATCCTGGTCTCCCGCTCCAGCTTGCAGAAACATTTCCACTGAGCGACTCCCCCTGGTGCACGCATTATTTCTTCTTATTTCTTCCTCATGCGTTGTGCCTGAACCGTGACGGGGACCCCCTTGGTGAGGGAGTCGAGCACAGGCGAGAACGTTGGCCCGAGCTTGGCGAGTTCCTGCAATTCCTGGTCGCTCAAGTCCGCGCAGATATCGAAGCTCATGCGGATGTTCTGAAATCCGTTGCGCACGCTCTTGTCGGTCCCCAGGAACCCCCGCAAGTCGATGTCGCCTTCGACCTTCGACTCCACCTCTTCGATCACGATCCCTCTGGCAGCAGCGTGATAGATCAGGGTTGAGGTCACGCACGCGGCCAGGGCTTGGAGCAGATATTCCCCGGCATTCGGACCCTGGTCGCGGCCCAGAAGGATCGGGTGCTCGTCGGCATGGAGCTGGAACGATTGTGAGCGCTCGATATCCTGCATGGCTCCGTGAAATCCGTTGATGATCGAGCGGTTGTGGGCTCCATCGAGCCACTCATTTTTCACGTTGAAGCGAAACTTCGCGATCACCGGGTTGACTTTCACTGCCTCGACCGTCTGGAACAGCGCGGTGACATTGACGCCGTTGACGATATTTTCAGCCTGAGAGGCGGGTTCGAGGACTTCTGCGGTTGCTTTTTCTTGACGGGATGACATTGGTCTATCTCCTTATGCTCGAAATTTGATCAATCCAGGACCAGCGATTCTCTGTTCGCCTGTCCCGACAGCCTCACTATGGCGCAGGTTTCGCCTGCATACTTACCTGCGCGTCCGGCTTTCTTGCTCATGGCAGCGTTGCCGTATGATGATTTGCTCAGGAGTCCGGAGAGATTTGCCGGGAGTCCCGCGAGAGGATATATGGATGTGCTTTCCGAAGTGCTTGAAGGTCGTGAAGCTCCAGGGGGCCATGTTCTACAACGGAGAATTTTCCTCCCCGTGGAGTTTTTGCTCGCCGCCCTCGCACACGGTCGCGCCCTATGTCGCACCGGCCGCGGGACACGTGATCATTTATCACCTATTGACTGAAGGGCGCGCCTCTGCCCGGCTTGTGGATGGCGAGCGCATCATTCTTGACGCCGGCGACATCGTGATCTTTCCCCATGGCGACGCGCACTTCATCGAAAACGGCCCTCCGACGAAGGCTGTGGATATGGTGAAGGAGTTGGCCCGAATTTTTTCCCAGGGGTTGAAGCTGTCGCGCCTAGGTGGCGGAGGGGAAGTTACGAGATTCGTCTGTGGCTTCATGGCCTGCGAGCCACGACTAAGCCAGGTTTTTCTTAGCGGTCTGCCGCCGGTGTTCAAAGTCAGCATTCGTAACGATGCTTCGGGCAGATGGTTGGAGAACTCGATCCGCTTTTCGGTGAATGAGGCCGATGCTTCTCGCGCCGGCGGAGAAGCAGTCTTGGCCAAACTGTCGGAGGTTTTATTCGTTGAAACTCTGCGGACCTACATTGCCCACCTTCCCGCTGAGCAAACCGGTTGGCTGGCTGGCGCGCGGGATGCGGAGGTCGGAAAGGCGCTGGCGCTAATGCACCGGAATCCCGCGCATCCGTGGACCATTGCTTCCCTGGCAAAAGAAGCGGGAGTGTCACGCTCGGTTCTGGCGGAGCGCTTCCGCCATTACCTCAACGAGCCTCCAATGGCGTACCTCACGCGCTGGCGACTTCAGTTGGGAGCGCAGATGCTTGCTTCGACCAGTTATTCGGTGGCACAGATCGCATCCGAAGTGGGGTACGAATCTGAAGCTGCTTTCAACCGGGCATTCAAACGCGAGTTTGAAACCCCTCCTGCGCGTTTCCGCAGTCAGTCGAGGTCGGCTCAGGCAAAGCTGCCCCGGCAAGAGAAATCCTAAGTGAATAGATGGCTACGAAAACCATGGTCAACCCTGTCTGACGTATAATTTCGAGCTCAGCAGGCCGTGATTTCCAGTGGTGTTTTCAGCTCGGGTTCGAATGCCTTCAGCTGGAGACACACTTCCACTCCATTCCGCAGGAGCCGGTGCTCTGCGGCATCCAGGTGAAAAGGGCCGAATCGATAGGCATAGATGGTCTTCGGCATAGCGAAGTCAGTTAGTGGCTGCGTCTGTGTCCTTGCCATCCCAAGAATGCGCCGAGTTCTTCGACGAAGATTCCCCAGGCTGGTTCATCCGCGAGAAGAAGATGATTGGCACTCGACAACGGAACAAATCTCGCGTTTGGAATCTCTGCTGCTAGTATTCGACCCTCGTCGGGCGGCACCGCGCGGTCGCCATCGCTATGAAACACGATGGTCGGAACCGAGACCGACGGAAGCAGCGCACGGACATTGATCTTGTCGCATGCTTCCATGATGCGTGCCGCATTTTCGGGGGACGCTGACACACGACGTAAGGCGTTGAACCATTCCTGGTGTTCGGGAGTGGCGTTTTGTGGCACGTACAGGTCGGCAAAATTGAAGGAAAAGGCTGGATTCTTAGTTCCCCAGTCCAAACGCACCAGCGTTTCAAACGCCTGACGCGCTTTTAGGGCCTCAGGATTGTCTCTGTGCTCAAAGCCACGGCTATAGGCACCCACCAGGATCAGGTGACTCACGCGCTCCGGATGCTCCACTGCATAAGTAATGGCCGGGGCTCCGCCCTGCGAGATCCCCATTAGCGCGAACCGGTCAATACCAGCTGCCTCAACGACGGTCTCCAAGTCCTGTGCCCAGGCTTCAGAAGACATCTCTTTCACTTCCCAGTCCGATAGCCCATTACCACGCTCGTCGTAGCGAACGAAGCGGTGGTGTTTTGTCAACTCCGCAATCCAGTGCTTCCAGACGGGGCTTTCCCACTCATAGTCCAGATGATTAAGCCAGTTGGCAGCTTTGACTAACGGATAGCCCGCACCAACCGTCGCCCAGGCAATGCGGACGCCGTCGCGAGTGGAGCAGAAACGGATTTCCTGACGTGCAGGGGATTCGACGTGGCGGCCTTCCGGCTTTGGCCCTAGCGCTTTCGACGCAATCTCCGTAACCGGCGCGGCGAAGCGATAGCCCACACGGGGCACGGTCTCTATGTAGGACTGCCCAGTCGCGGGTTCGCCCAGCGCCTTGCGCAGCAGGGAGATATTCTTGTTGAGGTTGTTCTCCTCCACGACCGTATCCGGCCACACCTGCCGCAACAGGTCTTCCTTCCTGAGCAAGCAGCCGGCATTCTCCACAAGTACGCAGAGGGTTTCGAATGCCTTGAGCTGGAGCGGAACTTCAACCCCCTGGCGCAGTAGCCGGTGCTCTGCGGCATCCAGCTGGAAGGGCCCGAACTGATAGAGACATGCCGTTCTGGGCATACCGTTCACAAAAAAGTAACAAAAAAGCAACTCTTCCGGAAGGACGCGCGGGAACACGATCCTGCTTAATGCAGGAGTGCGGCGCGATCAAATCTGCACGCTGACATGATTTTCGACCACGCGACGAGCAAATTCAAGAGCAGGAGAAATCAGCAATGACAAAGTTACTTCCGGACCAAAGCTTCTATCCCTCACCACAGATGGCCATGCAGGCTGTCCCGGAAAAGCTGGCGTATGTCGCTCTGTTAAACCCGAACCCCGGTTCCCCCGACGCAATGGCCGTCGTGGACCTTGACCCCGCGTCGAAAGTGTATGGGAAGGTTATCCACCAACTTGACATGCCGAATGCGGGGGACGAGCTGCACCACTTCGGCTGGAACGCTTGCAGTTCCTGTCTCTGCCCCTACTCGCCGCATCCGCACATGGAGCGGCGGTTCCTGGTGGTTCCGGGAATGCGTTCTTCGCGCATTCACATTCTCGATACCAAGCCCGACCCGCGAAAGCCAAAACTGGTCAAGGTGATTGAGCCTGAGGAGGTCAAGAGAAAGTCCGGCTACAGCCGGCCGCACACGTCTCATTGCGGACCGGACGGCGTCTACATGAATGCTCTCGGATCGGTTGATGGTAAGGGACCCGGCGGAATCTTCGTTCTCGACCCCCAGACGTTCGAGATCAAGGGTGCATGGGAGGCCGATCGTGGACCGCAATACCTAACTTACGACTTCTGGTGGCACCTGGGACACGACACCATGATCACCAGTGAATGGGGAACGCCCGGACATGGTGGAAAACGGCGTGAATCCAGAGTTGCTGCTCGCCGGCAAGTACGGGCATGCACTGCACGTGTGGGACTTGCACAAGCGGCGTCACCAGCAAGTCCTGGAAATGGGGCCGGAGTATCAGATGGCGCTCGAATTGAGGCCCGCGCACAATCCGAGTGAAGCGTACGGATTTGTGGGCGTGGTCACTTCACTGAAAGACCTCTCGGCCTCCATCTGGCTGTGGCATCGTGAAGGCTCCAACGGCAACGGTACTTGGAAGATCCGCAAAGTGATCGAGATTCCGGCCGAGGCTGCTGATCCCGAATTGCTGCCGCCGCTGTTGAAAGGCTTCAAGGCGGTTCCACCATTCGTGACGGACATCAATCTGTCGCTCGATGACCGCTTTCTGTACGTTTCGTGCTGGGGCACCGGCGAACTTCGGCAGTACGACGTGTCCGATCCCTTCAATCCGGTGTTGACAGGATCGGTAGCACTCGGCGGCATGGTACGGCGTCAGGCGCACCCGAAACAACCCGAACGCCAGCTGAATGGCGGTCCGCAAATGGTCGAGATCAGCCGGGATGGGAAGCGGGTGTTCGTAACCAACTCTCTCTACCGCACGTGGGATGATCAGTTCTATCCCGACGGAATTCGCGGTTGGATGACGATGCTCGATGCGGACCCAAGCGGCGGAATCCGAACGGATGCCGGCTTCCTGCTGGAGACCGAAAATCTCCGTCCTCACCAGGTTCGGCTGCAGGGTGGAGACGCTTCGTCGGACTCCTACTGCTTCTCGTGAGGATAGATGCCATGAGTGAGATGACAATATCTTGGGCTGTTCTGTTGGGGCTGGGGGCTTTTCACGGCATCAACCCCGGCATGGGATGGCTGTTCGCGGTGGCGCTCGGAATGCAAGAGCGCCGCCGCGGTGCGGTCTTTTCAGCGCTGTTGCCGTTGGCCCTGGGCCATGTGCTGGCCGTGGGAGCGGCGATTGCCATTGCGCTTGCTGTCGGTGCCGTCATTCCACTCGACTGGCTGCGCTGGCTGGTCGCCGGGATACTGGTGGCTCTCGGCGTGAGTCGGCTGTTCCGGCATCGCCACCCGCGTTGGGCAAGTATGCAAGTGAGCTTCGGTGCCTTAACGCTTTGGTCGTTCCTGATGGCCTCAGCGCACGGTGCGGGTTTGATGGTGGTGCCGGTGTTTCTCAATATGCCGATGGCAGCCGCTCATCAGGGCCATCATCACGCGATGGCTATGTCGTCGATGACCCCAACGACTGCGCTGCTTGCGACATCGGTTCATACGATTGGGTACCTGCTGGTGACGACAATCGTTGCTGTCGTTGTCTTCGATAAAATTGGGGTCGGCATTCTTCGCAATGCGTGGTTTAACCTCGATCTTGTTTGGGCATCCACGTTGCTGGGGACAGGATTGATCGGCGCCTTCGTGAGTTAGGGCGGCCGCACGTTTCTGGGGTTGCTTGGTAGCTCCACTGCGGCCGGCAGGGTGAGGCGATGTTTACATACGGGCTACAAGACTCGAAGGCGAGACGGCCAACTGTCTGCTTAAGCGATGGAGGCGGTTATGAAAAGGTCAATGGATTTGCGATCTGCAGTGTTTGCCGCAATCGACGGGATTCAAAAACCAGGCCGTGAAGCTGACGGCGAAGGCCAGCAGAATACTGAGTGCGGTCAGCCGCCTCAAGACAAAGAGCCAAATCTGCCCGAGGGATATAGGCAGATTCGGGATGCGATCCGGGCCTTACTGACATTGGACGACCTCCACCGTCTCGCAAGGAATGAATGATTTCGACCACTAGCTCTTGCCTTTGGCACGAAGATGTGCCGCAAAGTGTGCCGTACGCTTCGAGCCGGTATGCGTGGGGTGACCCCACGAGATGAGACAGATTTGAATGACACACGTGCCATTGGATTGAGTTTGGGTCGTCCATTACCTCGCCGGGGATGAGGTCTGGAGCAGGGGACGGCGTTTGAGTCCCCTGCTCCAGCATCCCCGTAGAATCTTCCTCCTCTAAAGGCTCCGTTTCCGCTCTCTCTTCTTCGCCTTTAACCGTCGATCGATTTGCCGCGCACTGATGCCCAGCCGTTGTTTCTCCAGCTCTCGGCTCAGTCCATAATGCTTGCCAATCCAGGGCATCCAGCTGGGCAGCAAGGCCTTCAGCCGCACCGACCAGGGATATCCCGCCGCTTCCCAAATCGCCGCCAGAAGGGAGAGTGTTTGCCGGCCATACTGCGGCCTTCGTCCGCCTAGCCGCCGCTCCGCTTGCTTTCCCGGTCGAGGTCCATTCAGAAGGCGAATCGCATATTTCCGGTGGTACCCGGTGTTTAAGCAAAATTCGTTCAGCATCACTTGCTTCGCTTCCCGCCCTGCTTTGCGGTAACCCTCGTAGACAGCACGGAAATACTCCCACTTCGCTTTGTGCCCCAATCTACCCTCCTCAAAATCCTCATTGAGTCGGGTTACATCCTATGTGTCTCGACGGCCCCTCCCCGGGTTACATTTAGCATGGCTCGATACGGGGATTTGGAAGAGGTTGACAAATCAGGTAGAGTAGGGAGTTTTCATAATGGTTCAGAACCCGCCGGTGAACTCAAAATCCGCCGGGCTTCGGCCCTTGGGGGTTCAACTCTCCCTCCCGGCACCATCCTACAAAAGCCGCGCGGGACGCGGCTCCCAAAGCATTTTAATCTCCCAGCGAATACCGTAAACCGGAACCCTCGAAATATGGCCTGTGACTGCTCTGTGACCGGAGACGGACGCAATCGAGCGCAGTGGCGGGCGAACTCAGCACAGTTCGACGAAGCTGAAGATAGTTTCCGGGCTACCGACGATCCGCTCAGAACCTCTCTTTCGTTTCCACAACACCATTTGTCAACTGCGAGTGCCACACGTGAGCTCCCTGATGTACGCTACTGCTTCTCGACCACGCAACTCTGTCGATGAAGAGGTCGAAGCGAATGTAAAATTTCTCAGTCGAGTTCTGGTCAGGCTTCAACCAGACCTCCTTGTCTTTGCTCTGCTTGCATTTGACGTGGCAACAGGAGGATAGGAATTTGGATTGCACCCAAGTCTCTGATTGTTAGTCTCGGGATGAAACTGCCGCGCGTCGCCAACCTCCCGTCACAACGGCGGAGATTCAGCCGCAAAGGTTTCCCGTGCGGTGCTCCTCGCAAATTCCAGCCTACCCCTCGCAGCTGCCGGCGGGTTTCTCTTGCAGCGGGCGTCAGGAAAGTTGACAATCAGACCTAGTACCTAAATATCGCGGAGAGAGGACATGCCCGACTCGTTCCCCCGTCTGGTGGTGCTCTTCTTGTTGTCGTGCACTCTCGGAGTATCGGGTCCCCCGGCTCTGGAGGCGTGGGTTCCGGTTCGCTGGACCGGCGGCCCGTTGGAACTTGCCTGGCGAACCCGCACGAAAACGCTCCCCGCCGATGCTGCCGTCCGCGACGCCC
This sequence comes from Terriglobia bacterium, assembly GCA_963779255.1. Classification (GTDB taxonomy): domain Bacteria; phylum Acidobacteriota; class Terriglobia; order Terriglobales; family Acidobacteriaceae; genus JAIQFF01. Next base: position 127,358 of record CAVZXU010000045.1, on the reverse strand, counting down.
TCGCCCGCTGGTACGAACCCGCCACGCTCAGTCTTCTTGAGGACTCGTCCGCGAACTGTCTGCTGGTCACCTGGAGCGCGCCCGCCGATGCGGCTGTCGAAGCCGAGCAGCAGCAGCTCGTGAAGGTCTATGCGGAGGCGGCACACAAGCGCGGTCTGGCCGTGCTCGGCCTCGTCTATGCGGCAGGCGATGCGTCGAAAATCGCTGCGGACGCCGCCCGGGCTGCGCTCGATGGACTTGTGCTCGAAGGCGAGTTCGGCCCGGAATTTCCTGCCGCCTTGCGCAAAGCCGCCGGCTCCATGTTGGTCGTCGAGATCGCGAAGGACGCGGCGCCGTGGCGGTGGAAGCCTGCACCGATTGTCGCCGTCGCGGGCGTGGCTCCGAGCGCACGCAATCTTTCGGAAATGGGTATCCGCGGTGCGCCCTCGAGCGAGCCGTGGATCAAGTCGAATATCTGGCTGGTGCGGTCGTTCGGTCTCGCCTCGCCCTCGCGTACGGTGTGGATCAGCAGCCAGCTCGAGAACGCCTCGGCCGTCGATTACGCGCGGACCGTGGCCGATGCTGCCGCGGCCGGCGGTCGTTGGATCGTCTCGCTCGACGATGCTCTTCGCGCCAAACTGCGCGCCCGGGATGCCTCGGCGCTCGAAGCATGGCGCCGTCTCTCGAGCTATCTGAAATTCGCCGAAAGTCACGCCGCCTGGCGTGCCCTTGCGCCATATGGGAATGTCGGCATCGTGCTCGATCCGGCGAGCACGAAACAGGATCTGGCCGACGAGTACCTGAACCTCGCGACACGCCGCCAGGTGCCTTACCGCCTGGTGGCGCGTTCCGGGCTGAACGCCGCTGCAGTGGCGAAGTTCCGCGCGCTCGTGGCCACCGAACTCGACCCGCCGTCTGCGGCCGAGCGCAAACTGCTGCAGGATTTCGCCGAGAACGGCGGGCTCGTGATCGCCGGTCCCTCCTGGGGCGGCGCTCCGAAGACGGAGCCGTTCGCTGAGGTCCCGGCCGGCAAGGGCCGCGTGGTCGTTTACAAAGATCCAGATCCCGAAGCGGTGGCGCGCGATCTCAAGGAGCTGCTCTCGGACGACGACCTGGGCGTGGTCCCGTTCAATGTGCCGTCGATAATCACGTTTGCAAGCGGAGGCGGTCCCGGACAACCTCTGCTCGTGCAGTTACTCAACTATTTCGACCATCCGGTGGAGGCGATCACGCTTCGTGTGGCCGGGAAGTTCGGCTCGGCTCGCCTGGAAACACCCGAGGGTGCGGCGGTGGATCTGCCGCTGCGGGACGCCGAGGGAAGAACGGAAGTGACGATTCCGAAGCTTTTGTTGTGGGGTGCGGTTTCGATGGAATAATTAAGAGGAGACAAAACAATGAGAAGAGAAGGTGTGACGCGGCGCGATTGGCTGGCACTTTCTGGTCTTGCTCTAGGGGCAATGGCAGCGCGGCCAGCCGAAGGGGCGCGGACCGTATCGGCGGGTCCGGTGGAACCGGTATCCGTCGCCAAGGTCCGCAGCTACGACGAGGACCTGACGGCCCGATTCCGGCAGATGTTCGATCAGATCGGCGGGATCGGCAACCAGGTCAAGGGGAAGACGGTCGGCATCAAGGTCAATCTGACCGGCGGCGGACGGTTCCCCGGATACACGGCGGGCGACACGCATTGGGTGCACCCCCGCGTGGTCGGCGCGGTGGTCGCGGCGTTCGGTGCACTCGGCGCGAAGCGCATCCGCATTCTCGAAAGCGCCGGCGGCCACAAGCCCGGCTACAAACTCGAAGACAAGTTGCTCTCGGGCGGTTGGGACGTCGCCGCCATCCGCAATGCGGCGCCCCTGGTCGAATTCGAGGACACCAACGCGCTCGGCCAGGGCAAGCAATACTCTCTGCTGAAGGTCCCGAGCAAACCGTACATCTTCCCGGCCTTCCAGTTGAACCACTCCTATCAGGACTGCGATTTCTTCGTGAGCCTGGGCAAGATGAAGAACCACGAAGAGATGGGTCTCACCGTCTGCATCAAGAACCTGTTCGGCATCACGCCGCTGGGCTTGTATGGCAACCGCGAGACCGTCTTCCACTACGGGCAGGTGCAGGCGCCCTCCGGCGCGCCCGCCGAACTCGATCCGAAGTCCAACCGGTACGAAGGCTGGCGGCTCCCTCGAATTCTCGTCGATATTCTCGGCGCGCGCCCGGTGGACCTCGCCATCGCCGACGGCATCGTCTCCATGGTCGGCGGCGAGGGCCCATGGGTCCTGGGTTCCAAGCCCGCTCATCCGGGACTACTCGTCGTCGGCAGGAACTGCGTGAATACGGACGCTGTGGCCGCGGCCACCATGGGCTACAACCCCCGTGCCGGCCGGCATGAGGCGCCGTATCGCGTGTTCAAAGACCCCAAGGGGCATCCTCCGGAACAGTTACAGCCCGGCGATGAGACGTTCCAGTACGCCGACAATATGATGCTTCTGGCCGAGGCCGTGGGACTCGGGTCGGCGGACCTGAATAAGATCGATGTGCGCGGCGTGCCCATCAAGGAAGCGATGTTCGACTACGAAGCCTTTTGGAAGAACCAGATGCCGAAGGAGCAGTCCTGAGCCGTTTGTTTCTCGCCCTGTTCGCAGTGGTTCTGCTGGTGCGGGCAGCCGCACCGCTGCAGTTGGAAAGAAGCACGGATGCCATGGGGGCGACCTTTTCCGTCGTCCTCTATGGCTCCGATCGGGCGTCCATGAACCAGGCGATGGACGCAGCGTTTGAGGAAGCCCACCGCCTGGACGCGTTGCTCTCGAATTACCGGCCCGCGAGCGAGTGGAGCCGTATCAATCGCGAGGCGGCCGCGCGTCCGGTGGCAGTCTCGCCGGAGTTGTTCCGTCTCCTGTCCGATTGCATCGAGTACAGCCGCGCGAGCGAAGGCACCTTTGATCTGACCGTCGGCCCGCTCATGCGCGCCTGGGGCTTTTCCGGCGGAGGCCGTCATGTTCCATCTCCCGACCAGATCCGCGAGGCGCTCGAACTGGTGGGATACCGGCACGTGCAACTGAACGCACGGAAGCGAACCGTGCGCTTCGATCGTCCCGGTGTCGAGATCGATCCCGGCGGAGTGGGCAAGGGCTACGCCGTCGATCGCATGGTCGAGGTCCTCCGCGCACGAGGTATTCGCAACGCGCTCGTCGCCGCATCCGGCAGCAGTATTTTCGGCCTTGGCAACCCTCCAGAGGAGCCCCGCGGCTGGCCCATCAGCATTGCCGACCCCTGGGACCACCGGAAGAACGCGGCGCAGGTGTTCCTCAAAGACCTGTCTCTCTCCACCTCGGGCAGCTACGAGAAATCATTCCGTGCCGGCGGACGCCGTTACTCGCACATCATGGATCCCCGCCGCGGCGTTCCTGCCGAAAGCGCTGTTCAGGTGACCGTCATTGCGCCCCGCGCCATCGATAGCGAGGTCTGGGCGAAGCCCTACTTCATTCAGGGATGCGCCTGGACGGCGGCGCACAAGCCGAAGTCCTGGCGTGTGCTCTACTGCGAAAACACTCCCGGCGCCGCGTGCTCCTGGGTGGAGTAGGCCGCTCGACTGGACCCCCTGATACTTTGAAAGCTGAAAACGGATAGCCGCGCGCGGCCGAACCGTTCAGTCTGGAGGCATGCACATCAGTGCCACACCGCGCAGAAGCTTCAGCGTGAGAAGGAGTGCGTCCTGAACCTCCTCTCGGTGGAGCAGGTGGGCGCGGTCAACCACCTGGCGTGGCTCACCGGTTCGAACCCTGTCCCGCTGCACAAGGTCCAAACATGTGCGTTTCTGCCCTACCGTCCCGCAATCGGCAGACCTGGAAGGAAAATGGAGGCAATCCGATATTTGTCGAAACCGCATCGGACGCACTCAGGAGCAATTCAACGCATTGGAGAGTACCCTAATTCTATGCCCTCAAAATCCGCCGGTGCTTAGTACCTTGGGGGTTCGACCCCCCTCCTGGCACCAACAATCTGTCAACTCAGGCTAGTTTCAGTCAGTTAAACTTATGTTTGCACAACGTTTTTGGTGTGTCCTTCTCAAAATGAGGAACGCACTGTGCTGGAGTTTGCGCCCTGGACATTTATCTGGTTGACGGCACCTACGAGTTATTCCGGCACTACTACGCTCTGCCATCTGCGCGGGATGAAGATGGTCGGGAAGTAGCGGCGGTCCGAGGCGTCCTCGCGTCGGTGCTGGGCGTGATCAAAGAGGGTGCCACGCACGTCGCGGTCGCGACTGATCACGTTATCGAATCCTTTCGCAACGACCTGTGGCCAGGTTACAAGACCGGCGAGGGCATCGAGCCCGACCTGTTGGCGCAATTCCCACTGCTTGAAGAGGTCCTCTCGGCTGCCGGCCTAGTGGTCTGGCCTATGGTTGAGTTCGAAGCAGACGATGCCCTGGCGGCAGCAGCAGTCGCAGCCGCTCAGCTGGCACGTGTCGAACGCGTGATCATCTGCACTCCCGATAAGGACCTGGCCCAGTGCGTGCGCGGCACCCGCATCGTCCAACTCAATCGCCGGACTCGCGTCACCTTGGACGAGTCCGGTGTGATCAAGAAGTTCGGCGTCTCGCCAGTCTCGATCCCCGACTATCTGGCTCTGGTGGGCGATTCCGCAGATGGCTATCCCGGACTTCCGGGCTGGGGTGCGAAGTCGTCGGCTGCCGTTCTGGCTAAGTTCGTCCATCTGGAATCGATTCCTTCAGACGCTCGGGAGTGGCGTGTGAACGCCGCCAATGCGAGTGCCCTCGCGGCCACTCTCTCCCGCGAAAGAGAGCGCGCACTGCTCTTTCGCACACTCGCCACACTTCGGACCGACATCGCGCTCTTTGAGGACGTGGATCAGTTGCACTGGAAAGGCCCCACCCGCTCCTTTGACGCGCTTGCGGCCCGACTGGACGCGGCGCGCACCGAAACCCGGCGGTCAGGGGCGCATCGTTCCCGGCGAACCTCGTAAAAGAAAGCGCAGAATTTAAAATCGGAATCCGGAAGGAAGTGAGAAAGCAGGAGAGTAATTGGGAAACCGGTTGGAGGAGGCCTTCATGGAAACTGCAGGCCTTCAGCGGTTGGAGCAGGCCTTCAGGCCTGCAATCGAGCTGCTCACTGATGGGGGCTTCAGCCCCTGAGGTGCTTGTGATTGCGCAAAATGCAAAGTAATACCGCAGCGGCTGAAGCCGCTGTGCTGAACAAATGGTTATGCAGCGCGGAAGAGCTTCTCCACCCTCACTTCAAACTTCGAGTTCTCCGGCCGGCCTCTAGACCGGCGACGCAATCGTCCACCAGCCCGCCAAGCCCTGGTTTCAGGTCCCTTACCCCGGGGGGTAACCATGAATTTCCTCGCTAAAGTCGTCCTCCCGGACACCCCCTTCAAAAGACCTTGGTGTTTTGCATGGTGGGAGAGTCATCGCTACGATGGTCACAAGCCCTTCCCTGGAGATAAGCAATGCTTGGTTTGCTGACAGCCATTGGTACCGCACTTTCACTGTTTGCGTTGATCACGACCGGATCAAAGACCAGATCTCCAGCTAACCATGCCGAGCCGTCCCAGTGGTCGGTTGCCGTAAAAGCGAACAATCAATTTGACAATTGGACCTAAGTTCGCAAGGATAGCCCCGTTCATGCTGAGGAGGCCATCATGACGACCAATGACACTGGAGACTGGCGCGACCTCTTCGATGTTGCGTTGTTTGAGCCGAACCGGGCTAAGTTGCGAAAGCGCATCGAACTCGCCAGACACGCCATCAACGACCGGCTCGAGGTTTTGATGAAGCTGCAAAGCGAGAGTGGGAGGGACATGTCGGAGCGTATTGCACTCAATGACGCGTTGACGACGCTGACCGAGCTGCACCAGATCGTCTATGCCCGAAAGCCGAGCGCGCATGTTGGCAGAGAAGGTGGCAGAGCCGCCAGTTAAGGCGGAGCCGGCATAGCAGGCCGCAGGCAGGATCCCGCAGGAAGGAGTTCGCTTGGCCATAAAACCATTCCCCGATTCCATTCCGTCCCAGCTCCCGCCGGCGAAGCTCTACCTCGATGACATTGGTGAGATTTTGCAGATCCTGACCGATTCCAGCGCGGACTGTCAGGCGAGCTTCGTTGTTGGCAAGTCGAAGTGTGACACGCTGGACGATCTGAAAGACCTGCGGGGACGCACAACCCGTTTCGTGATGAACATCTCGGCTCCGGGCAAGCATCAGACTCTCGAGCTCACGCCATCCACCACACGCATACACATCCACGAAACTGGGGACCAGTTGCCGGCGTGGTCAAAATACGTGAACGTCGCTGCAATTTTTGAGAAGAGAAGGCTAAGGCTGAAATCTCTGGTACGCACTCTGGCGCCGTGGGTGTTTGCGGGTTTGTGGCTCGTGGCCGTTGCACTGTGGATATTCGTCCCGCCGGTCGCCAGACCCATCTCGATTTATAAATTACCTCACATCGCAACCGGTTTTATTCTGGCTGTTGCTGTCGTGTATTACTTTGTCAGCTCGCACAGCATTGTTTACCTGCGCTATCCACAGAGGGTTGGCGTGGGTCGATGGTTGGAAGATCACAAACCAGAAATTATTGTGGGCGCTGTCTGCGCCGTGCTGGCAGCGATTGCCACCCTGGTTGTAGAAAAGGGCTGGAAATGACGCTCCCGGCGTAGGAGGCGTCATGCTGAGCTTGCGAAGCATCTGGCGTGCAGTGGATATGCACTCTGGTGGGACCATCCCCAGGACTGAAGTCCGTAAGTGTCGACTCCACGGGAGACTTATTTCAACCTAGTTTCGAGCTCACCACCGCTTTGCTTTGTGTCCTCAGGATCTCCCCTACCAGGAACAGGTCAGTCAGTAACGCCCTGAGATGGATCGAGGCGTTCAGATTGTCAATCAGCTGGGAGCTGATGGCGGGTTGGGCCAGCACCAGCTCGAGGGCGGCCAGCGAATCCTGCCCGTCCCGGTCAAGCACCGAAATAAAGGCTTGGAACTTTGCAGCGGGTTCAAGTCCTGATTCGGCTGCCGCCTGCGAACAGCTCTCGGCCAGGCCGTTCAGGGCGTGGATGGCGTGCTGTAGAAATTCGCGGACCTGTCCTCCGGACTGACTGCCCTGGTCGGTGGGCAGGCCCTGGCCCGCATAGGCCAGCATGAACTCATAGCACTCTTCGATGGCATCGCAGCGTTCAAAGAAGTCAGTCACCATCGGCCATGCTCCGCGGTGCGTTAGGCGATGCATCGACGACCCACCGTTTCGGATCGTGCTCTTTCAGGTAAAACTCCCGGCTCATCGTGCCCACGATCATCGACGCGGTAATAGGAAGCTTCTCCGGCCGTATGGCGAAGTAAACGTGCACCATGACCAGTGTGATCAGTCCGACCCCTGCCAGCCCGTGCAGCACATACATCAGGCCCCAGGTCATGTCGCTGAACAGATAGGGATTGCGCGGAAAGAAGATCGTGCGCACCCGCGACATCATGAACACGCCCGTCAGAATCACCGACATCCCGGTCACGATGATCGCACCGTGGTACAGCTTGTTTTCCAGAGGATATTTGGCGAACTTCCGCGGCAGAGCCGAAGACTTTCCCATAAAGCGCTGGAACCTTTTCCAGGCATCTTCGACATCAGCCCGGTCCGGCCAGATGGACCAGAAGTCCAGATAAAAGGATGCATGAATGATGTGAAAGATAATCGAAATGGTCAGGACGGTGCCCGCAATCCAGTGGTAGGTCACCCAGTCGAAGCGGACGCCCACCTTAGGCAGGAACGCAGTAAACAGCAGCACGAACATGGACGCTGCCATGATCCAGTGAAACAGCCGTGCCGCCAGCGAGTGCCTGGGAATGCGTGCCGGCAACTGGGCCGCTACTTTCGGGGAGGTGTCGGCTACGAACTCTTTTTCTTTGGCGAAGTACCGGATGTAAATCGCGTGCACGACAAGGAACAGCATCCCCGCGATAAGCGCAACCCAAATCAAAAACCATGCGACGTGGATCGGAACGTTCTGCCCTAACGGACTTGTCGCCCACTCTATGATGCCCATGCTGCCTCCTGCACGCCGCTGATCGAACGCTTCACCAGGTTCCGCATGAGCGGGATCTTGTAGGTGTTGAACTGCAGCGGGACCGCTCCCTGTACCGCCAGTTTCCCTGCCATCTCGCCAGTTGCCGCGCTGCGCTGCTTGCCGCGCACCGAGTCTTCCACTGCCTTCAACCGCAACGGCTTGGCTGCGGCGCCGTTCACCGCGATGCGGATGTTCTGAATTGTGTCTCCCGACAACATCATGGCCGAAGCCACGTTCAGGAGAGGGAAATCCCAAACATTCCGGTCCCGGACTTTCTCGAAATAAAACTGCGCCCCCGCCCAGGTGGAGGGAATGCGAATCGCCGTCAGCAAATACCCGGGCTGCAGAATGTTCATGTGGGTGATGTCGATGTCGGGTCCCAGGAAATAGTCCTCGGCATCCACCACCCGCTCGCCTTTGGGGGTGCGAACTACAAACTTGGCATCGAGCGCGATCAAGGCCGGCGCGGAATCGGACGGATTCACCGCCACGCAGCGCTGGGCATGCAAAATCGCGTGCTCGCGGTTTCTGCCCACAGGAGTGTCGGCGTAGCAGATGTTGCCGCCGGCGCGGTAGCAGGGCCAGCCCGCGCGGTAGTACCAGCAGCGCGCGTCTTGCGATACGTTGCCGCCGAGCGTGCCCTGGTTGCGAATCTGCGGCGATGCCACCAGTTCCGCGGCCTGAGCCAGCATCCCGTATTTTTCCTTGACCACGGGGTGGTGCACCACTTCCGTGAGCGTCGTCATGGCGCCGATTTCAATTCCATCGGCAGTCGTGCGTACGCCCCTGAGTTCCTCAACCCCGCTCAGGTCCACCAGCGCCTTGGGTTTCCTGATGCGGTCTTTCAGCCAGTCGAAGCTATCGAGTCCGCCTGCCATCACCCAGGCATCCTCTCCGTGCTGTTCGAGAAGCTTTTGTGCGTCCGCGATGGAACTCGGCTGAAACAACTGGAACGCCGGCATGATGTCTCGTATTACAGCCATGATTCTCTCCCTTTTAACTCTCCGTGCTCAGAGCACCGCTAAACAAATGCGGTCAAGGGGTCCTGCATAGGCCGCCCGGCCTCAAGCGACGTCAGAATCGTGTCCAGGTTGACCGGTGCGCGACGATAGATTTCATCACCTAGCGCATCCGAGAGGGCGTTCAAGATGGCACCGCACCCGCCACCCACAGGGGGTTCGCCAATGCCGCGCGCACCAACCGGCGTCTCCGGATCCGGAATATCCAGTGCTGCCCATTGCATGTTCACCGGTACATCGAGGATGGTTGGCGGCTTGGTGTGGTAGAACCGGCGTGAAAGCGTGTGGCCATACTGCGGATCAAAAACCCACTTCTGGCCGATGGCGTGGCCGATGCCCAGTATGGATCGGCCCAGCACTTGTCCGGCCAGCGCCTTGGGATGGATGACCGTGCCGACGTCAGCCACAGCGAGAAAGTCCGTGATGTAGTACTTGCCAGTTTCGGTGTCAACTTCGACTTCCGCGAAGCTGGCCACGTAAGAAAATGTCTGGCCATCGTGCGGATACTTATCCTTGGCTGCGGCGACCAGCCCCTGTCCAGCCAGCGCCGCGATGGAGGCCTTGGTGTATTTATTGACATCCTCGGGCGCTTCGTGACCGTCATAGATGCCGCCCAGTTGGATGGCGCGCTGCGCAGCCTGCGCAAGGGTCATGCTCTTGCCGCCGCCCTTGCGGAAGACGCGTTCGTTAGCGACCTCATACTGCTCCGGCTTGCCGCCGTAAGTCTTGGCCGCGATTTCCTGCAGTTTTTTCTGGGCATCCATCGCGACCGCGTGCGCCGCCCGCGTCATGGCATGGGTGGTCTGACTGCCTCCGGAAACGCACGTCCATGGCAGGTTCTGGGAAGTATTGCCCCAGGTGAGATCACACTTCTCCCACGGCACACCCAGGACTTCGGCAACTACGCGGTGAACGTCGCTGATAGATTCCGTGCCCAGATTGCCGATTCCTGATTGGATCGCGATCCGTCCATCCGGCCGAATAACGATGAGCCCGTCATAACCGGTGGAACCGGCGAAGAAGGCGCTCGACGATACGCCCACCCCGCGCACCTTGGTGCCGCTCCGCTTGGGACGCGCAATCCGCTCCTTCCATTTGAACTGTTCGGCACCGCGATCGAATGCCTCTTTGAGAAATGCGCTGGTCGAGTGCCCGCGCTTACCGTTCATCTCCGGACCGAAGGGGCTTTACCTTCCGGCGCGTTGACCTTTCGAATCTCCACCTGGTCGAGCGACAGTTGGCGCGCCGCCTTGGCCAGAATCGGCTCCATGATGACGATGCCCTGCATGCCGCCGGGCGCGCTCTGCGGTCCCCGGGGCGGAGTGTTGGTCAGCACGGTCACGCCCCGCCAGCGCATCGCTGTGGGCTGATACAACAGCGACACGATTCTCCCCGAGGCGTTGGCATCCCCCACGGCATCATAGGGGCCGTTGTTGCAGATGGTGAACATGTCTAACGCAGTGATCTTGCCGTCCTTGGAAAAACCGACCTTCATCCGGCCTTGGAAACCGGGCCGCGCGCGTCCGATGAAATATTCTTCTTCGCGGCTTATGCGCATCATCACCGGGACATTAGCCTTCTTCGACAGGAGTGCCGGAATAATCGCGAAAATGTAACCCGTGGCCTTGCTGCCGAAACCGCCGCCGGTGTATTCGCTGATGAGCACAATCTGGTTAGGATCCATATTCAACCAGCGCCCCAGGCCAGCCAGGGTTTGCACCGTGCTCTGCGTTCCCATGTGAACGAACACCTTGCCGTTCTGCCAATAAGCCAGAGTGGTGCGGGGCTCGAGCGTCTCATGGCTGCTGTCCGGCGTGACAAAGGTTTCATCCAGCACCAACGCGGCGTTCTTGAAGCCCGCGTCCACATCGCCGTAAGACCACTCGTCTTGCGGCTTGCCCATGGGCAATCGGCCTTGCTTCAACTCCGCGAAGTCAGACTCGGTCCATTTGAGTTCACCTATCTGGGGCGGCGGCGGACTCGGCGGCTTCTCCCCCGGCTTGGCCGGAGGCGCAGGCTGCCGCACCCAGACGTTGCCCTCGGTCCGCGCGTTCGGCCCGCTGGGGCGGAGGCTGTCGAGCGGATCAACCACGAACGGCAGATGCTCAAACTCGATGTCAATTTGTTCGATTGCCTCGGCGGCCGTCAGTTCGTCCACTGCCGCTACGGCGAGGACCGGCTCGCCCTGGTACGTCGGTTCCATGGTGAGCGCTTTTTCACCCTGCTGGTTGGCCTTGATGACGACCCCGAGGTCGGTCACGCTGTCAGCCGGCGCGGGAAGGTCGTCTTGCAGTAAGAATGGCCTTGACCCCGGGCATCGCCAGCGCCTTGCTCAGATCAAGGTGCTTGACGCGTCCGTGCGGCACCGGGCTCAGCAGCAACTTGCAGAACAGCATGCCGTCGGCGCGATAGTCCTCGGCATATTTCGACTTTGCCGGTAACTTTTGCGTACAGGTCCGGAGTGGTGTAGTTCTTGCCGATGAGCTTGTATTTGGCTCCGAACTTTTGTTGACCGGGCTTCCCACTCTGGGCTAGGCATGGTTCACCTTCCTCATGTTTTCTGCGCCGCTCATCATGGCGGTGAGGATCTTGTCGTAGTCCTGGCAGCGGCACAGGTTCCCCGAAATACCGTGCGCCAGTTCCGACCGGCGTGGGATTGGGATTGGTTTTCAGGTATCCGACCGTCGCCATGATGAAGCCGGACATACAGAACGCGCACTGGAATCCCTGTTCATCAATGACGCCCTGCTGCACCGGGTGCAGCTTGCCGTCGGCGCTGGCCAGCCCTTCGATGGTCTGGACTTTCTTGTTCCGAACCGTATGGGTCAGCACGGAGCAGGAATAATACGGCACGTCGTCGATAAGGACGGTGCAGGCTCCGCACTCGGCGCGGTCGCACCCCAGCTTGGTGCCGGTGAGTCCCAGCTTGTAGCGCAGGGTCCAGGCCAGCGTCTCCTGCTTCATGACGTCAACCCGCCGCGGCTGGCCGTTGACGTTCAGGGTGATGAGCCTCTCACCCACGCTGCCCGCTGTGTCCCCGAGCACGGTGGAGGCGCGAAACAGATAGTTCGCCGAGGACACCGCCACGCCACTGCTGATGACCCCTTTGATGAAGTTGCGCCGCGAGATTCCCTTCGCCGTTTCGTCCATCATCTTGTCTGCTTGGTCATCCATGCTGGGCCACCTCCGCTCGTACATTCAACTCCCAACCGGCTATTTTGTGCAACCTGCCAAACCGTGTCAAACGAGAAATTCTAAGCGATATCTTCAGCCCTGCAGCATGATCGGATTCGGCCATTTGGAGCTCGAGAACGGCGGATATGACCAGAGGAAGAAGCGTGCGTACTCGCTGGCTGTGGCCAGCCAGTGAGGGATGAAGGGTACGCTGCATCAACCTCAGGCATCAACCTCAGGTTTGCAAGAATCCGGCGGGAATGATACTTTCCGCGGTTATTTCCGTTACCATTTGACGCGAGGTAGTTCATGACACTTCGGTGGATGTGCGGAATTCTGCTTGCCACGACCCAACTGACTTCGGCCCAACCCGCACCCGGACAGGCCACTGCCGTTCCATCGTCTTCCCAGCTCACGGGATACAGCTCGCCAAACTCGCCCCTCGAGAACGATTGGGAGAAGAAGTTCCGGGACGGCATCACACCGGCGAACATTCGCGAAAACATGCGGCGCCTGAGCGCCCGGCCCCACCACGTGGGATCGCCTTATGACAAAGACAATGCCGAATGGATCTTGTCCAAGTTCAAGGAGTGGGGATTCGACGCCAAGATCGAGAGCTTTAATGTGCTGTTTCCCACTCCGAAGGTTCGCGTGGTCGAGATGCTGCAGCCGACCAAATTTCAAGCCAAGCTGCAAGAGCCGGTGCTGCCGGTCGATCCCACGAGCGGCCAGACCGATGAGCAACTCCCAACCTATAACGCCTATTCGGTCGATGGTGACGTGACCGCTCCGCTGGTGTACGTGAACTACGGCAATCGCGAAGATTATGAGCAACTCGATCGCCTTGGGATTTCGGTCAAGGGCGCCATCGTGATTGCCCGCTACGGATCCGGCTGGCGCGGCATCAAGCCCAAAGTTGCCGGCGAGCACGGAGCGGTCGGGTGCATCATTTATTCGGACCCGGAAGGCGACGGGTTTTATAACGGCGACGATTACCCGAACGGGGCTGGCGACCGCGAGAGGGCGTGCAACGCGGCAGTGTGATGGACACAGATTACCCCGGCGATCCGCTGACGCCAGGCGTGGCCGCGACGGCGGACGCCAAGCGCCTCTCCGTTAAGGAAGCCAAGACGATCACAAGAATTCCGGTGCTTCCGATTTCCTATGCCGACGCTCTTCCGCTGCTCTCCGCGCTCCACGGTCCGGTCGCTCCGGAGAGCTGGCGCGGGGCGCTGGCCATCACTTATTACGTCGGTCCCGGGCCCGCCCAGGTGCACCTCAAAGTCGCGTCCAACTGGGACATCAAACCGCTTTACGACGTCATTGCCACCCTGCCCGGCTCCGATGGCGGACCGCAGTGGGTCCTGCGCGGCAATCATCACGATGCCTGGGTGAACGGTGCCGACGATCCGATTTCCGGCCAGGCCGCCATGCTCGAGGAAGCGCACATGCTGGGCGAACTGCATCGCCAGGGGTGGACGCCGAAGCGCACCATCATTTATTGCGCCTGGGACGGAGAGGAACCCGGCCTGCTGGGTTCAGTCGAGTGGGTGGAAGCCCACGTGGATGAGCTTAAGCAACATGCCGTCGCTTACATCAACTCCGATAGCAACGAGCGTGGGTTCCTGTTCCCCGGCGGGACCCAGGATTTACAGACTTTCATCAGTGGCGTGGCGCGCGATATACAGGACCCGGAAACCCACATGTCGGTCTTTCAGCGAGCCCATCTCGCCGGCATCGCCCGGGCGAAAAATCCGGAGGAGCGCGACGCTGTTCGCAAGCGCAGCGATCTAGTGGTTCACGCGCTGGGTGACGGATCGGACTTCACCGCTTTTCAGGACTTCGCCGGCATCTCTACTCTGAGCGTTGAGTTCGGCGATGAAGACGATGGCACCCAGTATCATTCCATCTACGACGATTTCTATTGGTACACGCATTTCGTTGACACCGACTTCTCCTACGGACGCGCCCTGGCGCAAACCGCGGGCACCGCCATGATGCGCCTGGCGGGCGCTGACCTGATCCCCGTGGATTACTCTCCTCAGGCCGAGGCCATCGCGAAATACGAAAGCGAGCTGGAAAAGTTGCTCAATGACAAGCAAGCCGAATTCACCGAACGCAACCTGGAATTGCAGGAAGGTGTCTTTACGGCGACGACAGATCCACGCCGGCCCTTGCTGCCGCCCCCGGTCGAGATCGTGCCGCCCTACATAAATTTTTCTCCAATGAAGAATGCTATTGAGCTGCTGAAGAAAAGTTCAGAGCGTTATTCCAAGGCCCTTGCGGACTGGCATGCTAAAGGTTCACCCCCACTTTCTGAGCAGTCGCTGCAGCTAGTGAATGCAGACCTGCTCAAAGTTCCTCGTCTGTTCCTGAACGAAAGGGGACTTCCGGAGCGTCCCTGGTTCAAAAACCAGATTTACGCGCCCGGCGCTTACACGGGTTACGGGGCGAAGCCGATCGCAGCCGTCCGCGAGTACATGGACGAGAAAAAGTGGAAAGAAGCAGAGGCGCAGGTCCCTCAGGTTGCACAGGTGATCGAGAACGTCGCGGCCGCCATCAACAAAGCGGCCGACGATTTGCAAGACGCGCAGTCGCATTGAGGTTTGATGGAGGACGGGCGTCCCGCCCGTCTGGCCGGGCGGAGACACCCGGCCTCCACCAGAGGATATTGGGCTGATGATCGTGAATTTCGCGGAGCGGGCGCACAACCACAACTGGGAACTGGACCCGGTCACGCGATCCTTGCTCGACACCGATTTCTACAAGCTGCTGATGCTGCAGTTTATCTGGAAGCACTATCCCAGCACTCCGGTGTCGTTCTCGCTGCTGAATCGGACCACGTCGGTGCGTCTGGCGAACATGTTTGCGCCCGAGGAATTGACTGCGCAGCTGGAACACGTCCGCCGTCTCCGCTTTCGAAAGTCGGAACTGGTGTGGCTTGCGGGCAATACTTTTTATGGTCAACGAGGGATTTTTGAACCTGCGTTTCTGGCCTGGCTGGAGCGGGATTTCAGATTGTCGGACTATGAGTTGTCGGTCAAGGACGGCCAGTTCGACCTGTGCTTCAAGGGTTTGTGGACCGAGACCACAATGTGGGAACTCTACGCCCTCGCGATCATTGATGAACTGAAGACCAGGGCCAATCTGAAAAGGCTGAGCGAGTTCGGGCTGGACATCCTGTATGCCCGGGCGAAAACCAAGCTGTGGGGCAAGATTGAACAGTTGGTCGGCGTGCCCGAGTTGCATGTGGCCGACTTCGGGACGCGGCGCCGTCACAGTTTTCTATGGCAGGAATACGTGGTTGAGGCCATGGCTTCGAACCTGGGCAGCGCTTTTACCGGGACCTCGAACGCCTTCCTCGCTCATAAGCACGATCTGGAAGCGATTGGAACCAACGCGCACGAAATCCCCATGGTCCTGGCCGCGCTCGCACCCGACGATCAGGCCCTGAAGGCTTCCCAATACCACGTGCTCGAGATGTGGCAGAGGACCTACGAGGGCGAGCTTCTTATCATGCTGCCGGACACGTTTGGGACGACGCAGTTTTTGAAGAACGCGCCGGACTGGACCGCAGACTGGACCGGCCAGCGCATCGACAGCAAGAATCCCTACGTCGCGGGCGATGAATACATCGAGTGGCTGAAGGAGCGCGGTCGAGATCCACAAACAAAGTTGATCATCGCTTCCGACACGCTTGACGTCGATGACATCCTCGGCCTGCATGCTTATTTTGCTGGGACGCTGGCGGACCGCGCCACTCCCAAGGATTTTCGCAGTGCCGCTGATTTCCAGGATTGCAAAAAGTGGACTCCGAGGCGACGGATTCGATTCAGCGCCGGCTGGGGCACATTGCTCACCAACGATTTCCGCGGTTGCGATCCCGCCGGCGGGAGCGGATTTGATCCGGTCAGCCTAATCTGCAAAGTGACTGACGCTGACGGTCGGCCTGCAGTCAAGCTTTCCGACAACTGCGCGAAGGCGCTGGGCACGCCTTCTGAAATCGAGCGCTACCGCCGAGTGTTTGGCACCGCCGGAGTCAGCAACGCCCCCGTCATCGCGTGATGTGTGGGGGAGTGAAGTACCTTCTTCAGTCATAAGGTTTAATCCTGAGCGGAGTGTTTGCGTTCGTTTTCGAAAGCAAACACGAAGTCGAAGGACCCCTATGAACACCGCACCGCCGGAAGCTACGCCACGAACCACGTGGGGACAGCCGCCCCGGCTGTCCGGCGGAGCAAAGCTTCACTTTTGTTTTGCCTCCAACAAAGGGCGGTTGAGATGCGCTCGAGTGGACAGCCGAGGGCGGCTGTCCCCACGTAGTTCGTGGTGGCGCCGCACGAGCGAGGACGCTCGCGCCCACATCAATCTTTCTGTGCTACACTCCGGCAGATTTTTTTGTTCATCTCTCTTGTATGTCCAGGGGTCATACGAATGAAGCCTCGGCCGAACCTTGTGTCCATCGCGGCACTCGTCTTTGCCTCATTTTTCTCCTTCCCATCCCTTGCAGGCGCTCAGGCAGCACCCGTCACGCCTCGGCCAATCACAGTTGATGATTATTTTCAGGTGCACGAGGTCGATGACCCGCAGATCACCGCTGACGGCCAGTGGGTCGCATACAAGGTGTCGACCTTATCGCTGAAAGACGATGAAGAGAAGACCCGCATCTGGATGGTGGCGGCGGCAGGCGGCGACGCCATTCCTATGACCTCGGAAGAGGTTTCATCCGAGCATCCGGGCTGGAGCCCGGACGGCAAGTATCTCGCGTTTCTTTCCAAGCGCAATGAGGGCAAGACCCAGGTGTGGCTGCTGAACCGCCAGGGCGGCGAGGCCCAGCGCCTCACCGAGACCATTCAGGACGTAAAGGATTTTGCCTGGTCGCCGGACAGCAAGCGCCTGGTCCTGATGCTGCAAGATCCGTCCCCGGAGGACCTCGAAGAAGCCAACGAAAAAGCCAAAGAGAAGACCGAGGGCAAGGAGATCAAGGACAAGAAGCCGAAAGCCCAGCGCCCGTGGGTGGTTGACCGTTATCAATTCAAGGAAGATGAGATTGGTTATCTGGAGCGCCTCCGCACCCACCTTTACGTTTTCGACATCGCCAGCAAGACGCTGAAGCAGGTCACCTCCGGCGACTTTGACGATGAGCATCCCGCCTGGTCGCCCGATGGCAAACTCCTGGCCTTCAGCAGCAAACGTACTGGCCCGGACCCGGACCGCAACTACGACTCAAATATCTGGGTCGTGGCCGCGGACAACACCGACAAGGGCGCCCACCCCACCCAGGTCACGACCAGCCCCGGTCCTGAGGACTCTCCGGCCTGGTCGCCGGACGGTATGTGGATCACCTACGAGACCCAGCCCGATCCCAAGCTCTTCATTTACGGCACCAATCACATCGCCGTCTCTCCCGCCGCCGGCGGCGAGGCGAAGGTCCTCACTCGGACGCTGGACCGCCCGTCCAGCGAGCCACGCTTCTCGCCTGACGGCAAGTTCATTTACTTCATCGCCGACGATGACGGCACTCAGAACCTGTGTCGCGTTCCGGCCGCGGGCGGTGAGATTACGCGTCCTATCGGTGGTCGCCTGATGCTGTATTCCTATTCCGTCGCCAAGTCCGGCGAAGTAGCGGCGCTGATCACCACCATGGACCGCCCTAGCGAGATCTTTACCATCCCGGACGGCAAGCTTACCCGGATCACCCACGTTAACGATGCATTCATGTCGCAGGTCAAACTCACTGCCCCCGAATACGTCAAGTTCAAGAGCAAGGATGGGACAACGGTCTCCGGCTATCTCTACAAGCCGCTCGACTACGTTGCGGGAAAGAAATACCCGGCCATCCTTCGGCCACACGGCGGGCCCGTCTGGGCCTACTACGCCGAGTTCACGCATCTGGCACAGCTCTACGCGGCCAACGGCTACGTGGTTCTGTATCCTAACCCGCGTGGTTCCACCGGCTACGGGCAGGCCTACGCGAAAGCCATCGACGCCGATTGGGGAAACAAGGATTTTCAGGACGACATGGCCATGGTGGACTATGCCATCGCACAGGGCCTGGTTGATCCCGACAAGCTCGGCGTGGGGGGATGGTCGTACGGCGGTATCTCGACCGATTTCATCATTACTCAGACCACGCGTTTCAAGGCCGCCATTTCAGGCGCCGGTGCGGCCCTCTTTGCCTCCCTGTACGGACACGACCGCTACATCCGCGACTACGAATACGAGTTGGGATACCCGTGGAAAAACAGAGCGGTGTGGGACAAGGTCTCGCCTTTCTACAAGATTGAGAACGTCACCACGCCGACGCTGTTCATGGGTGGCGATATCGACTGGAATGTGCCGATCCTTGGCGGCGAGCAGATGTATCAGGCGCTGAAGAGTCTGGGCCGCGAAACCGAACTCGTGGTCTATCCCGGCGAATACCACGAATTCAAGGCGCCCTCTCATCTCAAGGACCGGCTTGAACGCAACCTGGCCTGGTATGCCCACTACGTCAAGGCAGACGGTACTCCGGCGCGGCCGGCCGCGGCTGCGAAGCTGGACCACTGAAGCCGGGTTTGGGTGGAGCAGACCTGCCCACAAACAGATTTTAGGGTGGAGCAGCCTTCAGGCCTGCACAAAGAGCTGATTGCCTTGGGCTTTAGCCCCCGAGGGGAGCTTCATGAAATCCCTCAGTGGCTAAAGCCGTTGAGAAGTGTCATCACATGGAGAATGTTTAGCTGGTGTAAACGCCTGTTTACAACAATCACTTCCAATTGGCGTGATCCTCGCGCAATCAGAGGCGGTGCAAGAGCAGAAGCAGGGCGTCCATTTGGCTCGAAGGATAAGCCGCTGAGGCGTCAACCGTGAATACCCTGGATGGGGCGGGAAGCGCACCAGATCCGTCGACGCCGCCCGCATCCACGGGCTACTCAGGCTTCACGCTAACCCACTTTCTGCCGGCATACAGCCGGTACGCTCCTCCGTCTTCGACGATCTTAAGTGGCACAGGGCGCGGTAGATTGTCGTCTATCTGGCCGGCAACGCTGAAAAGATCGTTGGCTCCCACGTCCATTACCAGGAACTTTCCAACATTTGAGAATCCAAATCCGTACTGACCCGGCGCCAGTTTGGATCCCTCGATATCAAGCTTTACTTCCGTAATCAGGAATCCCTGATACTTTGCCTGCACGTCGGCCGCATAGCCAGAGGTATCCAGTAGTCCCGTCAGGACCAGCTTTCCATCCCGCACACTGAATCCTGCCGAATTCCGTAACTGCACCGGAGCTGATTGGCCGCGGAAAAAATAGGTGCCGGGAACTACTTTTCTGATCACATCGTTGCTAAGCAGGCCAGGCTTCAGCTGCTGGGCCGAAAGCAGCAAACCACAGAAAATCACGACCGCCAAACCAATCCGTCGTTTCATAACCATTCCTCCATTGAATTGAAGAGTTGCTGAGAACTAACTATGGGTTGAGAAGACCAAACTCTCTTTCATCCGAGTGCCGTTTTCTTGACTTCGACCACGGGCTCGAATGCCGGTGTCACCGCCAGTGCACGCGAGACCAGGCACAGACTCTCAGCCTTCTGCAACAGCTCAAATGCCCGTGCCCGCTCATCTTCTCCGAGAATCTTAAGATGTGGCCGCAGGATTATGTGGCTGAAGCTGTAGCCGGAATTGGCCTTATCTACCTTGCCCGTGGCTTCCACCTCAAGGTCGGTGTATTCCCACTTCGCGTTTTCCGCCAGTACGCGAAACGTCGTTGTAAAACAACTGGCGACGGCACAGAGGAGCAAGTCTTCCGGAGTCCATCTGCCCTCCAGCCCACCGAATGGTAGGGGTGCTGTGAAATGAATCGAATTGGGCGCAGAATCGGATTTTGCCAGTCCGGTCCGGCCCGAAGCCCACCAGGCGATGACTCGATATTCGTGGCTGTCTCCCAAGCGATTGACTCCTGTGATCGTCACCGTGCTGTGCAAGAAACGTGCGACGGCCTCTAGGGCGAAGCCAGAATATTCTCTGCTTTAGGGGTTGTCCTTGGCGGTGCGCAAGATCATGGCATCCTGTGATGGCGATCACCACCCGACCGCCTCCGCAAGGAAGAGCACGAGGTAGGTCCGTGTCAGCCAAACTTTTTTCAGCGTGGTCGGGGATCCGGAAGCTATTCCAGCGGGTTGCTGTCGTAATATCGCCACTACACCAGTAATCGGGAACAGGGGCAGATTCTAGCCTTGGGGCCTATCCCGGTGGTTGTAGTGGGGTAGCGATCGGCAGGGCCAGCGACTCGAATCAGATGAACAGCCGTTGGGTTGGTTTGATGACTTCTTGGCGTTTAAAGCCTTTTCTTCGTTCGCCTGAATGCAGGGCTGAAGCCCTGCTCTACCCTTCGTCCTCTGGCGGTGTATCCTAGCCAAGGGTCTTTTATGCGGGTGTTTGAATATCTGAAGTCGATCAAGTCGCCGGAGCAGCGCCTGGCTTGGTTGGTGGCAATCGCCGTTGACGCCATCCAGATCGGCGCTTTGCCGCTTTTTGTCGCCGGCGGCTTGTCGCCGGCGGATGCTGTGCTCGATGCGGTCGCAGCATTGATTCTTATCCAACTGCTGGGATGGCATTGGGCGTTTCTGCCAACCCTGGCGGCGGAGCTGGTTCCTGGATTCGATCTGTTTCCCACCTGGACGGCAGCGGTGTTCTTTGTGACCCGCCAGCAGGTTCATCCAGGGGAACCTGAGATTCTGCCTCCAGGTCCGGCACCGGCCCGTAGGCCGTAGTACTCTCTCACCTTTCAGGGCTCCGCAATTTCTTCTCCGTTTACCCAGGGCTGGCGCCCCGGGCTGCATTCTGGTGCCGCTTCCCGGCTATCCCCTGCGATCTCCGTCTGCTCTCAGAAGGCTTTGTTCAGAACAAATCGTGGTCTGATTGAAAAACCGCGCACAGAACAAAGCGCCCCGGACTCGGTTAAGTCCTGGGGCGCTTGTTGAACAACCTCTCCCCCGAAAAGCTGTTCTCCAGACAATGTTGGCGGCGAGTCTCGCGGGTCTTAAACACCACTACCACTCGTATGCCTGATCTCGTTAAGCGCAGTTTGAGTGCCAAAAGCCGATCTCTGTAAGTAACTGATGGGGGTAACTTTAACCATGCATAAGACACTGGGGTCGGCGCCATTGTGCAAAGATTTGCGCACGTGTGGCGGCAATTGGTCAGGGCTTACTACTTAGCGGTGCGGCGTACTTTATTCCCAGTTGGTCGAAGAGGAAGCTCAGCACGTCCGCATTTTCTTCGATTTGTTCGTCCACGGCAGTCCCGATTCCATGTCCGGAGCTGGAGCTGGTGCGCAGCAGAACGAGACGACCCAAACTGGTCGCAGCCTGCAAGCGGGCTGTCATCTTCCGTGACTCCATGGGATTAACGCGATGGTCATTTTCGCCCGTGGGAAAAAGAATGGCGGGATATGCTGTTCCATCCTTTACGTGATGGTACGGAGAGTAGGCGTACAGGGCCTTGAACTGATCAGGGTCTTTCACGGTGCCGAATTCGGTGACGTTGAAGGCCCCGTTGGGGTCGAGTTCAACCCGCAGCATGTCATAAATACCCACGAAGGAGACGACGGCGCGGAAGAGCTCAGGGCGTTGGATGAAGGCCGCGCCCATGAGCAATCCGCCGTTACTCCCGCCGATGATCGCCAGGTGGGCGGGAGAAGTGTACTTGCGTTCAATGAGGTACTGGGCGCAGGCGATGAAGTCGTCGAAGACGTTTTGCTTGCGGGTCAACCTGCCCGCCTGGTGCCATTCTTCGCCATACTCCGCGCCCCCGCGAAGATTGGCGATGACGTAAACGCCGCCCTGGTCGAGCCAGGCGCGGGTGAACGCGCCCAGGAAGAACGGCTTCATGCTGATGCCGTATCCGCCGTAGCCTTCGAGCAGCGTGGGATTGCCGCCATTGAGCCGCGTGCCGCGGCGGCGAATAATGTTCACCGGGACGCGCGTGCCATCTTTCGAAACCGCAAATTCGCGAACGACTTCGGCGTCGTCGAAGTGGATGGGCGAAGTGCGAAACAGCGCAGTGCGGACCGACTTGCCGGTGGCCGCTTCGAAGCGATACCAGGCGGAGGGCTCGAGGTAGGTAGAGACAGTGAAAATCACGTCGCCGCCGCGGGTGGGCACCATCTGGTACACAGCCGGGACCGGGGGCAGGGTCGGGCCGGGCAAGGGATGACCCTGTAGATCGAATACGCGGATGCGGGAAGGTCCGCCCACGACATCGGCGACATAAAGACGTCCTGGGGCGGGCACGAAATCATCAATCGAGGCCCGGGCGCTCTCGTCCGCCGCCGAGCCTGAACTCTGGGGCACGATGACTTTGGCGCCGGCAAGATCCAGGTGAGCCAACGAAAGGCGCAGGATCTGGCCGCGCGGTGCGTCTTTGCGGGAGAGCAGGTATAGAGCGGCATCCGCTCCCGGTTTGACCGCTACGATTCCGTCCGCAAAATGGGTAATTTGGGTCCAGCGGCCGGCCGCGTCCATGACGTAGTGCGCGAACTCGCCGCCGTCGCCGTTGGCCACGGCTGCGATCAGCCATTGCCCATCATCGCTCGCGTGCAACTGAATTTCGGCGATGCGGGGGAACTCCTTGCCGATGACATACGTGTCCTGCTTGCTATCGGTGCCGAGCCGGTGAAAGTAAACCTGCTGGTAGAAATTGGCGTCTTCCGGCGGGCGTTCGTTGCCCTGCGGATAGCGGGTGCAGTAGAAACCGGAACTGTCGGCCTTCCATTCCAGACTTCCTCCGGCGGTGGCGAAGTTGACGCGAGGCACCACATCGGACAGTTCCTTGCCGGTGGCCACTTCGAAGACGTGAGCCGAACTGTCCTCCGATCCATTCTCGGAAAGCGCGGCTGCGACGAATTTGCCGTCCAGCGAAGGCACGTAAAAATCCACCGCGATTGAACCTTTGGAGCTGGACGCGTTGGGATCGAAAATAACCTTGGCCTCGGCGGGATCGTCGGCCGAAGGTAGAGCCACCAGCATAGGTTGTTGCTGCGGGGGCTGGTATTTCATGGCAAACAGAGTGCCGCCGCGATATTGCAGATCGAAGTAGGCGGCGGAACTGGCGCTGAGCGCCTGTTTGAGCATTTGCCGGATAGCAGGACGCGCCGGCAAATGGTCGAGATACTCGCGGCTGCGCGCATTCTGGGCCGCATTCCACTGCTTGACTTCGGGGTCGTCCCAGTTTTCCAGCCAGCGGTAGTCGTCGGTGACCTTGATGCCCTGATACTCGTCGGTGACGGGGCGCTTGGGGGTTGCGGGTGGCTGGGCAATGGATGGAGCCTGGGCCAGTGCGAACAGGGTCATCAGCAATACGGCAATGGCCAGGCGGGCAGAAGCGGTGACTTTCATGAGTGCGCCTTTCGATGATTGGGCCGGCGAATGATTCGCAGATTTTTCCGATTGAGTCCGGGAACGACGCGCATTCTATACCAAGCCACCGCCATGGAAGTGTCACTGAAGACCGCTCAACCGTGTTGACTCAAAGAGCAGCCGTGGCCCGCTACTTTGGCCTGGTGATCGCGCCTTCCGAAGCCGTTGACACCAGCGCCGCGTACTTGGCAAATACGCCGGTAGGATATCTGGGCTGCGGCGGCCTCCACTGGGCCATGCGCTGGCGCAGAGCGGCGTCGCTGACTTCAACTTCCAGAACGCGCTGGTTGACGTCAAAGTGAATGGTGTCGCCTTCCTGTACTGCAGCGATGGGGCCGCCCAGCGCGGCTTCGGGAGACACGTGTCCGGCCATCAGGCCGCGGGTGGCGCCGCTGAAGCGTCCGTCGGTCAACAGGGCAACCGATCCGCCCAGCCCCTCGCCGACGATCGCCGCGGTCACGCTCAGCATCTCGCGCATCCCAGGGCCGCCTTTGGGCCCCTCGTAGCGGATCACCACCACATCTCCGGCCTTGATGCGTTTTTCGGTGACCGCGGTCATGGCGTCTTCTTCGGATTCGAAAACACGCGCCGGTCCGCGATGGCTCAGACGTTCGTGGCCGCTGATTTTGGCGACGCATCCCTCGGGCGCGAGGTTGCCGTGCAGAATGACCAGGCCGCCCGTCTTCTTTAGCGGCTTGTCCAGCGGCGCGATCACTTCCTGGCCTGGGGCCTCAACCGCGCTCTCGCCTTCAGCAGCCAGGGACTTGCCACTGACCGTGAGTGCACTTTCGTGAAGATGTTTGCCTTGCAGCAACCGTTTCACCAGCAGAGCGATGCCTCCAGCGCGGTGCATGTCAGCGGCCACAAAACGACCTGAAGGTTTCAGGTCGGCCAGGAGCGGAGTGCGCTCACTGACTTTCTGGAAATCGTCAATGTGCAAGGGGACGCCGGCCTCGCGCGCGATGGCGAGCAAGTGCAGAACTGCATTGGTCGAGCCTCCGGTTGCAGCGACGCCCGCGATGGCGTTCTCGAATGCGGGGCGAGTGAGGATGTCCCTGGGGCTGACACCCTGACGCAAAAGATTCATCACCACCGCCCCGCAGTCGTAGGCGACCTGGTCTTTCTTCGGGTCCATGGCCGGGACGCTATTGAAGCCCATGGGAGAGAGGCCGATCATCTCCATCACGGTGGACATGGTGTTGGCGGTGTACTGGCCGCCGCAGGCGCCGGCGGCGGGGCAGGCAACATCTTCCAGCTCGTGCAGTTCGGCGTCCGTCATCTTTCCGGCGGCGTTGGCGCCCACGGCTTCGAACACATCCTGAATGGTCACGTCTTTGCCGCGATAGCTGCCGGCCGCGATGGTGCCGCCATAGAGCACCAGACCAGGAATATTCAGCCGTGCCAGCGCCATGGCTCCGGCGGGAATGGTCTTGTCGCAGCCCACCACGCAGACCACCGCGTCGAACATCTGTCCGCGGCACACCAGTTCGATAGAATCCGCGATAAGCTCGCGGCTGACCAGCGAGGCGCGCATGCCTTCTGTGCCCATCGTCTCACCGTCACTGATGGCGATGGTGTTGAATTCCATTGGAGTGCCACCGGCGGCGCGGATTCCTTCCTTCACTTTGGCCGAGAGCCGGCGCAGGTGGAAGTTGCAGGGCATGGTTTCGATCCAGGTATTGGCCACGCCGATGAGCGGCTTGCTTAGATCGCTGTCGCTGAATCCGACCGCCTTGAACATAGCGCGCGACGGGGCGCGGTCGCGTCCGTCCGTGATGCCGTGACTGCGGTGTTTGAGATCCATGGGAGAAAGATTATGACAGAGATGGGTTCTTCTTAGAAACTTGGGGGCGAGCGGGAGAAATCTGGATGTGTTTGCTTTGCGTCCTTTGCGGCATTTCTTTGCGACTTTGCGGCAAAAAGCTATTGACGGCATTCGTGCTGTATATTCTTTCGCGTGTGGTTGACTGATTGGCGATAGCTCGAGGCAAGCGCCGAGATGAGGTAGGGGTCCTTCGACTGCTGCGCTCAGGATGACACTGGGACAAAGATGAAGAAACAGGAAGAATTTTTCCAGATTGATCAACTAGAACAGCAGAGCGCGCGGGCAGGGAAGGCGTACCTGGAGTTTCTGCGCGTCCCAGCCATGAGCGCCGGAGTTTATACCTTGCCTGCCGGCGGCACTGACCTGCAGAAGCCGCACCATGAAGATGAGATGTACTACGTGGTGCGGGGGCAAGCGCGCATGAAAGCAGGTTCGGAGGATCGGGCCATCAGACCAGGAAGCGTGATTTTTGTCGCGGCGCAGGTGGAACATCACTTCTACGATATCGCTGAAGAGCTCGAGCTTTTGGTGTTCTTTGCTCCCGCGGAGAGCTAGGCGGTTCAGTCTCAAATTCCGGTTTCTTGTGCGAGGCGACATGCTGAGCTTGGGAAGCATCTGGCGTGAAGCGCATTTGCGGTCGACCCACGATGGTGCAGGTCTGGGTAATTCACGAGTCAGCCACGCGGAGGCGTCATGCTGAGTTACTGGCGCGGTCCCGAAGGTGAATTGTGGGAACTGACGATCGCGCAGGTGCTCGATCGTGCGGTTGAACGCTGGGGCGACCACCTGGCCCTGGTTTCCTGTCATCAATCGAAGCGCTACACCTGGTGCCAACTGCGCGATGCGGCCGATGCCCTGGCACGCGGCCTGGTGTCACTCGGGGTGCGGCCGGGGGACCGGGTGGGACTGTGGTCCACGAATTGCGCCGAGTGGGTCCTAGTGCACCTGGCATGTGCGCGCGTGGGAGCCGCGCTGGTCAATGTGAATCCGGCGTATCGCACCCACGAATTGGCGTTCACGTTGCAGAAGTCACGGATGAAAGTCCTGTTCCTGTGGGAACGGGACAGCAGAGCAGAGTACGCGCAGATCCTGGACGAGGCGCGGTCGGGCAAGCAGTTGAGTCTGGAGTACGCGATTTTTTTCGGCACAGATTGCTGGAAAGAATTGCTCACCGCGCAGGCCGAGATCAGGGCCGCCGTGATGCCCACCGATGTCGCCAACATTCAGTACACCTCAGGAACGACGGGCCAGCCCAAGGGAGTGATGCTGACGCATCGCAACCAGGTGAACAACGGGAAGTTGCTGGCTTGGGGAATGCGCTACACGGAACGCGACCGGATCTGCGTGCCGGTGCCGCTGTATCACTGCTTCGGGTGCGTGATCGGGACCATGTCGGCGCTGGCCAGCGGCGCTGCAATGATTCTTCCCAACTGGACATTCGATCCGCGGGCGACGCTGCAGGCAGTGCAGGCGGAGCGGGCAACATCTCTTTATGGCGTGCCCGCCATGTTCATCGCGGAACTGGGCTTGCCGGACTTCAAGTCGTATGACTTGTCCAGCCTGCGGACCGGGATGATGGCCGGGGCGCCGTGTCCAGTGGAAGTGATGAAGCGGGTGATGTGCGAGATGCGCTGTGCCGAGTTGACCATCGGGTACGGACAGACGGAGAGCGCGCCGGTGGTGACCATGTCAACGCCGGACGATTCGATGGAGGTGCGGGTGTCGACCATCGGAAGGGCGTTGCCCTGCACCGAAATGAAGATTGTCTCAGCGCTCGATGGGGAGACTGTGCCTGCCGGCGAGCAGGGCGAAGTTTGCGCGCGCGGCTACATGGTGATGAAGGGATACGACGACGAACCGGAGGCGACCGCGCGCGCGATCGACGCGGAAGGGTGGCTGCACACGGGAGACCTCGGGATGATGAGGGAAGACGGCTACATTCACCTGACCGGGCGGGCCAAGGACATGATCATTCGCGGTGGCGAGAATGTCTATCCCCGCGAGGTGGAAGAGTTTTTGTATACCCATCCCAAGGTGGCGGAGGCGCAGGTGGTGGGTATTCCGGACGAGCGCCTGGGAGAGGTGGTAGTAGCCTGGATCCGGTTGAAGGCGAAGGAAGAGTCATCCGAAGAAGAGCTACGAAAATTTTGCGAGGGGAAAATCGCATACTTCAAGATTCCGCAGTATGTGCGCTTCGTGGAGCAGTTTCCCATGACGGTAACGGGGAAGATCCAGAAGTTCCGGATCCGGGAGATCGAAACCAAAGACCGCGGCCTGGAGAGAGTGGCGAAGCAGGACACAGCATAGACATGACAGGGCGTATGAAGTACCGGGTGAATGCGTGATGGTCGCGGCCGCAGCTTTTTCCGAAGCCTACGCGGTCTTCGTTTCCTTGCCGGGGATCCAGTAAATTTCTTCCTTCAACAATTCTCTGGTGAAGCCGATGCGCTGCAGCATGCCTTTGCCATGCTCAATCATCTGGGGATGACCGCACAGATAACCGACCGAATTGGTGCCGTTGAGGCCCCACAGATCTGTATATTTGCGGATCGAGTCATCGACCCGTCCGATTTCTCCCGTCCACTTCAGATCGTCCCAGGGGCGGCTCACCGTGGGGACGTACTCCAGCCACGGCACTTCAGCTGCAAATTTCCGCAACTCGTCGAGGTAGCCGAATTCCCAGGAGTGGCTGGCGCCATTGAGCAGAAATAATTTCTGCTCGCCCGCAAACCTGCCCTCTTTCCAGTCTTTGTAGAGAGTGCGGACGTAGCTCACGAAGGGCGCAATCCCGGTAACGGTGGAAATCAGCAAATGATTGGTGCGGCCACTCTTGGTGTCGAGGGTGAAGCGTCCCTTGGGGACTTTTCGCATCAGCATCTCATCGCCGACTTGCAGCTTGTAAATGTCGGGCGTCAGTTCGCCGTGGGGGACCAGTTCAAAGAAGAACTCGATTTCGCTCTCATAGGGGGAGGACACGATGGAATAAGGACGCTCTGAGCGCTTCCCCGCTCGCTGCACGCCCAGGGTGGCGTACTGACCGGGTGCGAATTTGAATTCGCCGTTGGTCTTGACCCGGATCATCCAGAGGTCGGACGCGAAGTCCCTGCGCTGGGTGATTCTGGCCTGGTAAAACTTGTCGTCGGCAGTGCTCATTGCGGCCGCTCCTCAAGACCGGCGAGTCTATAAGGTGCCTGAGTCTGCGCGCCCATGGCAAGTCGGAAGTGTTCTGGCGTGGTTTACTGATTCAGGACAGGAG
Organism: Terriglobia bacterium; assembly: GCA_963779255.1. GTDB lineage: Bacteria > Acidobacteriota > Terriglobia > Terriglobales > Acidobacteriaceae > JAIQFF01. The sequence goes on along the minus strand of CAVZXU010000045.1, from coordinate 98,650 downwards.
GGCGTTCTGTGGATGGCATAACGGCGCGCTGCTTCAGTTGTTCCAACTCAGCCTGTAGTTTTCGCCACGCCTTTGCGTCCTTCCTGGTGGCGTTAGGGGCATTCCGGTCGGAGTAAAACTGCGCCAGATTCTCGGCCAGGGCCGGGCTGAGGGGGCCCGAGTTCTTGCCTGCAAGCTTGTCGATCAAGCTGGCATAAGTTTTGTCGGTCAGGGCATACTCTCCGGCCCGAGTTTCGCCTCCGGTATCGCAATCGCGGTTGGGCAGCTCAAGTTTCGGGTTGCCTGCCTGGCTGAGCAGGTGAGTGTAATTTTCGACTGTGTGATTCACGCTCTTGATGTACATGTCCTCGGTTGGTTGCGTGGGAATTTTAAAGTTGACCGCTTTGAACGGCCCGACTTTCGGCATCAGTTTTAGGAAAAATGCGAGAATTCTGCTGCCTATGCCGGGCTTGCGATACACCGTGCCCCACTCATGCTCGTAGTTGCTGCGGGAAAGGTGATAGAGAAATTTCTTCCGGTTGAAGTTTCGGTGTATCTTTCACGATCACGTCGTGGCGCGAGAGCAGGGCCACGCGGGTCATTTCCGGGATCAGAACGCTTACGCTGCGCCGGTAACTGCCGATCGCCAGATCGACACTGCCGAATACATCATCGAGCTTCAGCCCATAGGTCTCGAAGAAAGCGCGCTCCAGCAGCGGCTTGGAAACTTCGAAACCAATCATGTCGTGATAGCGATCGGAGGTATAGCGGTTCTTGGCGACCTGCACCATGTCGAAGCCGAACTCCGTCCGGATGTGGGCCTTGGGATCGTCAGCATAGGTTACGATGTCGCCATACTTCTTCCGCAGTTTGGGAAATTCCAGGGCGACGACGCGGTTGATGGTGGGATGCCCGCTGTTATCGGAAGCGTAGTGGGAGAGCGCGCCCAGCGCGAAAGCATACTCGTTCAGGTCGGAGGAATCCTGGAGCAGCGCCTCGACAAAATCGCCGCTGCGCACGTAATGCACAAGGTCGCTGAAGAACTTGTTGCCGAACGGATAGTAGCCCATGTCCTGCAATACACATCCGCCGTAGGCGTAGGCATGGGCCTTCTGCAGGTCCTGCTCCGTGGCGTCCGGGAAGCGCTTCAGCAGCAAAGGTTGGATCTGGTCCTTCCACATCAGGTCCACGACCTGTTCGTGGGTCAGTACGGAATAACCTGACGTAAGGGGCGGGCACAGGCTGACGAATACGATCAGCGCCAGACTCCACTCGAAATGTCTCGTCACATTGTGCATGGACAGATTTTAGATGCTGGAAGCAGTGCAGGAGGCCGGAAGATTGATGGGAATCAATTCGCGGACATGGAGGCAGCGAAAGCTCACACCGTCTGAGGTTGGCTCCCAGTTTGAGCCAGGGTGTCGCCAATCAGATCGCGGCGGTGGCGGAGCCTTTGCAGCGAAATTTTGATGGTCTCTCCGGCCGCGCTGTTGCCTGAAGCGTTGGTTTCGGCGGCCACTCGGGCGGTGGTTTCCGAGAGTGCGGCGGCCACTTCCAGCAAAGCAAGGAGCGAGTCCGCGTGCAGCTTCCACAACGACGGTGCGTTTTCCGCGCGTTTGAGTTCTTCCAGTTCCGTGGTGATGCGAGCAACCACGGCCACGATCCTCAGCAGCACCCGGGCAACGCTTCCCCGCGAGCTCTTTTCCTCCAGGTAGTCGGCGCTGCAAGCATCCGCCTCGGCCGGAGTCAGCGTGAGATTGAAAAACCGCATGGGCACGACCTGACGAAACTTCGGGTCGGCAACACGCACGAACACCCGGATGGATTCCTCGACCTGGCGGACCTTGGTCTCTTCGGTGGAAATCTGTTGCGGAGAGACCGCCGAGCGCATGGCCTGTACATCGAACGCCGGTCGCGAGGGGCGCGCGGGCGGCGCCTTGGGCCCCGGCATCCGGGATGCTTTCGCCGGCGGAGTGGGAACCACCGCAAAAAATGACGTGCGGCGAATCGGCGGACGCCGTTCCAGCGCCTGCTTCAGCTTGGAGATGCGGCGAAACTTCTCCAGGGCCGTGCTATAGTCGATTTTCAGCAGCTCGCTTTCTTCCAGACCGGCCACGTGCTCGACCGTGACGTCCACGCCCTCCACGTTGCCCAGAATCGTGCCGCCCTGCTCCTGCAGGGCCGCCGCGAACTCTCTTATCTCGGTGGCCGCAGCGTGAAAGAACTCGTCAAACTTTTTGCCGAAAGCCGCGTTGTAAGGCGCGATGGTGGCCAGCACGCCGGGGTGGTAGAAAGACGAATCCAATGATTGTTTGAGCTCCCGGACCCGGGGGATGATCTCTGAATCGAGCAGGGAATTCAGGTCGTGACAGTTCTGGGCCTGCTCTTGCAAGGGATCGAAGCGCCGCAGGAGTTGTACATGCTCCTCGGGCAATGAGGGGACATCGCTGTCGGCCAGTATTTCGATCAGGGCAATTTCGAAGGGCGAGAGCGGTAGCGAGCCGTCGAGTCCATAGCCGCGGCGCTCCCATTGTCCGGGCACACGCGGGTGGCGATAGAGAAATGTCGCCACCAGGTCGGTCTTGTCACGATTTACGTCGCTGGTATCTTTCTTGCGGGTGAAGTAGCGCAGGACAGCTTCGGCGATTTCGGGGTCAGTCTCGGCCGTGAATGCACGCCGCAGCATGGCCGGCGTGATGGCCTGATCGAGCAGCCGCAACCAGCGCCGCATGCGGTCGAGCGTGGCATGCACTTCGCTATCCCCCTCCTGCAGGGAAATGGCCTCCAGGCCTGCCGGAACCGGGACCTCGCCTCCAATGGAATCCTGCAAGAGCTTCTCATAGAAGCCCTGCACCGTGGCCAGGATGGCCAGCTCCCACTTTGGATCCTCTACCACAACTTTCACTCCCGCTGATCTGAGCCTGCGGAATGCTGTGAACACAGGTTTGGATTAGTAAAACCTAAGGCAGGCTTCCCACACAATCGTTTTCCCAAAGGGATGGCACTAAAGTCACAATGGAGGACGGCGGGCAGCTAAAGCTGCGTGCGCGTTGTGTCATCCTGAGCGATCTCGCTCCTTCGCTTGTGAAGGAGCAGGTGAGTCGAAGGACCCCTATAACAGCGCATGGCCTGGCCTGGGTAGAGGTGATTTTTCGTTGAACGCACTGGTTCGAGAACTACCACGAGAGCACGCGGAATTCCTAAGGTAGGGGTCCTTCGACTCCGCCTGACCGCTCGCAAGCGAGCGCTCATACTGCGCTCAGGATGACAGCTGATTATTTCTTCAGGTCTTTCAATATCTCGCGGCCTGCGTTGGCTCCTGAACCGCCGGTCAATCCCGCGCCGGGATGGGTGCCGGAGCCGCACAGGTACAGATTCTGGATCGGCGTGCGATAGCGTGCCCAGTCCAGTAGCGGGCGCATGGTGAAGAACTGGTCGAGAGAAAGTTCGCCGTGGAAGATATGCCCGCCCGTGAGGCCGTAGGTTTCTTCCAGGTCCTGGGGAGTGATGATCTGATGACTCAAGATCAGCTCGGGCAGATTGGGCGCATATTGCGCCAGCGTTTTGACCACGGTGTCGCCCAGCGGGACACGCTGTTTTTCCCAGTCGCTGCCTTTCAACTTGTAAGGAGCGTATTGCATGTAGATCGACATCACATGTTTTCCCTCGGGCGCGAGCGAGGGATCGGTGAGTGATGGAATTGCGACTTCGAGATAAGGTTGCCTGGAGAAATTGCCGTACTTGGATTCGTCGAAGGCGCGCTCGAGATAGTCGATTTCCGGTCCAATATGGATGCGGCTGCTCAGAGCGCGGTCGTGATTCTCGCCCGCGATCGCGGTAAATTTGGGAAGTCCGGCCAATGCAAGATTAACTTTGGCCACCGTCCCCGGCATGCGGTAGTGCTGCAGCTTCATGACGAAATCGGGCGAGAGCTGTGCCGGGTCAACCAGTTTCAGCAGAGTGCGTTTGGGGTCGGCATTTGAGATCACCGCTCGGGCGGTAATTTCTTCGCCATTCGAGAGCACGACCCCGCTGGCGATGCCGTCCTTCACGCGAACTTCGATGACTTCTGCGCCGCTGCGAATTTCCGCTCCGGCCTGCTGTGCCGCGGAGGCCATGGCCTGCGTGACCGCGCCCATTCCGCCGGTAGCGAACCAGGACGTACCCGCGGCCTGCTCGTCGCCGGCGGCGCGTATGAGCAGGACCAGGCTGCTGCCCGCGGACCAGGGGCCCAGGAAGGTTCCGAAAATTCCGCGCGCGGCGATGGTGGCGCGCAGCAGTTCCGTCTCGAAATATTCCGCTACCAGATCGGCGACCGCCATCGGCCCCCAGCGCAGCAGGCGGTACATATCTCGCCTGCCCAGTTTGCGGAGGGCGCGGCCCGTCTTGAGCATTCCCCACAGATCGCCCTGAACTGGGGTTGTCGATGTTCGGGCGGCGCCAGCGGTGAGCGCCTTGCCTATGACGCGGCCCATTTTGCCGAGCGAGGCCTGGAACTCGCGGATACTTGGTCGCATCCTTCTGGGAGAACTCCGCGATTTCCTGGGCGGCCTTCTTCGACGTCGTTGTAAAGAACGAGCGCGCGGCCATCGGGCGAGCAGAGACGGTCACCGCAACGTCCGGCTTGATCATGCTTCAGGCCGTGCCGCTCCAGTTGCATGTCGCGGACGATGTCGGGCCGCAGCGGTCCCGCTGAGTGCGCGAGAGTGGAGCAGCGGAAGCCGGGATGAAATTCTTCCGTGATGGCAGCGCCGCCGGCCTGAGCGCGGCGCTCCAGCACCAGCGGCTTGTATCCGGCCTTAGCCAGATAGAAGGCGGTGACCAGCCCGTTGTGGCCGCCGCCAATGATGACGACGTCGCGTTGCCCAGGCACTTCGCTTTTCGAGACATGCTTAGGCCGCCCCCTTGAAGTCTTTCAGAATTTCGAGGGCTGCCAGCCGCCCGGGCCGCCCATGATGCCGCCGCCGGGATGGGTGGCCGATCCGCACATGTACAAGTTCTTGATCGGAGTGCGGAATTGCGCCCAGCCCGGCACCGGGCGCAGGAAGAAAAGCTGTTCCAGAGAAAGTTCGCCCTGGAAGATGTTGCCTTCGCTCAAGTCCGAACTCGCGTTCCAGATCGAGCGGCGTGACGACCTGGCGGTGCAGGATGATGTCCTTGATATTGGGCGCGTATTCGGCAATGGTGTTGATCACGTTGTCGCCGAATTCTTCTTTCTGGTCGTCCCAGTTGAGGCCCGGGCGCAGCTTGTAAGGCGCGTACTGCACGAAGCAGGACATGATGTGCTTGCCCGGCGGCGCGACTGAAGTATCGGTCAGCGTGGGAATCACCATGTCGATGTAGGGGCGCCGTGAGAAGTTGCCGTACTTCGCTTCGTCGTAGGCGCTCTCCATGTATTCGACGCTGGGTGAAATGGAAATCGCGCCGCGCAGGTGCGCGCCGGCTCCGGGCATGGCACTTGAAGTTCGGCAGCGCGTCGAGCGCCATGTTCACCTTGCCGGAAGAGCCGCGGAACTTGTAGCGCTTGCACGCCTTCCAGAAACTCCGCGGGCAGCTTGCCGGCCTCGAGCATTTTGGTGAAAGTCAGCCGCGGATCGACGCTGGAGGAAATGACGTCGGCATAAATTTCGTCGCCGTTGGCGAGCACGACGCCCTTGGCTCGCCGCTCTTCACGATGATCTGCGCGATCGGGCCTTGGTGCGGATTTCAGCTCCAGCTTCGCGCGCTGCGTCCGGCGATGGCGTTGGAAATCGCGCCCGTGCCGCCGCGCGCAAATCCCCAGGAACGAAACGCGCCGTCAATTTCTCCCATGTAGTGATGCAGCAGAACGTAAGCCGTTCCCGGCGAGCGCACGCCGAGAAAAGTCCCGATGATGCCCGAGGCTGACATCGTGGCCTTGAGCACGTCGGTCTCAAACCACTGGTCCAGGAAGTCGATGGCGCTCATGGTCATCAACTGGACCTGGTTGTACTTGTCCTCGCTGGTCATGCCCTGAAAGCGGCGGCCGATGAACAGCAGTTTCATCAGCTCGCTGCGGATTGAGGGTTGCCGGATCGGGCGGCACCATGCTCAGAATCGGTTTCACAAAGCGGCACATCGCCTGCATGGCCTTGCCGAATTCGTCGTAAGCTTCGGCGTCCACCTTCGAGTGGCGCGCGATTTCGCGGTGAGTCTTGCCGTGATCGTTGACCCGCCACAGATAGTCGCCGCTTGGCATGGGAGTGAACGTGCCGTCGAGCGGCAGAATTTCCAGACCATGGCGGGGCAGGTCGAGATCGCGAATGATCTCCGGCCGCAACAGCGAGACCACGTAGGAGCAGACCGAGAACTTGAATCCAGGGAAGACTTCTTCCGTGACTGCAGCTCCACCCAGCACGTGGCGGCGCTCCAGCACCAGAACTTTCTTCCCGGCGCGCGCCAGATAAGCGGCGTGGTGAGGCCGTTGTGGCCTCCGCCGATGATGATTACGTCGTATTTCGAGTTGCCGTTGGAAGCAGCCATTTCAGCTTTAGCGCCGGGCGCTGAATTCAAGTCGCAGGGATTTTAACAGGTATGGCCGGGAGCCGAGTCCATTGAATTCCCGTCCGCGGAAAAGATAGGTAGAAGTCAGAGACCGCTTTTGAGTACGCCCAGCTCAACATTGCATTGGAGGACGAACGCATCATCGTGACCTATGGAGGCGAAGTTGATTGTATCGGGAAGCGTAATTTTTGTCTCACCGAATGCCGCCTGACTGAGAGTCAGTGCAAACCATCTCATGAATTGCTGGGAACGATCAATACTGCATATAATCCAGCACGAGCAGGTTTCCTCCGTGTCCTCCGTGGTTTAAAGGCTTTTGATGACCACGTAGGAAGTGCGGACACGGAGATCGAAGGAGTTGCCTTTGCCAGTCGGAACCGCATTTCACGAGAGAACTTTTCCCCTTTGCCAAAGCCTGAACTACCGTGAGTGGTCGGGTTACTACGCCGTCAGCGTGTACGAAGTTCATCACGAGCACGAGTACAATGCCATCCGCAATGCGGCCGCGCTCATCGATATTTCGCCACTCTACAAGTATCTGATCACGGGCAAGGATGCCACCAAGCTGGTGAACCGGATCATCACCCGCGATATCACCAAGGTGAGAGTGGGGCAGGTAATTTATTGCTGCTGGTGTGACGAGCAGGGGAACGTGATCGACGATGGCACCATCACGCGTCTGGAAGAGAACAAGTATCGCTGGACCGCCGCCGACCCCAGCCTGCGCTGGTTCCGGCAAAACGGTTTGAACATGGACGTGCAGGTCGAAGATATTTCGGAACAACTCGCCGCGCTGGCCTTGCAGGGGCCCACGTCCGGCAAGCTGCTGAAGGTGGTCGCCGAGACAGCAGGTATCGCCAACCTGAAGTACTTTCGCATGACGCGGGGCAAGATCGGCAACGTTTACGTGGACATCTCGCGCACCGGATATACCGGCGATCTGGGTTATGAAATCTGGGTCCCCTGGAACGATGCGGTGAAGGTTTGGGACGCCGTGATGGAAAAGGGCAAACAGTTCGACATCCACGCCGCCGGAATGCTGGCGCTGGATGTGGCCCGGGTCGAAGCCGGACTGCTGTTGATCGAAGTGGACTACACCAGCGCGAAAAAGGCGCTGATCGAGTCGCAGAAATATTCGCCCTACGAGCTGGGTTTTGGAAAGATGGTCCACCTCGACAAAGAAAATTTTATCGGCAAGGCAGCGCTGGTGAAGCAGCAAAAGCAGGGTGTGCCGCGGCAGTTTGTGGGCCTGGAAATCGATTGGCCCGAAGTTGAGGCGCGCTACGAGGAATTTGGCCTCACGCCGGCAGCACCCAGTCAGGCTTCGCGCGTGGCGGTCCCCGTCTATCTGGGCGACAGGCAAGTGGGCAAGGCCACGACTACCACATGGTCGCCGGTGCTGAAGAAGATGATCGCCCTGGCCAGTGTGGATACGGCCCACTCACAAATCGGCACCAAGCTGCAGATGGAAATCACCATCGAAGCCATGCGTCAGCAGGTGACGGCAAAAATTGTGAAAATGCCGTTCTTCAATCCGGAGAGGAAGACGGCGGTGCCGGTTTAGTGTGAGACTGTGTGGGGACGGGTCTCAGACCCGTCCAGCTCGAGCGAAGCTCGACAGGGTTTCCGTGGCCGACCGAAAAAATAGCCGAGCCGACGAAAAATAACCGAGCTCCGCTCGGCCTGACCGGGTCGGAGACCCGGTCCCACACGGTTCATCGTAGCGCCCGTTTTTTTCCCGCCCAGTAAATCCAGGCCCCGATCAGCACCAGCAGCCCCGACAATCCGACGATCTTGATCACCGCCAGCAGCTTGTTGGGTTCGTCCGGCTGCGGGATCAACGACAGTCCGATGGTGAAGATTGTCGTCATCAGGCCGATGATCGCGACCAATCTGGCCACCGGCTTGCCGCCCGGCACGCGGATCACGTCAGGGCCAGCAGGGTCGTCCTGCAGCTTGAACATCGCCCCAAACAAATACAGGTACGGAATGAAATAAGTGATCACGCCCATGCTCACCAGCACGTCGTAGGCGCCCTTGATGCTGGTGCCGGCCTGTCCCAGAAAAATGAACAACGCGCCAAAAACGAACTGGGTCAGGAGGCCGACCCACGGCGTCTTCCAGCGGGGATGAAGTGCACCGAACACGGGGGGGAGAAAGCGATCGATTCCGGCCACAAACGGCAAACGCGCGACTGCTGCCAGATATGCGCCAGCAGCTCCAACGTTGCTGAGCGTGATGAGCAGCGCAGCAAACGGAATAATAGCTTCGAAACCGATACGTTCAGCCGTCTTCGAAATCGCCTGCATCAGTCCCTGCAGGTTGCCGACTTCTGCCGCCGGTAGCGCCACCAGCACGCTGATGGTGCCCACGATGTAGCAGAACGTCACCGTCACTCCGGCCATCAACAGCGCCCTCGGAATGGCGCGGCGCGCATTCTTGATTTCGCCTCCCATGATCGAAGCGGTCTCGGATCCGGCGAAGGCGTAGATCAATACCGACCAGAAAATCATGTCTTTGAGCTGGAAGCCGGGTGTCATGGAAGGCAGCGTGAACGAAGTGGCCGCTCCATAGCGATGCCAGGCCACCCCTCCCATCACGACGACGATCCCCACCGGGATCCACATGGCGAACGCGCCTATGTTGTGCAGCCATGTGCCCACGTTGAGCCCATAGATGTTAAGCAACGTGGCCAGCGTGAGGGCGACCAGCGAGAACACGATGTAGTACGTCGTGTTGTTTGAAAAACGTCCCCAGTCGTGACGGATGTAGAGCGCGTTGCTGGCGGCGAAGTACAGCACGGCAGGGAAGTAAGGAAGATTGCAGGCCCAATAGGTCCAGGCGGTGATGAAGCCGGCAAAATCGCCGAACCCGCGCTTCGCCCAGACGTAAATCCCGCCTTCCTCAGGATAGCGCGAGGAGAGTTCGATGACCGAGAGCGCCAGCGGAGTGTAGAAGACAAGAAAGGCGCCGATCCAGATAATGATCGAACTGGGCCCGGCCGCGGCGGCGGTGGCGATCCAGCGTAGGCTGACCCCGGTGACCACATAAAACAGCACCAGGTCGCGGAAGCCCATGACGGGCTTGGGTTGGTTGGCATTTTCTGGATGGGCAGCGGAAGCGCCGTGGGCGCTTAAGGTCGCTGGGTCGGAGGCTGGTCCAGTTTCGTGCACTCTCTGTTTACGGAATCTCGGGCGATCGCGAACGTAAAGATCAATGCCTTAGCGCCGGCTGCTTCCGCCCAGGATCGAACCCAGAACTCCGCGGATGATCTGTCGGCCTACTGAACTGCCAATCGAACGCGCGGCGCTTTTCATCATCGCATCCACCACCGTGTCGCCGCGTCGCCCCCCTCCACCCAGGCTGGAGGGAAGACTGATCGATGGTAGGTTCTCATACCAGGGTTTGTCCGCTGGTGCTTGAGTTTGATCTGAGCCAGGCACCGGTGATTGCCGCGCTTTGCCTTTCAGCCGCTCATACGCCGATTCGCGGTCCACGACTTTCTCGTACACGCCGAATATCACCGAGCTGCTGATGATCTGCTGCCGCTGCGCGGGGGTGATAGGGCCAATCTGGCTGTGGGGTGGGCAAATCAACGCGCGTTCGACTACTCCCGGCGTTCCTTTTTCGTCAAGAAAAGAAGCCAGGGCCTCGCCGACTGCAAGTTCGGTGATGACGGTCTCAACGTTCAGCTTGGGGTTGGTTCGAAACGTCTGGGCCGCGGCACGCACGGCTTTCTGGTCCTTGGGGGTGAAGGCGCGCAGGGCATGCTGGACCCGGTTGCCCAGTTGCCCCAGCACAACCTCGGGCACATCCAACGGATTCTGCGTAACAAAATAAACGCCCACACCCTTGGAACGGATGAGGCGGATGACCTGTTCGATTTTGGCCTGCAGGGTTGACGGCAAGTCCGTGAACAGCAGGTGAGCTTCATCGAAAAAGAAAACCAGCTTGGGCTTATCCGGGTCGCCGGCTTCAGGCAAGCGCTCGAACAATTCCGAAAGTATCCACAGCAAGAAGGTCGCATAGAGCTGTGGCGAAGCCATGAGCTTGTCGGCGGCCAGAATGTTGACCACGCCGCGGCCGCTGGTGTCGGTTTGCAGCAGGTCGTCGAGATTCAGCGCGGGTTCGCCAAGAAACTTGTCGCCGCCCTGCTGCTGCAGTGCGGTCAGAGCGCGCTGAATCGTGCCGATACTGGCGGGCGAGATGTTGCCATACTGGGTCTGAAAGTCTTTGGCCGAATCGCCAACGTGCTGCAGCATGGCTTGCAGATCTTTCAGGTCAAGCAGCAGAAGGCCGTTGTCATCGGCAATCTTGAAGATGAGGGCCATGACGCCGGTCTGGGTGTCGTTCAAATTCAGGATGCGGCTGATGAGCAGTGGGCCCATCTCCGAAATGGTGGCGCGGACGGGGTGGCCCTGCTCACCGAAGACGTCCCAGAAGGTGACTGGAGAACCACTAAACGCGAAGTCAGCCAGGCCCAACCTTTTTATCCGGTCCTGCAGTTTGGGGTTGTCATTTCCCGCTTGGCTGATTCCAGAAAGGTCGCCCTTTACATCGGCGGCGAAAACCGGCACGCCGATGCGGCTGAAGCTTTCCGCCATCACTTGCAGCGTGACCGTCTTGCCCGTGCCGGTCGCCCCGGCGACCAGGCCGTGCCGGTTCGACATGCCGGGCAACAAGTACAGCGGATTGTCCCCCTTGGCGATCAGAAGAGGGTCAGTCATTAGATTCTCCATGGCCCCAGGAAAGGATGGGCGCTTCGTTAGTCAGGTGATTGTAAAGACATGGCGAGCGGATGCCAACTACGGTCCGCCCTGACTCTCACGCAGGGCGTCATCCTGAACCCGGTTTAACCGGGTGAAGGATCTGGCGTGCAGTGGATCTGCGGCTTGCCTAGGCAGCCGTGCGGGCACACGCGAGGTGCTTCGGGACTGAAGTTCCTCAGCCTGACGCCTCTTTTTCAAAGGATTCGCTTCAGAAAATGCGGGTCGAGTTTCTGCTCAGCCGCTTCCAGTACAAATATCCGGGTACGCCGATCGACACGATTGCAGCGCCCCAGAAAGCCTCGGTCGGTCGTGTGACGATGGTGTTCAGCGTCCAGGCGCCGCCGATCAGCACATAGATCGCGGGCAGCCAGGGATATCCGGTGCAGCGGTAGGGTCGTGGAATCTCGGGCCGCTTCCAGCGCAGGATGAACAAGCCGATCACAGTGAGCGTGTAAGACAGCACCATGCCGAACATCACGTAGGTATAGAGCTGGTCATAACGTCCGCTCAGAGTCAGCACCGCGCCCCAGATGCCCTGACCGATCAGGCTGAATGCGGGCGTCCGCCACTTGGGATGGACCTCGGCCATCTTCTGGAAGAATGCGCCATCGCGAGCCATAGCGAAGTACACACGCGCGCCGCTCATGGTGCAGCTGGCCATTGCGCCGAAACAGGAAACCGCAATCAGGGCCGACAACCACACCGCGGCCGCCGGAGAGAATAGGGCAACCGCCGCGGAGTGCGCGATGATTTCGTGTTTCGCGATTTCGCCCAGCGGCAGGGCGTAAACGTACATCATGTTCATCGCCACGTAAATGATTCCGACGGCGACGACTCCGAGAACCATGGCCCGCGGCACATTGCGGCGCGGGTCTTTGACTTCTCCCGAAACCCACGTGATGTATACCCAGCCGTCGTAGGCCCAGAAGACTGCGATCAGCGCTACCCCGAACGCGGAGACCAGTTGCCCGGAGCTCAATCCCAGGGATAGGGTTTGTCCGGGAGCGGCAACGAAGTGATGCCAGTCGCCCTTGCCGATGGCGAAGCCTAAAATTACGAAGGCGGCCATGGCGGCGAACTTCGCCCAGGTGGCCAGATTTTGCAGGACCGCACCCCAGCGCAGTCCGACCACGTTGATCCAGGTCACGATGAAGATTGCAACTAGCGCGACTATGTGGGCGCGGGTGAGAACGATTCCCGCGGCGGCGAAGAGGACGTGTTCCTGGGAAATCGCCGGGACAATTCCGCCCAGGTACGCGGCCGACGCCACCGAGAGCGCCGCGATGGTGCCGCCGTTGGCGACGCTGAACAGCATCCAGCCATAGAGAAATGCGGGAAGGTCTCCGTAGGCCTCGCGTAGATAAACATACTGGCCGCCGGAGTCAGGAAACATCGAACCCAGTTCGGCAAAGGCGGTACATCCCAGCAGCGAAATGCCCGCGCCCAGAACCCAGACCAGCAGGAAAAGCATCGGATGCGGCAGCGGGCCGGCAATGTCTTTTGCCGTCAGGAAAATCGAAGAGCCGATGATGCCTCCGACCAGCAGAAGGACGGAGTCGAGCAGGCTGAGTCCGCGAACCAGGCTGGGCGATTCGGATTTCACGGTGGAGGGTGGAGAGACGCGAAGGCAGGCTCATTATTATCCCATTCCCAGCTCGTCGGGAGATTCCAGCGGGGTCCCACAGCGTCGGCAGATGACGGCCGAACAGTCACCGCAAGTCAGCGGGTCGGTAACTTCCTGGCTGCAACGGGGGCAGTAAAGTGGCTCCGGGTCAGGCTCCGGCTGCGGGGTTGAGCTCATAAGGATGGCAAATGTAGCACATGTACGTCGCCACGAACCACGTAGGCCCGGACGCCCTCCTTCGACTTCGCTCAGGACCAGGGCGGACGAGCGAAGCTCACCAGGCTTTCGCCTGAGCAACAAATCCCTGCCGGGCTTTGCCCGGCCGGGCGGACGAGGGCGTCCGCCCCTACGTGGGCATCTGTGGCGTTAAGATATGTCGCATGCCCGAGAAACCTCCCACTCCCGATGAGAAGCTGCAGCTTGAATTCAATCGCTGGGCGCAGGCCGGTGAAGGCGAGAAGATGGAGAACCACCATCTCGACATCACCGAGAAAACGCTGCGGTTGATGGACCTGCGCCCCGGCGAGCGCGTGCTTGATCTGGGCTGCGGCTCGGGGTGGGCGACACGGCTGCTCTCGCGTTTGGTGGGCGATGGGCCTGAAGGTTTTGGCCAGGTCGTAGGTCTCGATGTATCCGACGAAATGGTTCGGCAGGCCCGTGCCGCCTCGAAAGATTTTGAAAATATTTTGTATGTGTGGGGATCGGCGCAGCAGATTCCATGGGAAGAAAACTTTTTCAACAAAGTCTTGTCGGTGGAATCTTTTTACTACTATGCGGACCAGGATCGGGCTCTGGCCGAACTTTTTCGGGTCATGGCGCCGCACGGGCGCTTGTTCATCCTGATCAATTTGTATCGCGATAACCCCTACTCGCTGCAATGGGTAGACAAGCTGAAAGTGCCAGTGCACGTGCGTTCCGAGGCAGAGTATGTCGAGCTCTTGAAGAAGCACGCGTTCGAAAACGTCGAAGCGCGGCGCATTCCGGACGACACACCCACCCCGGATGACTACCAGACCAAGTCCTTCCACAGCCTGGAGGATTTACGCGCATTCAAGAAGATGGGAGCGCTGCTGCTGACGGCATCAAAGCCCGACCTGCGGACGCCAGCCCCCGGCTACACCATTTACTGAGCCCGTGTGGGTCGGACACTCCTGTCCGAAGCCTTTGACTTTGATTTTGACTTTGACTTTGATCTTGACTTTGATTTGGGACTCGATCTTGTGCCCGCGCAGAAACCGACAGACCCAAAATCGACGTCAAAAGCGTCGGACAGAGCCTGCCCCGAGCGAAGTCGAAGGAGTGTCCGACCCACACCACCCTTATTTCAGCAGGCGGTTATATTTCTTTAGCACTTCGCGCAGGCGATCATGGGGCAGGCCGATGACCTCATAGTCGTTGATGCCTTTCATGGTCTTCGCCGCCACCATGGCATTGATCACCGCTTCTTCGGTGGCCTGCACCGTGGCCAGAAAGATGGGATCCAGGCGCTGGTTGGGGAGCATGGTGAGCTGATGCACGCCTTTCGGTTCCGCCGCTCCGGGGTTGGCGGTTGAGAAAGCGATAAAAATATCTCCTGAACCGTCTCCCGAAAAACTTCCATCTCTACCCAGGCCCAACGACACTCGACGGGCCACGCGCTTCAATTGGGTCGGAATCAGCGGCGCATCTGTGGCCACAACCACGATGATCGACCCTACGTCGTCATTGCGGACGGTGTGCTCGCCGATCTCCCGGCCCACCGGAACTCCAGCGATGCGCAGCTGGCTGCGAAGTCCATAGTTGCATTGCACCAGCACTCCTACCGTATAGCCGCCGTACTTGGCATCGAGCACGCGGGAGGACGTCCCGATTCCGCCTTTGAACTCATTGCAGATCATGCCGGTGCCGCCGCCCACGCTACCTTCCTCGACTGGGCCGCTTTTCGCCGTGTCGAGGGCATGGAAGACATGCTCGGGTTTGACATGAAATCCATTGACGTCGTTCAACTCGCCGTCCCAGGTCTCGGCCACCACCGGCAGGGACCACCAGTAGCCGTCCTGATCCGGGGGTGCGTGTTTCACGCGCCAGGCGATCACCGCGTCGCGCACCACACCCACGCTGTGAGTGTTCGTGATCATCACCGGACCGTCCAGAAAGCCCGAATCTTCGACCCATGTGGTCCCGGTCATTTCGCCGTTGCCGTTAAGGGTGAACCAGCCGGCGAAAACCGAATCCAGGAAATTGTGGCCGCGAGGCAGAATGGCGGTCACCCCGGTGCGGACGGGGCCGACGCCGACTTTCAGCGGCCCGCTGCCGGAAATCAATGTGGTTTGGCCGACCTCTACGCCCTTCACATCGGTGATGGCATTAAGCGGTCCGGGCGTGCCGTCGAAGGGAACTCCCAGGTCACGGGCGCGAGGTCCGGTTTGGGCCGTGGCGGTTGCGAGCAGGAATGAAAAAGCCAGGGGAGCGAGCAATGCTCTGCCTGCTTTCAGCATCAGAGTCCTCCGTGGTAAGTTTGGCAGTATAAGGTATCCCGTGTTCGACCTCGGGTACAATTCCGTCAAGGCGGAGGGTGGAATGGAAAACTGGAAGGTGGCGCTGGTGAGCGGTGTAGCGGGCGTGGGCACGGCGATGTTTTTGAAGAAAAAATGGACCGCCGGAATCATCCTGGCGGGCGTCGGACTGGCCACGCTGGCGTCGGAGTATCCGGAGAAATTCGCCGAGGTGCGCAGGCGGCTGCCCGACTTTATCGAGCGCGGCAACAATTTTCTTGAGGTTGCCACAAGGGTGGGAGACCGTCTGGCGGAAGCTGCGGAAAGCCGCTCCAAGACGTGGTATGAGTCGCTGCTCACCAACTGACTTCGCTGATCGTAGCGGAGCCGGCCGGAGACCGGAGCTACCTACTCAATGCCCAGAGTTTTGCGGGCATCGGGACTGAGCCGTTCCGGAGTCCAGGGAGGAGTCCATACTACGTTGACCGTGGCATTGCGCACGCCGGGCATTTGTTCCACTCGGGCCTTGACCTGTTCTCCGATCATGACGTGCGAGGGACAGCCTTGGGCCGTGAGGGTCATTTCCACGGTCACGTCCTGTTTCTCCTCCGGCGCGGGGTCAAAACGGACGCCGTAAATCAGTCCCAGATCGACGATGTTGACCGGAATTTCCGGGTCGTAACATTGCTTCAAGGCGTTTAGAACTTCGTCCTCGGTAAGAGTAGCCATGCGTTTTCCTTAGATCGGGCACTCCCTGGGCGATTGGAGTGTTGATACAGATAGTTTACACGCCCCGGTGCGATCGATGCTCTGGGTAACAACCCGATGACCTCAGAAGCGAAGCGGAAAATCCAGTTGGTGCTGGCGGTTGCGCTCGCGGCAGCAGGCCTTCGTGCCGGCTATGTTGTGTATGAGCGGCACGTCAACGCGGCCAAAGAATCCAAACAGCAGGCGCCGCCCCTGAATCCTGACTATTACGTCATTCCCAAGAAGCTCTATCCCTATGACTTGAAATCGGCCAAACAGCTGACTCAGCAGCCGGTTTGGGTCCGCGAAGGCTACCGCTTCACGTACTACCCTTACGACCAGGTGCGCCACCGCACTGATTTTGCGCATGAGGCTGGTCTGCTGCTACCCATTCAAAAGTTGGAGATCAAAGATGTGGTCACCGATATCACTCCTCACTCCGAGCATCTGCACCAGGTGATGGCGGTGTTCGAGATGGACGGTAAGGGTTACGCCGTCCCCATCGGTTCGCAGACGGGTGACAGTTACCAGATCTACTCCGACGAAATGTTCTTCATCCAGGACCCGCGCGAGTTGTACAAGCATTGGCCGGCCGACGTCTGGGCATCCATCGAGCAACACCAGATCAAGCCCGGGATGAATGAATTTCAGGCGTACTTTGCCATCGGGATGGGAATCCCCGAGCGGTCAAGCGATCCGGCAGTGAAAACGGTGCACTATCCCAACGGAGGCAAGCCGGTGACCATTACATTCCGGGATGGCAAGGCTGCCGAGATCACGGGCGGGTAGGAGGAATTTC
This sequence comes from Terriglobia bacterium, assembly GCA_963779255.1. Taxonomy (GTDB): domain Bacteria; phylum Acidobacteriota; class Terriglobia; order Terriglobales; family Acidobacteriaceae; genus JAIQFF01. Next base: position 81,736 of record CAVZXU010000045.1, on the reverse strand, counting down.
AGATTGCAGATTTGAGATTGCAGATTTCGGAATCACAGATCTTCCCCAGGTTCTAGAATCTGAAATCTGAAATCCCCTCACTTCACCACGGGCGATTTCTCAGTCGCCGGGCCTTGCTCATCCGCGTGAATCTCCCCGTCTTCGTCGGCGTAGAAGGAGCGGTGCTCGGCATCGAGCTGCTTGGGGGTGAGGGTCAAATCGAATCCATCTTTGTTGGGCCGGAAGCCGACGGAGTAGTCGCCGCGGTCCGGGTTCACCATGCGCTTGGTAAACGAGCCGGTGTGCACCAGGTCCGTGAGCGACGTGGCGAACTTGTCGTTCTTCTTCTTGTAGAGCTTCTGGGCCCGCAGCACGGTACGCATATAGCCCAGGGCCGCGGCCTCCGAGTCCGAGCGCGCGGGATCGCCCTTGAACTTGGGCTGGTATGTCGTCTGTGCCGTAGCGGCCAGGCAGCTCATCAGGACCATCGCCGCCACCCACCGAATATGTTGTTTCACTAGTCCGCCTCGCGATTTCATGAGTGGTTACCCGTCATATTTTAGATGCTAAAACACGTTACCGGCGTAATCGGTGTCGGGCAGTCGAATGTTCTCATCGCCGGCAAATGCAGCTATGCTAGTCCAGCTTTTAGAATAAAGCAGGAAACCCTATCAAACAGGAAACCCTATGAAGGCTGCAACCGCCATGAAGGCTTCACCAGCAAAAAAACCGGCCATCCGCCTTGCTGTGGTGGAGAGCGATCCACTGCGTTTCGTGGGATTTCGCGCCCTGTTTGATTCGGAGACGGACTTCGAACTCATCGCGGCTTCTCTACCCGACATCGGAAACCTGCCGAACATTGATCTGGTGCTGCTGGGAAACCGCAACGGTCAGAACCTGTTCGACCTCATGGCCAGCCTCAAAGCCAGCCGTCCTGACCTGCGTATCATTGTGACAGGTTCGGGCATGGACGAGGAAACCATTCTGAAGGCCATTGCTTCTGGCGCCAAGGGCTACGTCGACGAAGCGGCATCGCCCGCTGAGTTCGTGCAGGCCATCCGCATCGTGAACCAGGGATCAGTATGGGCGCCCCGTCGCGTACTTTCCCTGTTCATCGAGCGCGTGAGTTCCGCCCCGGGACGCATCTTTCCCGCGGGTCGCGTGACCTTTACCGACCGGGAAAAAGAAGTGCTGGAGATGCTGGTGGCGGGCCGCTCCAACAAGGAAATCGGCTCTGCCCTCGGCATCGAAGAACGCACCGTCAAGGCCCACGTGGCCAAGTTGATGCGGAAGGTGGGAGTGCAGAACCGCATCGCGCTGTCGGTCCATGCCATCACGCATTCGCTGGTGACGGCGAAATAAAGCAATTTAGAATTTACGGTTGTCGATCCGGATATCCGTCATTCAGCAATTCGTAAAGTCAACCAAATCCAGCCTGTTCTTGCGGTCGAGCCTCGAGGTTACTTTAGGACAATGCCCAGGGTAATCTTGCCGCTTTACCCGGCTCCACGCATACTCGCTTCACCTACCACAGAACCTGGGAGACGGGGTTGGGAGCGGAGATTTAGGGTCACCGCTACCAGCCCCGATTTTTTTGTGCCCTGCAACCTAATTCACTCGCAATCCCAGCTTCCGGCATCCCCACATTTCCTAGCGCCGAAATCCGCTAAAATCAATGGTACTGAGCTTGCGGATAAACTCTATCAAGTCCAGAAAGTGAGGAAGAAATGAAAAAACTGCTGCTTCTGTGTGTAGTTGCGTGTCTCGCTGTTCGCCAGCGTTTGCCAGACGGATGATGAAGACCAAGAACAAGGCCGAAGACCGCATTAAGGCCGCCAGTACCGTGCTGGAAGAAATCCGAATCCGCTCCCGACCAGGGCATTCCAGAGGAGGTCCTGGGATCGGCCGCAATGCGTGGCCGTGGTGCCCTCCATGCTGAACGGCGGTTTCATTGTTGGCGCCCGCTACGGGCGCGGTGTTGCCAGTTGCCGCACTCCGAAGGGCTGGAGCGCTCCCGCGTTCTTCACCATCAAAGGCGGCAGCTTCGGCCTGCAGATCGGCGGCCAGGCGGTGGATCTGGTCATGCTGATCATGAATGACGACGGCATGAAGAACCTGCTGAGCAGTGAGTTCAAACTGGGGGCCGATGCCAGCGTGGCCGCCGGGCCGGTGGGCCGTCACGCCGCCGCCGACACCGACTGGAAGATTGAGGGCGCAGGTTCTGAGCTATTCCCGGGCCCGCGGACTGTTCGCCGGACTGGAGTTGAGCGGTGCCGCGATCAGCCAGGACAAGGACGCACCCGCGAGTTCTACGGCCGCATGGTGCCCTTCAAGACCTCGCTGACGGGCACGATTGACCCTCCGCCTAATGCCTACCCGTTCCTGAACACGCTGGCTAAGTGGGCCAAGACGGCGGCCACCAAGTAAGCAGGTTTGAATGTGGGCGCGAGCGTCCACGCTCGTGCGGCGTGTCAATGGCGCTGCCCGCACGAGCGAGGACGCTCGCACCTACATTGACAACCATCTTCCCCCTTGCTACCGTCACCACTTTCCTCTCAATGCGTCAGCGATTCGAGTACGCGCTTGCGTGGCCGTTCATCAAAACTCTGAGCCTGTTACCTCGTCCACTCTCGCGGGCGGCTGCGATATCTCTCTCCTGGATGGTTTACCTGTTGCATGCGCGTCTGCGCCGGGTCGGGATGCGCAATCTGGCCATGGCGATGCCGGAGAAGAGCCGGGCCGAGCATGCCCGCATCTTGCGCGGAGAATTTACCTCGCTGGGCCGCCAGTTGGCTGAGGTCTGCCAGTTTCCCCGATATACCAGGGATAACGTCAACCGGGTGGTGGTCTATGACGGCTTCGAGAACTACGAACGGGCCTTCGCCCGCGGCAAGGGAGTGTTGTTTCTTACCGCCCACTTCGGCGGCTGGGAACTTTCCGCCTTTGTCCACTCCTTGCATGGCCACTGGATGCACGTCGTGGTGCGCAACCTGGACAACGTCTACCTGGACCGCCTGATCCAACGCTATCGCTCGATGCACGGCAACACCACCGTCAGCAAAGACAATTTCGTGCGCGGACTCCTGGAGGCGATGAAGGCCGGCGAGGTAGTTGGCCTTCTGATGGACACCAACATGACTCCGCCGCAAGGAGTGTTCGTAAATTTCTTCGGCATTCCCGCCTGTACGGCCAGCGGCTTGGCCAGAATCGCGCTGCGCACCGACGCCGCCGTGGTCCCGGGCTTCACCATCTGGGACCCCACGCTGCGCAAATACCGGCTGCGATTCGATCCTCGCCGTCAATCTGGTGCGCACGGGCAACGACGAAGAAGATATCGTCACCAATACCCAGATATTCACCAAAATCACCGAAGACTATGTTCGCCGCTATCCCGACCAGTGGTTGTGGGTACACCGGAGATGGAAGACGCGGCCGCCGGGGCAGCCGGGGTTGTACTGAGAAGCAGCTCCTAGCTTCTAGCTTCTGGCGAGGTGTCAAGCTCTGAAGGTTCTAGCTGGAGGGGGTAGCCGGTAGCTAGAAGCTAGCAGCCAGAAGCTGCTCTTTCAAAACCAATCGCTGCGGTAGGCGATCCACCAACTGGCGTACGCGATAGGGATGGTTGCCACCAGCGCCCACCACAGGGGCAGGAGGAAATCTGCGATGAGACCCAACACCATGAAGGCGGCCCAGAAGATTTTCTTCTCCATGTCAGCATTCTAGACCCGAGCCAGCTTTTCTTTCGTTGGCCAAACGTATACAAAGGTGCAATGAAGCGGTCGCTCCTTTCGGTTGCCCAATCGGTGCAGGCGCAGGTGGTAGGAGATGGCGCGGTCGAAGTCAGCGGAATCGCCAGCATTTCGCTGGCAACCTCGGTGGACCTGGTATTTGTTGAAGATGAAAAGAGCTTGCCGGCGGCACTCGGATCGCGAGCCGCCGCGGTAATCGCTGGTGAATTCGCCCGGGCTGAGGGTTCGAAGAAAAAGGGTGAAGGCAAGCCGCTGCTGATATGCAAGCATCCCAGGCTGGCGTTTGCGCGGTCCGCACAACTTCTTTGCCCCGCGCCGGATCGCCAGCCTGGGACCCATGCCAGCGCGGTGGTGCATGCTTCGGCCCGGCTTGGCAAGAACGTGATCGTGGCAGCGCGAGCCGTCATCGGCGAGAAGGCCGAGGTCGGCGATCAGACCTGGATTGCTGCTGGTACCGTAATCGGTGCAGACGTTCATATCGGCCGAGATTGTGAGATATATCCCAATGTAACCGTCTACCCCGGAGCGCAGCTCGGCGATCGCGTGATCGTTCACGCGGGAGCGGTCCTGGGCGCTGATGGCTTCGGCTATGTCCGTGATCCCGGCAGCGGACACTATGAGAAGTTTCCCCAGGTAGGACGGCTCGAAATCGGAGACGACGTGGAGATCGGGGCCAACTCGACCATCGATCGGGGAGCGTTGGAAGTCACTCGCATAGGGCGCGGCGCCAAGATCGATAATCTGGTGCACATCGGGCACAACTGCCAGATCGGGGAAGACGTGGTGATTGCCGCTCAGACCGGGCTTTCCGGCAGCATCGTAATCGAGAAGAATGTCGTCCTCGGCGGCCAGGTGGGCATCGGAGAGCACGCCCGTCTCGAAGAAGGCGTGATGCTGGGCGGACAAGGCGGCGTTCTCCCCAACAAAGTGCTGCGCGGCAAAGGCGTGGCGTTCTGGGGAACTCCAGCGCGCCCGGTGCGTGAGTACTTAAAGCAACTGGCGGCCTTGGCGAGGCTGGCTAGGAAATAGTCCTTGGTCGTTGGTCGTTGGTCGTTGGCCTCTGCCCGTTGGCACACCAATTCCTAAAGGTCACTGGCGCAATAGCCGAAGACCAAAGACCAACGACGAATTCCCATGGCTCTCATCGTCATCGGCGGACACTCGCGCAGTGTGGGTAAGACCAGCGTGGTCGCGGGACTGATCTCTGCCTTGCAGGAATACAACTGGACCGCGTTCAAGATCACCCAATATGGACATGGCGTTTGCTCGATGGACGGGAAGCCATGTCACTGCGCGACTGACGATCATAGCTGGGCGATTTCCGAAGAGACTGATCGCTTCGGCGATTCCGATAGCTCTCGCTTTCTGGCTGCCGGCGCGGCCCGGGCATGGTGGGTCCGTACGGAACAGGGACGACTGGCTGAGGCCATGCCCACGATCCGCCGCAAACTGCAAGAGTCCGAGAATGCGATCCTGGAATCGAACAGTATTCTCAAGTTTCTGCTTCCGGACCTCTATCTGACCGTGCTCGATCCCGCGACAGCGGACTTCAAAGTCTCAGCCCAGGAGTTTCTCGATCGAGCGGATGCCGTCATCCTGCACGAAAGGCCAGGCGAGGTGCCGGCATGGCGGGGGACTTCCCTGAAGCCCGTCTCGGGCCGACCCATGTTTCGGATTTGTCCGCCACAATATGTCACCTCTCCGATCATCGAATTTGTAAGGCTGAAACTAACCACGGAGGACACTGAGAACACGGAGAAAACCTGAGCGATTTGTCTCTGTGCCCTCAGTGTCCTCCGTGGTTACCTTGTGACTATGCCAGCTCCCATCAAGCCGCCGGTTTCTCTGGAAGTCCTGAACCAGATTGACATTCGTGTCGGGACGATCCTCTCAGTGGACGACGTGCCAAACTCCGCCAAGCTGGTTCAGTTGCGCGTGAGCCTGGGCGATCACGAGCGCACCATCGTTGCCGGAATGAAGACAGAACGCACCAACCTGCAAGAGATTGTTGGCAAGCAGGCGCTCTTCGTCGTGAATCTGAAGCCGCGCAAGATGCGAGGCGTGGTATCCGAAGGGATGCTGTTCGACATCGGATATGCCGACGGCGTGCGTCCCGTGCTGGCCACGCCAGAAAGTCCAGTGCCGGACGGCACCAGGGCGGGCTAGGATTTGCGCGAGTGCGCCAGCTCCCACACCTTGGCGTATTTCCAGGAAACGTACACCGCATGGTAGAGGTGCTGCAGCAGTCCTTCACGGCCATCGAGAAAGCCAAGGCGAAGGATATAGTTGTAGAAAAATGTCGCCAGCGGACGGAATGCAATATTGATGACGCTGAATCCGGTGCGTCCCTCGGCCACTGCAATCTCCGCCCCCAGTGAAGAGTAACGGTTCATGTGATCGATGTAGTCGGAGATGGTGGGATAGCAGTGGTGCAGGAGAGCGCCCTGCTTGAGGGTGGCGGTGGGGCCGTTGACTTGAACGGCCTCATGCACGGCACGCTCTTCAAAGAAACCGCAACCGCGGCGGAACAGACGGAGCTTGCGGTCCGGCCAGAAGCCTCCGTGTCTCATCCAGCGGCCAAGGAATTCATTCTTGCGTGCAATCCAAATGCCGGCGGTTGTCTGGTCGCCTTTGATGTCGATGTAACTTGCTAATTCGGCCCGGGCATCCTGCATCATGAACGGATGAGCATCGGTCTGACGTTGCCGCGCATCCACTCGTTCCAAACTCTCCAGCGCGGTGGCAATCACACTCTGCAGTTGCAGATCCAACTCCTCATCCGCATCCAGACTCAGGATCCAATCGCCGGTTGCTTTCTCTATCGCGGAATTTTTTTGCGCGGCGTAACCCTTCCAGGCTTCCACGACGACTCTCGCCCCGAACGACTTCGCAATTTCCGCCGTACGGTCGGTGGAACCGGAATCGAACACAATGATCTCGCCCTGGCCGTCTCGCACCAGGGGTCGCACACTCTCCAGCGTTCGTGCCAGATTGGCTTCTTCGTTGTAGGTGATCAAAACCACGGAGAGCTTCACGCGGAGAGGATAAACCGTAAGACAGCTGCGGCGGAATGCCCGCAGGGGTACAAGCGGCTCGTGTGGGTCGGACACTCCCTTCGACTTCGCTCAGGGCAGGCTCTGTCCGACGCCTTTGACGTTGACGTAAGGTTTTAAACGCGATGCGGCCCGTCACGGGAAACCGCAAACAAAGCCATGCACAAACAACCGCAACTTCAAAGGCGGCGGACGAGAGTGTCCGCCCCAAGCCAGCTATGCAGCTACTGCGGCGGAGCCTGGGCCGGCATCACCGAAGCCGGCACGTCGGGCCGCGGGGCCACAAAGGGAACGGATGGCATGCGCGTAACTTCGCCGCGTTCGGCGTCGGACAGCAGGATTCCTGAGTGATCCAGCAGCAGTCCGGTCGCGCGGTCCAGTTCCACCTGGGCCTTCTCATACGCCGCCATGGCCGAGACCAAGGTGGATTCGGCCTGCGCCAGGGCGCTGCGGTTCTGCAGCACCAGCGTGGTGGTGGAAGCCCCCAAAGCGTATTTCTTCTGTTCCGCATCCAGCGACTGGCGGCCCAGGTCAACCGCCGCCTGGGCGGAAGACACGCTGGCCCGGTTCTGCTGCACCGCAAACTGCGCGGCGCGTATTTCTATGCGGACCTGGTTCTCCAGCTGTTGCAGCCGCATCTGTGCCTGGCGATATTCCAGTTCTGACCGGATCTGGGTAGCTTGCCCGACCCGGTTCCTCAGCGGTATGGTCAGTTGCAATCCGACTCCTTTGTCAGGAGCGGTGGAATTGACCAACTGGTTGAGCGTGCATGCCATAGCTCACCGGCGTCACTGGGCTTGCCGAGCAACCGAAGGGCTGCGGCGCCGGAGGCGGCGGACACAAGTTGTTTGGATTCTGCGCCCCTCCCAATCCCGACCCGCCATAGTAGCCGTAAAGATCCAAAGAGGGCAGCAGCGAACTGCGTACTGCTTTGATTGCTGATCTCCTGGTTCTTCAGGTTGATGCGAGCTTCCGCCAGTTCGCTGCGATGGCTCAACGCTTCGTTCACCAGGTCCTGCGTCGGAACCACCGGTTCCTGCTCGGGCAATTGCATGGTGGAAGTCGGAATCACTTCGGCATCCGCCAACCTGGGATCCACCAGAGTCCGGCTGAGCGCATTCTTCATCAGCAGCTGCTGCAATTGCAGGTTGGTCTGCGCCAGCGTGAGCTGCTGTTGATCACTCGCCACCGTGCTCTGCGCCCGCACCACTTCGATCGGCGCCAGAGTACCGATTTCCACCTGCTTCTGAGTGTCGGAGAGTGTCTTCTGCGCGAAGGCCAGCGGTTCGTTCTGCACCCTCACGTTTTCGTAGGCGAACACCAGGTCCCAGTACATGTTTTCGATCTGGTCGACGGTAGTGATGATTTGCAGGCGAAAGGCCACGTCGGAAATTTCGCGGTTGTTTTTCGCGATGCGGATAAAGCGGGTGTTGGGCGCGAAGCCGAAGCCCTGCAGCAGGTGCTGGGTCAACCGTGCCTGAAAGTTGGAACTCAGCGTCGGGCTCAGGGTGGTAAACGTCGAATCGGTGGTATTGCGGGTGTTGTTGAATCCCACCGGGAGGTTCGTGCCCCACTGAAGCCCTGCTTGTAGGAGAAATCCGCGGTAGTGGTGTTCTGTACGGTGTCGGGAAGGGCAAAAGGGCTGGCGGACAGAATATTGTTGCTGATCAATCTGCAGCGTGCCGGTGAGGATCGGATCGAAGCTGGTGATCTGCGGGCCGCTGCCCAGAGTCGATACGACCAGACCCGCCGCGCCGGCGCCGGCGCCCCCGGCCGCGACCGAGGTGCCGCCGTGGCCCGAGCCAACTTGTCGCGCCGAGTCCGCCCACGCCGCCGCCGGGCGTGTTCTGCACGACGCCGGCTGTTGACGCCGAGAATGTTGGCGCCCGCTTTGGCGCGCCAGATGTCCGTATCGGCAATGTTCAGGTTGTATCGCGAAATGGCGATGTCGAGGTTGTTTTCGAGCGCCAGCGCGACCGCGTCGTTCATCGAGATATAGAGCTTGCCATCGTGCATCAGCTGTTCGATGCGCGGCGTGTTGGCCAGGTTCGGCGGCGGCAGATGCCGCGGCATGTAGGGCGCAAGCGGATTGGGGAAGTGCGACTCGCGGCCGGGAGTAATCCTTCACTGCCAGACGCTGCGATCGCGGGCCGTCGGGCAAGGCCGAGGCCGGTTGGGTCGTGGTCTGGGCCCAACCGTGGCGGTTAAAGTACCGGCGAGGACGACGGCAATAGTCCGCCGAAAGGCGCATTGCAATGCCGACAAAAACATTCGATTCTCTCCCTGCACAGCTGATGGTAAGAGCGCAAAGGCTCTGGAAATCAAACGTGGTACGCAAAACACGGGCGCAGTTTCATTTTTGTGCTTTATGTGACCGCCTGCGCAATTTCTGTTCTGTTTTTCGTCCCGGGTAAGGAACCTGCATCGCAATTTGAATGAAATAGTATAGCTGACGCGCCGCCTGACCTGTAGCCGTGCCCCGGCGCCGGTAAAACTTTGTAAATATTTGCAAGAGCATTGGATGATAATCGCCAGCGGGAAGACTCGAAAAGAATCGTCGCGCAATCTCAAATTGATCCTGGCCTACGATGGTACGGAGTTTTCGGGCTGGCAGGTGCAGCCCCACGCGGCCACCATCCAGGGCGCGCTAGCTTCGGCTATTGGACGGGTGACGGGTGAAAAAGTCCTGCCCCAGGGTTCGGGCCGCACCGACGCAGGCGTGCACGCGCTCGGCCAGGTGGCAAGCTTCATTACCGAATCGCCGATCCCGCCGGAGAACTGGTGGTCGCGCTGAATGACATTCTGCCATCCACCATCCGGGTGCTACGCAGCTGCCGAAGCCCCGGCCGAATTTCACGCCCGAAAGTCGGCCCGCGCCAAGACTTATCGCTACCGCATATATCGCGGCGCCATCTGTCCGCCTTTTCTGGCACGGTATGTGTGGCATTATCCCTATCCCTTGGACGAAGATCGCGATGCGGGAGATAGCGCCATTGATCGTGGGCGAGCACGATTTCACCTCGTTTGCCGCGGTTGATCCCGAGCGAGGACACGAGGCAGATCTGTCGAACCTCCGGCAGATTTTCTGTTCGCGCTGGGAACGGGAGGATGATGAATTCGTCTACACTGTGCGCGGCAACGGATTTTTGCACCATATGGTGCGTAACCTGGTAGGAACCTTTCTGCTGGTGGGGAAAGGGACTCTGAGGCTTCCGATCTGGCGCGGATTATGCAAGCGCGTGCGCGGTCGGCTGCCGGAGCCACCGCGCCCGCCAGCGGCTTGTGCCTGGTGAGCGTCGAATATGGCAGTGTGGCCGCGGGCGACTCACCCGCGGATTCGTAGCGATGCACAGGTGATGGTTTTGTTCATGGTCACCGATCTGCAAATCGCCGTTCGTAAGATAGCCTCCATCAATCCCGCGACTGGCGAGGTTCTGCGCGAATTCGAATGCGCATCGGGAGCCGACGTCCACGCCGCGGTCGCCCGCGCTCATGCTGCCCAGCCTGCCTGGGCCGGAGTGGGTGTGCGCAAGAGAATTGCGGTTCTGCGTGAGTTTCAGGACTCGGTGCACCAGAGAAAGTCCGAAATCGCGAAGTTAGTTTGCCGCGAGGCCGGCAAGCCCTATGTCGAAGCGCTGCTCACGGAAGTCCTGGTAGTGCTCGACGCCGCCCGCTTCCTGATCGACAACGCCTTCCAGTTGCTGCGAGACGAACATGTTCCGCACGGCAATCCGACCATGAAGACCAAATCCGGGCGCCTTGTGCACGAGCCCTATGGCGTGGTTGGAATCATCTCGCCCTGGAATTACCCACTTTCAATTCCCGCCACCGAGAGCCTGGCGGGGCTGGTCGCGGGGAATGCCGTCGTGGTGAAGCCCTCCGAGTTCACCTCGCTCGCCGCGATTGAGCTGGCTTCATTGCTGCACCAGGTGGGCGTACCCGGCGACGTTTTTCAGGTTATCGCCGGTGACGGCGCCACGGGAGCGGCCCTGCTGAACTCTGCCCTGGACAAGTTGGTCTTCACCGGAAGCGTGGCCACCGGAAGGCGGATCGCGCAGAGCGCGGCAGACCGCCTGCTGCCGGTAGCGCTGGAACTGGGCGGCAAAGACCCCATGCTGGTACTCGACGATGCCGATGTCGAAATCGCTTCCCGAGGCGCGGTCTGGGGCGCTTTCGTCAATGCCGGGCAGGCCTGTCTTTCGGTCGAGCGCTGCTATGTGCATCGCAGCCTGTATGGACCATTTCTCGAGGCCTGCGCGCGCCAGGCCCAGCAGTTGCGAGTGGGTAACGGAATGGACCCTGAGATCGATGTTGGCCCGATGATCCACCAGCGTCAGTTGCTGAACGTGGAATCGCAGGTGGAAGATGCCCGGGCGCAGGGAGCGCGCGTGATGGCGGGTGGAAAACGCCTGCCGGAAATCGGGCCAAACTATTACGCGCCGACGGTATTGGCGGATGTCACTCACGAGATGCGCATCATGCGCGAAGAGACCTTCGGGCCGGTGTTGCCCGTGATGCTCTTCGACCGCGACGAGGAGGCTGTCCGTCTGGCCAACGATTCGGAATACGGCCTGGCGGCAAGTGTGTGGACCCGGGACCGCGCCCGCGGGGAAGCCCTGGCGAGACGCATCCACGCGGGAACGGTCATGGTGAACGACGTGGTCTCCTGCTTTGGCATCAGCGAAGCTCCCCACGGGGGCGTGAAGTCGAGCGGTATAGGCCGCACACACGGTCGCTTTGGCCTGGAAGAAATGGTGCGCATGAAATATCTCGCTTCCGATCGGCTGCCAGGAATGGAAAAGATCTGGTGGTACCGGTACGGGAGCGCTTTCGCGCGCCAGATGGAGGGCCTGCTTGATGCGCAGTTTGCCCGCAGGTTAGGTCATAGGGTGCGGGGCGCGGCGAGAGCAGCGGGAGCGCTGAAAGGTAAGAAACGCGGTTAAGGTGTGGGCCGAACACTCTTGTCCGGCGCCTTTGCAGTTGATTGAAGTTGATTTTGAAGTTGATTCTTGATGTTGATTTTCGTTTTGAATCTTCGTTGGCCGCATGCTCACCGAGGGCGTTTGCGAGACAAAGACAAAGTCAAAGTCAAAGTCAAAGGCGTCGGACAGGAGTGTCCGACCCACATGGGATGAATTTCATGAGGAATACGCCATGACTCCGAATTCTGATCCGAAATGCGAATTGCTACGACACACGGTGGCTACGCTGGCGTACCGCGGGGGCAAGGCTGTCCGCAACGCTCCCACCGGGTTTGCCGAGTTTCGCGGCTGCCCCGCGGGGCGCACCGCGGGACAAATCCTGGCCCATCTGGGCGACCTGCTTGATTGGGGACTCTCCATTGTGCAAGGCAAGCAGAGCTGGAAGAACTCCGAACCCCTGCCTTGGGACAAGGAAACGGATCGGTTCTTTGCCGCGCTCAAGAGCTTCGACGATTACCTGGCTTCGACCGAGCCGTTGCACGCTTCGGCAGAAAAGCTCTTTCAGGGTCCGGTGGCCGATGCCCTGACCCATGTAGGACAGATCGCCATGCTGCGGCGGATGGCTGGCGAACCGGTAAAAGGCGAGAATTATTTCGTCGCCGAAATCGTGTGTGGCTGCGTCGGACCAGAGCAGGCCGTACCCAGGAGTGAATTCGATTGAGGCATGGCAGCCAAACGCCTTCGAGTAAAATGAATCTGTAAATCCGGCGGCGCTTTGCCGCAGCGACGAGGATAGCCATTGGCCACCGAAACCGCGACTGCTCCTCCCCAGCTTCCCCATCACAAAGTGAAGATCAAGAAGCCGGGCCAGCGTTCCTGCAACGAGAAAGACGCCAAGGGGAAGTTCTGTGGCGGTCACCTGAAGCGCTGGTTCTACACCACGGATGTGGTCGAGCAGGCCTGTGGCGACGCCGAGCAGGCCTGGGGACCGGACGCCGAGGTCTATCGCTGCGAGCATTGCAAGACGCTGTACTTGCCAAATGAGGAGGGAGTGCGCGGGCTGAACGTGGCTGGGCAGGGACAGACATCTGTGTTTGGCCTGACGGTGGTGCCTAAAAAATGAGTAGCGCGCTCGTCGGGAGGGCACGCCTTTCAGGCGTGCCGCACCACTAGCCTGGTGATCCCCGGCAGGGTTGAAAGCCGTGCCCTCCCACATACTTCACGTTGAATACTTCCGAACTTATCTACGACTGGAACCAGATGGATGCCGCCAATTTGCGGCCGACGGGAAGAGTCCTGCTCAACGATGAAACCCTGCGTGATGGTTTGCAGTCGCCCTCGGTGCGCGATCCTTCGATCGCCGAGAAGATTCAGATTCTTCATCTGATGGAAGCTCTGGGCATCAATTCGCTCGATATGGGCCTGCCGGGGGCAGGACCGCGTGCCCTTGCGGATTGCGAGGCGCTGGCTCACGAGATCGTCCGCCACAAGATGAAAATTCGCGCCAACTGCGCCGCCCGCACTCATGAAAATGACATCCGGCCGATTGCCGAGATAGTGCAGCGCACCGGGCTGAGCATTCAGGCGGCGACTTTCATTGGGTCAAGCCCGATTCGTCGCTACACCGAAGGCTGGACCGACGACTTCCTGCTTGAGACCACGGAAAAGGCCGTGAAATACGCCGTGTCACTCGGCCTCGATGCCATGTATGTGACCGAGGACACGAGCCGCTGCGATCCGGCGATGGTGAAGCGTCTTTATTCGACTGCAATCAGCTGCGGGGCGCGGGCCATCGTGGTTTGCGACACCGCGGGGCATGCGACTCCGATGGGCGCTTTCGCCCTGGTGCGCTTCGTGCTCGAAGAAGTGGTGAAGCCTTCCGGAGAAGAGATTCGCGTGGACTGGCACGGGCACTGTGACCGCGGCCTCGCCGTTGCGAACTCGATGGCGGCGCTGATGGCGGGTGCGGAATGCGTCCACGCCTGCGCTCTCGGAATTGGCGAACGCGTCGGCAACACTCAGATGGACCAGATGCTGGTGAACCTCAAACTTATGGGCATTCCTCCCTGGTCTGAGCAAGACCTGACCAAGCTGAAGGAATATTGCCAGACGGTATCGAAGGCCACAGGTGTGCCCATCCCGGCGAACTATCCGGTGGTGGGTGAAGACGCGTTTCGCACCGCAACCGGGGTGCACGCGGCGGCCCTCATTAAGGCCTACAAGAAGAAAGACGTTGAACTGGCAAATGCCGTGTACTCCGGCGTACCGTCGCAGATGTTCGGATTGGAGCAGATCATCGAAATCGGTCCCATGAGCGGGAAGTCGAATGTGCTGTTCTGGCTGGAACGCCACGGCGTGCCCGTAACCGATGAAGTCGTGGACAGAATCTATAAACGCGCCAAGGCCTCGAACCACACGCTGAGTGAGGCGGAAATCCGGCAGTGCCTGTAAGCAATGGAGCACGGGCGTCCCGCCCGTGCTGATTCGCGCGCCCCAACCCGTCCTGATTCACGAGCGTCAACCCATGCCCGTACCGGAGTCATCCTGAGGGACTTCAGTCCCGAAGGATCCGGCGCGTGGCAGATGTGCCGATTGCCCCCAATACCTAAGCTGCTGCACGTCGGATCCTTCGCAAGCTCAGGATGACGCCTTGATTCACAAGAGCAGATGAAGATTGGAAATTTGACTATCTCCAAATATGTAGTAATATGTATACATCATTGGAGACACCGATGACGGCTACCTCAAACGTGCAGATCGCGGGCGTCACGCTGGACCGGCCGGTTGACCTCTCCAGCAAGAAAATCCAGGAAAGACTCAGCCCTTCCGCCATATTGGCCTTCTTCCGGCTCACCGATCTATGGAATCTGCGCGACGAAGATGCCCGGGGTCTGCTAGGCGGGATTTCCAACGGCGCCTACTACAGCCTGAAGCGCCGTCCTGCCAAGGCCCTCGATCAGGACAAACTCACCCGCATTTCGCTGCTGCTCGGCATCTTCAAGGCGCTGAATATCCTGTACAGCAAGAAGCTGGCTGATGCCTGGGTGCAGCTCCCCAACAGCAATCCCATGTTTGGCGGGGAATCGCCGCTGCTTTCGATGATCAAGGGTGGCGTGCCCGCGATGATCCGGGTACGGCAGTTGGTGGACGCGCGGCGCGGCGGTCGCTAGTGGCTCCTCGTATCACGCAGCTTCATCAGGACGATACCCATCGCCTCATCCCCGCGCGCTATAGCGAAGACGGCGCGAGCGTCCTGGCACGGCTCACCTCCGACCGGCAGCAGCTGCAGGATCTTTTCCAGCTCGATGGTGCAACTAATGAACGGTTGCTGGGAGAAGCGAATCTCCTGACCGGTGTCACCGTCCATGAACTTGTCTTCGGAGTTCCTAACTGGCACATCGTAAATGCCGCATTCACCCACGCGCGTCCCGAGGGTAGCCGCTTCCATGGTCCGGATCGCGGGGCCTGGTATTCCGGGTTCACCCTCAACACCGCGCAAGCCGAAGTTGCGTTTCACTTTGCCCAGAGTTTGCAAGAAGTGAATTGGCAAGAGAGCGAAACCGCGACCTACCGGGAGTATCTGGCAGATTTCCGCGCAGGATTTCACGACATTCGGAGGAGTCCCCAGCACGCAGCGTGCCTCGATCCGACAAGCTATGTTGCGTCACAACGTCTTGCGCGCGAGCTCTTGAACCAGGGATCGGCGGGATTGGTCTACCCCAGCGTTCGCCATCGCGGAGGCACATGCCATCGCCTGCTTTCGGCCTGCGCTGGTGGTCAATGTCCGGAAAGGCTGGGTAGTCACACTCGAATTTCCCCATGCGTTTGCTGCCCCAAAGGTCCGCATCGACAAAGGAAAGAAGACATAACCATCGGCCCTGCCGGATGTCGTAACCCTTAGCATCTATCTGATTCCAAGGCGGCGGACAAGAGTGTCCGCCCCACACATTCCTCCGTAATCGGCGCGCGTCTCCGACGCCACCTCCGACATCCGGCATAGCATTGTAAGATAAGAAATTCAGTCATCGGTCGTCAGTCGTCAGCAAATCTTTGAGGTTCACGAACGCCGCGGTCAGATTCGATTATCGAAAGACCGACGACTCCGACCATCACCGACGAGTGAGGGCCAAACGACTGACGACTGAAGACTGAAGACTGAAGACCGAAGACCGAAGACCGAAGACCGAAGACTGACCCATGCCTGGCTCGCAACCCGAAGTCTCGGAGCTATTTCCTGGAGTGCAACAGGAAGTGGCACATCTTTGTTCACTGCCCGAGATTCGCTCGGCTTTTACCTGGCTTCGCGCTCAGGAGCCGCAGTTCGCGCACTGGCAGTTGGAGCTGGCGCGCATTCCTGCGCCTCCGTTTGGCGAGAGCGCCCGGGCCCCATGGTTGGCCGACAAGTTTTCGCGAGCTCGGCCTGGAATCGGTCCACACCGATGAAGTCGGCAACGTTTTCGGCATGCATGCCGGCTACGGGCACGGCCACGTCTCGCTCAGCGCGCACATGGACACGGTGTTTCCCGCAAGCACGCCGCTGAACATCCGGCAACAGGGCAGCCGCTTGTACGGTCCGGGAGTTTCCGACAACGGCGCGGGCATAACCGCCATGCTGGCCATCGTGGCAGCGCTGCGCGCGTTGCGCATCCGGCACGCTTTGCCTGTTCTGTTTATCGGCAATGTAGGGGAAGAAGGCGAAGGCGACCTGCGGGGCATGCGTCACGTTTTCTCCGAACCACGTTGGAAGGACCAGATCGCACTACAGCCTGGTGCTGGACGGCGCGGGCGCGGACACCATCGTGGCTGAAGCCCTGGGCAGCCGCCGTTTCGAGGTGATCGTGCGCGGCCCCGGCGGACACTCCTGGAGCGATTTCGGCACGCCCAATCCCATCATCGTGCTCGTCGCGCGCGGTGCAGTCGTTCGCGCAGACGCCGGTGCCGGCCTCCCCGAAAACGACTTTCAATGTGGGCGTGATTCGCGGGGGGACTTCGGTGAATTCGATTCCCGAGTCGGCCAGCATGCGGGTCGACCTGCGCTCCACGTCGATGGCGGAAATCGATCGCCTGGAGCGCGCTCTGCGCCATTGCGCTCGACCAGGCGGTCGGAAGCGGAAACCCGGGCCGCGGCGGCGCGCACGGCTTCGCGGCGGCGGCACTTCGGGCAGAGTTGTGAAGTCGTTGTGATCGGCAATCGTCCCGCGGGCGAACTGCACCGGATGCTCGCATGCTGAAGGTCATTCGTGCCGTGGATGCGCAGTTGGGCAATACGGCACAGGTGCAGCGCGCTTCCACCGACGCCAATATCCCGCTTTCCCTGGGCCGCGAGGCCATCGCCATCGGCGGCGGCGGCACCGGCGGCGGCGCGCACACGTTGCAAGAATGGTTCGACTGCAATGGACGAGAGCTTGGCCTCAGCCGCATCCTGCTTACACTGCTGGCGGCTGGCGGGAGTCGGATATATGAAAATGACAACGCATGCTCTTCTCTTGTGGCTATGGCTTCCAATCGCTATGACTGGGGTCAGAACGCAGTCTTCCCGCCAACCCAAGGCGGACGTCATCTTTACCCAACGGCAATGTCTACACCGGGGTGGTGGATACGTCGTCGTTCCACACCATAAGCGGGCCGAGGCGATAGCCGTGCGTGGTGGCCGGATTCTAGCCGTCGGCCGCGGCGACGAGATCGATGAAGCTGAAGGGCCGTCCACCGAAGTCGTCGATCTCGGCGGGCACTTCGTCATGCCTGGATTCAACGACGCGCATATGCATCTGGCCAGCGCCGGCCTCGAAAAATTGAATGTCAACCTGGTGGGAGCGAAAACGCTGACGAGTTTCGCGAACGCCTGCGGGCGCGCAGTGCAAGACGCCGAGCCTGGCGACTGGGTTGTGGGCGAGGGCTGGGACGAAACGCTCTGGCCGGTGAAGACTCCCCACCCGCTGGGACCTCGACGAAGTACAGCGGATCATCCTGTGTTTCTCGAACGGGTGGACGGCCACATTGCGGTGGCCAACACGCGCGCCCTGCAACTGGCCAGTATTACCGTTGCCAGCAAGGATCCTGACGGCGGAAAGATTGATCGCGACGAGACCGGCACGCCCACCGGCATTCTGCGCGAGACAGCGCGCAAGCCGTGCTGCGCCGTGATTCCCAAACCGACGCCTGAAAAGCGCCGGCAGGCGATCGAAGTTGGCCCTGGCCGATCTCGCCAGTCACGGCATCACTTCCGCGCAGGACAATTCCGACTCCGAGACTCGCAGCTCCTGGGACGATTTCCAGATCTTACGAAGAACTCGAACAGTGAAGGCAAACTCACGGCGCGGATCTCGGAGTGGCTGCCCTTTGACGATTCCGCTGCCGAGCTTGCAGCAAGCGCGATTCGCCATCCCGCCGTCCGACAACTTGCTGCACACCGGGATGCTGAAGGGCTTCATGGATGGCTCGCTTGGTTCGAAAACCGCCGCGCTGCTCGAGCCCTACAGCGATGACCCCAGCAATAGCGGGCTGCCGCAATACGATCCGGCCAAGCTGAATGCGATGACGAGCGAGCGGGTGCTGGCCGGATATCAGATCGGCTTCCACGCCATCGGCGACAAGGGTGTGCAGATGGCGCTTGACGCTTTCGCCGAAGCGTGAGAAGGCCGCGAAGAGACGCCAAGGTGAAAGCCGGCCGACGGAGGCGCCGATTTCCGACTGCGCATCGAGCATGCCCAGGTCACCACCCCGCAGCAATCGCGAGGTTCAAAGAGCTCAAGGTCATCGCCTCCATGCAGCCGAACCATCTGCTCACGGACATGAACTGGGCGGAGTCCGCGGCTGGGGCCGAAGCGCGCCGAGCACTCCTATGCCTGGGCCGAATTTCTGCAGTCAGGGAGTGATGCTGGCTTTCGGCACTGACTATCCAGTCGAACCTGTCACGCCATTTCGCGGCATCTATGCCGCCGTCACCCGCAAGAGCGAAGACGGGAAGAAGAATACTATCCGAGCAGAAACTGAACATCGAACAGGCCATCGCCGCCTACACGACCGGCGCCGCCTTCGCCGAGTTCGCCGAAAAACATAAAGGCAAGCTGGCGCCCGGCATGCTCGCCGATTTCGTCGTGCTCGACATGGACATCACTGCCGTGGCCCCGGAAAATTCTGGAGCCAAAGTGCTGCGCACGGTAGTCGGCGGGAAAACAGTTTACCAGGCCAAATAGAGAAATTGTCGAATTTTCGGATTGACGGACTTTCTTATTGAAGATCTCACCATCCGGACTAGTGTTTAGACTTTCAATTCGAAAATCCGGCAATCCTAAAATCTGACAATCGTAAGATTCGACAATCCTAAAATCCGACAATCCACTCTTTCTCGTTTGTTACTCTGGCCACTGTGTCTCGCTCGCTCAA
The DNA here is from genome assembly GCA_963779255.1 of Terriglobia bacterium. Lineage (GTDB taxonomy): Bacteria > Acidobacteriota > Terriglobia > Terriglobales > Acidobacteriaceae > JAIQFF01. The sequence continues at coordinate 62,650 of CAVZXU010000045.1, read as the reverse complement.
AGCCCACATTTTGCTGGTGCTGATCACTCTCATCTGGGGCTCGAATTTCGTCGTCATCAAGAATGCTCTGGCGGATATTTCTCGCCTGTCTTTCAACGCTCTCCGCATGAGCCTCGCGGCGGTGGCGCTGGCCGCCGTCTTCTATCGTGAGCTGGGGCGGTTTACCGCAACGTCTCTACGTTCAGGTCTGCTGGTGGGCGCTTTTCTGTTTGTGGGGAACGAACTGCAGACTGTGGGCCTGAAATATACGACTCCGTCAAAATCAGCATTCCTGACCGGAGTCTCGGTCGTACTGGTTCCAGTCTTGCTTGCTTTGTTTTGGAGGCGCGGCCTCAATCGCTGGACCGTCGCAGGCGTGCTTCTGGCGTTTGTCGGCCTGTACCTGCTGACGGTGCCCGCGTCGGCCGGCAGCGGACTCAATCTGCGAAGCATGAATCAGGGCGATCTGTTTACTCTGGGTGCGGCGGTGGTGTTTGCCTTCCACATCATTCTTATCGAGCACGCCACCCGGGCCCAGAGATGGCAGCAAATCACGTTGGTCCAGGTGACGGTGACCGCGCTGCTGATGATCCTGACCGTTCCCGTGGCGGAGAAGATTTACGTAGTCTGGTCTGCGCGGGTGATCTGGGGGATCGGAATCACAGGATTCCTGAGCCTGGCCTTGGCGTTCGCCATTCGCACGGGCGGGACGCCCGCGCCCACATTGAGGCTGGCGCCACAACACTTTTCCTCGGACCCGCGTCTAACCTACTGGAAGTACGCTGGTGACGGCCGTCGGCGGGAAGGTATAATCGAATCCGGTAGACAATATTCGGAGGAAGTCATTATGAATCAGCGCGCAAGCGCTCTTTGGGTACGTTTGAAGGCGAACCGTCTCGCGTACAGCATTTCGATCCTGATTACATTGACCGTCGGTATCCTGATCGGGACCGTTATCTCCTCTGGAGTGAAGGGCCAGGACAAGAAATCATCCTCCTCCGACGCGGCCATGTTAAGCGTGCCCTCGCCGCAAGCGCTCTCCAATCAGTTCTCCCAGATCTCGAAGCAGCTCGAGCCCAGCGTAGTCAACATCAACACCGAATCCACCATCAAGACCCCTCACCGGCGCCGTGGCGTTCCCAATGGCGACGATGATGCCAATCCGTTCGACGATTTTTTTGACCGCTTTTTCGGCGGACAGGGCGGACAGGGCGGCCAGGGCGGTCCTGGCGGCGGGGCGATTCGCGAGCGTTCTCTGGGTTCGGGCGTGATCGTGGACGCCAAGGGTTATATCGTCACCAACCGGCACGTAGTAGAGAAGGCCGACCGGATTCGGGTGAGGCTGCAGGACGATCCGCCGGGAGTGCTGCACGAAGCCAAAGTGATCGGCATCGGACCAGGAGACCGACCTGGCCGTCATCAAGATCGAAGGCGACAAGCCCTTCCCCATCGCCAAGCTGGGCAATTCCGACAGCATGCAGGTGGGAGACTGGGTGCTGGCCATAGGCAGTCCGTTTGGATTGCAGGAAACCGTGACCGCCGGCATCGTCTCCGCCAAAGGCCGCAATATCGTGCCGCAACGCCAGTTCCAGTCGTTTCATTCAGACTGACGCCGCCATCAACCCGGGCAACTCCGGCGGCCCGCTGGTGAATATGGCGGGCGAAGTCATCGGCATCAATACCGCGATTCTTACCGACACCAACGCCTACGCGGGCGTGGGCTTTGCCCTGCCCTCAAATACCGTGGCCCAGGTTTACAACCAGTTGGTCGGTCCCGATCACCGGGTATCGCGCGGTTCGATCGGAATCATGTTTAACGCGCTGGACAATCCGGCCATCGCGCGCGTGTACGGAACCGGCTCAGGCGTGACCATTTCGGATGTGACCCCGGGCAGCCCGGCGGAGCAGGCCGGGCTGAAAGTGGGCGACACCATTGTCGCCGTGGACAGCAAGCCGGTGAAGAACGGCGATGAACTGGTTGCCGATATCGCCGCGCGCAAGCCCGGCTCCAAAATCTCGGTGGGATTCATCCGCAACGGCACGAAGCAGGAAGCCACGGCCACCGTGGCCGATCGGGCCAAACTGTTCGCCGCCCGCCTGGGCGACGATGAGGAAGGCGGCCCTGAGGCTGGACCGAAAGAAAGCAAACTAGGCGTCAGCGTCCAGACCCTGAACCAGGAGATGGCGGACCGCCTCGACGTTCCCGCGGGCAAGGGTGTAATCGTAAAGGATGTGAAGGCCGGATCGTTTGCCGAGGATGTGGGCTTAAGTCGCGGTGATATTATCCTCGAGGTCAACCGGCAGGCGGTGGACAACGAGGAGCAGTTTAACCGCGTCGTCACCACCTTGAAGAGCGGACAGGACGTTGTGTTCCTGGTACGTCAGCGGGGTGCCGGCCGCCAGGGCGGAACCATCTTTCTGGCCGGTACACTTCCGTAACCCGAAGCCGGCACAATGGGGGCTGGTACTGGAGGCGGGGATGGTTTACCCTTCCTGCTCGATCGGGAATTGCCGGTAACCGAGCAGAGTGTTACCTCCGGACCAAGACTGTGACAGGCGGCTCCATTTCGACAGCATGGTTAAGCGCGGGCTGCGCTGCGCTCCTGGCTTGTAGCACGCTTGTGGCGCAAACCCAGAGCACTTTATCTGCTGCAACAAAGTCCAAGGCGACATTGCAGGCTGGGTCCGCTCATCCCGTTACCCACAAGAACAAGAAAGCGCGCACGAGCGCAAAGTCCCGTAAACGGGGCCAGCAAAAGATCGACGGTGGGCGCGCCCGCGAAATCCAGGAGGCCCTGATTCGCGAACATTATCTGGACGGCACCGCGTCGGGAACCTGGGACGCGAAGTCGCAGAGCGCCATGCAGCGCTACCAGGACGACAATGGCTGGCAAAGCAAGACGGTCCCAGATTCGCGGGCATTGATCAAACTGGGATTGGGGCCCAACCACGACCACTTGTTGAATCCGGAAAGCGCGATGACGTCGCGACCCGAAGCGCTCCACGCCGAACCGATGTTAGAGCAGACCTCGACGGTGACAACCCAGCCGCAGAAGTAGACTTCGGACCTCTGGTTGCATGTGTGGGACGGACACTCCTGTCCGTCGCTCTTGACCTGGATCTTTGAAAGTCAAAACATGCAGAAAGGCTGGCTACCGGGCAGCAGGTGCGCTGATCCAGGAGCGGGGACAAGACCAGACCAGCACCGACTTCAACTTCAACGTCAACGCCAAAGGCGGCGGACAGGAGTGTCCGCCCCACACATGCAACCTTTACCGGCGGCTCTTTTTTATCGCTGGATTGGGAAAATACGGCAGGGGTTTGTCGCTGATAATGGCACGGGGGTTCCCGTCCACTAACGCCTGGGCGACTTCCTGGCCGCAGAGTTTCGCGACCTTGTCTCTCGCGGCTGAGAGCGAGGGAGGGCGGTGCTTGGTGTCGTGAGCGTCCGTGGCCAGCACGTGCACGGCGCCTCGTTCGAGCAGCCACTCGGCAGCGCCCGTCACCTTCTGTCCCCAGCCTCCAGTCACCGCCGAAGCTGTCACCTGCACCACGCAGCCCTGATCCACCCATTCCAGCACCCGCAGCGGCGTCTGTTGCAGAATCGGATTACGCTCGGGATGAGTGACTACGGGCGTAATGCCAACGTCTGCCATGCGGGTGAAGCACTCGTTGATCTGCGCAGGAATGCTGTAGTTGCTCAACTCCACCAGCAGGTAGTGGCTGCCTTCAATGGTGTAGCGCTCGGGTGAAACTAGAACATCCTGCAAGTTGTCGTAAGAAAGATGGAAATCGCAGCCCAGGCTCAACCGCGGGGCCTTGCCCACCAGCACTCGGAGATACTCCAGATTCTTGTTCAGGCGCTGCCGGTCGTACTGAAAACGCTCATTGGCGTGCGGAGTGGCCACGATGTGTTCGATACCGTCGTCGGCCGCCATCCGACACATTTCGAGCGACGTGTCCCACGATTTCGGGCCATCGTCAACTTTAGGCAGGATGTGGCAATGAATGTCGATCACGTGGACTGCCGAGGGGGAACGGCGGCCAGTTAATTTAAGCAGATTTTCATCGAAAGGCCAAGCCGGGTGCGCGCTTTTATCGTCTCGAACCCGCGCGAGGCTGGTAACCTGCGATCCCTGATTACCCTCCACCGACGCCAGATTATTTGCCCATGGTAAGCACGACGCGGAAGCGCGCCCGTCCGCTGATCATTTGATCGTAGGCCTCCGCGACCTTATCCAGCGGATAGCGTTCGATCATGGGGCGAACGCCGGACAGCGAACTGAACCTCAACGTGTCCTCGGAGTCGATGGCAGAGCCGGAGGGCCATCCCCGGATGGTTCTCCGGCTGAAGATGAGTTGCAGAGGCGTAGCTGAGACGGGTTCTGTGCTGGCGCCGACAATGACCAGCTTTCCGTCCGGGCCCAGTCCATCGACCAAAGCGGAGATCGCCTTCGAATCCGGCGCGGTGGCCAGAATCACGCTCGCGCCGCCCAAGGCCTGCAGGGCGGCCGCTGGAAAAGCGGCAGCGCTGTCAATGTAATGGTGAGCGCCCAGTTGCCTGACCAGAGCTTCTTTGTCCCCGCCGCGGCCAATCGCCGCGGTGCGGAAACCCATCTGGCGCGCGTACTGAATTCCCAGATGACCCAGTCCGCCGATACCCTGCACCGCCACCAGATCGCCGGCTCGCGCTCCGGCATTGCGTAGAGAGTTGTACACCGTGATGCCGGCGCACATCAGAGGCGCGGCTTCGTCCGCGGGCAAATCATCGGGCATGGCCGCGACTGCCTCAGCCGGGACCACCACGTATTCCGCATAGCCGCCATCGAAGCTGATGCCGGTAATTTTCTCAACCTGGCAGAGAATGAAATTACCGCGACGGCAGGGATCGCAGACAAAGCAGTGCCCGCCATGCCAGCCCACGCCCACGCGCTGTCCGGGTTTCCACTGCGTCACGCCAGCTCCAAGCGCGTCGATGCGTCCGGCAATCTCGTGCCCCGGAACCCGCGGGTATTGCAAGCCGGGAAAGCCCGACTGTTTCACGATGGCGTCACTGTGGCAGACGCCGCAGGCTTCCACCTTGATTCGAACCTGGGCGCGGCCAGGCTCCGGAATCGGGCGTTCCACTACTTCGAAATTTCCACCAGGTTTGCTGACTTGTGCGGCTTTCATGATTTTTCGTCCTGACTTAAAGAGTCATAGAGGGTCCAACTCACAGCGGAGATCCAGAAATCAGGAGGGTGCCCCGTCCTCGTCTCTCCGTTCTTTGGAGAGACAGGGCGGAGAAGTTGTCGTGAACTCGTACGCCGCTGCACGAGCGGGACGCTCGCGCCCACACCAGACTTACTTGTATCTCTCCGCGATGAAGTCCCCAATTGATTTGTAGGCCTTGGTCAGCGTCAGCTCATCGGGCAAGAACACGATGCGGAAGTGTCGGGTACCCGCCTTTTGACCAAAGCCGGAACCGTGCACCACGAGCACGTGCTTCGCCCGGCAGAGTTCTTTTACGAAGACGTCGTCGCCTTCCGCGATCTCGATGCGGGGGAAGGCATAGAACGCGCCGCGGGGAGACACACAGCTCACGCCCGGCGTCGAATTGCACCACTGCACGGTCAGATCGCGGCGGGCACGAAGCTTGTTGCGCACTTCCACCAGGTGGTCCTGAGGGCCGTCCAGCGCAGCTTTGATCGCATACTGTTCGGGATGGTTGGCGCACAGACGCGCGCGCAACAAACGATGAATGCCTTCCACGTAGGGTTTCACGGCGACCGCGTCACCGCTGACGACGCCCCATCCGATGCGCCAGCCGGGCGCAAGATAATTTTTCGACAACCCACCGAAAGTCACAACCGGTAGATCGGGGGCTACCGCCGCGATCGAGATGTGTTCTGCCTTTTCGCCGGAATCCAGAATCAGCTTGTCGTAAATCTCATCAGCGAAAATAACCAGATTGTTGCGTCGTGCCAGTTCCGCCAGTTGTTCCAGCATACGGCGGGAGCACATTGCGCCGGTGGGATTATTGGGATTGATCAGCACAATGGCGCGGGTGCGCGAATTGATCTTGCGCTGGAGGTCGATCAGGTCAGGCTGCCAGGCGTCGTCCTCGTTCAGATCATACGGCGTGACCGCAATGCCGAGTTTGCACAGCACGGCGGAATAGAGCGGGTAATCCGGGCTGGGCGTCAGAACATGTTCGCCGGGATTGACCAGGGCAGTCAGACACACATCCACTGCTTCGCTGGCGCCCGAAGTCACGAACGCGTCTTGCACCGTGGAAATGCCCTTGCGCGTCGCCTCGCCGCGAATCGCCTCCAGCGCCTCCGGGATGCCCGGAGACGGGGCGTAGCCATTCTTGCCATCCCGCATCGCCTTGTATACGGCTTCGATCAGGTGCGCCGGAGTTTTGAAATCAAAAATGTTGGGATCGCCGACGTTGAGCGCCAGAACCGTGTGGCCTTGCCGGGTGACCTCGTCCGCAACTGACGCCAAATCACGAATGGCATAGCGGACGTTGTCGAGCCGCTGCGCGGCTGCGATTTCGCGAGTAGGTGTGATGGGCATGTTTTCTTTGCAGCGCCGGCAAGATGCCGGAGCTACATCAATCTACGCGGTCGATCTGCGCCTTTTGCAGGCGGTCAGAGTAATCCACGTACACCGCCTTCCATTCGGTGTAGAAGTCAATCGCTCCCATGCCGCCTTCGCGATGACCGTTGCCTGTGGCCTTGACCCCGCCGAAAGGTAGATGCACTTCGGCGCCGATGGTGGGCGCGTTGATATAAGTGATGCCGGCGTGGAGATCGCGCATGGCGACGAACGCCTTGTTCACGTCCTTGGTATAAAGCGCGGACGAAAGGCCGTATTCAATGCCGTTGGCGATCGCGATCGCGTCTTCCAAGTCCTCGCAGGGGATGATGGACACGACCGGTCCAAAAATTTCCTCCTGGGCGATTCGCATCTTGGGATCAACATCGACAAACACCGTCGGCTCCATGAAGTAGCCGTACTGGTATTCGCCTTTTTCGAGCAGATTGCCGCCACACTTCATGCGGGCGCCTTCGGACTTGCCGATTTCCACGTAGCTGAGATCGGTCTTGAGCTGAGCTTCGTTGATCGCCGGGCCCATCTCTGTGCTCTCATCCAGACCGTTGCCGACCTTCAGTCCCTTGGCGCGATCCAGGTAGCGCTCCACGAACTCGGCATAGACACCTTTCTGCACGATGATCCGGCTGGTGGCGGTGCAGCGCTGGCCGGTGGTGCCGAAGCCACCCCATATGCCGCCTTCGATGGCAAGGTCGAGGTTGGCGTCGTCGAGCACGATCATGGGATTCTTGCCACCCAACTCCAGCGAGCAGTGCTTGAAACTCTGCGCGGCGGTAGTGCCTACGATTCGTCCCACCGCCGTGGAACCAGTAAGCGAAACTGCGCGGACTTCGGGATGCTCGGTAAGCGGCGTGCCTACCATAGAACCGAATCCGGTTACGATGTTGATCACGCCGTGGGGCACGCCGGCATCAGCCAGGGTGCGCACCAGGTTGAAGGTGGAGAGCGGCGTGTCCTGCGCCGGTTTGATCACACAGGTGTTGCCGCAGACGATGGCGGGAAGAATCTTCCACGAAGGGATCGCCATAGGGAAATTCCACGGCGTGATCATGCCGCAGACGCCGATGGGAGTCCGCACCGCCATGGCGAACTTGTTGGGCAGCTCCGAAGGCGTGGTGGGTCCAAACATGCGGCGGCCTTCGCCGGCGAAATAGTAGGCGGTATCGATGGCTTCCTGGGTGTCGCCGCGAGTTTCCTTGAGGATCTTGCCCATCTCGCGGGTCATGTCGCGGGAGTATTCTTCCTTGCGTTCGAGCAGCATCTCGGCGGCGCGGAAGACGATCTCGGCGCGGCGCGGAGCCGGAACCCGGCGCCACTTGGCGAAGGCGCGGCTGGCGGCTTCAACCGCGGCGTCCACGTCTGCTTTCGCTGACTTCTGGAAGATGCCGACTACATCGCGAGTGTCGGCGGGATTGCGATTCTCAAACGTTTCTCCGGTCGAGGATTCCACCCACTCGCCATCGATGAAGTTCTTGTAAACCTTGGGTGCAGTGCTGGTGCCAGGCACGGCTGGGCTGGTCAGAGTATCGGTTGCCATAAGCCTCCTCAGTTGCGGGGAAGAATGCGTGAACCTCTATGCTACAGGTGGGGTTGAGGGTGCGGCAAGCGGCGCCCTCGTGACAGCGGCACGCAGGGACTCGTTGACCTGCTGCGTGAAGTGGTTAGCGGAGAAGGACGAGTTATCCCGAGCGCGGCTCGAGCCGCGCTGGCGCGGCGAGAGCAAGTTGAGGGACCCCTACCTAACCGAGCACTCGTCTGCTCGTAGGGGTCCTTCGACTCCGCTATACGTTTCGCCAGCGAAACGTATAACTCCGCTCAGGAGGACAAGAGGGAGGGGATTGGGAGTGAAAAATAGTTGCGCAACGGCCTCTGAAGGCCGTCAGCATGACTCTGGCGAAGGCGGCTTAGCATGCGCTCCTTCTCTTGACAAGGCTTGGCCCAGAGTACAGAATCGCGAGCCTCCCACGCTTTCTGCTGTACGAAAAGGGAACCATCAGGGAAGCGGCAACGTACAGAGTTCGAGGGCGCCTGCACCGGCGTCAGGAGGAGCGAATCTTCGTGGAATTGCAGATTCAAAATTTATCCAAAGTCTACAAGAATGGCGTGCGCGCGCTAGACAATGTCTCCCTCACCATTCCCGTGGGCATGTACGGCTTGCTCGGCCCCAACGGTGCAGGCAAGTCCACTCTGATGCGTACCATCGCCACGCTCCAGGAACCCGACAGCGGAGAGATCCACCTGGGTACGCTGAACGTGTTGCGGCAGAAGCAGGAGCTGCGCAAGACGCTGGGCTATCTTCCGCAGGAGTTTGGCGTGTACCCGCGTACCTCGGCGCAGGAGATGCTTGGCCACCTGGCGCTGCTGAAAGGCATTACCGACTCGAAGCAGCGGAAAGAAACCGTCGAGGCGCTGCTACACCGCACCAATCTCTATGAGCATCGCAAGAAGGCGTTGTCCGGATTTTCGGGCGGCATGCGGCAGCGCTTCGGGATTGCGCAGGCCCTTCTTGGCAATCCGCGTTTGCTGATCGTGGACGAACCGACGGCGGGTCTCGATCCAGGAGAGCGCAACCGATTTTACAGCCTGCTCTCCGAGATCGGTGAGGACGTCATCGTGATTCTCTCCACTCACATCGTGGAAGACGTGATGGAGTTGTGTACCAACATGGCCGTCATTCACCAGGGCAAGGTGCTGTTTGCCGGCGCTCCCGGTGAAGCGGTCAAGTCGCTCGAGGGACGCATCTGGCAGAAATCAGTGGCCAAGTCCGAGGTCAAGGAATACGAGCAACGCTATCGCGTCATCTCCAGCAAACTGATTGCGGGCAAGCCCCTCATCCATATCTACTCCGCAGAGAATCCGGGGAACGGTTTCACCCCGGTGAGCGCAGACCTCGAAGACGTATTCTTCAGCCGCATTTCCGGGATCGAGTGAGACCGTCCATGTTCAAACAGTTCTTCACCTTCGAGGTCCGGTTCTGGCTGCGCTCGTGGATGCTCTGGGTATTTTTCCTGATCGTGGCGTTGATGTTTTTCGGGGCCGCCAGCAGCGACCAGATCACCGTCGGCAGTTCGCTGAAAAATACCTATCGCAATGCTCCCTGGGTGGTGGAAAACTTCTACGTCGTCTGCAGTTTGCTGACGCTGCTGATGACGACGGCGTTCGTGAACTCAGCCGCCTCGCGTGATTTTGCTCACAATACTCATCAGATCCTGTTCAGCACGCCCATCCGCAAGCTGGATTACCTGTCCGGACGCTTTCTGGGATCGGCGCTGATTGCGACCATTCCGCTGCTGGGCGTCTCGGTGGGGATTCTGGCCGCCAAATACATGCCCTGGGTGGATGCGGAGCGGTGGGGGCCGGTGGTGTGGTCGGCCCACTGGAAGGCGATTCTCGTCTTCGCCATTCCCAATACCCTGTTCATCGCGGCGATCATCTTTGCTATCGCGGTGCTCACCCGGAGCACGGTGGTTTCATTTCTGGGCAGCCTGGCGCTGCTGGCGGGATACGGAATTTCTCGGGTGCTCACCAGCGACCTGAAAAACCAGAAGCTGGCGGCGCTGATCGATCCCTTTGGCATCGATCCATTTCTCTACGCGACCAAATACTGGACGGTCGCGGAGAAGAACACCCTCTCCATCGGCTACTCCGGATATCTGCTGTGGAACCGGTTGATCTGGCTCGGGGTCGGGGGTCTGATCTTTGCCTTTGCCTACTGGCGATTCAGTTTCGCCGAAAGGACTGCGAAGAAAAAGAAGTTGAAAGCTCAGGAGAGCGTTTCGATCACGAGCACGGCGATTCCTGCCGCTGCGCGGAATTTCGGCGCCGGTGCCGAGTGGCTGCAATTCTGGGGCACGGTCAAGATCGAATTCAAGCGCCTGGTCAAGACCACGACGTTCATCGTGATCACCGCTTTTGCGTTGCTGAACTGCGTACCCGCCCTGATTTACAGCAACACGGAGGGCTTCGGAAATACTTTCTTGCCGGTCACCTACCGCCTGCTGGAAGTCATTGCGGGGACCCTCTATCTGTTTCTGATCGCCATGATCACGTACTTCGCGGGCGTCCTGGCGTGGGAGGAGCGCGACAGCGGCACCGACGAAGTGCATGATGCTCTGCCCAATCCGGAGTGGCCTACCTATCTGGCCAAGCTCACGGCGCTGATGAGCAGCATCGTCATCATTCTCGCTGTAGTGATGTGCGCGGCTGTGCTGGTGCAGTTCTTCCACGGATATCACCGCTACCAGTTCGGTCTTTTCATTGCGAACCTCTTTGGCATCGATCTCCTCGGCTTCGTGTTTCTGGCCATTCTGGCGTTCTTTATTCATGTCATCTCGCCTAACAAATACGTCGGCTACTTCGGATACATCACGTTTCTCCTGCTGACCACTTTCGTCTGGCAGCCTTTGCACATCGCCACTTACCTGGTCCAGTTCGGCCAGGCCCAGACCATGACCTACTCGGATTTCTACGGATACGGTCCATTCCTCGAGAGCTGGGCGTGGTTCATGCTCTACTGGACCGCGTCTTGCGTTTTCCTGGCGGCAGTCACGATTCTGTTGTGGCAGCGCGGACGCGAAACCAGTTGGCGCAGCCGGATCAGGAATGCGCGTTTGCGCTATCACGGGACCGTGCGCTTTATCGCCGTTGCGGCAGTGATTGGGTTCGTGGCCACCGGCGGCTGGATCTTTTACAACACCAAGGTACTGAATACAGTCCGAAGCGAAAATGACAATGACCGCCTGCAGGCGGACTACGAGAAGACGTACAAGAAATTCGAGAAGCAGCCCCAGCCGCGGGTCACGGACGTGAAGTACGCGATCGACCTGTATCCGGAAACGCGAAACATGACCATGCGCGGCCAGCAGACCATCGTGAACCAGACCTCCAAGCCGTTGACTGAAATTCATTTCAGTCTGGCCAACGGCTATCAAACCACCATCGAGATACCAGGGGCGAAGCTGTCCCAGGATGACCAGCGTTTGCACTACCAGATTTATGCTCTGACTACGCCGCTGCAGGCGGGTGAGTCGCGGGTGATGCAGTTCACCATGAAGACCCGGGTGCGGGGCTTCGAGAACACACTTACCAACCGCGCCGTGCTGCCGAACGGCACCTTCATTCATAGCCAGATCGTTCCTCAGATCGGCTATCAGCCCGGCAATGAATTGGACGACAAGAACAAACGCAAGCGCTTCGGGCTCAAGGAAAAAGATCTGATGCCGGCGCTCGAGCAGAACTGCGACGCCGACTGCCACGACAGCTACATCAGCAATAATTCAGACTGGGTGAATGTCGAAACCGTGATCAGCGCCTCGCCCGACCAGATCGCGATTGCGCCGGGCTCGCTGCAACGGGAGTGGAACGAAAATGGGCGCCGCTACTTCGAGTACAAGTTGGACCATGCCGGCCTGAACTATTACTCGTTTTTGTCGGCTCGCTATGAAGTCGCCCGCACCGAGTGGAACGGCATCAACATCGAGGTGTATTACCTCAAAGAGCAGCCCTGGAATGTGCCCAAGATGCTGAACTCGGTGAAGAAGTCTTTCGAGTACTACACCAAAAACTTCGGGCCCTATCCCCAGCAGCAGGCACGCATCATCGAATTCCCACGCCTGGCTGCCTTCGCCGAGGCCTTTCCCGGCACCATGCCGTACTCGGAGTCCATCGGCTTCATCGCCAGCATCCAGAAGCCAGATGACATCGACATGGTCTTTTACGTAGTCGCGCACGAGATGGCACATCAATGGTGGGGCCACCAGGAGGTGGGAGCGAACATGCAAGGGGCCACGCTGCTGGTGGAAACGTTGGCCCAGTACTCGGCGCTGATGACCATGGAAAAAGAATATGGTCGTGACACCATGCGCAAATTCATGCAATACGAAATGGATAATTACCTGCGCTCGCGCGGCGCTGAGCTCCTGAAGGAGCGTCCGTTGTTGCGCGTGGAAGCGTCGCAGGGTTACATCCACTATCGCAAGGGCAGCGTCGTGATGTACTACCTGCGCGAAATGATCGGCGAGGAAGCGGTGAACCGCGCGCTGCGCAAGGTGCTGAACAAGTATGGATACCAGCCGCCGCCGTATCCCACGTCGTATGCCCTGGTCGATGCGCTGCGCGAGGAAACGCCGCCGCAACTGCAGTACCTGCTTCAGGACCTGTTTTATGACATCACGCTGTTCTCCAATCGAGCGGTGAGCGCGACCGCGCGTAAGGGTACGGAGGGCAAGTACCGGGTCACCGTCGAAACCGAAGCGCGTAAATTCAAAGCCGACGAAAAAGGCAACGAAACTGAAGTTCCAGTTGACGACTGGATCGAGGTAGGAGCGCTCGCCGCTCCGGAGAAGGGAAAGCGCTTTGGAAAAGTCCTGCACCGCGAACGCGTTCACATGACCAGCGGCAAAACCAGCTACAGTTTCACCACGGATGAAAAGCCGGACAAAGCCGGAATCGATCCGCTGCTGTTGCTGATCGACCGCGTACCGGATGACAACCTGGTCGAGGTCACGATCCAGCCCTAGAGCAGAGAATAACGTATTACCGCGTGCGGCCAGAAAACACGCGGTGTAAGCATGTGTGAACGTCAACCATCTTCTCTTGTCCTCCAACCAGCAGGCTTCCCTGGAATTACAAAATAGCCACCGAAGTCCGCGAATCTCCGATTCTTACGCGCGCTGGCTCAGCACCAGCCCGATCCCGAAGCTGTTCATCAATGGAGACCCCCTGTGGATTTGGCATCATGCTTTGTGTTCCCAATCACTGACAGTTGGTCACGGGGGGAGTAGCTTTACGTTGGGCTCTCCTGAGAGAAGAGCCCAACAAAGAGGGGGGTCAGATTGTACGTAAGGCCAAGGTTCCCTCCCAAGGTGGTCGAGCAGTTTGCTCCCGGCGAAGTGCTGGGGCACTACCGTATCGCCGAGAAGATCGGCGCTGGCGGCATGGGAGAAGTCTATCGTGCCCGCGATGAGCACCTGGGACGCGATGTCGCGATCAAAGTCTTGCCTACAGGTACCCTCGCCGACCATCCCGCGCGTAAGCGCTTCCGCCAAGAGGCCGATGCTCTCTCCAAGCTGAACCACCCCAATATCGCAACCATCTATGACTTCGACACACAGGCAGGAGTGGACTTCCTGGCGATGGAGTACATCCCCGGGGAAACGCTCAGCAACAAGCTCTGTCAGGAGCACCTGTCGGAGAAGGAGGTTGTGCGGCTTGGCGCGCAACTGGCCGAAGGTCTGGCTGCAGCCCACGAACAAGGGGTCATCCATCGGGATCTTAAACCGGGCAACTTACGAATGACCAGCGATGGACGATTGAAGATTCTGGATTTCGGATTGGCCAAGCTGGTGCGCCGTCCAGTCCGATGGCCAACACCGAGAGTTCTCTCGACACGACGGAAGTGTTCGCGGGCACGCTGCCGTATATGGCCCCGGAGCAATTGCGCGGTGCTGCAGGGGATGTACGCACCGACATCTACTCTGCCGGGATTGTGCTTTACGAGCTGGCTACTGGGCGACTACCCTTCCCGGAGAAGCTTCCGACGGCTCTGTCGGACGACATCCTGCACCAGGCGGTGCCTCCACTCGGTCGCCTACGACCTGAACTCTCGTCACGATTCGAAGAAATCGTGTTGAAGTGCCTAGAGAAAGAAGCGGAGAACCGCTACCAGTCGGCGAAGGAACTGGCGGTGGACCTGCGGCGGGTCACCTTGCCCACTTCCATTGCAGGTGCTGCCGTCGCTGCCGCTCGCAAACGAACTCGCTCAAGACGCATCCGCTCACTTGCCGTGTTGCCGCTCGCCAATTTTTCCCGCGATCCTGAGCAGGAGTACTTTGCCGACGGGATGACAGAGGCCTTGATCTGTGACCTGGCCAAGCTCCGAGGTGTGAAAATAACCTCCCGCACCTCAGTGATGCGCTACAAAGGCGCTGCGACGCCGCTGCCACAGATCGCCGACGAACTGAACGTCGACGCAGTGGTGGAAGGGTCGGTCATGCGAGTCGGACGGCGTGTACGCATTACCGCCCAACTCATCCACGCTGCCTCCGATACGCACTTGTGGGCGGAGAGCTACGACCGCGAGTTCGAGGATGTGCTCTTGGTGCAGAGTGACATCGCGCGGGCCATTGCCCGGGAGATCCAGGTCGCCCTAACGCCGGAGGAAGCAAAGCGACTGAGCAGCGCGCGCCGCGTCAATCCTGAGGCTTATGAGGCCTACCTCAAGGGCCGCTTCCACTGGTACAAACTTTCTCGAGAACACTTCGACACTGCCCTCAAGTACTTCCAGGTCAGCCTGGAAAGGGATCCCCGCGACCCCTTGGCCTATGTAGGCATTGCGTGGGTGTGGGCCTCCCGCGGCGACTGTGGGCTCGTACCGCCCCGTGACGCACTTCCGAAAGCCAAGGCGGCGGCATTAAGAGCGATTGAACTGGATGACTCTCTTGCTGAAGCGCATATGAGCCTCGGCATGATTCGAGTGTACGGATGGGAGTGGGACGAAGGGGCGAAAGAGTACCAACGCGCCATCGAACTGATGCCCAACTCTGCCGAGGCCCACTTTTTCCTGTCGGATCTATTGCTTTCCCGCCAACGCGTGGACGAGTGGAAGACACATGTCGAGCGAACCCTGGAGTTGGACCCACTCAATTTCTTTTTTCAGTGTTTCTACGGTTGGCACCTGCTCTATTTGTGCCGGTATGACGAGGCGATCCTCGAACTTCACAAGGCGCTCAAGACCGAGCCCAATCTTCCCCCAGCGCATTTGCGTCTATGGGGCGCTTTCTGCAAAAAGGGAATGTACGAGGAAGCAGTGGCAGAAGCAAGGACCTTTTTTGAGGTATCAGGGGATAAGGAAATTGCGCAAGTTCTTCAGTGCGGCTACACCGACGGCGGATACTTAGAGGCGATGCGTCTGGCGGCGGAGACGCTGAGCGAGCGTTCCCATCTGACCTACGTTCAGCCCACGCAGATCGCCCGCCTTTACGCTCATGCCGGCGACAAGGACCATGCCCTCGAATGGCTGGAGAAGGCCTACACGGAGCGCCTCCCTGCGATGATCCATCTCGGCGTTGATCCCGACTGGAGTTCTCTCCGGAGCGAGCCACGCTTCCAGGATTTGATGCGTCGCTTGAATCTTTGAATTAGGAGGGCATTTATGACCAATCGGGAGTTTTTCATTCGCTGCTGGGAAGACGAGTACCCAGTTTTCTTGAAGACATTCAAGGCAGTTCCCGCCGACCGACTGGCATACCGGCCAGACCCGAACTCGCGATCCGCTGCCGATCTGGTGTGGTTGCAGGTCGTAGAAAAGCGGTGCTGGATCGAACTGCTGGAGACCGGGCAGATCAACTGGAAGGTGCCCCCACCCGCCATGAATCTCGCTGAGATGATCGCCGCCTACGAGAAAGCTCACCGGGATCTGGCCCCGCGCCTCAAGAACGTGGACGAGACAAGCTGGGAGCGGAAGGTCACCCAGTTTGTGGTGGACGGCAAGGTGTTCTTCGAGACCAGCTTGGGCCACATGTTCTGGCTCGGTCTGTTTGATGCCATCCATCATCGCGGCCAACTGAGCGTGTATATTCGTCCGATGGGCGGCAAGGTGCCTGCCATCTATGGTCCCTCGGCAGATGATGAGGTTGACCTTCATCAGCCGATGGTTGCTGAGTGGCGAGTTGTATCCTGAAAACCACAGCAAGGGCTGGATCGCGCATTCATGAGATGACTTGGCCGAAACCTGAATCTGCAGACCGCTGGCGACATCCTGAAAAGAAGGACAGATAAATCGCCGTGACCAAGAGCCGACCTTCCCCAAGCACCGCAGGACATGACCGCCGGAGGTATGACCCAAGGTAATCAACTGTGCCCTCCCAGTTATGCTTGTGATACTCTCGCAAATACCCCATATTCTTAGGGTTTGACTGGTATCCGGTGGCCCCTGTGTCTTCTTCAAGTAGCAAACCTGGGATCCATGTAGCCTGGAAGACGGTTACCTACCGCAGCGTGGCTTTGGCGATGCTGTTTGCAGCGGTTGTGCTCTTTATCGGGATGAACTTTGCCTTCCCGCAATTCACCCAAAAGGGAGTGAAGTCGGTCAGCAGTCTGGGCAACAGTCTGCTGGAGATGATCGCGGGAGCGGGCGCCAAGACCAAATCGGGCTCAGTAAACTCGCAGCAAGCGCATATCACCGCCCTGGACGGAACGGTGCGGGTGAAGAAGGCCAGCAGCAACAGCTGGGTGACCGCCGACTACAACGTCCCGCTGGAAAAAGGCGACGTGGTGCAGACCGGTTCCGAAGGCATGGCCAAGATCGTCTTCAGCGATGGCACCAATTACACGGTGAAACAGGATTCGCTGATCGTGATTGAGGAGAATTCAGCCAATGACCAGCAGCAGACCAACGTGTCGGTGGCGGTGAGTACGGGAACGGTGGATCTGACGACCGCCACGTACGTCCAGGGATCGAAGTCCCAGGTCATCGTGGCCGGAGCGACCGCCTCTCTGGCGCCGGACAGCGCGGCCATGGTACACAACGATCCCAAGGCCGACCAACACGAGATTCTGGTAAAGAAAGGTTCAGGAGAAATCAGCCGCAACGGCGAGGTGGTGCACCTGGCAGACTGGGAAAAGGTGGCTTTCCAGTCGCAATCGCCACGCATGGCCAAGGTGAAGGAAATCGGGCCGCCGACGCCGATTTCGCCGGCCAACATGATGCCAATCTTTACCTCGGGCGCGTCCAAGCCGGTGGAGTTTTCCTGGACGCCTATGACCAATGCAGTGGGCTACCGGCTGCGCATCTCGCATAACCCGTATTTTTCTTCGACCATTGTGGATCGACGGGTCAACACGGCCGATGTCATTGTCTCTGGTCTAGGGGAAGGCGCGTATTACTGGCTGGTGCAGTCCTATGACGCCGAGGACAAGGAGTCGGTGGAAAGCCAGAAGAACCGGTTCACCATTATCCCCAAAGGGCAGAACACGACTGCCATCGACCTGGAACTGGATCCGTTTATGCAGCACGGGCACGTGATTGAATTGACCGGAAAGACCGAGGTCGGGGCGCGGGTGATGGTCAATGGCAGGGAAGTGCCCATGATTGGCCCCGACGGCAGCTTTCACTACTTTATGCCTCCTCTTCCGCCGGGCGAGAGCCTGGTCACGATTACGGCGCAGAATGCCAAGGGCGGAGTGAACACAGTGCAGAAAAAGATCGTGATTCAGTAGCAAAAACCGGGCTTTGGGCAGGAACACCCGAGGTGTCGGGACTTTGGTTTGAGGGCGAAGCGGGCATTATCCCATAGAATTAGGGCACGGCCCCCCACCCGCACAGAAGCAACCGGGTTCGCCCGGTAATGACAGCGGTTCGAGAGAGCTAAATCGCGTATGTCATCTAATGGATTCCATTCTTCGACGCGCCTGCACAATCTGAGATCGCTGTTCAGCATTTTTTCCAGTGACCTCGCCATTGACCTGGGGACCGCCAACACGCTGGTGTACGCGCGCGGCAAGGGCATCGTGGTCAACGAGCCCTCGATCGTCGCCATCAACAAGAACACCGGCGAAGTCGAGGCCGTGGGCAAAGAAGCCAAGGAGATGCTGGGCCGCACGCCTGGCAACATCGTGGCCATCAAGCCTATGAAGGACGGCGTCATCGCCGACTTCAAAGTCACCGAGAAGATGCTGAACTACTTCATCCAGAAGGCGCACAACCGCAAGATGCTGGTGCATCCGCGCATCGTGATCGGCGTGCCTTCGGAAATTACCCAGGTGGAAAAGCGCGCGGTCATGGATTCCGCTTATCGCGCCAAGGCCAGCGAAGTGTACCTGGTGGAGCAGGCGATGGTGGCCGCCATCGGCGCCGGACTTCCCATCACCGAGCCCAGCGGCAACATGGTCGTGGATATTGGCGGCGGCACCACCGACATCGCGGTGATTTCACTCAGTGGCATTGTTTATTCCCGCTCCGTGCGCATGGCCGGCAACCAGATGGACGAAGCGATGATGAACTACCTCAAGCGCAAGTACAACTTGCTGGTTGGCGAACGGACCGCCGAGCAGATCAAGATGGAGATCGGCTCCGCGTATCCGCTGGAAAAGCCCCTGACCATGGAAATCAAGGGCCGCAACCTGATCGAAGGCGTGCCCAAGACCATCACGGTGGACGACAGTGAAATTCGCGAGGCCCTGAGCGAGTGTGTTTCGACCATCATGAATGCTATCCGGGTGGCGCTCGAGCGTACCCCGCCGGAACTCTCGGCGGACATCAGCGACCGCGGCATTGTGCTGACTGGCGGAGGGGCGCTGCTCAAAAATCTCGACAAACGTATTCGCGAGGAAACTGGCTTGCCGGTCTCCATCGCCGACGATCCGCTATGCAGCGTGGTCCTGGGCACGGGCAAGATGCTCAGCGATTTCAAGCTGCTGCGGAAAATTTCGATCGAATAGTTGTGAATCAATTTCCAGTTTCCGGTTTCCAGTTTCCCGTGTGTTCAATGGAGGACGGGCGTCCTCGCCCATCCCGCGCCAGTCGCCGCAATTATCCAGCGTGCCGCCGGTGTCGAAACCAGAAACTGGAAACCAGAAACCCGAAACTGTAATTCCATGGAAAATCTGATGAGCCGCTACCGCAACGTCACCATCCTGGTGGCCATCCTGTTTGTGCAGGTGCTGGGGCTGGCGGTGCAGGTCAAGCGGCGGTCCGGCGCCGACGAATCCACCCGAATCATCCGCCTGTGGACGGTCAGTGCAGTGACTCCTCTGGAGAAAGCCCTGGTCTGGTGCCAGAACGGCCTGGGCGGTATCTGGAACAACTACGTTTACCTGCGCGGAGTGCGGCAGGAAAATCGCGAGCTGAAATTCGAGATCGAGCGCCTCCGACTGGAGCAGGTGCGGCTGTCCGACGACGCGCAGCAGGCGCGTCGGCTGCAGGCCTTGCTGGGCTTCAAGGAAACCTACATCGCGAAGACCGTGGCTGCGCAGGTCATCGGTTCCAGCGGAAGCGAACAGTCGCGGTCGGTCTATATCGATAAGGGCACGTCCGCCGGGGTTGACAAAGATATGGCGGTGATCACCGCCGATGGGCTGGTGGGCAAGGTCTTGCGGGCGTACGGATCCTCGGCGCAGGTGCTTCTCATCAACGACCAGAGCAGCGGAGTGGGAGTGATTCTGGACAAGTCGCGCCTGCAGGGGGTCATCAAAGGCACAGCATCCGGCGAGGTCGTTCTGGAAAAGGTGATGACCGACGAACAGGTTACGCCGGGAGAACGGATCGTGACCAGCGGCGGCGACCTGATCTTCCCCAAGGGCGTTACGGTGGGGACGGTGATGAAGGTTACTCCGGGCGCGGACCTTTTTCTCAATATCCGGGTAAAGCCGTCCGCCAACCTGGGCCGCCTGGAAGAAGTCCTGGTGATTACGAAGAAAGAGGATCGCGCGCCGGCAGTGGCGGAGACTAATTCAGTCCGGGCGGTGGACATTCTCACCCAGCGCCTGCCTTCAGTCCCAGATAAGCCGGCGGCGGACGCGAGCCAACCACCCCCACCTGTAACCCCCGCCCCAACTCCCAAAGTCTTAATCGCCTTGCCCAAGCCAAAGAGCGAAGCGGGCGTGAACAATCCAGCGGCCAGCTCCGCCACTCCCACAGCCATGAAGCCGGCGACTGCGCATAAGCCCGCCGCTGCAGACAAGCCGGCATCGGAACGGCGGCCAAGTCGGCAGCCGGCAAGCCTGCCGGGCGTGAGCTCGAAACCTGTGGTCTCGGCGCCTGGGCGTCAGCCGTGGCATCCAAACCCGGACCATCGCAACCTGGGACTGCGGAGGATAAACCGCACTAGCGTGCCCATCACTTACACATCTCAGGAGCAGGTAGAGGTTTACCGGTTCAGCGCCCCGGCGGCTATCCTGATTCCGCTGGTTGCGCTGTTTCTGCAGGCGTTTCTGCCGCTGCGGCTGCATTTCTTCTCTCTGTTCGACCTGCCGCTGCTGGTGGTGATTTTCTTCGCCGTGGCGCGGCGGAGCCAGGTTTCCGGGCTGATTACCGGATCGCTGATCGGCCTGCTGCAGGATTCGCTCACCCATCAGCCGATCGGGATTTACGGGATCGCCAACACGGTGGTGGGGTTTGGGGCCTCGTCCCTGGGCGTCAAGCTGGACGTCGAGAACGCTGGGGCTCGCTTCCTGGTGACCCTGTTTTTCTACGCCGTGCACGAGGTCGTGTATTTCACGGTGGCGCGCGGCCTGGTGAAGTTGACCCTGCAGTGGAGTTGGGGGCACGAGATAGGCGGCGCCTTGCTTAATGCCGCTGACCGCGGCCGTCCTGTTTACCTTGCTGGACCGGTTTAAGCAGAGAGCGTAGGAAGTCGTCAGTCTTCGGTCGTTAGTCCTCAGCCAAAGCCAACACCCGCCCGAGAGGAGCTGCGAAAAGTCCAATCGTCTATGGCCTTGGGTTACCCGCGTCACCAATCCTTTGACAGCGAGCCAGGATTACAATGAAGTTAACCTCGACCCCAGTCTGCGATGCGGCAGCCTTGATCGTCGAAATCTTGCGCGATCGGGATCGGCTGAAGACTGACGACCGAGACTGACGACTAACCATGTTTGGCCGCGACGAAAAAGTATCGGCAACCCGCCTGACTGCGGTGCAATACATGATCCTCGTCGTTTTTCTGGTGCTGGCCTACGGCTTGTGGCGGCTGCAGGTGGTGCAGAGCGACTTCTACGCGGCGCTGGCCGAGAAAAACAGCATTCGCGAAGTTCCTATTCTGGCGCCCCGCGGCAAGATTCTCGACCGTGAAGGCCGCATCATCGTCGACAACTACCCTTCCTTTACGGCTTTGCTGTTGCGCGACTCCGCCCGCGACCTGTCCGGCGATGCGGACATGATCGCTCAGGGTCTGCACCTTGATCCCAAGGAAGTCCGGGAGCGCCTGCACAAGTTTGCCGGCACTCCGCAGTATCAGCCGATCTATCTGAAGGAAGACATCACTCCGGACGAGCTGGCTTTTATCGAGTCTCACCGCAACGAATTGCCTGAGCTGGACACCATCATGGCGCATCGCCGGCTGTACCCGCGCAACGGGTTCATGGCCCACCTGGTGGGCTACGTGGGCGAAGTCAGCGAGCAGATGCTGAATCAGCCGCGTTGGGAGCTCTACAATCCCGGCGACGTGGTAGGCAAGTCGGGGGTGGAACTGGAATACAACCCGATTCTGATGGGGAAGAATGGCTCCCGCCAGGTCCTGGTTAACAGCCAGGGCAAGGAAATGGGGGAACTGGACGAGAAGCCGGCGGTGCCGGGCAAGCAGCTTAAGCTGACCGTCGATATCGACCTGCAGATCGCCGCGGAACAGGCCCTGGAAGGGAGGAACGGCGCGATTGTCGCCATGGACCCGCGGAACGGCGAAATCCTGGCGATGGTGAGCCGTCCGACCTTGATCCCAACGATTTTGCGGTGCGCATTTCCCATGACGAGTGGATGAAGCTGGTCAACGATCGAAATCATCCGCTTGCTGAACAAAGCCATTCAGGCGCAACTGGCTCCGGGTTCGGTCTTCAAGATCATCATGGCGACGGCCGGCCTGCAGGAGGGGATCGCGCAAGACATGAAGGTGAATTGCACCGGCGGCGCGTCTTTCTACGGACGATATTTCAAATGCTGGGTGGTGGCCGAGCACCGTACGCACGGCATCGTTGACATCAGCAAGGCGATTTACCAGTCCTGCGATGTTTTCTTCTACACGCTGGCGGAGAAGCTGGGCATCGAGCGCATCGCGAAATACGCCATGGCGTTTGGCCTGGGGCAAAAGACCGGAATCGATTTGCCGCAGGAGGTCAGCGGCGTGATGCCGTCGGAAGAATGGAAGGTCCGGAATTTCAAACAGAAGTGGTATGCCGGCGAGACGATTTCGGTGGGCATTGGGCAGGGCGCGGTTGCAGTCACGCCGATTCAATTGGCGCGGGCCATTGGCGCCATCGCCAGCGGCGGCCTGCTGGTGCGGCCGCACGTCACCAATCCGAGCGATCTGCCCCCGGGCCTGGTGCCGGCGTCGAATGTGCCAGATGAGGCGAGGATTCCGATTGATCCCCGGAACTGGGAGACATTACCGACGCCATGGCGGGGGTGGTGAATCCGGGCGGGACGGCAGCCCTGTCGCATCTTGCAGGGTATCGACTTTGCCGGGAAAACGGGCAGCGCGCAGACCATCAGCAACGCGCTGAAGGCCAAGATGGGTGCAGCGGCAAGGCCAACTTCAAGGATAACGGATGGTTTGCGGGGGTTGAGCCGCGGCGCAATCCTGAAATCGTGGTGTGCGCTCTGTTGGAAGAAGGCGAACACGGCTACCTGGCGGCTCGCACTGCGGCCCAAGTCATCAAGGCTTACGTGGACAAACAACGCCGGCAACCGACCAAGGTGGCCAGTGCAGGAAAAGTGGATGTTAGGGGCGGTCTGGAATGCTGGGTCGGCGGACGACAACGATCTTCACGGAGGGCATTTCGATGTAGAAGTACCGAAGTCGCACGCGCCACTGGCAGTGGCGGCGCCAGGGTTGGAGTAGCGCCGGAGTAGTGCCCCGTCCCGGCGGCTGTCTCGGCAAGCGGCAGGCTCACGGGCGGCTCCCCTCACGGGCCGGTGGATTCAGGAACGGTGGGAAGCTGAGAGTGAAGCGCGAGTCGAATGTAGTCGAGGAATAGGGGTCTTTCGACTCCGCATGAGCGCTCACGCTCCGCTCAAGATGACAGAAGAATCAAAAAGTAACATAGGCGACTAACGACTAACGACCAAAGGCTGACGACTGACGACCGACGACTGACGACTGACTACATGTCCCGCTACGTTTCATTTCGCGATTTTGACTGGGTCCTGCTTCATCTTTGTGCTGCTGATCTGCGGGCTGGGCGTGATGGAGATTCACAGCGCCACCCCGCACACCAAGTTTGCCGGCGCGCATATCAAGCAGATCTACTGGATCGTGGGCGGCGTGGTCGGCATGTTTCTGGTCAGCCTGGTCAACTACCAGAAGCTGCTGGAACAGGTGCACTGGCTCTACATCGCCGCCATCGCCTCCCTGATGAGCGTGATGCTCTTCGGGCAGAAATACCTGGGAGCGCGGCGCTGGATCAAGATGCCGGGAGGCAGCGCACTTCCAGCCGTCGGAATGGGTGAAACTGATCCTGATTCTGGCCGTGGCGAAATATTTCGCCGATCTGCACCAGCGGGAGCTTTCCTGGCCGGACTTCATGAAGGCCGGGGCCATCGTCGCGGTGCCCATGCTGATGGTGCTGCGCGCAGCCCGACCTGGGAACCGGCCTTACCTACCTGCCGATCGCCATCATGGGCCTGTTTCTGGGCGGGGTGCGCTTCAAGCAGGCGGCCATCGTGACCATTGCCGGCAGCCCTGCTGTTGCCGCTGGCCTGGCATGCTCTGAAGCCCTACCAGCGCGAACGTCTTGACCAGCTTCATGCACCCGGAGGCGGACAGTCAGGGCTCCGGGTACCAGGTTAACCAATCCTTGATTGCGGTCGGATCGGGAGGGATCTGGGGCAGCGGAGGGTTCCCAGACGCATTTGGCGTTTCTGCCGGTGCCGCAAACCGACTTTATCTTTGCGGCGTTCGCCGAGGAACATGGATTTGTGGGTGCCCTGGGGGTATTGCTGTTATACTTCATAGTGCTGATGCGATTGACCCAGAACGCGCAAACGGCGCCCGACCGCGCTGGCACGTTCGTGGTGATGGGTGTGGTGGCTGTGCTTAGCTTCCACATCCTGGTCAACGTCGGCATGGTGGTTGGCTTTATGCCGGTCACCGGAATACCTCTGCCGCTGATGAGTTATGGCGGGTCTTCCGTCCTGTTCATGTTTTTGGCGCTGGGCATTGTGATGAATGTCCGCATGCGCCGTTTCGTGAACTGAACGCAGGAAGAGGAATGGCAGGGGAGTAGCCGCGCTTGCCAGCCGCGGCGGAAAACAAGGATTAAGATTACGATCGCCCTCGCGTAAAGAGGGCACTCGCCGGCTAGAAAGCAGTTAGAGGCCGGGCAGGATTGAAGCAAAGGCGCTGCCAGGCGGGTAACGGCCCCCTCTGCAGAGTTGAGAGAGCGGTCACAAACCTGGCGAAGCGCAATGCGATCAGTGCAAAAGATTCCTAAGCTTACGCAACGGATTCGGTCCCGGAGAGAACTCCGGGGCCCGGGCTGTCCCTTGTCTGGGGCGGCTATCGCAACGCTTGATCCTCCCGTCTTTCCTGCCTTCCATCCGGTGATCCCGCGGCCGTTGACGGCCTCGGGACCGGAGTTCGCATGAATAAAGAATTATTTGTGTCTTCCACGCCTCACGAAACCAAAGTGGGGCTGGTGGAAGACGATCAGCTCGCCGAAATCTACCTCGAACGCGAAAACGAATACACCCTGGCAGGTTCCATCTACAAAGGCCGCGTGACCCGCGTGCTTCCGGGCATGCAATCGGCTTTTGTGGACATCGGTCTGGAGCGCGACGCGTTCCTCTACGTCTCCGACTTTATGGAGTTGGAAGATTCCGAGGACGCTCGACGAAGCTTCCCGCCAACCGGCCGTGCGCCGGAGCGCTATCCGCGCAAGGCGCGGAGTCGTTCAGCGCGCTGGACGCGAAGACTGTCCCTGCCCCATGACCGGCCGAAGCGAGAACCGCAGGAAGCCTCGGAAGTAGCCGAGCGCGCAGAATCCGTGAGTCCGCCGGCTTCCGGCGAGTCTCGCGAAGACCGCGGCGGCATGGCGCGGACGCCGTCGCCGCCGGGGACGCCGGGCGGAGCGCATGCCGGAAACGAAGTTTGCCCAGCCCGAAGTGGAGCGCAGCGGGAAGCCCCTCGCGCGGTCGGACGGACGGCCCGAACGCCCTGAACGTCGCAGTTCTCCGAACGAGCCGGACGGTCGGAACGACCGTGAGGACGGAACGGCGAGCGATCCGACTACGGTCCGCCGCCGGGATACCAGCCGATCATTTTGCCTGGCGAGTCCATTTCGAAATATCGCGGATTGGCCAGGCCAGCGCCGGCAGCCGGCCAGTGAGACGCCTGCGGCACCGGCACAGAACGTTCCGGCGCCGGCTCCGATCGCGGAGATTTTCGCGGAAGATGAGCCGTCTTTGCTTCTGCCGACATCGGCTTCAGCTCCAGCTGAAGCGTCAGCCTCGAGCGCCCGGCGCAGCTTCAGCGCAAGCGCCGAGCTGACGATACGTCGAGCGCCTGGGACCGACGAACAGCAACGCCTCCACCAGATGAACGTGGCCGCCGTGTTCGGCGGCGAAGCGGCGGAAGAAGACGACGAAGAAGATGCCGGTGAAGCCGATGCCGAAGAGACGGATGACAGCTGACGATGGTTGCCGAGCATTCCGACCAGCCCGCGCGCCGCGCTGCCGCGGGCACCCTGGACGAAGAAGAAATCGAAGAAGAAGAGGCCGACCTGGCCCACTACGTTGAGGAACTGGAGGAAGACGCTGCCTTCGAGGAAATGGAAGAAGAAACCCGCGCCGCCGAGGATCAGCAGGAGTCTGCCGGCACGACGAAATCGCTGCCGTCGGCGGAGCCGACGTCGAAGCGATGCTGAGCCGTTTTCCGCGGAAGCCGGTTTCAGCGGAAGCGGCGAACGTCCAGCGGCGGCGGACGAAGTGGACGAAGAAGCGGAAGACGAAGCCGAGCTGGAAGAAGCGCAGGCGGAAGCCGAAGCTCCTGCCGCTGAAGCCGAGGCACGCGGCAATGGCACGGCGAAGCCCGCGCCGAAGTTCGCGCTCCGGCAGGGACGGCGGGCTATACCCAGCGGGCGCAGCGTCCGGGATACGATCGCCGGCCGCAGCGCGGCGGCCGCCGCGGGCGGCGGGGTGGACGCCGCTTCCGCAGCCGCGAGAACACGAGTATGCCGCAGATCACCGACCTGCTGAAAGAAGGGCAGGAGATTCTGGTCCAGATTGCGAAAGAGCCCATCGGCAAGAAAGGCGCGCGCATCACCAGCCACATTGCGCTGCCGGGCCGCTTCCTGGTCTACATGCCGACGGTGAACCACACCGGCGTCTCGCGCAAGATCGCTTCCGAAGAAGAGCGCCAGCGGCTGAAGCGCATCATCCAGAGCGAGCGCGAGAACGGGCACGGCGGATTCATCGTGCGCACGGCGGCGCAGGCGCCGCGGAAGAAGAACTGCGCGCCGACATCCGTTTCCTGAAAGGCTTGTGGACCGAAATCAAATCCCGCGCCGATGCCGGCAAGGCGCCGCTCTGATCTATCACGATCTCAACGTGGTGGAGCGCGTGCTGCGCGATCAGGTGACCTCCGACTTCTCCGCCATCTGGGTGGACACCGAGCAGGAATACGAACGCATCCTGCGCTTCGCCAACCGCTTTCAGCCTGCGCTGGTCAAGCGGGTCAAGCTCTACACCAAGGAAACGCCGCTCTACGAGCAATTTGGCCTGAGCGAGGAGATCAACAAAGCGCTCAAGTCGAAAGTCTGGCTGAAGAGCGGCGGCTACATCGTGATCAACCAGACAGAGGCGCTGGTCGCGATCGACGTGAACACCGGCAAGTACGTGGGCAAGACTACTCGCCTGGAAGACACCATCGTCAAGACCAACGTGGATGCGATCAAGGAAATCGTGCGCCAGATTCGGCTGCGCGATCTGGGCGGCATCATCATCATCGACTTCATTGACATGGACGAACGCCGCAATCGGCAGAAAGTCATGCAGGCGCTGGAAGAGGCTTTGCGCAGCGACCGGGCGCCGTCCAAAGTTCTGCAGTTTAATGATTTCGGACTGGTGGCCATCACCCGCAAGCGGGTGAAGCAGTCGCTGGAACGCACCATTGGATCGCCGTGTCCGTACTGCCAGTCCACCGGCTTCGTGAAATCGGTGACCACGGTCTGCAACGAAATCTATGTCGAGATGCGCAAGATCGCGAATCATCTGGAGCACGCCGACGTGATGCTGCGGGTGAATCCCGAGGTCGCCAAGGCGCTCAAGGCCAACAACGGCAAGGCCCTGATTGAGATGGAAGAACTGACCAAGAAGACAGTGATCGTGAAGAGCGATCCGGCGCTGCATCAGGAGCAGTTCGATATCAACTGAAGACAGCTTCTAGCTACTGGCGGCTAGTTCTAGCCAACCGCCGCTAGGGAATGGAGAACGGGCGTCCTCGCCCGTTTTTTTTGGCGAGTGACTCAGCTTGAACCAACCTATGCTGACGTTATCCTGAGGGACTTCAGTGCCGAAGAGCCTGCCCTGAGCGAAGTCGAAGGGATCTCGGCTGCACCCGCAAACTGCCCGATGAGCATATCCGCCCAGCGATTGCCTGGAGATACCACCGCGTTGCACAATGGCAGCTCCATACAGGAGACATTGTGAACAAACTCAAGCGCGCCGTGCTTTTCATTGGGACATTTCTTCCAATCGTCATACTCGCGGTCTCATCTGCCTTCGCGCAACCGCCCACACGTCCCCTGAAAACCCGCAACGTCGTCCTGATCGTGAGCGACGGGTTACGCTGGCAGGAGATTTTCACCGGGGCCGACTCCACCCTCATGGACAGCGAACATGGCGGCGTCTGGGCCGATGCCAAGGAACTCAAGCGCAAATTCTGGAGCAACGATATTGCAGAGCGGCGCCGGGCACTGTTTCCATTTTTGTGGAGTGTGGTTGCGAAGCAGGGGGAGCTTTACGGCAACCAGACCAAGGGCAGCGTGGCGCGTGTCACTAACGGTATGGCCTTTTCCTATCCCGGCTACAACGAGATGCTGACCGGATATCCGGATCCCAAGATAGATCGCAACGAGTTCGGCCCCAATCCCAACCTGACCGTTTTTGAATGGCTGAACCACATGCCGGAATTCCGCGGCAAAGTTGCAGTCTATGGCACGTGGACTGTATTCAAGGATATCTTCAACGAAAAGCGCAGCGGCCTGGTCATGCAGGCGGGATGGGACTTGCCGGAGAAAGGGAAGCTTACCCCGCGCCAGGAACTGATCAACGAGCTCTACCGCACGACCACGCCGCTGGATGACGAAGACACCTACAATTCTTTTATTCAGATTCCGCTGCTGGGCTATGTGAAGACGGCTCACCCGCGAGTGCTGTTCGTGGGCTACGGCGAGACCGACAACTGGGCCCACCAGGGCCGGTACGATCTGGTGCTGCAGAGCGCTCACGGATTCGACCATTTCGTGCACCAGCTTTGGGAAACCATGCAGTCCCTGCCGGAGTATCGCGACCAGACGACTTTCATTCTCACCACCGACCACGGACGCGGCAGCGGATTGGTCGAATGGAAAGAGCACGGGGTGGACGAGGAGGGATCGGAAAATATCTGGATTGCGATTATGGGTCCCGATACTCCCGCGCGGGGAGAACGCCAGAATGTCGGGCCGGTCACGCAAGCGCAACTCGCCGCTACCGTCGCCGCCTTCTTGGGCAAGGATTATCCGCACGATGTGCCCGCGGCAGCCAAAGCATTGCCCGATGTGTGGTGACAGATTTCAGAATTCTGCGGTCGTCCCAAAAATGCGTAGGGCGGATGAGGACATCTGCCCCTAAGCAATTCGGGATGTATCGAGATGACGTTTTTGCGAGGCTGCTACCGGACGGCAAAATACCAACGATTGCTGGCTAGCTCTTGCCTCGGCCGGCGATCATGAGTCCGGCTCCGACCACCAGCAGGACGGCACTGATAGCGGACGAAACTTTTTCGCTCTCGTGGGTTTGAACTCCGATATTCACGTCACCCGCCTTGATGCCGTGATTTTCGGAATGTGGAATCGCGACGAAAAACGACAGGATTCCCAGGATCATGACCGCCAGCCCCACTACAAATAGAGCCTTCATTAGAAGCCTCCAGCTTGAGAGTTGAGTGCATGGACCCGAGCGTCCATCGAGCCCTTAAGATGCGGTCGAGGTCAAGCGGGATGCTTCTCACCCCTTGCTATCGGCAAAGTCGCGGGCAAACTCCACCAGGCTGCGGAGGGCGATTCCCGAGGGCCCTTTGGCGATCCATGGCTTCTGCTCTTCGGTCCAGGCGGTGCCGGCGATATCGAGGTGCAGCCAGGGCGTCTCCTCGGCGAACTCTTTCAGAAACATGGCGGCGGTGATGGCGCCGCCCCAGCGCCCGCCGGAGTTGACGATGTCGGCGATGTTGGAGCGGATGATTTCCTTGTACTCATCATCCAGCGGCATACGCCACATTTTCTCGCCCGCCTTGTCGAGTGCATGGCTGAAGCGGTCGTACATGGCGTCATCGTTGGCGAAGATGCCGGCATTGATAGATCCGAGTGCGACCACGACCGCGCCGGTGAGCGTGGCGGCGTCAATCAGGTGAGTGCAGCCGAGCTGGCGCGCATAGAAAAGACCATCCGCCAGCACCAGGCGTCCTTCAGCATCGGTGTTGATGATCTCAATTGATTTGCCCGACATGGCAATCTGCACATCGCCCGGCTTCTGCGCCTTGCCCGACGGCATATTTTCCGTGGCCAGAATAATGGCCGTGATCTTCAACTTCGGTTTCAGCAGAGCGATGGCGCGCATGGCGCCGATCATGGTTGCTCCGCCCGCCATGTCGTATTTCATTTTTTCCATGCCGTCGCTGGGCTTGATGGAAATGCCACCGGTGTCGAAGGTGATGCCTTTGCCAACCAGTCCCAGCACCGGCTTTTCAGGGGCGCCTGCAGGTTCGTAGCGCAGCACGATCAGCGTGGGCGGCTCATCGGAGCCCTGAGCCACGCTCCAGAAAGCTCCCATCTTGAGTTCCTTGATCTTGTCGGCGCCGTAAACCTCGCACTTCAAACCGACTTCAGCCGCCATCTTTTTCGCGCGGTCGGCGAGGATGGTTGGCGTCATGCGGTTGGAGGGCTCGTTTACCAGGTCGCGAGTGAAATTCTGTGATTCGCCGACGATGCGGGCTTCGTCCACCGCCTGTTGAAGCTTGGACTGATCACCGCGGGCTACGATGGTCAGCCCGTCGATCTTCTGGTCCTTGCGATCGCTCTTGTAATAGTCGGGATCGAAGTTGCCGACAAACGCGCCTTCGACGATAACTTTGACCGCGTCTTCTGCCTTCAAGCCGGCTTCGGGCGCGACGAAGGCGAAACTGCGCAGGCCCTTCGCTTTGAGCGTGCGCACGGCAGCGCCCGCGAGGCGGCGTAGGTCGAACGCGGAAAAAGTCTTGGCTTTGCCGCCGCCCAAAAGCAAAAGCCGTTTGGCTTTCAGTTTCGCCGGCCGGTGCAGCAGCGTGGTTTCGAAAGCTCTTGCCAGTCACCTCGCCTCCGGCGATTACGTCGGCAGCCGCGTCTGTGACGGCGGCGTCTGCGGTTTCAATCGAGAGTTGCGGTTTGTCCTTGTCTGGACGATCTTTGTCGCTGCGATTCTTCTCCGCTCTATCGAGCACGATCGCGACCAGGCATTCGGTTTCTACTTCGGCGGGATTGGAGAGGGAAAGATTAGTTTTCATGATTTTGTGTGACTCCAGTATCGTCGGCGGGAAGGGAATTAGGCAAGAGGCAGCCGCGACAGGGCTGGTGACTGAGTTCAGAATAATCATTCTTGGAATCATCCTGAGGGACTTCAGTCCCGAAGGATCTCGCGCGTATCAGGTACGAGGTCGTGGGACAAATTCTGCTGCGACAACACGCCAGATCCCTTCGACTTCGCTCAGGGCAGGCTCAACGCTTGCTCAGGATGACGCTTCGAATAAGAGAGAAGTTCGGGATCGAGCCACTGGTTCGGGAATCAAAGCACTACGATTGTGATTCCCAAGTTCCGCTTACCCAGATCGGTGTCCTGCTTCAGTTCGGGACGAGCCTTGATGAGGGCCCACGCCTGCTCGTCGGACCTCGCCCAGCTCTCGCCGAAAATGCAGGCGTGAATCTCACCTCGGCTCGCCATCTCGGTCAAACGTCTTTGCGCTGCGACCCGAATGTCGCCGCCGGCCCCGCTCGATCCATATCCGTGGATCAGTTTTAGGGCAGTGCATCCTGCCTGGCGGGCGCGGGCGAGCTCGCGATCCAAATGTTGCAATGATTCGGCGACCGTCGGCATCCCGGTTTTGAGGTTAATCACTTTGATGGTGGGGCCTCGGCTATTTGGATTCCTGCAAGGCGAATATCGGGTCATCTCCTCAATGGTCTCGTGGCCGACCGTGAGCACGAGTGACTACCTTGCGTCACGACCGGGAAGAATGGTGAACCTCTTGCGCCCGCCGATGCGGTAGGTTTCAAAATCCTCATGGTCTATGGTCAAGATCAAGCTCAGAGACTCGCGGGCGGCGAGATGCACCAGCGTAGCGTCGGCGAAGTCCATGGGACGGTCGCGGTATTGAACCATTAGAGCCTGAAGCGCGGGTAAATCAGACTCGTCCATCGGCCGGACGGTCACCGCGCCGGACCGGACGAAATTCCATGCTTTCCCGATGTTGTGCGCGCTCTTGCCAATCAAATGGAACAATTCAGTCAGAACCGCTTCCGTGGTGATTAGCGGCATGCGTACCGCTTGTAGTGCCTCCAGGCAAACGGAATGCCAGTAGTCGTCAGCTTCAACGATGGCGAGAATAGCGCCGGTGTCAATCAGTGCGGCGGGAGGCATTGGATTCCTTGGCGTGTTTTCCCTGGATAATTTCCCGCACAAGTTCACTGGCCCTTTGCGAGCGCGTCGGGTCTCCTCCGCGTATGGTTCCCACAGTGGCCATCACCCGGCGCCTTAGCGCGGCCTGCTCCTTTGCGTCCCCGTTGCGCGAATTGCGCTCCTCCTGCAGCCAGTCTGCCGTGATCTGCTCCAGCAGTTGCGCCAGGGATATGCCTTCCCGCCGAGCTTCACTTTCCAGTTCGGCCTTCTTTTGCGCGGAAATGCGCCAGCTATAGACCTGGTCTTTCATGCACTACATTGTAGTGCATCGAGAAACTACGGTCAACCGTTCCCTAAACCTGTCATCCCGAGCGTAGTCGAGGGACCTGCTTTCCGCCGATGCTCAAGCTGGACCTTGGCAGATGGGAATTGCCGAGCCCCGCATGATACAGACAAAAGCAGGTCTTTCGACTTCGGGAAAGGACTCGCAAGCGAGTCCCTTCCCTCCGCTCAAGATGACAAGGCATCCGACGATGACAGCCCACCGTGGCTCAGCGGCCACACTGTGCTTCACAATCCACGCTCTGCGAACATCCACCTGTTCTTAACCCGCGCCTAATCAATGCCTTCCACTATGGCGACCCTCGTGCGATCTCCCCTGGCGGGCAGCGACCCAGGAGGAACATATGACGCAACTCAACTTGTCCGGAAGGCAGTCCAACAACCCGCAGCAGAAATCGGCTGCAGAACCCGAAGGCGGATCGATCAAGAACCAAACCGTGGGCGCGCTCGGAGCGCTCGCCATGTTTGCCGCCGTGATCGTTATCGGCAGCTGCTCTCGCAGCAGCAAGCCCGTCGCGGTGCAGCAACCCATCCAACCAGCGGCACCGGTCTCAACCCCCGCCGTCACGACCCCGGCCCCGGCTCCCGCGCCGGTGGCGAAAGCCAAGGCCAAGAGGCGCCGGGCGGCAACTCTTTCCTATGTCAACCGGGAGTACGGACTCTCGTTCGACTTTCCGCGAAACTATCGGCTGAAGACCGGTAATGCGGTAAACGCGGCCTCGGGGCCAACCCAGCCGGCGCAGATGAATTTTGTCCATCCCGGCGGATTGACCCTGGCGGCAGTGGAGATGCCGGGCAACTCGTATCCCGGGACAGACTTTACATCTGGCACCATCAACGTCAACGTGAATCCAGGCATGACCTCTGAAGCCTGCGCCCAATTTGCGCTTCCCGAGCCAGCCCCGGGAACCGATGCGTCATCCCAAGTAAAAATCGAAGAAGTCAAGATTGGTGCCATCGAATTCCACGAGGTTGAGAACCCCAGCGGCGCCACGATGAAGAAGGCCGACGCCAGGTACTATCACGTCTTCAATCACGGGGCTTGCTATGAATTCGCCCTGGGAATCGGGACCGACAGCGACGTCAACGTGGAAGAAATTACGCCGGTCGATCGGGAACAGGTGTTTGGCAAGCTGGAAAAGATTTTGGCCACAGTGAAACTTCAGCCTGCCGTGATGCCGGAGAGTGCGGCTCCAGTTCCGTCGGTTGCCGCTACCACCCCGGCTGACTCTTCGACGACCCCGGAACATGAGGTGACTGCACCAAACTTCTAAGCCGGTCGGAGAACCCACAACTGAATTGCCTGGGCTGCCGGCGCTGGCCGGCGGTCCGGGTTTCTGACTTGCTGGAGGCTGGTAGGTTTTGAATCCGGCACGCTGCATGCCCCGTGCCGCCTCCGGGTTTTTCATGAAGGTATTCCAGACAAAGCCGGTACGAGCGTTCTCCGCCATTAGCAGGGTAATTCCGGTGTCGATAGCGACCACATCGCTGTCGTACCAGTTTTTCAGCGGATTAAAAGCGTTCACGAATCCATACGTGCTCCAGGCGTTCGGGTAGCGATTCCTGATGTTGCGAAGCACGCGCATGACTGGTTGAGGCAGAAATGGCAGTGAACCGCCGGCCGCGCTGGGAACCACGGTGCCATCGATGGGGCCCATAGCCGGGGGGCCTCCCCAAACCACATAGCCTTTCTCCGAATCGGACGCGGTGATGCCCCAGAGATCATCGCTGTAGTCGGGGAATTGTTTTCCCAGTTCAACGCAGAAGCGGCGATGCACATCGGTGGCAATGGCGGAGTTCTGAAAGTAATCCGCATAGCGGTCGCGTTTGCCGCGGAAATCAAACCAGGCCTGGGAGTACTGGTGCACAAACAGAGGTGCGAACGATCCAATGTAACGCAGCCCGTCATATTCAAATATGTTTCGCTTCCAGGCATCCCAGGTTTCCGCCTTCAGAGGATGGGAAGTCGAGCCCATGCCCAGCAGATACATCATCATCAGCTCGCTGTAGTAATCCCACCGGTAAGGAAGAAACCCCACTTCAGGCAGCCAGCCGTGGGGCAGCAGAGTGGTATCTTCCGAGAGCCAGGTCCAGTCCACACGATCGAATATCGCCCGGCCCAGGTCGCGAATTTCGGAGTTCTCGAAATGCTGCCGGCAACACAGGATGCCGCACAGCAGAATCGCCGTGTCCACCGAAGAGATTTCCGAATCCCACAGTCTTTCGCCGGTATTCACGTTGGCGAAATGATAGAAAAATCCTCGATGGTGGGGCAGTGTCTTCCAAAGAAAACGCATTGAGTTGAGCACGCGAGCGCGCGCCTCGTTCAGCGAAATAAAGCCGCGTTTTTCTCCGATGCACAGCGCCGACAGGCCAAAGCCGGTGGCCGCGATGCTGGCGACCACGGTGTTGTCAGTGGAAGCTTTCCGCGCATTGCACCGGTCTTTGACCAGGCCGGTCAGCGGATTGGCCTGCTCCCAGAAGTAGCAAAAGACAGTCCGCTCGATCTCGTCCAGGAACTGGTCATCCTCCTGCGTAATATAAGTTCTGACTGGAGGAGGCGCCGGGCGGGCGCGCTGTTCCGGCGAGGGCGAAGCGAATCCCCGTTGCGCGCAGGGCAGGCAAATTCCCAGGCTGGCCATCTGTCTGAGAAACTCGCGCCGGGAACGGATTATGGGGCACTCCCTCTCATCCACCTCACAAATCTAAACGATCCTGCCTCGAGGAACGATGCCGTAGGGCAAACCAGGGTAACAGGGATGGTTACACCGTCTGAGCCTAAAGAGCTTGACGAAAGACTAGGCGAGACTAAAAATCTGGTCTGCGGGCGGGCATCGTAGAATGTTCCCATGAAGGTATCGGGATGACCGGAAAACTTAGGCTGGTCATGTGGACAGCGACCATGGTCGTCGCGGGCTTGATCATCACCGCGATTCTGCTGACCCGTCCGCACACCCGGCCCATGACCCTGCGGGGCGCCGTGATCCGGCAGGATGCCGATCCCACCAAGGAACTGCCCCTGGCCGACGTTGAAATCCAGGCGCTCGCCAATGGCTCCGTGATCGGCGAGGGCAAGTCGGATGCCTCGGGTTTCTTCACCGTCACCTTGCGTACCCGGTTCTGGATCGGCCGGGCGGTCATGCTCCGCTTTCGGCACGGAGATTACCAACCACTGGATCTCAAGGAATTCGTGGGAGACAAGTTATACGTGGCCCACATGGTGCCCCTGCCGCACGAAGTCAAGCCTGCGAATCGTCCCGTGGTCACAGTCTCGAACGTCCTGGCCCGCTATTCGATCAAGACCATTAACACGGCCAATGTGGGCAGCGCGGTCAAGACCTTCGAAGTGGTGAACACCGGTAACGTGCCTTGCAGGAAACAGCAGCCCTGCTCGCCCGACGGGCAATGGAAGGCTGCGATTGCCTCGGCGTCGCTCGATGCCGGAGAAGGCAATGAATTTCGCAACGCGCGAACTTCATGCATTGCGGGACCGTGTCCTTTTACCAAGATCGAAACGGAAGACTTTTTGCAAGGCGGACGCGAGGTGACAGTGTCAGCCCGGAACTGGTCGGACACGGCCACGTTCCTGCTGGAAGCTGAAGTGTTTCGCCCGATGGTCAGCGACATGGTCCGGACATCCCATCCTGTGAAGTTCGGCCAGGCGCTGAACTTTACCGTGCCCGGGTCGGCGGAAGGGGTCAGCATTCAGGCCGAAATCAATGGCGAGACCATCACCTTCCCCTTTGGCCCGAATCTTTACTTGAGCTGGGCCGATTGCAATTCGCGTGTGAACAAAGATCAGACGAAAGTGTATCGCTGCGAACTTAAGCCGGGGTATAAGTTCCCGTAAAGTCTCCCGTATCGGGGCGGTGAACGTCCCGTCTGTCCTCGGGCTTCCTGTCCATGGCTGGTGGTGGCTCCTTGTTTCGAGTAATGCGAAGTATCCATGATCGATACGGCGGGCTGGGCCACGACGCCAATTTGTCGAGGACGTGGTTACAGGCATCCGAGATAGTCGGGATACTTCGCCTGCAGCGAACTCACCAAAGCTTCAAAGTCAGCAAGTCCGCGGAGAGTCTGAAGGTAGGGGTCTTTGAGAAAGAACGGCCAGCAGGCGAATCCGGTTGTGGCGCTCCGCTCCAGCCATTCAAGG
Organism: Terriglobia bacterium; assembly: GCA_963779255.1. GTDB lineage: Bacteria > Acidobacteriota > Terriglobia > Terriglobales > Acidobacteriaceae > JAIQFF01. The sequence continues at coordinate 26,024 of CAVZXU010000045.1, read as the reverse complement.
GCCTCGTCGCGCCGCCCCAGAACGGCAAGAATGCATCCGACCTGATAGTAGCTGTGGTGCGCGTGCCCAAAAGATTTTGGGCTCGCACACGCTTTCGTCATGCACTCGAGCGCTTGCTCCTCTTTGCCCGTCAGAGCGTAAAACAACCCTTGCAGGCTGATGATCATGGGTTCTTCGGGTAGAAGTTGTGCCGCCTCATCCAGCAGAACTTTTGCTTCTTTCCAATCGCCCGTCATCATAGCCGGCTGGGGAGCGAAATACATCGGATACTTGTTGGCCGGGCTCTCGGCACGCCAGGCTTGAATCTCCTCCCGCGCCCGTTCGTGCTCCTGATTCCAGATGTAAACCTGGAGAATGCTGTGGCTGATCTCCCTCCTGGGATGGAAAGGCCGTCCCCGCTCGTACATTTCACGGGCGTGATCGAGCAGCCCGATGTGCGCGAGGATGGTACCCAATCGATTGTAAGCATGCGGCAGATTGTTCTGCAGCGCGAGCGCGCGTTTGAGTTCGGCAATCGCTTCCACGTGCTGGAAGTTTTTCGATGGCCCCCACAGCAGGAACGCATTGGCCACGTGCCCTTCCGCCAGATCGGGGTCCATTTCCAGCGCACGCTGGCAGTGGAATTCAGCTTTCTCCAGCCAGGTTCGGGCTGGGTCGAACTCGAAATGAAGGCTCGCGCACACCTGAGAGAGGGTGGCATGCGCGAGGGCGAAAACCGGGTCACGGATAACCGCATTGGTCAGGTGCTGGGCGGCTTCCTCCAGCAAAGCGGGATCGCCGGAGGCACTAAGCCGGTAGCCGCGCATGAATTCCGCGTAAGCCAGCGGGTCTCTGCTGTAACGTGGACGTCTCTGCGTCTATCGCTGGACTCAGCGGCCGCTTCAATGCGCCGGCGATCTGCTTTGCGATTTCGTTTTCGAGCTCGGACAGCAGATCCATTTCAGATCACGCTTCCTGCGTTGAAACAAGCACTCTTGCGAATGGGCGTCAAACATCTCCACCGAAAGACGCCATTGCCTTTCGATTTGAATGGCGCCATGGACCACAAAGCGCACGCCCAGCCGCGCTAGCAGATCTCCGAAGCCTTGCGCCTCCGCTGGCAGGTTCAGCACCGCCGACGTCGGCAGCACATCCACTCCTTGCAGATTTCCCAGACGCGACACCAGCGCGTCTGCAAATCCCAAGCACAGCCACCGTGGTCGTCCGCGCCGCTTCCCGATAAGAAAAAGTGGCAAGGATGGCGAGTGACGAGCGGTCGCTCTCCGCTCGCTCGCATGCTCCTGTCCGCACTGCGCCCGCGGATGCTTGTCCGGAATCAGAGCTGCGGATATAGGGCATCGATCACGCGCACTGGGCCGATGAATCGATATCCCTTTCCTACCACTGTTTCCAGGAAACGCGGCTTCTCGGAGTCGTCACCGAGGGCGGTCCGAATTTTTCGCACGATGTTATTGATATTCGGCTCAGTATCAATGAAAAGATCCGAGCGCCATAGTTTCGTGACGATGTCCTTGCGCGAGACCAGCTGTTCGCGGCGGGCCACCAAAAAAATCAGCAACTCCATGGGCTTCCTCTCGAGCTTCACGCGCTGGCCGAAGCGGCGCAGTTCATAGCGCCCAAGGTCGAGTTCAATATCGCCGAATACCGGCTTAGCACGCCGCATGAAAGGCATTATCCCTCAAGATTCAATTATTTACGACGATATACAAAGGATATATAAAGATTATGCGCACTGAATAGGAAGGACCGCTTAAGCAGGTGATGATGCCATTGTTCGCTACCGAACAATGGAGGCAGCATCATGAAACGTAGTCTGTGTATTGCGTTCGCGCTGATCGGGTTGCTATGCGCTGCAGGTCAGCTCTATACCGTTGCCGCGCACAACGGTTCTCACCCCAGAAATGCCTATTACCCCGGACACCATTCCATGGGGTCCGGCCCCACCCTTCATCAACCCCGGGGCACAACTCGCTGTGCTCGAGGGCGACCCCACGGCATCCAGTGGTGACTACACCGTGCGCCTGAAGATGCCGGACGGATACAGGATCGCGCCGCACTGGCATCCGCTGCGGGAAAACGTCACCGTCATCTCGGGGACGTTCAAAGTCGGGATGGGAGATGAATTCAAGCAGAACCAAATGGCAGCCTTCACCGCCGGCAGTTTTGCTTTTCTCGATCCCGAGATGCATCACTACGCCATGGCCTGTGGAGAAGTAATCGTACAGGTACACGGCAGATCTCCACTTCAGTTCAACTACGTCAATCCCAACGACGACCCGAGCAGGAAGTAGGCGGGTCCCGGGCCTGAAGCGGGCGGGTGGCCCACCCTTCGTGTTTCGAAGGGTGGGAATCTACGACCCTCTCCCAGCTTCATCTCTGGCTGACTCTGCAGTTTCCAAGCACATCGATGATCCCTGAATATCGGGCTGGGCGAGTGTTTAGAGCCGAGGCCCAGGTCTCCGAAGGAGTGAACCGCTCTTCCAGGAGGCTACTGAAGAACTCGGATTGAGTGCGAACAGCCAACCTCAGGCGCTAAAGCGCAACGTACTTTCAAGGATCTGCGGCACGACCAAGGTCGTGCCCTTCCCAAAACCGTGCGAAGCTGGAGTTTTTTCGCGACCTTCTAAACTAATCTAACGCCCTTTTCGCGACCGGGCGACGGCTTCTCTCGCCTCTTTGTCGGCAGTGCGGCGGCGTTCGGTTTCGCGCTTGTCCCATAGCTGCTTCCCCTTGGCCAGCGCAAGTTCAACTTTCACTCGGCCATTCTTGAAGTACAAACGGGTGGGTATGAGCGTCAGGCCCTTCTGCTGGGTCTTGCCGATGAGCTTGCGAATCTCCTCTTTATGAACCAGCAGCTTGCGGGTGCGCAGCGGCGCGTGGTTGAAGATGTTGCCGTGATCATAGGGGCCGATGTGGCAGTTGAGCAGCCAGAGTTCACCGTCTTTGAGCAGGCCGTAGGAGTCTTTGAGGTTAGCTTGCCCGGCCCGGACTGATTTGACCTCGGTGCCGGTCAGCGCCACCCCAGTCTCGAATTTCTCCAGCAGGAAATAGTTATGGGCGGCCACCCGGTTGACGGCAGCATCCCGCTGTCCGGCGGCCGTGGGGTCGCGGCGCGGGTTCTTCTCGGGGTTCGGTTTGGTTTGATGTGAAGTAGCACGGGCCATGGCAATCCTAGGTTATCTCATTCGCGAATGATTAAGTCATGTACACCTCGCTTGCGCCGGCACGAAATTCTGCATCCCATCAGGTGGGGAGGGTTGTGATCCAAAGCGCAACAAGAACTCTCCCGAAATGGTCTGGCGGTAACGCCGCTGGGACTAATCCTAATGAGTAACTGCTACCAGAGCAGTCACTTCCACGCCTCAGGAGCGATGCTATAATCAGCCAGCTTACTTCTCAATCAGCGCATATTCAGCGGCCTAGCCCGGGGTTATTGGCCGATCCCCGAGGGAAGACTGCCTGCGAGGGACCAGTGAAGACACGCCTGATTCGCCCGGCAGCAATCGCATTGCTTGTGATTGCGGTAACCCTGCCGATCGGCGCCGCCGAGAGCGCCAAGTCGCTCTATAAGAAAGCCAAAGACGCCGAAGCTCGCCAGAACTACGAAGCCGCCTATGATTTGTACAAGCAGGCCTACGAGCAGAAACCCGGAGACTTAGCCTATCGGGCTTCGTACGAACGCACCCGGTTCCTGGCTGCTGCCTCCCACGTACATCGGGGACAATTGTTGCGGGACGCGGGTAAGTTGCAGGAAGCCCTGACCGAATTCCAGAAAGCAGCCGAGATCGATTCCTCCAGTTTCATTGCCCAACAGGAAATCCGTCGCACCCAGAAGATGATTAACGACGCGGGCAATGCGCCGGCGACTTCTGCTGCGCCGCCCACCGGGCTGCAAAAACGGGTGCAGGAAGCGCAGGGGCCGGTTGATCTCGCCGCCATCTCGAACGTCCCCATCACCCTCAAGATGACCGAAGACACCAAGATCATCTATGAAACCATCGGTAAGCTGGCGGGACTTAACGTGTTGTTCGATCCGGACTACACTTCGCGGCGGGTCAAGATCGAATTAAATGGGGTCTCGGAGCAGGAAGCTCTGGAGATTGTCGCCCTCGAATCCAAGACCTTCTGGCGGCCGGTGACGCCGAATACGATTTTCGTCGCCTCCGACAACCCAGCCAAGCGCAAGGAGATTGAACAGAGCGTCATCAAGACTTTTTATCTGGCGAACCTGTCGCAGCCGACGGAATTGCAGGACGTAGTTAATGCCCTGCGGCAAATCCTGGAAATCTCGCGCATTCAGCCTCTGCCTTCGCAGGGCGCGCTGGTGGTGCGCGGCACGCCGGACCAGCTAGCGTTGGCGGAAAAACTAGTCGGCGATCTGGACAAGGCGCGTCCGGAAGTGATTGTCGAAGTGGCCATCATGCAGGTCAGTCGTGACAAGACGCGGAACCTGGGAATCAGTCCGCCCACCAGCGCCACCGTGGCCCTGCAGGACAATTTCAAGACCAACAACACCGTCACCAACACCGGGACCAACAATAGCGTGAGCAGCACTTCAGGCACCGCGAACCAGATCAACCTGAACCGCCTGGGGAACCTGAACGCGACCGATTTTGTGGTCACAATTCCTCCGGCCACCGCCACTGCGCTGTTCAGTGACAGCAGCACCAAACTCATCCAGAACCCGCAGATTCGAGCGGTGGATGGGCAGAAGGCATCGCTCAAGATCGGCGACCGCGTGCCGGTCGCAACCGGTTCGTTTCAACCCGGCATCGGCGGCGTGGGTATCAATCCGCTGGTCAACACGCAGTTCCAATACCTTGATGTCGGCGTGAACATTGACATCACGCCCAAGGTGCATGCCGGCCGGGAAGTCACGTTGAAAGTCTCGATGGATATCTCATCCGTGACCGGGCAATCAAATATTGGCGGCATCAGCCAGCCGGTGATCGGCCAGCGCAAGATCGAGCATGAAATCCGTCTGAAGGAAGGCGAAGTAAACATCATGGGTGGAATTCTGGAAGACCAGGATATCCGCTCCCTGAACGGCATCCCCGGGCTGGCGCAGGTTCCCATCCTGAAGTACCTGTTCTCGCAGACCAACGTTGAGCACAAGGAAAACGAGATTGTATTTGCCCTGATTCCGCACGTTATCCGGGCGCGTGACGTAACCGACCTGAACGAGAAAGCCCTGGAAGTTGGAACCGCGTCCTCGATCGAGTTGCGCCGCACCAGTCAGACACCGCCTCCGGTGCCGGGGAATGAGGCACCTCCGGCTGCTGCTCAACCGCAGGCGCCCCCACAGCCGGCGCAGGCCGCCCCACCAATGGCTGCCGGCGCGGCCAGCTTTGTGTTCGATCCGGCCAGCTTGACCCAGGCGCCCGGTTCGACTTTTGCGGTCAATGTCTTGCTCAGGGGGGCGCAGAACATCTATTCCGTGCCTTTGCAGGTGAGCTACGATCCCAAAATTTTACAAGTGGTGAACGTGTCGAACGGTGGGCTACTTTCGCAGGATGGCCAGCCGGTGGCGCTGGTGCATCGCGACGACGATACGACGGGAGCGCTTCAGATTACCGCCACCCGACCACCCGGCGCGGCCGGCGTTTCCGGGCAGGGCACGGTCGTCACTGTGACCTTCATGGCTAAGGGGAGCGGGCAGTCCACCCTGGCAATTTCGAAAGGCGGGGCTCGTGATCCAGCGATGCAGGCCGTGCCTGTGGCTGGAGCTGTGGCCACGGTTACGGTGCAGTAGCACGCGGGCGCTCATCGAGATCGTGCCGGGAGTGGAAGCCCCATATGCCAGGCGTCATCCTGAGCTTGCGAAGAGCCTGCCCTGAGCGAAGTCGAGGGAATCTGGGGTGATGCGGCTGTACCCTGGCTGGTTAACTGTGCCGATGCGCGAGATCCCGCGGGACTGAAGTCCCTCAGGATGACACCGGCGCAGGGGACGAAACCACTGCCACTGCCCCCGAAAGCTTAAAATCCAGGCCGTTTTCGACGATAATAGTCTAATGAAGTCCGCCGCCTTGAAACCCAGCTCCGCACGCAGTGCCCACGGGTTCACACTCATCGAATTGATCGTGGCCACCGCCATCCTGGTGATCCTGACTGGGCTGGCCGTGCCCATGGCACGGGTGGCCATCACGCGGGCGAGAGAACGCGAGCTGCGCCATGATCTCTGGGAATTGCGCGATGCCATCGACCGCTACAAGGACGCCGCCGATCGCGGAGCCTTCCAGATCAAGGTGGGCAGCGAGGGCTACCCCCCGGACCTGGACACGCTGGTGAAGGGTGTGGACGTGGGTGGCAAGAAGGTCCGCTTCCTGCGGCGGGTTCCCGTCGATCCCATGACCAACAGCACGGAATGGGGCCTGCGCTCCATGCAGGACGATCCCGATTCGGATTCCTGGGGCGGGCAAAACGTCTTCGATGTGTTCACCAAGGCGCAGGGCACCGGGCTCGACGGCACGGAGTACAAGACCTGGTAATGGCACCACTCAGCCACAAGCGGGATCGCGGTTTTACCTTGATCGAGTTGATGATCGTCATCAGCATGATCCTGATCCTGGTGTCGGTCTCGATTCCAGCCTACAACCAGTCCATTCTGCGAGCGAAGGAATCGGTTCTGAGGCAGGATTTGTTCCAGATGCGCTCCCTCATTTCGCAGTACACCCTGGATAAGCAGAAGGCGCCGCAGTCGCTCGATGATCTGGTGCAAGCGGGATACATCAAGCAGCTCCCGAATGACCCGATGACGGGCAGCAACTCCACCTGGACCGTGGACCAGGAGGATTCCGTGATGTCGGTGGACCAGCAGGAACCTGGCATCAGCGACGTCCATAGCGGGGCCTCCGGCATGTCCAGCGACGGGACCGCTTACAGCAGCTGGTGAGGCGGGCGTCGAGCCCCGGACCTCAGCCCTCAGCCTCCCCGGTTGATAGTGTCCTCATTCAGTGCCCCGTTGCATCCTTTGCGGCTTTTCTTGGCGAACTTTGCGGTTTAGGATTCTTGGACTGCGTTCCTCCAATTTGAACAGTTTCAGCGCAGGCACTAACATCTAACCATGCCGGTTGAAACCGAAATTACCCCCTCAACCTACTCTCCGATTCGCGCGCCGCGCGGGAACCAGATCACATGCAAGGGCTGGCACCAGGAAGCCGCCATGCGCATGTTGATGAACAATCTTGACGAGGAAGTTGGGGAACGGCCGAGAGACCTGGTGGTCTATGGCGGTACGGGACGGGCGGCGCGCAACTGGGAGGCGTATCACGCGATTGTGGCGGCGCTGAAGAATCTCGAAAACGACGAGACCCTGCTGGTCCAGTCGGGGAAGCCGGTGGGCGTGTTCAAAACGCACGAGTATGCGCCGCGCGTCCTGATCGCGAATTCCAACCTGGTGGGGCACTGGTCCAATTGGGAAAAATTCAATGAGCTGGAACGCGCCGGCCTGATGATGTACGGCCAGATGACGGCGGGTTCGTGGATCTACATCGGCTCGCAAGGAATCGTGCAGGGCACGTTCGAGACCTTCTCGGCGGCCGGGGAAAAACATTTCGGCGGTGATCTCGCCGGCAAGCTCATCGTCAGTGGCGGTATGGGCGGCATGGGTGGCGCGCAACCTCTGGCCGCAACTATGACCGGCGCGGCCTTTCTGGGTATCGACGTCGATGCCGAACGCATCAAGAAGAGGCTGAAGACCGGGTACTGCGATTTCATGGTCACAACCCTCGATGAAGCGTTGCGCATCCTGAAAAACGCCGTGCGAAAGAAAGAAAATGTTTCCGTCGGGCTGGTAGGGAACTGCGCCGATGTTATTCCGGAGCTGGCCGAACGCGGCGTGTTGCCCGACATCTTGACGGATCAGACCTCGGCACATGATCCGCTCAACGGATACGTCCCCAATGGAATGACATTGGCCGAAGCGTTGGAGTTGCGGCAGCGCGATCCGCAGGCCTACCAGGAGCGCTCGCTGGATGCCATGGCCCTTCACGTCGAAGGCATGCTGCGCCTGCAGAAAATGGGCGCGGTGACGTTTGACTACGGAAACAATATTCGCACCTTCGCTTTCCAGCGCGGAGTGAAAACCGCGTACGACTTTCCCGGTTTTGTTCCAGCCTATATCCGGCCTCTGTTCTGCGAAGGACGCGGACCCTTTCGCTGGGTGGCACTGTCAGGGGAGCCATCAGATATCGCGGTGACTGACGACCTGGTGCTCGAGCTGTTTCCCGAAAACAAAATTCTCCGCCGCTGGATTGACCTGGCACGCAAGCGCATCAAGTTTCAAGGCTTGCCCGCGCGCATCTGCTGGCTAGGCTACGGCGAGCGTGCACAATTCGGGCTGGCCATGAATGACTTGGTGAAGAAAGGAAAGCTCAAGGCGCCGATTGTAATCGGCCGCGACCATCTCGATTGCGGCTCGGTCGCATCCCCGTTCCGCGAAACCGAAGGCATGAAGGATGGCAGCGACGCGGTCGCGGACTGGCCGCTGCTCAACGCTCTGCTCAACACCGCGGCTGGCGCGTCCTGGGTCTCGATTCACAATGGCGGCGGTGTGGGCATCGGATATTCTCTGCACGCCGGGCAGGTCGCTGTAGCCGATGGCAGCGAGATGATGGCTAAGAGAATCGAACGGGTGTTGACCACAGACCCAGGCATGGGCGTGATCCGGCATGTGGACGCAGGCTACGACGAGGCGAGGGACTTTGCGCAGAAGAAGCACGTAAAGGTGCCGATGCCCGTGTAGGGACGGGTCAGAGACCCGTCCCCACACAATCCCCGTCCCCATACAGTCACTGCTAAACTAATTACTCAGTGACCCGTCCTGCGAAAAGCGAAGCATCCGCCGATCATGCTCTTCTGCTGGTGAACATCAGCCAACTTCTGACGCTGCGCTGTTCTTCCGGAAACTACGGCCCGCGACGCGGCAAGGATCTCCAGGAACTCGGCATCATTAAAGATGGCGCGGTTTTGTCTGTAGGGAAAAAGATCGTCTCTGCCCGCAAGACCAGAGACGCGCTGCGCGACCCGTGGATCAGAAAGAACCGGAAAAAGATTGTCGAGCTCGATTGCGCGGGACAGGTTGTCCTGCCCGGATTCGTGGACTCGCACACTCACCCCGTATTCGTCGAGCCGCGGCTGGTGGATTTCGAGAAGCGTATCGCAGGCGCGACCTACGAACAGATCGCGGACGCCGGCGGCGGCATTCGTTCGAGCGTAGAGGGCGTGCGCAAGGCCGGCAGGAAGCTGCTGACGGACAAGGTGCTGAGCGCGCTGCACGAAATGGCAGAGCAGGGCACGACCACAGTCGAGGCCAAATCAGGCTACGGGTTGACGCTCGACTCCGAGATCAAATCGCTCGAAGCCATCCGCGGCGCAGCCGTCAAATGGCCGGGAACGGTAATCGCAACCTTGCTGGGTGCGCATGTTGTGCCCAGGGAATTTCACGGCCGGGCCCACGAATATGTGGACATCGTCTGTAAACAGATGGTTCCGCTAGTGGCCGAGAGAAAGCTGGCGCAATTTGTGGACGTGTTCACAGACCGCGGTGCTTTTACCGCGGAAGACACAGAAAAAATCTTTGATGCTGCCCAGAAACACGGCTTGGGAGTGCGGGCCCACGTCTGCCAGTTGAGCAAAACTGCGTTGCGGCCACTGTTGCGTTTCAACGTCGCGTCCTTCGACCACATGGACCACGTAAGCGAAACTGACATCCGCTTGCTGACGAAATCCGAGACGGTTGCGACTCTGGTGCCGGGCGCAAATTATTTTCTTGGCATGGACAATTTTCCTCCGGCGCGCAAACTGATCGAGAGCGGCGTGGCCGTAGCGCTGGCTACGGACTACAATCCGGGGTCATCCCCAACCGCTAGCATGCCGTTCGTGTTGTCCCTGGCATGCACCCATCTGACAATGTCGCCTGCCGAAGCGATTGCCGCTGCAACGGTAAACGGCGCCTGGGCCTTGCGCCTGCAGGAACGGAAGGGATCGATCGAATCGGGAAAGGACGCCGACCTGGCGGTGTTCGACGTAGCTGACTATCGCGAAATCGCTTACTGGGTGGCGTCGAACCGCTGTGCATTCTCTGTCCTCAACGGCTCGATGCCAGCCGCGAGATCAGATTAGGGCCATGCGGCGGAACGGCGATTTGAGCGAACCCAACTCCGTTGCTATAATCGGGGCTGTTTCAAACGCTTCCAGCGTCTTGACTGCCTAGAATTGACTGGCAAATTCCGTCCAAGTCCTCAAGTGCCAGACGACGCGCCCGGCGCCGGCAGACAAGCTGTGAGCCAAGTGTGGCCAGGTAGCTCAGGTGGTAGAGCGCAGCCCTGAAAAGGCTGGCGTCGGCGGTTCAACTCCGTCCCTGGCCACCATATAAACACGTTTATTTGCAATGATTTATAACATATTTACAATAGTGTCCTGTCGGGTGTACTCTTCATTAATGAATTTCTCCCCCCAAGGTTCTGAACGGTAGGCAGAAAAGGGGAGATATGGCGCGAATCAAACTCTACAGGCGGCACGTTCAAGCCTGCACTCATCAGGACGACAAGTTTTATCAGCGGTGCAACTGCCCGGTCTGGTTTGAAGCGAACGTCATCGGGCTTCGCTGGAATACGGCATCCAACTCTTGGTCTCAGGCTCAGACGCAGGAGTCGCTTCAATCCCGTTGGTCGTCGAAGTTAAAGAATTGGCGTGAAGCGGAGCACCTTGCCCGCGAACTCGAAGAGAAACTCTCCGATATAAAGGAGGGCAGGAGCCGCCCAGATACGAAGACCGTCGAAGAAGCGGTCATCCTATTCCTTCAGAACAAACGCGGTGAGCAACTGGCGAGTGACACGCTCTATCGTCACGAGCACATCACGGGCCTGCTGCTCGAATTCTGCAAGGGACAAGGAATCCGATTCATACGCGATATCACATCCGCCCATCTCGGATCGTGGCGGTCAGAATGGACGGTCAAGTCGCCTCAGGCGCGGAGGTCGTTTCAAGAGAAGGTTCGCAACTTCTTCAAGTTCTGCTTTGCCGCAGGTTGGATCACGACTGACCCGAGCAAGAGCCTGTCGTCGATCAAGGTCAAGAACGTCGCAGCGGCTGTACGCCCTTTCACTCCTGAGGAGTACGAGCGGATTATCGCAGCGATCGATAAGACCACGCTGACCGACTACAACAAAGCCCGCGTCAAGGTCTGCATGCAGCTACAGCGGCACTCTGGGCTGTCCCTCGTCGACGCAGTCTGCCTTGCCAAAGACGAATTGATTCAGGACAATGCTGGCTTTCGTGTGAAGTGCGACCGCCAGAAGACCGGAACCCACGTCGATAACGTCATTCCTTCATGGCTTGGACGAGAACTGCTGAAGGTCAAGAACGGCAACGCCGAGTATTTCTTCTGGTCTGGAGTGACGACCGCAAAAGATGCACCGTCGTATTTTCACAAGATGTACAGGAAGGTCTTTAAGGTGGCTGAGATTGACGGCAGTTCGCACGATTTGAGGCACACGTACGCGGTCGAATTGCTCGAAAAGGGTCTCAGGATGGAAGACTTGAAGAAAGCCCTCGGTCACGCAGGAATTCAAATTACCGAGAGATACTACGGGAAGTGGAGCCGGGGACAGCAGGACAACCTCGATGCGGCACTACGAGAAGTGGTCAGTGAAGAGATGGTTTAACGTCAATACACGCTGCGGGCGGCACTGGGAGTCTACCCCAAAAACAAAGAAGCCCCGTCCAGCGAGGGCTGAAGGGGAAAGGGTAATGTCGATTTAAGTGTAGTAGCTTGAACTCGACCTTGCGGACAACCTTGGCGAGACCCCCACGTATCGGACACAGACCGGTATCCGAGTCGGGGGGATTTTGAGTTCTCATGGGCCTTCGGCCCACCCATAGAGATGAAAGCCGCATTTCCAAGGCGGATTGATTCCAAATGGGTTAAGCCGCGGCTTTCGACGGAGTGTAATCGCGATGTACGCCAACGATCCGTCTAAGACTTAGTCCTTTTCACCGGGGATGAACGGCTGAATGTTCTGCACAGATTCTTGCGAAAATGTGGCTGCCTACCCCGCCCTGAAAACTACCCAGTGAATAACCACAGAAAACATCTACTTCGTATAACTTGGCTATCTCGTCCCAGAGGTGTTCAAGTCGAATCGCCGCCTCTGCATTGCCTTGCTCCCACAGGAGAGGTCCACATTCTCCGCAAGCTGCAACGTGATGGGGACTCCCTTCGCAGCCTGGGCCGCAGCCATGATGAGATCGCCAGTGACCTTCAAGAATCGACCGGATCCGGCTGATCGTTGACCATGAATGTCGAGAGCGTGTCGGCAGCATCCAACGGGATATATCTCCCCTGCTTAATCGCGGCACCGATATCCAAGCCATGAGCCTGCAATCTTGGAAGAAGGCTGTCCCGGTGTGACTCGGTCGCGACAACAATCACCGCTTTCCCGGCCCTGAGTGCGGCTCGCAAACGCGCCCTGGGGATGCGATCAGGGCGGTCTCTGCGAGTTTTTCCTGACCTTGTGCGACTAGAACTACTGGAATAAAATCGCGTCCGAAGGATTTGATGCCGGAGGGTGCCGCACTCCGCTTGTGGGGCGAAGCCAGTGGCAATCCCAGAATGTGCCTAGAAAAGTTTCGTCTTCCCTCGCTACTGCCAAAACGGTTGAGTCTGGGGCTGATTTGTGCCCTGCTTTCCGCAATGGCTCTCCCGGCCCTCGGCCAGGAGGCCACCATTGTCGGCATTGTTATTGACCCATTGGCATCTGTGCTCCCCAATGTGGCGATCACTGCCACCAGCATCGAAACGGGCCGGACACACGCTGTTACAACAAACACAAGCGGAGGCTATGTCATCCCCAGCCTCCCGGTCGGCCATTACAGTCTGAAGGCAGAGGCGACCGGATTCAAAACAGTAGAGCAAAACGGCATTGTGCTCAAAGTCGGCGATCTCGTCCGCCTGAACTTCCGGATGCAATTGGGTCCTGTCCAAGAGACGATTACGGTCGAGGCAGCTTCTGTCAGCATTCAGGCAGATACAGGCGAAGTCAGCTCGGTTGTGACAGGGCAGCAGGTAAACCAACTCGCGACCAACGGACGCAGCATTTACACCCTAGCGAATCTGACTCCGGGGTCGTCCAGCGACCAGGCGGATTTCAACCCGCCCACGGCACTTGGCGGCGACCCCTTCGTCAGCTTCAACGGCCTGCGCGTTGCGCATAACCTTTACATGCTCGATGGATCAGAAACTTACGACCGTGGAGGAGGCGGGGTAACCGACATCATGCCGTCGCTGGATGCCATCGCCGAGTTCCGCATGCTAACTTCCAACTACAGCGCTGAGTACGGCCTCTCGTCAGCTGCAACGATGAGCGCGGTCCTTAAGTCGGGAACAAAACGCTTTCACGCCGCAGCGTGGGAGTTCTTGCGCAATGATGCACTGGATGCGCGGAACTATTTTAATCGCTCCCCTGCTCCGGTGGCGGAGCTGAGATTTAATACCTTCGGCTTTAACCTTGGCGGGCCCGTAGCCTTCAAACGTAACTATCGTCCGCGGACATTCTTTTTCTACAACATGGAATGGCGGCGACTGATCCAGGGTCAAACTCTCAACACAGCTGTTCCACTCGCAAGTCAGTATCCCGACGCGGGCGGCCCTGGGGCCGGAGCGGTGTTCCCCACGCCGATCACAGTCCCTTCCGGTATTGTTGGCCTGGGAGCGAAGTGCCCCGGCGGTGTACCGCCGGCTGGAGTTGTGCCGGGTCAGCTTTTCCCCAACAATACAATTCCCTCTTGCATGATCGATGCCAACGCGGAGGCGCTTCTTGCAGCCGGTGTTTTCCCCAAACCCACAAATGGCACGCAATACATCGGCGGGAACAACCTGCCCACGAATGTCAGAGAGGAAATCCTTCGCGTCGATCACCAGTTCAACAACAAACTTTCGGTCTTTGGACATTACGTCCATGACAGCGTCACCCAGAACTATGGCACAACGCAGTGGAGTGGATCTAACGTTCCGACGATTGGCGACACGCTAAGATCCCCGTCGTACAGCGCGGTTCTCCATACGACATACACGGTTAGTCCCGCGCTGTTGAACGAGGTGGCGTTCAACTACAACGGCAATCGGATCCAAATTGTTCCCAAGGGAGTCATCACTTCCAACTACAGTTTCAATCGCGTCTTCTCCGGCCCCAATCCGCTGAATCGGAACCCGAGCATTTACCTTGTGGGGTCGACCGGGACAAAGTACGACACTGGCGTCTGGCCATGGGACAACTCGGCTGACGACTACCAGCTGCGCGATGATGTGTCGTTGGTCAAAGGCCGCCACCAGCTGAGACTAGGCGCCAATTGGGCGCTTTACAAGAAAGTCCAGGACCTATTTGGGGAAACGCAGGGACAATTCATTTTCCCCGACGCGTTCACCGGAAACGACTTCGGTGATTTCCTGCTTGGCTATGCTGCAGCATACAACGAACTCGCCGTCCAGGATCATGGCCACTGGAACAACGTTTCCTGGGGCGCCTATGTGCAGGACAACTGGCGGGTGAACACCAGACTAACGCTGAACCTCGGTCTTCGCTGGGACGGTATCCCTCACACCTACGAAGCCAATAACCGCATGGGGAACTTCTACCGTAATCTCTATGATCCAACCAAGGCTGCGATCTTTGCCCCCGGTTCAAACGGCAGCGCAATTGATCCCAGCAGTCCCGGCCTGGGTACAAGTCCCAATCCCATTTTTCAGGGAGTCAAGTTCTATCTCAATGGAGTCGGTATTCCCGGCCAGAATGGGATACCGAAGGGCCTTGTGGACAATAACTGGTGGACACCCTTTGGGCCGCGTCTCGGTTTCGCTTACGATCTAACAGGCCGGAATAAGACGGTCGTCCGCGGCGGGTTTGGTGCAATGTATGAGCGCATACAGGGCAATGATATGTACAACGCCGGACCGAACATTCCGTTCAGTTCGAGCATCACTTTCAATGGTGTTTCTCTGTCCAATCCCAACACCAGCTTGTTTACCGGACAGACTCTGGTGGAGGCAATTGCTGTCACCAGCATTGTTGGGCTTGACCGCGCAAACTATAAGCCACCTGTCAGCTATCAGTACAGTGCTGGTGTTCAACAGGCTCTAGGAAAAGCAACGGTTCTGTCCGTCGCATACGTGGGTAATCAAAACCGGCATCAGAACGACTATCGCGAAATCAACCTGCCCGATGAGAGCTTGTTGCCAAGTATCACCGCCGGGACAGCAGGGCCCTATAACACGCTGCTTCCATTTGCTGGTTTTCACTCCATCCAATTGGCGGCGAATGAGGCGAATTCGCATTACAACTCGCTGCAGCTGGAGCTTCACGGACAAGTAGTTCGTGGACTGCAGCTCCAAGTTTCCTACACTCTTGCTCGAGCAATCGACCCGGGCACGGTTTTCGGTTCGCTTGGTGACCTCGGTGCCGTTTCCGATCCCTATGCCGGATGGCGGCACGACTTAGGATCATCGGTCTTGGATCGTTCCCACGTTGCATTTGTAAACTTCGTGTACGACGTCCCGCTCTTCCGACACAGCTCCGGAACAGTGGTGAAGTCCGCTCTCGGCGCATGGCAGGTCTCGGGTATCGTCACTATGCAATCCGGAGCACCGCTCCCGATCAGGGAGGGAGGAATTTTCTACAACGGCACACAAGGCAACGTCTGCAACACTCTCCCGAATTGCACAAACAGGCCCAATTTCAGCGGCAGTGCCCACTATCCGCAAACCGCCGATCACTGGTTCAGCACCTCCGGATTTACTCCGACGGCGCCGGGAGAATTCGGCAACCTGCCATACAACGCCATCCGCGGACCGGGGCGCGACAATTGGAATTTGTCTCTATTTAAGAACTTTAACTTCAATGACCGTGGGACTCGTCTGGAGTTTCGCGCGGAGAGCTTCAACACGTGGAATCACAGGCAGTTCCACAACATAAGCAGCGTTGTTAGCTTTGACCAGGCCGGAATCGTCAATAACAACTTCGGTGCTGTGACAACCGCTTACGATCCTCGAACCTTCCAGCTCGCCCTGAAGTTCTACTACTGAGAGATCCTGCGTCCCACGTCGTCCGTCCCACGTCGCGCGAGAACCGTAAAGACGGATCGGGTTTGGAGAAAACAACTGTCGACGGGACGCACAAAATGGCGAGGTTGAATCTCTCCCTTAGCGCAGATCAAGCGCGTAAACTTCCTGGGTGCTGCGATCGCGAATCACGATTGGCTCGTCGTCTGTAGTGAGCCCAAACCAGCCGGCGAAGACGTAATCAAGTTGAGGAAGCTCTTTGAGGCTTACAACCTCTTCCATTTTTGCGTCCTTAATTCGGACGCGGACAATTCTGAGAGAGCCAGCGTGGTCGTTTCCTGCATAGACATACTTGCCATCATGCGACCAAATGTTATAGCCAAACACTCCTCCTTTCGCCAGGGTGGACCAGCGGTTCGCCTTCCTGTCAAACAGCAATATTTTATTCGAGGATATCGGAAATGCTGAGATGTATCGTCCGTCCGGCGATACTTGAGGCGAGTAAAGCCCATCCGAATCGGGGATACGGCTGATTTTTCCGGAATCCAGATCCTGGCGAAGTATGGCAGAAATCTTTTCGTCCGGTTGAAAGAGCCCGTAAATAATGGACTTTCCGTCGGGTAGCCAGTTTGGATTGGTGCTGGGTGGGGCGGAGGGAGGCGATTGTGGCGGGCCTCCGGAAGTAGAGATCAAAGATACCCTCCACGGGTGATTAAACTGCGCATCGGTGAATGCGAGTTTGGAGCCATCAGGAGACCATCGCGGTCCATAGGCTCGAACCGGGGGGAAAGTGAGTTGCGTCTTGTCAGTTCCGTCCACGCGGCTCCGCCACAGGCTCATGTCGGGGTAAGAAACGTAAGCAATCCATTTCCGATCGGGGGAGAATTCGAATGCAATGATGGACGCATCATCGAGATACGACTCGAAATGGCGCGTTTTCGAATCGTAGCGAACCGGTTCCACGCGAAGTTCCTCGCCGATTACCAAGAGTTTTTTCCCATCCATGGTGGGAACCGGAACGCTAAGGCGAAGCGGGCCGGAAATGAGGCGTGAGGGACTTCCGGGGCTGCCCCAAAAACCGAACCGGTGCTCGGGCATCACCCAGATCGCCTGATCGTTTCCTTGGCCCGCTTGGAAGAAATAGTACATGCCGTCCGGTGACCAGTTTCCGCAGCATTGAAATGGCGATTCTTTCCAATTCGGCAAGAGCGTGTGAAGATTGCTGCCGTTCGCATCAATTTGGTACTGCGAACTGGTCACCCATTGACCACCGACGATACTAAAGCGGATCCGTTTACCATCAGGCGAGTAGCGTAGGGCCCGCACCTGTCCCGGTAGTTTCGCCAGCTCCCGAGGATCACTCCCATCCCGATTGATCGCGATCAAAGAGCGCCCATCCGCGTATAGAATCCGCGTCCCATCAGGGGTATAAGAGGCACTGGTTGCCCAGAAATTCCCCACGCGATGGGGAGTTCCTCCGGGCAGCGGCTGTATCCAGACTTCAAGTGCACCCCCGGTCCTTCCTGTGGCAGGATCCGGCGGCAGACCAATCCCATTGCCGACTAACAATTCTGAGAAATTTGGGGAGATGTCGTAGATTTCGGTTATCTCGCGGAGCGGGGTCAGGAGTTGCGTGGTCTCTCCTCCGGCAGCGGATATTTGAGCAATTCCGGAGCCACGTTGTACGAAATACAGGTGAACACCGTCGGTGACGGGTAGCGTCCGGAAGCCTTTCGACTTGGCGTCGTTGGTGAGCTGGACCACGTTGGCCACTCGAGGCAGGCGTGGCAGGCTGCGCCAGAACCACGCTCCGACTGCAAAGAGCGCGGAGAATAAGACGACGTATCCAATGATCCGGAGATAGTCGCGCCGAGGTTTAGCTGGCTGGCTGGCTGGTGCAGGCTTGAATCCGCTAGCTCGCGGCAGTAGTTCAACCGGAGCTATGAATCTGTAGCCTTTGCGCGGGACGGTTTCGATGAAGGTTGGATTCTCGGCCGAGTCACCAAGCGTGTCGCGCAAACGCTTGATGGCAGTGTTCAGTCCAGTTTCAAAATCGACGAACGTATTTTCGGACCAAAGGAGTGAGCGTAGTTCGTCCCGGCTGACAATTTCGTCTGGGTGCTCCAATAACCGGACAAGTACCTGCCGCTGTTGCTCCTGCAGCTTCAGCTTGATTCCGCCCTTGCGAAGTTCGGCAGTATGCGAATCAAACTCGAATACACCAAACTGGTAAACGGAAGCCTTCTCCGCGGACACGACCACCCCCCCAACAAGTTGCAGGAGCAGTCAGTTTAGCACCTGACTCCGAATCCGACGTGTCATGCCGGACTGTAAGCAACTGGAACCTAAGAACTTACGAAGTCGCAAAGATGTCATGCTCGATCCATTGAAGATCACGCCTTCCGGGTTCATTTTCGACGCACTTGCAACCGCAGCCGGAGGGCGTCGTGGGAAGGTTAACTTGCTTTTTTCTTGTGACCTGCATTCTGGCAGGTTTGACTCAGGCACAATCACATGCCGGAGGAACAGTAACAGCAGAGACGCACAACGACATTGGCTCGTCGTTGCCCGTTCATCCAATATCTCAGCCCCGGGCACCGGAGCCACCGGGTTCCGCGGGTCCTTTGCAGGTATTCCAATGCAACGGAAAGGTCTCGGCTTCCCCTGCAACTGCCTTTGCGTCGGAGACTTGCAATGGCTCTGGCATTACCGTACTTGTCTTCAACTTTAGACAAGCCCCGGCTGAAGCGCTCGTGAAAGCTGAGAAGGAAGCTGGCAGAATTCTCGAACACGCCGGTGTGCCTGTAACCTGGAGAGATTGCCCGACCGGAAATGAACCTTGCCGAAAAGGGCCCGGCCGCGTCTTTTTCCTGGCGATGATGGCAGGCCCAGTCCAGAACAAGTTCTTGGATACGATTTCCGGCTACGCCTTGCTTCCCGACCATCTCGCGGTGGTTCACTACGACTACCTGCCTCCCCTGACAGGCCGCGAGAGCGGCAAAGCCGACACCGCCTTGGTCCTGGGTTGCGTCATTGCTCACGAATTAGGCCATTTATTACTCGGGGCCCACCCGCATTCCATTGCCGGAATAATGCAGGCACATTGGGGAATCGAACAAACGCGGCTTGCGCTCATGTCACAGCTGTTCTTTCTGCCTGAGGAAGCGAGACTCATGCACGCCAATATTGCGGTACCAGAGGCAAAGGACAACTCGGCGTTCGCCCTTACGTCTCATTAGCAACGGCGGGTCGCTCGAGCAGAATCGCTAAGACCTGAAACGGTTGGCCGGTCAGTTTTAGCGTGATCCGCTTTTGCGCAGTTCTCCCGCTTGAAGATCACAGATTTCACGGGAGGGATTATGGCGACTGGACGGCCAAACTCGCTCCTGCACAACGTCGAATTCGGCTGGTTTTGGATATCCTAGTGGCTCGTCACCTGAAGACCGCCGACCGTCTTGTTTGATTCCAAGCCAAGCCCGAGAACCGAATCCATGATCGCCGCTGCGGTTCGGTGGGTGGCGCGTATCATGGATCCGGCCATTAGGTCACGGAGTATCGGACATGACCTTGGACGATTTCCGCAAATCGCTCGCCGCGACCGAGCCGCCAACCGGAGTCACACTCGCCCTCGCCGGACTATGGTGGGATGCCAAGGGCGATTGGACGCGAGCACACGAGTCTGCTCAGCAAGACGAAGGCATCGAGGGTTCGTGGGTGCACGCCTACCTGCATCGCAAGGAAGGCGATCAGGGCAACTCAGCCTACTGGTATCAACGTGCAGGCAAGCCCGTTTGCCGAGAGCCACTCGATACGGAATGGCTCAGCATCGTGAGAGCTTTGCTGAAATGCTAAAGCTGATTCCTTTCGTCGCCGCTGCGGCTCAGTGGGCAGAGCGGATCATGCGGAAGATTGATAACGTGTTTTTCCAGCAGAGGCGGCAGAGTCGTTCGCACCGCAGTTGGTCAGAGTGAGCAGACTTGCGGATGCTTCGCGGCATTGACGTAGAGCGTGCGACCGATGACGCATAGCTTGCCGCCGCAGTCATGAACATGGCCGAACACATTCAGCTTGGGTGAGACGCGCCGCACAGCTGCGGCCAGCTCAGCGCTGCCTACGCCGTCATCAAGAATACGTGCGGGTGGAGTATGCGTGACTAGGACATCGATGTCGAGCGGGATTTTTGCGAAGTGCTGCGCGAGCGCATTTTCATCGGCTATAAACGCACCGGAACCCACGCGTGATTCAGGAATGAACGGTGTGCCCCAGAAGCGAACGCCATCGAGTAGGACACCGGAATCGCGGAGATAATGCACATCCTTGAATAGCAGCTCACGCGTTCTGCGCTCCAGTCCTTTATTCATGAGGGTCTCCAGCGCGATGTCGTGGTTGCCGGGGACGAAGACCTTGTGCCGGTACGGCAAACTTTGCAGCCACTTCACCTCCTGCTCGAGCTCTTTGAAGCTGCCGCCTTTCGTCAGGTCGCCCGCGAACACGAGCACGTCTCCTTCGGGCAGCTGAGGCCGCGTGCAATGCGTGTCGCTGATGAGAACCAAGCGCATTCGTTCATCGTACCCACACCGGCCTGCCGACGCTATGGCACTCTCGGGCGCTTGAAAGTACTTTCAGGCAGTGGTTGCATCGTGACTGCGGTCATGAAACCAAGTTACGGATGTAACCGGATTCGGAGAACAGCTTGCTGCCTACCACGACTAAAACCGAGGACTAGACCTGTACAACCTCGTTGCAGCGCGTTATCCGTCCCGGCGCGGGCGCAACGCGGCCACCTGCTTGCGCGAGATTCGCTTGTGACAGTGGGGCAGATCATGTACTCAGTATAACCCAACGATAGGTTCTCTCCATCATAAGCCGACCGCCTTTGGCATCAACCGCACGAATTGGACGCAGCCCACACTCCTTAAAGCCTACGAGCAATCATACGGTGAGATCATTTCCAGAAGCACTCTTGCCAGAATCCTGCGACGCGCGGGTTACCGATGGAGAAAGGCGCGACGGGTGCTTACAAGCTCAGATCCGAGTTACCACGAAAAGGTCGAGCTGTTGAAGAATACGTTGCGCTGCCTTGCCGAGAATGAAATGTTTTTCTTCCTCGATGAATGGGGGCCGATACAAGTCAGGAAGCGTGGAGGAAAGTCATATCGAAACGACCAGGCAACAATTCCGCGCCACCAAATTTCTCGGGGCACTGTATCGCTGATTGCCGCGCTCAGCGCCACGACAAATCAGGTAACATGGCGCTTTCTCGAATCAAAAGATTCACATGCCATGATGGACATGATCGAAATCTTGTACAACCAGTACCACACGAAGACGAAACTCTACGTGACTTGGGATGCTGTCGCATGGCACAATTCCGGGCCTTTTCTTGAAGCGTTGGATCACTTCAATGAGGAGACCAGATCGTTGTCGATCGGCCCGATCATCGAATTGGTGCCGCTTCCCATATCCTCACAGTTCCTCAATGCGGTTGAGGGAGTTCTGAGCGGAATGACACGAGCGGTTATCAATAACTCCGACTACCCGGACGCTGCGCAAATGAAGCAGGCGATCTCAAAACACTTCAGCGAGAGGAATGAGCATTTCAAACACAACCCCAAGCGGGTCGGTAAGAAAATCTGGGATGTTGATTTCTTTCGAGATTTTGATGAACTCGGAGCCGGGAACTACGAGGATTCGTAGGTAATACAAGCGAGTTTTTTTCATTGCGTACCAGCTCTCAATAGCGCACAAGCCATCTGATGGCAGACACCGTGGCCTTGTTCTTTTTTTCGACATTGGAGCTTCGGAGACCCTCCAGGTATATCCGCCGGCCATCATGTTCCGCGTATCCTTGTGCGATCGCCTCCCTGCGAAAACGATCGAGCCATTCGAAGAGGGCCGGATACCGCACCTGCAGATTTGCCCTAATCCTCATCGCCCTCTCAGGACTGATAAGAAAATGACGGCACACCGCTGCATCCTGAAGGCCAATAGCAATCGAGAGCAGTACATCCGCATGTTCCAAACCTTCGAGCAATGGCCCCCCGGCGCACTGGAACTCCGATCGCGCACAACGGGCTAGCTCCGTACGCAGAACCTCGTCCCCGGTGATCTGTTGCAATCTCTGCAATGCTTGCTTGGGGCTCGGGTAGTCTTGGTTTAAAAGTACGTCCTTGACCGCATTCGCTCGCAATGCTTCGTCGAGATTTGGGCCGGACGAGGTTGCACTCCTATGTGGTACACGCAGTTGACTAAACAGCGGAAAAACCTTCCCTCTCCTCGCTGCACTCCGTATTGCATCGAGTTCACGCAGGCGCTTACGAACTCTCCTGTGCTTTACAATCAGCTCCACGAGCCGATGACGCCACGCGAGGTGCTCCATTCCAGACTGCGTTAGCGAACGAGACGTTATCCATTCCCGTAAGGCTTCAACCTTTCTCAGGACACCCGAGGTCTCCGTCCGAGAATCCAGGTCAAATTCGCAGCTAGCCTCCTGAAAGATGAGCTTCTTCAGTGCATCCGCTCCTCCTGAAGGCGACTTATCGGCATCTCAATCTTCTTTACATCTATTCCGACACCCTCACATTCCATTTCGGCGAGCATCACTAACACGCGCATTCTGTCCCTTTGGAACGTGTCTGCCAAACCACGATTCCGAAGCTCGACGTTCAGACGATGAAATAGCCGGAGTGATATGTCAGCGTCCGTACACGCATGTTCGATTAGATCTTTGAAGGGAACGTCGAGAAATGTCTGCTCTTTTTCCACGACGTCTGCGTACCGTTTGATCTTTGTTCCCAATAATTTCCGCGCCACTTCGCCAAGGTTAAAAAATGCCCAATCACCAAAGCACTCGCCGGCCGCCAACATCGTGTCGAAGTGTACGCTTCGCAGGCGCATGCCATGTTTGCGCAAAATCAGGTAATCAAACTTGATGTTGTGTCCAACAAAGTTTGTTTTCAGCCTGAATATTTTTTCGAGGCGAGTTCGAACTTCTTCCCGAGATACTCCATCCAGATCCGACTGCAGCAGGGGCACGTAAACAGCCTGCCTCTCCCTGACGGAAAATGCGACGCCATAGAGCACCGCATTCCTCGGATCTTTGTCACTGGCTTCAGTGTCCAAAGCGCATACCTCTGCGGCCTTGACCATGTTATGGAGTTCATCCAATTCTGCCCGCGTGCGACCAGCCCTGTAATCGGACCGGGGAGGATTCTCTTCGGCCCTCACCAGTTCCCTGTCTGGAAATGGCAGAAGGCGAATCAGCGACCAGAATCCATACTCCTTCAAGACGGAAGTGGCAACCTCCGCCTCTTCGATAAAGTTCGTTTCCGCGTACGTGCCTTTTACGTCTCCAAACGATGCTGCCGTGAATTGAAGTTCGCGGCAACGTTCACGGAGGGCGTCACTCCTCGTAACCATCTTGCGCGCAACTTGTCCGAGATCACCCGCTGCAGCTTTCTTCAAGACAGTTTCGAGAGTCCCGTGTAATTCGAGGAAGCGCACGGCCTGTCTTTGTGTGAGCACCGTATCGTGTCCATCCTTCTCGGTCAGCACGAGCAAAGATGCCACCTGACTAGGACCGACGCCAACGTGATCTTTTATGGAAGCCACCGTGAAGACATCCAGCTCATTACCCTTCTTCGGAAGGATGACACCACACCGATCACTGGTAAGCTGAAGCATTGCTTTGTTCGCGGTTACTATCCAGGTGCAGCGGTCCGCCAGAGCAGCACATAGATCTCCCACACGGGCACCCTTCGCATAAAGGACGGACACCCGAAGCCGCTCTAGAAGTTCGATAGCGTCAGAGATAAGCGAGTCAGGCAGGCATGATTCATCATCGCCAATGACGACGAGGGCCTTTCGCATGCCGAGTTGCTTGCGCAGGCGCAGCAGGTCGCGAGCGAATCCGAAAAGCATTGTCGTGTCACGGCCGCTCGAGTCCTGCAAAAGTGGAGCGCCGTGAAAGCTATTGCTGCTCGCCTGCAGAAGAAATGTGGCGTCTATGACGAACACACTATCGGCCATTGTGCGTTACCATTCACGATAGTTTCCCGAGTTGAGGCTCTCCATGTCCTGGAAGAAATCGATCTCCCAAATCCTTTTGCCAGCGCGCTTCGGATTGTCACGGAAGTAACCATTGCGCTCGACGAAGTGTCTTGAAATGGCGGTCTTCATTTCGTCTTCGGATTGATAATCTGAATGATGGATCACAGCTTTCTTCATTCCGCTGAACACCGCCTCAATTACGTCCAAGAACTGAGAAGACGTCGGGAGCGGAACAAGATGAATAGTAGGTCCAAAACCTGACGAAGAAGTTTCGACGTTAAACGCATCGAGCCACTCCACAAGCAATCCTGATTTGTGCCAGGAAGCGGCATCCCAGGTCAAATAGATCCGACTCGTAAACGGATGCTGATTGAAGAGAATCTCAATAAGATCGATCATCGCCGGCGTATCCTTTGCGCTGGAATAGAGCCAGCTTACCTGGTTCGTCGTCGCGTTCAGCGCTCCCGACATGGTTATGGAGCCCTTGTTCGGTTGTTCTTGTGGGACGGTGGGTGTGTCCTTCTCGTGAACAAACCCACGGCCGCCGTATTTCTTGACTCTCAGTGGGCCCAATTCATCAATGAAAAAGAAAAGCTCGTTTGGTTGAAGATTTCGAAGAGTACCCAAAACCAGATCGACCTTTTCTCGATACTCGGGATCAGGGCTGGAAAGCACTCGACGTGCTTTTTTGATCTTGTAGCCAGCTTTCCGGACGATGCGACCGAGAGTGCTTTTTGAAATCGCCTCTCCGTAGCATTGCTTGTACGCAGCCGCCAAAGAAGGATGATTCCAACTGGCGCGGTTGATTCCGAAAGCTTGAGGCCGGCTGTGGATGAGGGCGAGAACCCCCTTTCTCTTCCGTTCGAGAGCGGCTCCCTTTTTTTCGGGAGATCTGTTTTTGCGCGGAGGATTGAGTCCCGCCAATCCTTTATGATTGTAGGTCGTTATCCAGTCTCGGATGGCATCAACGGGTAACTCTACTTTGTTGGCTATTCCTTCCGGTATAAGGCTGCGATTATTAAGAACGGTGACTGCCTTTTGCCAAAGGCGTTTATCGTTGGACTCTCGCCACTCAACAAGCTGCCGTTTGTCTTCTTGACGAACGAAGCGAATACGCCATCGATCTTTCGGACGACCTGGGTGATCTACTGTAGGTTGCCGACGCCGAGCAGCACAGGCGGCGTGCCTGGATAACAGCCATGGATACTGAAGGATGTTCTTGCCCAGGTAGGAAAGAACGCGTGGTATTGAAGAGTGGTTCAAAGTAAGGGGATATATCGCGACTACGGTAAGGCGAAACGTATGCAATTCGCCGAAGTCAAAGGTGAATTCAAACAGATCTCCTATGTTCAAATCGAGCAGGTGCATCGGAATCGCGCACGATACGCACGCCTCTTTAGCGTCGACAACGTAATCGTCATCCTCATTGCCAAAATTCACGTAGAGGCAATGCTCGATCTTGAATTCATAGAGGTGGTCCTCGGACCAGCCAAGGGTCTGAAGTATTATCGTTGCGAGTTGTTCGAGGGTTGTCTTGTCTGCGGTCTCAAATTCCCGATACCAATTGGGAAGTACGAATTCGGGGTCTCTCGGACACCGCCCTCGGTATTGGATGCGGAGTTTGAGGATGTTTGAGGTGCGCCGTTCCCGCTTTGCCATTTTCCTTCGACCTGAATCGGCTCCTTTGATAGTGCGTCAGTACCCATCTTCGGCAGCCTCGGAAGTACCCGAACTTTCTCAACGAGAGATCGTTACCGCGAAAGCAAAGTGTTACTTTCGCAAGATTCTGCGCCGCCTAACGAAATTCGTCAATTGTTAAATCTCCCAAAAGGACTTCACAATGCGGTGCCCACTCGAAGACGGGTCCGAAGAATGGCTAGCCGGGCACGGAATCAGACGTCAGAGATGTAGCGCAAAAAAA
>CAVZXU010000044.1:0-40821 GCA_963779255.1 Terriglobia bacterium | reverse complement strand
GCGTGCGTGACGTCTGCTAGCCCGCCCTGTTAGGTTCGTTGAGCCGCCGATGAGCGGCGGAGGGCGAGCCGCATGAGCGCAGCAGTGATTCCTGAGCCAATCGCAGAGTTACAACACCAACTGGATGAGTTTCGCAGCACCCAGCCGGGGAGGAGGAAGCTGCCCGAGTCGCTGTGGCAAGCGGCGGTCGGGCTGGCCCGCGAGCACGGTGTGTATTCCGTCGCACGTCCGCTACGGCTGGACTATATGGGGCTGAAGAAACGAATGGGCGGAGTTCCCCGATTCCGACAAAGGGCAAGCAAGCCGGCATTCGTCGAGCTGATCGCGCCGCAGGCAGCGACACTGCAAGAATGCGTCATCGAGTTCGAATCCGTGCGCGGAGGCAGGGTGCGCATCCAGTGGAAAGCGGCCGCACCACCAGATTGGATGAGCCTGCTGCGGGCCTGGCGGGAGGCAGAGAGATGATTCAGATCACGCCGCAGATGCGCGTGCTGGTGGCCATCGAGCGGGTCGATGGACGAAAGGGGATCGACTCTCTAGTGCGACTGTGCCAGGAGACACTCGCAGAGGATCCTTTTTCCGGCTGTGTGTTCGTGTTTCGGAGCCGTAGCGGGACGGCGATCCGGCTGCTCAGCTATGACGGCCAAGGATACTGGCTGGCCCAGAAGCGTCTCTCGCGCGGACGATTCGTGTGGTGGCCGGAAGGGTCGGGACCAGCCAAGGCACTGGAAGCCTATGAGGCGCAGTTGCTGATGGCGGCGGGCGATGTGTCGCACGTGCGCGCGGCGCCCATGTGGCGACGAGTGAGCGTGCTGAAGTAATCAATGTTCGCGACAAGAAAATACGGCGTCACCCCTTGCGTTCCAAGAAAAGGCGGTTCATACTGCTGATCGATGGTCGAGTTCAGATATCGGGGCCGGAAGATCAGCCAGGAAGACATCCTTTATATACGGGCACTGATCGAGCGGCACCCGCAGGAAAGCCGCCGCACACTATCGACCAAGCTTTGTGAAGCCTGGCAGTGGCGCCAGGCCAATGGCGCGTTGCGCGACATGGTGTGCCGCGGTCTGTTGCTGATGCTGCACCGCGCCGGCCAGATCGAGTTGCCGCCCGTGAGTTATGTGCGCCATAACCCACTGGCCCACAGAGCCCGACCAGAGCCGGTTGGGATTGATACCACGCCCATCCGAGACCGTCTGCGCAACCTGCAGCCACTGGAGTTCGAGCTGGTGCGGCGTACCGGGAAAGAGGCATTGTGGAACAGTTTGGTGGAGCAACATCATTATCTCCGCTACGAGCGGCCGGTTGGAGAACACCTCAAGTTCTTGGTGTTAGGGCAAGGGCGGCCGGTCGCCTGTCTGGCCTGGTCCTCGGCCGTACGTCATCTGCGCAGTCGCGACCGCTACCTTGGCTGGAACGTAGAGACACGGCGTCGCAACCTCCGCTTCATCGCTTACAATCCGCGCTTCCTGATTCTGCCCTGGGTAAGGGTTGAACACTTGGCGTCGCATATCCTGGGCCGCATGGCGTCGCGGATCTCGGCGGACTGGCAGCGGATCTACGGGCACCCGATTTACTTCCTGGAGACGTTTGTGGATCCGGAACGATTCCGCGGAACCTGTTACCGTGCGGCCAACTGGGTGGTGCTGGGCAAGACGACGGGACGGGGTAAACAATGCAATAGCTACGTGCCGAACCGGTCGATCAAAGAGGTTCTGGGATATCCGTTGACGAAGCAGTTTCGCGAACTGCTGATGGGGCCAGGATGAAAACCACCAGACGACGGGTCGATGTGAATCTGGACGAACTGGACCGGGTGCTGGACGGAGCGCGGCAAGCGCCGTTGAGCGAGGAAGATTACGAGAAGCTCAAGGAGGCATTGCATGCCCTGGCGGCGATGCTGGTGCGGCCGCGCAACACGGAGAAGACCAGCGCTGTGCTGGACAAATCGGAAGGCTCGGAAGCCAGCACCGGGACTCAGCCGGAGACCGACGCTCCCCCACCGCCCGGACATGGACGCAATGGTGCCGAGGCGTTTCGCGGTTCCCGGAAGATTGCGATTGCGCATCCGGAGTTGAAGCACGGGGATCGCTGCCCGGAGTGCGGAAAAGGCAACATCTACGGACAGAAAGAGCCGAAAGTGCTGGTGCGGATTGTGGGGCAGGCGCCGCTGGCGGCCACCGTCTACTCGCTGGAACGGTTGCGCTGCGGTGCGTGCGGGCAGATGTTTACGGCACAAGAACCGGAAGGAGTAGGTCCGGAAAAGTACGACGAGACGGCAGCGGCGATGATTGCGCAACTCAAGTACGGCAGCGGGACCCCGTTCTACCGCTTGGAACAACTCGAAGGTCTACTGGGGATTCCGTTACCGGCGGCGACGCAATGGGAGGTTGTCGAAGAGGCCGCCGAGTTACTGAAACCAGCACGCGACGAGTTGATCCGGCAGGCGGCGCAGGGCGAGGTGATGCACAACGACGACACCAGCATGCGAGTGTTACGGCTCGCGCGCGAACCGTCGGACGAACGCACGGGCGTGTTCACCAGCGGCATCGTGTCCACCGGGCAGGGCTGGAAGATCGCGCTGTACTTCACCGGAACCAAGCATGCCGGCGAGAACCTCGCCGAGGTGCTGCAGCAGCGGGCCAAACAGGCAAGCCCGCTCATTCAAATGTGCGACGCGCTCTCGCGCAATGTTCCGAAGTTGCCTGCGGGAGTGGAGATTCTGCTGGCAAATTGCCTCGCCCATGGGAGAAGACAGTTCGTGGAAGTAGCGGCGAACTTTCCTGACGAATGTCGCTCTGTCCTGGAAATGCTGGGCCAGGTGTATGGCCACGATGCCGAAGCCCGCGAGCGCAGCTTGACGCCCGACCAACGGCTGCAGTTTCATCAGGCGCACAGCGGCCCGGTGATGGAGCAACTCCATCACTGGCTGGAGGCGCAGTTCGCCGAGCGCAAGACGGAGCCCAACTCCGGCTTGGGCAAGGCCATCACATATCTGTTGCGGCACTGGAAGGCACTGACTCTGTTCTTGCGGAAAGCGGGAACCCCGCTCGACAATAACATCGTCGAAAGGGCATTGAAGAGGGCCGTTCTGCACCGGAAGAATGCCTTATTTTATCGGACGCTGAACGGGGCGGATGTGGGCGACCTGTTCATGAGTTTGATTCACACCTGTCAGTTGTGCGGCGCCAACTCCTTCGACTACCTCATCGAGTTGCAGCGCCACGCCCAGAAACTGGCGACCAGCCCGGCGGAGTGGATGCCGTGGAACTATCGCGAAACCCTGGAGCGGATCGTCTCTCTATGAAGAAACCCAAGAAAGACCCCGTCCGGGAGGACCGAATCCACAACGAAGCCATCGCGGACGCTAATGGACCGGAAGAGCAGGTCATGGGGTGGTATTACTACCTCGAGGACAAAATCCGCTTCCCGTTTAAGGCCAAGTGCATCGCTGCCAAAGTCGTTTCACCGCTCCGGAAGGGAGAAACCGTCGAAGTCCACGGTATGGCACCGGAAGACGCCTGCTCCGCCGACATGCTCGTGCTCATCCGCTGGCACGGTCGGACCATGGCAGTTCCCCTGTCACAACTGGTTGCCATTGATCCCGACCAATCCACCGCAGAAGCCGTTGGCGACTGGCATTACTGGGTGGCGCAGGGCTATTGCTTCTGAGCCACACCGTCCCGCCTCGTACTACGAACCATGGCGGAAAACACACAACACGCGGGTGAGAGTGATGGTCGTCGGGTATTAACAACTGAGAATGGAACCCCCGAAAGCCCGAAAGGACAGGATCAAATGGACAAACCGTTTACCGAGGAAGAGTTGTCCAAGGTGCTCGCAAATCCCTTCTATTGCCTGCGGAGTGTGCATCCCATCTTCGCACAGGACCATGACACGCTAGTGAGCGAAGAGCAGTGGGTCAAGGCATCCGCGAATCTGATCCGAGAGATAGGCGCGGAGAAATTTCTCAGACTGCTCCTGGAGAACCTGAAGGGGAACTACTGTCAGTGACCATCGCAGTGCCGTCACGCACTCTTGCCGAAAACCCGAGAGATAGGCGCGTAGAAATTTCTCAGACTGCTCCTGGAGAACCTGAAGGGGAACTACTGTCAGTGACCATCGCAGTGCCGTCACGCACTCTTGCATCACGATGAGCAAACGAAATACAAGTTTCGCCTGATGGACCTGGAACCCTTCGAAGGCCGCCAGTGCTACCACATCGCTTTCACACCCAAGGACGACGATGATACGGACTGGGCCGGCGAGGCCTACATCGACGCACAGGAGTTTCAGCCGATGTATGTATTCACCCGGCTGTCCCGTCGCCTGCCCTTCGGGGTGCGGACTTTCCTGGGCACCGATCTGCCCGGCATCGGATTTGCCGTCCACTACCGCAGACAGGAAGATGGAGTCTGGTTCCCGATCAGCCTGGGCAGCGAATTTCGCATCCGCGCTCTCTTCTTTTTCCATCGCAACATGACCGTGTCGCTGGAAAACAAAGCGTTCGAGCACACCCACGTGCAAATCAAAATCGTAGGAGCCACCCAGTAAAAGTTTGGGTCGGACACTCTTGTCCGACGCCTCTTGACTTCGAGTCTTTGACTTTATGTACGCAAGACTAACCAGCGGCCCCAGTAAACGACCATTCAAAATCTAAATCAAATTCAAAGGCGTCGGACAGGAGTGTCCGACCCACACAAAACCGGTTGCCGTATAATTTTTCTCGATACTATCTCAGGGAGGCAACCATGGGCAGCGCGCCAGACAGTTTCGCGGAGTTGAAACAGCGTCTGCGGGCCAGTTGGATGGCCGGTGATTTCGGTGAGATTGCAAAACTGAATGCTCGCGAGGGAGAAGAATTCATCCGACGCATCAATCTGAAGCCCGGAACGAAAGTCCTGGACGTGGCCTGCGGCACCGGAAATCAATCCATCCCCGCCGCCCGCACCGGCGCCGATGTCAACGCCCTCGACCTCGCTCCCAATCTTCTGGAACAGGCCCGCAAACGGGCCGACGACGAAAAGCTGAAAATCGAATTCATCGAGGGCGATGCGGAGAAGCTACCCTACGACGCCGCCCAATTTGATGTGGTGCTGTCCATGTTCGGCGCCATGTTCGCTCCCCGGCCCGAGATCGTCGCCGACGAACTGCTCCGCGTCTGCCGTCCCGGCGGCCTGATCGCCATGGGAAACTGGACGCCTGAAGGTTTCGTCGGCCAGATGTTTCAGATCACCGCGCGCCACGCGCCGCCTCCGCCCGGCATGCTGCCTCCATCACTCTGGGGGGTTGAAAAGGTCGTCGCCGACCGCCTGGGCCGAAAAACGCGCCTCGAGATGACCAAGCGGGAACTGCTTTTCGATTATCCCTTCGGCCCCGGGGACACAGTCGCCTTCTTCCGAAAGTATTTTGGCCCCACCCAAACCACGTTCGCGCGCCTCGACCAGGCCGGTCAGAGCGCCCTGGCCGAAGACCTCACCCAGCACTGGACCAGGAACAACCTGGGCGATGCCAATCGCACGGTGATCAAGGCTGAGTATCTGGAAGTGCACGCCACAGTGTCGTAGCGGGTACCACAGTCCGTGTGGGGGAAGTCCGTGTGGAGACGGGTCTCTGACCCGTCCAGGCCGAGCAACGCTCGGCGAGAATCTGCATTCACCGTTAGGACGGACGCGAGCACGTGCGATTCGCTATTATCAGGTGCCTGTGCCATCATGGTAGGAGAGATGAGCCTTTCTTCCATCTCTTTCAGGTCCTCTGAGCTAAGTCAGCCCATCTGAAGTCCGTTCCACTTGATTGCATTATTTCAGGAGGCCCTTTGATTCTTCCTAACGTTGAGACTCCCAAGAAGGACTTACTGCCGGAGTTGACAGCTGCTCCCAGGGCACATAATCGCGGCCCGTCACCAGCCGAGAACTGTGCCAAGATTCGCGACCTCGGGTTCACTACTTCCAAGCGCATTACGATGTACGGTGAGCGCTTTCAAATCATCTCAGATCCCTTTGAGGAGGGTCTCTGCACGGTGGTTCGCGCTCTCAGCGGCAATGATCCGACCATTAGAATTCTGCACCTTCCCACGGCGATTCTCGTAGGTTTGTCGGATCGATTTCCAAAGAACTAGGAGCAGGGGCAGACCACCGGCGGTGTGCCAGCCCCGTTCATCTGCCGCTACGCGGCGGTCGTCGGGTCGATCATCGCGCCGATCTCCGTGACCTTGGTGGCCGGAAAGCCGCTTAGTTCCGCGTGCCGGTGAATGAGCGCCTCATCTTTGGCCAGATACATACAGTACATCTTGTTAGCGGTAACAAAAGATTCCAACCACTGGATATCCGGTCCAAGCTGGCGCAGCACCAGGTTCGACTTGGCCGCACCCTGCTGCAGTTGTTCCCGCTCCAGGCTCCCGATTTTTGGGATCTCTCGCTCGATCATGTATTTCTTCATGACCTCCGCTGGATACACTCGTCGGTCGTCAGTCGTCAACATGGCTGACAACTGACGCCTGAAAACTGACAACTGCCTTCCCGATTCTCCGAGATTAATTACAAGAGACTCTTGCCACAAGATGGCAGATTTGCCATTATAAGTAGGTGATTAAGCCATTCGTGATTCAGCCAGGCAGGGGAAGCCAGCCATGACCGATGTCACCGTCCTGTTTCTCGACGGAACTTTTTCCTCCACCGCCATCGGCCCGATGGAGGTATTCCGCCATACCGGCACGCTGTGGAATTTGCTCACGGGAAAGCGGCAAGCTCCCCGCTTTCGCGTGACTACCGCCTCGGCGGATGGACGCGCGGTCCGATGTGACGGAGAAATCCAGATCCAGCCCACCGCAGCACTCGCAGATGTCCGCAAGACCGATCTTATCTTCATCCCGACCACCGGACTAAGCCTGGACGACGTGGTCGAGCGCAATGCGGCGGTCGTGCCCTGGCTGCGGCGCTGGCACAAGCGCGGCGCTGCCATCGCCAGTGTGTGCTCAGGTGTGGGTCTGGTCGCAGCCACTGGTTTGCTCGACGGCAAACGCGCCACCACACACTGGGGCCTGGCCGAGCGCTTCCGCGAAAAATATCCCAACGTGAAGTGGATGCCGGAATTGATGGTGACCGAAGATCACGGCTTCTACTGCGGCGGAGGTGTGAACGCCTCGCTCGATCTCAGCCTGTACCTGGTGGAGCGATTTTGCGGCCACGAGGTTGCCATGCAAAGCGCCAAGGCGCTGCTCATCGAGACACCCCGCGCATGGCAGGCTGGGTTCGCCATCGTGCCTTTAAAAACCGAGCACTCCGACGACAGCATCTCCAGCGTGCAGGATTGGATGCACGAGAATTTTCGCCAGAGCTTCCCGCTCGAGGCCCCAGCCCGGCGCGTAGGCATGAGCCTGCGCAATTTCGTTCGCCGCTTTAAGCAAGCCACAGGAGACAGCCCGCTGATCTACTTGCAGAAGCTGCGAGTCGACGCCGCCAAGCGCCTGCTGGAGAGCGATCATCGCACCATGGAGGAAATCAGTGACGCGGTCGGCTATCAGGATCCAGCCTATTTCCGCAGCCTCTTCCAACGCCACACCGGTGTCTCCCCCAGCGCCTACCGGAGAAGGTTCGGGACGTAACGTGGTCCAGCATCACCGGTGAACGCGTAGGGACGGGCGCCCTCGCCCCAGGCCGAGCAAGGCTCGGCAAGATATTAGGGTGTCACTCCGAAACCGACAGCCCCGTGGAAGAGCGGCGCTTCAGCGCCGCGAAAGGCGCTCAAGAAAATCCGCGCCCAAGCGAGCTTGGACGGGGCACCCCTCCATGGTTATGGAATGCACACCCCCGCCCAGATGTTATGATTGATAGTTCGTCCCAAGCGTTCTGACCCTCATCTTCCGGCCCGCGTACAGACAAGGTGAACAAAGCACTCGACCCTCGATGAATCGCAGATTCTCCATCCTCACCCTGCTCGTCCTGTCTCTCGGAATTTACGTCGCCACCGCCGCTCAGCCGGCGCTGCTCGATGATGCCGACGCCTCGCATGCGCTGGTCTCCCGCGAGATGCTGCAGCGCGGCGACTGGGTGGTGATGTATCAGGACGGCATTCGCTATCTCGAAAAAGCGCCGCTGCATTATTGGATGGTGGCCGTCAGCTACCAGCTCTTCGGACAGGGCGCATTCCAGACCCGGCTGCCGCTGGTGCTTTCGGTGGCGGGACTGGTCCTGATGGTCTATTTTTTTGCCCGCCGCTTTTTCGGCGAGACTGCGGCCTTTTACTCCGGGCTGATCATATGTACCAGCGTGGGACCGTGGCTATTTACCCGCGTGATGGTCCCGGAGGCCATCTTTGCACTGGAGTTGACCGCGCTCTTCTACCTCTTCCTGCGGGGCTGGCAGGGCAGCCTGGACACTCGTGTCGCCTATTGGGGCGCGTCGGTGGTGATGGCGCTGTCCGCGCTTACCCTGGGGTTGATCGGAGTGCTCTTCCCTCTCGGCGTGGTCTTTTTCTTCATCCTGTTCACGCGCAGCTGGGGACGTTGGCGCGAGCTGCGGATTTTTTCCAGCGCCTTGATCTTTCTGGTCATCGCCGTGCCCTGGCACTGGATGGCCGAACATCGCTCGCCCGGATTTCTCTGGTCTTACTTCATCAACGAACATTTCAAGCGCGCCCTCGGCACCCGCTACCCGCCGGATTATGAGGCCGTGCCGCTTCTGTTGTGGTGGGCGCTGCACCTGGTGTGGTTCTTTCCCTGGAGTTTTTTCATCGGCTATGCTCTGCGCGAATTTCCCCGCCCAACAACCTGGGGACCGAAGATGGAACATGCCCAGCAGGCGCGCCTGCTGCTCTTCATCTGGGCAGGGCTGATTCTGTTTTTCTTTTCTCTCACCAGCGGATCGCGCATGGAGTACTACAGCTTCGGCGCCTGGCCCGCGATTGCTGTCCTACTGGGAATTGGCCTCAACGACGCCGAAGAAGTGCGCGACCGCTGGTTGCCGCGCCTGCAGGCGGGACTGGCGGTAATCGGGGTTCTGGCATCGGTGTGCCTGGGCTATCTGGTCCTGACTTCGCTCGACGTTTCGTCCAAAGGCGGCATTTCGCACCTGATCCAGTATCACCCGCTCGATACTTATCGTCTGTCCATGGCGCACATCTTCGACCTGACCCCGCAGACCTTTGCGGCGCTGCGCGGTCCGGCCGTTTTCGCCATCCTGATCTCTATTATTGGTTTTGGCAGAGCATGGCTGTTGCGGCGGCGCTCGAAGAACTTCGCCGCCACGCTCACCCTGGCTTTCGCCATGGCGCTGTTTTTCTTTGCCGCCAACTGGGCGTTCAAGAGGTTCGAGCCGCGGATGTCGTCGCGCGCGCTGGCCGACGCCATCCTTCCCTACCTCCGTCCCCAGGACCAGATCGTGCAGTACGGCGACTTCAATTCAGGCTCGAGCATTCCCTTCTATACCCACCGCCACGTCTGGATCTATAACGGACGCTTCGGCACCAACCTTGAAATCGGTTCCAACTATCCCGACGTCCCGCCCACTTTTCTGGACGACAAACAGTTCCCTGCTTTCTGGAGCGGCCCCGAGCGGGTATTCATTTTCGTCCCGGAGGAATTTCGCAAGGACGCGCTTTCCCGCTTGCCGCCGGATTCCAGTTACCTGCTGGCGGAGAGCGCCGGAAAGTATATCTTCGTGAACCAGCCGCTGCGCCCGGACCTGCCTCTGCTCGCGTCCGTGCTCAAGCGGCATCCGGTGGAGTAAGCAGTTGAGCCCCGCGGACACCCTTCCCCTGCCGGACAAAGCTAACCGCGACGAACTGTTCATGGAGGAAGCTCTGCGCTCGGCCCAGCGCGCGCTTGAAGCGGGTGAAGTACCGGTGGGCGCAGTCGTCGTCTGCGATGGCAAGATCGTGGGTCGCGGCGGCAATCGCAACCTCGCCGATTGCGATCCCACCGCCCACGCCGAGATCGTCGCCCTGCGCGAAGCCGGTGCCACCCTTGGCAACCATCGCCTGGAAGGCTGTGAACTGTTTGCTACAATTGAACCGTGCGCCATGTGTGCCGGCGCGCTGGTTCATGCCCGGCTGAAACGCCTGGTTTACGGCGCGGATGACCCCAAAGCGGGCGCCGTCCGGTCGGTGGTGCAGATCCTGAACCATCCCAGCATGAACCACCGCATGGAAGTCCGCAGCGGCGTTCTGGCAGGGCGTTGTGCGGAAGTTTTGCAGGTGTTCTTTAGAAGTCGGCGCTGATGTTTGGTCGCTGGCCCTGGTCGTTCGTCGTTGGCCAATCGCCTTCCGGGGTAGCCGACGGCCAAGGACCAACGACTGCTTTCCGGAGAGGTGCGTGAGTGGTTGAAACGATCCGCCTCGAAAGCGGACATACCTTAACGGGTATCGGGGGTTCAAATCCCTCCCTCTCCGCCATAATTCCAGCTCGACAGGTCCCTCGGCTACGCTCGGGATTTCGGCGCGCGGCTCAGACGCCGCGCAAACGCCTCAAGTTCAAATCCCTCCCTCTCCGCCATTTTTTTTGAGCGCTCCTGCCTGTAACCGTCCCCTTTGTTTTTCGTCTAAAGCTGGCGAGGCTCATCGCCATGCGACAGGTCACGCTCACTTCTCTTCTCCTGTTTCTCGCGCTGTCAGGCTCAGCGCAGACATCTCAGCGCGAACAATTTCAAAATGCCAACGTGTCTTATGACTGGGTGGTGAACCGTAGCGGACAGCAGCTTCGCACCTTCATCACTCGCCCGAAAGCAGCGCCGGGCAAGGTTTCCGTCATATTTTTTGTAGGTTGGCTCAGTTGCGACAGCATGGAGTATCCCGACCCAAATACCCGCGACGGCTTCGGCATATTCATGCGACGCCTGATTGATGAATCGGGCTACGCCACGGTTCGCATGGGCAAGCCTGGCCTCGGTGAGAGCCAGGGAGATTGCTCGAAGGCGGACTTCAACAGTGAAATGGAAGGTTGGCAGGCGGCCTTCGCTGCGCTGGGAAAGTATGATTTCATTGACCCCGACCGGGTGTTTGTCGTGGGCCTCAGCAACGGCGGTGGTTTCTCGCCTCTGGCCGTCGGCGGGCATCCCGTGCGTGGATTCGTTTCTGCGGGTTCCTGGGGACGCACCTGGTACGAGCACATGCTCGAACTGGAGCGGCGGCGGCTCACAGCGCAGGACAAGTCGCCGGCTGAGGTGAATGCATCCGTGAAGGCGTTCGCCGATTTCTACAACCTATACCTGGTCAAGGGTATGACGCCGGGGCAGGTTATCGCTCAGCATCCCGAGTGGAAAAG
This sequence comes from Terriglobia bacterium, assembly GCA_963779255.1. Classification (GTDB taxonomy): domain Bacteria; phylum Acidobacteriota; class Terriglobia; order Terriglobales; family Acidobacteriaceae; genus JAIQFF01. Next base: position 29,561 of record CAVZXU010000044.1, on the reverse strand, counting down.
CCTGTGGTATGACACACCTGATGGACAATACTATTGCTCAGATCGTCAATCAGGCCCATCCCGGCCGCGCCCGCTATCTGGAAATTGCCGGCATGGACCATGGCTTCACCGTGAATGGGAAATTTCACGACGACCTGGTGCCGCTGGTTACGGCGTGGATGAAAGAGCAACTGCGCTGACACAGCCCGTCAACTTTCTTGGTGTGGAACTGGTCACGCTCTCTTGAAAAATTGCACTGCGCGCTCGTGCTTCTCAGCCGCCGCGCGACTCTGAAACGTTCCCAGATTCCGTCGCCGACCCGTCTTCGGGTTCTTCTTCCTCGAATACAAACGGTACTGTCCGGATTTTAATTTGCGGATCATGGGCCTTGAGATGCGGATGGAGGCAGGCGGTTTGTCAGGCCACGACCGCTATAATCGGGACGACCTGAGAACTAATCGTAACTGACAACTGACTATGGAAATTCGCCGCCTCACAGACCTCGATGCTGAGTTCTACCGGCGGCTTCGCCACGAAGCGCTGGAGCGGGAGCCGCAGGCCTTCACGGAATCGGTTGCCGAGCATCAGGCCATGACGTTGGAGGCAATCAGAAATCACCTGGGATCCGCCGAGGACAACTTTGTTCTTGGGGCCTTTATCGATCGGCAACTTATCGGGATGGCCGGATTCTTTCGCCGACGAGGAGAAAAGATCCGCCACTGCGGCGGGATCTGGGGTGTGTACGTCTCGGGGGAGTGCCGCGGGAAAGGCATTGGCCGCGCCTTGTTGGCAGAGCTGATTGGGTTGGTGCAGCTCTTGCCTGGCGTAGAACAGGTTGCGCTGGCAGTAAGCAGTCAGAACGCCGGTGCCAAGAGTCTTTATGAATCTCTGGGCTTTGAGGTTTACGGGTGCGAAAAGCGCGCCCTCAAAATCGGCAACAGATACGTGGATGAAGAGTTGATGGTGTTGTATTTTCGCTCTTAGGTTTGCCAGTAAGATCGCGCTACTGCAGAAGCCCGTCCATCTGCACGATGTCGGCGTCGCCTACACCCACGGCGGCGAAGACGAATTTCCCGTCTGAGGACCAGGAGATGCGGCGGGCAATGAAAGTGCGTTTCTGCCCAAAGTCGGTTATCTTTCTTAGTTTTCCATCCGCCGTGGACGCGATGTAGATATTGGTTCCCAGGCTGTCGTCCAAGGGTAGGACCAGCCACCTTCCGTCTTTCGAAATCACGGGATGGAAGCCCTGCCAGAGCGGTATTCGCTGGCCGGAGATGCGGGTCAGCAAGGTCGAAGGGCCGCTCTCCGGGCGGGCCACGCGCAGTTCGTAATCCAGCGATCCGTTCAGGTTCTGCAGAGAGACGATATAGTACAAAACGGAGCCATCGGGCGCCGGCGCCGGTCCACGCGCGTTATCTGAGCGCACCAGAACTGGCGTCCCACCCTCCACCGGAATCTTCATGAGTCTGTAGCTTCCGGTTGCCTGCACCGGCGAGGACTCGGAATAGTAGAGCCACTTGCTGTCGCCGGACCAAGCCGTCCATGTCCCCTGCGGAATCAAGAGATGAAGATCGCTTCCGTCAGGATGGAGCAAAAAATAGCCCACTCGAAAAACATCTCTCGAGGCTCGACCGGTTGCGAAGGTAATAAACTCTCCGTCCGGTGACCAGATGGGAACTCCCATCACCATTGCGGGATCCTTTTCGAAAGTGATCTGGCGCCTTTGGCTGCCCTCCAAAGGCAGTACCCAAACATTGACGTGACCCCCGCTGTCGGACAGATAGGCCATTTCATGATCTGTCGGATCCAGGGTGGGGGTCTGCACTTGTCCGGTCTGGTTGGTGATACGCACACCCCGGCCTACGTTGTCGGCCGGGTTCTCATCCACCGGAAACTTCCAAATGTCGAACTCCATATGCTTGCGGCTAACCAGGATGCGGCCTTCGCGATCCATGTCAGGATTTTCATCGCCGGATTCGCCAAAGGTGAGCTGGCGCGGTTCGCCGCCGGCTTTTGAGATTTCCCACAGGTGCAGCGTCGGAAGATAAAGCAACGTGTTTCCTCGCGCACTGCTGTAGATGAGATGGGAGCCGTCGGGCAACCAGGTCAGCCCGCTCATCAGCGTACTCTCCCGAGTAAGCGAGCGAGGGGTGCCGCCCGCAGAAGGAACAAGATAGATATCGTCGGCCCAAATTTCCTCACTATGCAGGTAAGCAATCGTGCTGTCATCGGGCGCCCAGCGGGGCAGGCGATAGCTGAAGGTGGTGACCGCCTGGGTCAGGACTCGCGGGTTGGAGCCGTCGCGGTCCGCCACCACCAATTCCATTTGTTTGCCATCAAGGCGAAAAAAGGCCAGCCGCTTGCCATCATGGCTCACATCAGCGCCGCTCATGCTGGAAACCAGCTGGCGAGGCGTACCGCCCAGAGCCGAAACTTCCCACAGAGTTCCTTGCGCGTTGCCTTCCGGTGGGGGAGTGAAATAGATGATGGCGGCGGAGTCCTGCGACCAGCGGGGTTCGAGATGCGAGCCTTCGCCGTTCGTAATCTGCAGCGGGGGGCCACCCGCCAGCAAGCGGACCCATATTTGCCGTGAGCCAGTCGAATCGCTGACGAAGGCCACGGATTTCCCGTCGGGGGAGAACGCTGGGCTTTCTTCCAAACCGGCAAAGTCCGTCAGACGGAGGAATTTAATCGTCCGCGGATCCGACTCCTCTCGTCCCCGGAACCACCACGCACCGGCTGCGGCCAGCGCGAGGGCCAGTGCCACGACAAGACACGCGATCATCCAGCGCAGTGGACGCCCGCTCCCCTTCTTCTCGATAGCGAGCGATGGAATTGCACCGGTTTCCGAAATCGATGACGTGGATTCCAGATGGAAGGCTAGATCACGGGCGGACTGAAAGCGCTGTTCAGGACTCTTTTCCAGGCAGTGGCGCACAATGCGCTCAAGCGAGGCCGGAATGTTCTTTTTGATCGCCAGCAGGTCAGGAGGGTCGTCTTTCAGAATGGCGCTGGCCCGATCAGCGGCCGTGCGTCCTTCAAAGGCTCGCTGTCCGGCAAGGCTCTCCTAGAGGACTGCGCCAAAGCTGAATACGTCGGAGCGCTGGTCTGATTTCTCTCCCCGCACCTGTTCCGGCGACATGTAGCCGGCCGTCCCCAGGGTGGTGCCGGTTGCGGTCTGATTCTCGAGGTTTAGTGTCGCGGTGGCATCGCCCGGTTCGGGCGCACAGAGCTTGGCCAGGCCGAAGTCCAGAATCTTGGGGCGTCCGTCACGGCAGATGAAAATGTTTTCGGGCTTGAGGTCGCGATGAACAATTCCCTTTTCGTGCGCCGCCGCCAGGCCAGTCGCAATCTGTACCGCGAAGTCGATCGCCTTGCGAGCCGACAAGGGGCCGCCAGCCAGACGGTCACGAAGGGTGGAACCTTCCAGAAGTTCCGTCACCAGGTACGGCGCGCCTTCGTGAGTGCCAATGTCGTAGACGGCGAGAATGCTGGGATGGTTGAGCGCACCGGCCGCGCGGGCTTCCTGCTCGAACCGGCGAAGGCGGTCGAGGTCGCCGCAGAACGAGGCGGGCAGCACCTTGATCGCAACTTCGCGACCCAGGCGCGGGTCACGCGCACGGTACACCTCGCCCATCCCGCCTGCGCCGAGCGGGGCGACGATCTCATAGGGCCCGAGTCTAGTGCCCGGAGTTAGAGCCATGATTGGATTCGGATTATAGCGTCTTGGGGAAGCCTGGTCGGAGGTAAATGCCGGAGACCGATTACGCGAAACTCGCGAAAGCGACTCCAGACAAGGCAAAAAGGAGAGCGCGTTATGTCGGCGCCGGTGCGGGAAACTGGGGAATAGTTGGACTTGCGCGCGGCGAACCGAGCGGGGTATAATATGACTAGTCAGACTAGTTATGAAACAACCCAAAGTCAGAACCAAGAATGACCTCGGTATCAGAGGGCTAAGCCTGCCCTCTCAACGCCCATGGCAGCTTCAAACCGCAAAGGCCCGATTCAGCGAGCTCTTTCGCCGCGCGCGTGCCGAAGGACCCCAATACGTGACCCGGCAGGGCAAAGAGGCGGTGGTGGTCGTTCCCGCGGAGGAATTCGAGCGCCTTACCGCTCGCACGCGGCAGCCTCGAAGCCTGGTCGAATTCTTCGCGGCGTCGCCTCTGGCCGAGGCTGACTTGGATTTGAACCGCAAGGCGGACTATGGCCGGAAGGTCACCCTATGAGTGGTTTTCTGCTCGACACCAATGTGATCTCCGAACTTGTGAAAGCCAGACCGGACCCGGGGGTCACGCAATGGATCGAGGCCACGGACGAGAGCTTGCTCTATCTGAGCGTGCTTACGCTGGGCGAGATTCGCAAAGGGATTAGTTCCCTGCCGGACGCTAAGCGTCGCGCTGCGCTCGAAGCCTGGCTGGACCGGGACTTGGCGCTTCGGTTCTCGAACCGCATCCTCTCTATCGATCACGCCGTCGCCGACCGCTGGGGACGCCTCGCAGGCAGTGCAGCTGCCCGGAGATCTCCGCTGCCGGTTATTGACGGGCTTCTCGCTGCAACCGCCCTGCACTACGACCTTACGCTGGTCACCCGAGACACCAAACATCTCGAAGTTACACGCATCGATTTCTTTGATCCCTGGGGACGCTAAGAGGTACGCCGCACCTGCGGCGGAGAAATACGCCTACACCACAAAATACTTCGCCCCCGGATGGTGCACCACGATAGCTGAGGTGGACTGCTCGGGGTCGAGCAGAAAGCCGGTGGTCAGGCGCACTCCAATATTTTCCTCGGGATGGAGCAGGGCAAACAGCTTGGTCTGGTCTTCCAGATTCGGACACGCGGGGTAGCCGAAGGAATATCGCGAGCCGCGATACTTCTGGTGAAATAAGTCGCGGATGTGGGGCGAGTCTTCGCCCGCGATACCCAGCTCTTCGCGCATCTTTTTGTGCAGGTATTCGGCCAGGGCTTCGGCGGTTTCGACGCTCAGGCCGTGCAGGTAGAGATACTTGGTGTACTCTCCGGCTTCGAACAGCTTTTGCGTTTCCACCGATGCCCTGGCACCCATGGTGACCAGGGACAATCCGATGACGTCCATTTTTCCCGATGACTTCGGAGCGAAAAAGTCGGAGATGGAGAGCTTGCGGCCTTCGCGCTGGCGCGGGAAGGTGAAGCGGAGAAGTTCCCTGGCGTTGTCCTCCGGGTCATACACGATGGTGTCATTGCCTTCGCTCTGCGCGGGAAAATACCCGTAAACGACTTTCGGTTCGAGTATTCCGCTGGCAATCACTTCTTCTTCCAGCTTCTTCTTGATAGGACGGAATTTCTCCTCCACCAGGCGGAGATAATCTTCCTGCGACGCGGTTTTCAGCTGCCACTGGTTCTTGAACAGCGCGGTTTCGTTGATGTAGGGAAACAGTTCCCGCAGTTCGAAGTCCTTGCGCACCTTGATCCCCCAGAACGGCGGGACGGGGATATTCGGGGCATCTTTCACCACCGGACTTCTCTCCGCGAATACCGGGCCGGTCTCTTCATCGACTGCGGCGGCCTTGGCGTACTCCTTGACGGTGCGTCCTTCCTGCAGGCGAGCCTGCTTCTTGCCGTTCGCTGTGGCCAGGTCTTCCATGATGTGCAGGCCGGCAAAGGCATCGTCGGCATAGAACACGGCATTCGAGTATTCGCGGCGCAAGTCGTCTTCCACGTACTTGCGCGTGAGCGCGGCGCCGCCGCAAATTACCGGGAAGTCCAGTTTCTGGCGCTCCAGGTCCTGGATCACGTACTTCATCTCGAGCGTCGACTTCACCAGCAGGCCGCTCAACCCGATGGCGTCGGCCTTGTGCTCCATGGCGGACTTGATGATGACATCGCCGGCCTGCTTGATCCCCAGATTCACGACCTTGTAGCCATTGTTCGAGAGAATGATGTCCACCAGGTTCTTGCCAATGTCGTGAACATCGCCCTTCACCGTGGCCAGCACGATCGTAGCTTTTTGTGAGCCCGCTTTCTTCTCCATCTTGGGCTCGAGATAGGCGACGGCCTGCTTCATCACTCCGGCAGAATCGAGCACCGACGGCAGTTGCATTTTGCGCGCGCCAAACAGATCACCCACCGTGCGCATGCCATCGAGCAGGACGTTGTTGATCAGGTCGAGTGGCGAATATTGAGTCAGGGCCTCTTCCAGTATTTCTTCCAGGGTCTTTTTGTGCGCGCCCTCTCCTACAGCTTTCTCACCGTTGATGATGGCAAACTTCAGCTTGTCCTCGACCGACAGCATTTCCACATGGGCTGTAGTCTCGGTTTGCCCTTTGCCTTTCTTACCGGCAAAGTGGTTCATGTAATTCTGCAGCGGATCACCGTCGGAGGCTGCATCGCGATAAATCAGCTTGAGCGCGAGATCAACTTCTTCCTGAGGAATCTTATATAACGGATAGATTTTGGAGTAGTTGACGATGGCCATGTCGAGGCCATTGTTCACCGCTTCGTGCATGAAGACCGAGTTCAGCACCCGCCGCGGATAGGCATCGAGCCCGAAGGAAATGTTGCTGACTCCTAGAATGGTCTTCACGTCGGGCAGTTCGTGCTTGATGCGCTTCACTGCTTCCAGGGTTTCGATCCCAGCCGAGCGGTAATCTTCCTGGCCCGTCGTGATGGGCAGAGTCAGGGCATCGAAGATCAGGTCGATGCCGCGCAGGCCATATTTCTCCGTTGCCAGTTTGTAAATGCGTTTCGCGATCGCGACTTTCTTATCGGCAGTCAGCGCCATGCCGTCTTCGTCAATGGTCAAAGCAATCACGGCCGCGCCGTAACGCCGCGCCATGGGCAGGACTTTCGAAGTACGCTTCTCGCCATCTTCGAGGTTGATGGAATTGATGATGGCCTTGCCCGGGATGCGCTTCAGCGCTTCTTCGACCACATCCGCTTCCGTCGAATCAACGAGGATCGGTGCGGGCACACGGGTGGCGACCTTTTCCAGGATGGAACTGATGTAGCCTTTTTCGTCCTCCCCCACGATGGCGCAGCACAAATCGAGCATGTGTGAGCCTTCGTTGACCAGCTTCTTGGCCATGGCCAGAATGTCGTCATACTTTTTTCCGCGCACCAGGTTGCGGAAGCTTTCCACCCGCGTGGTGGTATTCATCTCTTCGGCGACCACCAGCGGCTTGGGATCAAGATCCAGCGGGACGGAAGTGTAGGCACTCGAGGCGGCGGCCGTCGGCTTGACCTCGCGCTTGGCTGGCTCAAGGTTGGCCACGGCATCGACAACGGCCTTCAGATGCTCCGGTGTGGTACCGCAGCATCCGCCCACGATGCTCACACCGTACTCGGTGACGAAACGTTTGTGATATTGCGCGAGCTCGCTGGGGCTGAGCTTGTACACCGCGCGTCCGCCTTCGTTGTGCGGCAGTCCGGCGTTGGGCAGGATTGAGATCAGCTTGCTCGAATTCAGCCCGAGAAAGCGCACCGCATCATTCATCTCTTTGGGACCAGTGGCGCAGTTCAAGCCGATAACATCCACGTCAAAGGGTTCGAGTGCGGTGAGCGCTGCGCCGATCTCAGTGCCCAGCAGCATGGTACCCGTGGCCTCAAGCGTGACTTGCACCGTCACCGGCAGGCGCTTGCCGGTTTTCTGCATGGCGTCGAAGATGCCCACCAGCACGGCTTTGGCCTGAAGCAGGTCCTGACAGGTTTCGGCCAGCAGCACGTCCACTCCGCCTTCGATCAGAGCGGCGGCCTGTTCGGTGTAGCCCGCAACCATGTTGTCGAAGGTAATGTGGCCCAGAGAAGGCAGCTTGGTCGTCGGCCCAATCGATCCCGCCACAAAACACGGCTTCTCCTTAGTTGAAAAATGCAGCGCGACTTCCTTCGCAATCTTGGCGGCAGCGATATTGATTTCCGCCACCTTGTCCTGCAGGTCGTATTCCGCCAACACAACACGGGTGGCACCGAAAGTGTTGGTCTCGACCACGTCGCAGCCGACCTTGAAGAAGTCAGCGTGAATGTCCTTGATAATGTCGGGCCGGCTGAGGACCAGTAGTTCATTGCAGCCTTCCTTGCCCCAGAAATCGTCCACACTGGGGTTGCGGAACTGAATGTTAGTCCCCATGGCGCCGTCGTAAATGACGACGCGGTCTTTCACGGTTTGGAGAAAGTCAGGCATTCTGAAGCGATCAGCCGTTAGCTTTCAGCCCTCAGCAAAAATCGCGCGGGTTAGGAAGTCCTTACGTTCTATCCGTGTTAATCCGCGTAAATCCGTGGCCCGAATTTCGAGACTCCATGCACAAACGCCGGCCCGCGGAGGGACCGGCGTCTGATCCTCTGACAGAACTTATTGAAGTTTAGCTCCCCTGTACAGGCAATGAAGGTGCGCCAGCTTCGACTTCATCTCGATTGAATATTGCGTTGGCTCCCATATGTGCTGGCATGGCGGCCAGCATCTGCTCTTTGCGGTACACCAGGTTGCTGGCATTGAAACTTGCGATCTCGAACCCGTGTCCGTGGGTAATGGCGTCGGTGGGACAGGCTTCCACGCAGTAGCCGCAGAAGATACATCGGTTGTAGTCAATGTTATAGACCTTGGCGTAGCGCTCCGCTCCGCTCACCCGCGTCTCTGCCGTGTTCTCCGCCGCTTCGATGTAGATACAATTTGAAGGACACGCCGCCGCGCACAGGAAGCAGGCCACACACTTTTCCAGACCATTCTCGTCGCGCTGCAGCACGTGCACACCGCGGTAACGCTCCTGAAACTTGGCCCCCTTCAGCGGGCCCGGCCCGTCGGGATAGTTTTCCACCACCGTGGGCTCAAACATCTCCCGGAAGGTAATGCTCATGCCCTTGGCTATGGCCGCGATGTTCTGAAGCACTGGCATACTTTTCTAGTATACCGAAAGCGCTCAAGCCTGTGTGGCGCGGGCGCCCTCGCCCCCGGCTTGTGACGTGTATCCTGACTTCCGCGGATGGAAGCGCCCCATGCAAATGTCTTAGTTACCGCTATTTAAGGCACCGCCCGGCCCAGCCCACAGTTGTATTGCACAGCCGCAGGGGTATATCGTGTAAGGCCTACGAAGGTCCCCGGTCAATCCAGGGCACCAGGCTTCCACGCGTCCACTTCGTTTAATAATTGTTTCGAGAGGAGAAACACATGCCTGATCTATTCGAGCAACTCAAGCAAAAATATCAGCCCGTTCTGACCAAGATTCAGCAGGAAGGCGCAGAGCTGCAGAACCTGAATCTGGATGGCAACCAGCTTTACCTCAAGGCGACCGCGGTCTCAGAGGCCAGCAAGAACCGCATCTGGGATGCAATCAAGGCCGCTGATCCAACTTTTTCCGATCTGAAACACGACATTCAAGCCCGCCAGGGTGCGCAGGACTATACCGTGCAACCCGGCGACAACCTGTCCAAGATCAGCAAGCATTTCTACGGCGATGCCAACAAATATCCCGTCATCGCCAAGGCCAATAATCTGGACGATCCCGACAAGATCAAGGTCGGCCAGAAGCTGGTCATTCCCGCCGCCGCGTAAAGTCCGTGTGGGGCGGACACTCTTGTCCGCCGCTTTTGATTTTGACTTTCAAGACATCGAAACCAAAGTCAAAGTCAAAAGCGGGACAAGAGTGTCCGCCCCACACAGAATCCTGGGAGGAATACGATATGCATCTCATATGGACGCTGTTGATCGGTCTGGTAGTCGGAGCGCTAGCGAAATTTATCATGCCGGGTAAGGATCCGGGCGGAATCATCGTCACTATGTTGATCGGCATCGCAGGATCTCTTGTCGCAACCTATGCTGGTCGCGCCCTGGGCTGGTACCAGGAGGGACAGGCCGCAGGCTTCATCATGTCGGTCGTGGGCGCGATCGTGCTGCTGGCGCTCTATCACATGATCCGCCCCAAAACCGCATAAGCGCAAAGCACGTGTGGGTCGGACGCTCCTGTCCGACGCCTTTGACTTTAGGTTGTTGGGCAATAGAAAAGTAGCGGCAAGAGAAGCCCTACCCGATAAACGTGCGCACGTGTGCAATTCAACCTGACGGCAACCCTGTTGTCGGAAAACCAAGTCGAGAGCAAAACATGCGCTGGACCCCGGGTGGAAGCAGTGACGACGTAGAAGACCGCCGCTCTGAAAGCGGAGGCGGCTTTCGGCCGGGAGGAATTCACCTGGGCCTGGGCGGCATCGTCATTCTGTTTATTCTGAGCCTGATCTTTAAACGCGACTTTCTCTCGCTGGTGAGTACCGGATCCCTGGACACGGGCACGACGGTCGCGCAATCCGATCCCGCCCGCGATCAGCAGGAACAGCCGCTGGTGCAGTTTGTCACTTTTGTCTTGAACGACACCCAGAACACCTGGAGCCAGATCCTGCCGCAGCAGGGCGTGCCCTACCGTCACGTCAAGCTGGTCCTGTTTCGCGACGCCTACGACTCTGCCTGCGGCATGGCGCAGTCCGCCACCGGCCCTTTCTACTGTCCCGAGGATGAAAAGGTTTATATCGATCTCGGTTTTTACGACGAGCTAAAGCAACGCTTCGGCGCCCCCGGAGAATTTGCCGAGGCCTACGTGCTGGCCCACGAAATTGGACATCATGTGCAGAAGCTCCTGGGCATCGAAGCCAAGATGCGTGCGGCACAGCAAAGAGACCCGGGGGCAGCCAACCAGCTTTCGGTCGCTCTGGAACTGCAGGCCGACTGCTTCGCCGGCGTCTGGGGCCACTCCACCGAGCAGCGCAACCTGCTCGACCCCGGCGACGTGGAATCAGGCCTCAAGGCAGCCGCAGCAGTCGGAGACGATCGCATCCAGCGCATGTCCCGAGGCACAGTAAATCCCGAAACCTTCACCCACGGAAGTTCAGCCCAACGCATGCAGTGGTTCCAGCGCGGCTTTCAGGATGGATCGATCGCGGCCTGCAATACGTTTCAGTAGTGGAAGGGGCGAACTCACTCCCGATGGTGCCCCGGCCCTGATATTGGGCTGTCAATCCCATATCTCGACCCATTTCCCCTCAACCCCTTCATTCGCTGGACACAATACGTTGGCCCACCCTGTCCCATTCTCTCTATTCGAACTGCTATCCTATAACTAGAAAGTAAATATCAGGCGCGGGCGACGAGCTCGCGCCTTTTTCTTTGTTTGGGCGTGCCGGCCACCGGCAAATGCGGAGCGATCACGGGTTTCCCAGTCGCCTTAAATTTTGCCCAGGAAAACTCGAAACGGCTGCAGCTCTAAAGGACACGGCTTTCAGGAGCCTGTCCCGTGAGCAGCCGAAGGTTGTTGCCGGCGCGGTTTGAGAAAACGCCCGGCGCATCCGAAATGCGTGCCCTACCCACGCCGGTCGAGCGCACCTGAAATGTGCGCTCCCCGGGAGAAGAAGCGCGGGCCCATCGCCGCGCCTCTTTAGTTGGGGCCATGGAAAACAGCGCGGAAGTTCCCGCCGGGCAACGCGCCGGGCGGGACAAGAAGGGTAAGCCACAGAAAGGCACTCGCAAACAGCAGGGTGAGTTGGCCGAGATGAGATTCATGCTCCAGGCCGCCGGCCTGGGGTTTGGCGTCGCCAGCCCTGGGGGAGAGCGAACGCTACGACTTCATTCTGGATTCTGGAAAGCGATTCTGGCGGGTACAGGTGAAATCCACCTACGTGACGTGCAGCCCCAGGTATGGCATCAATGCGATGCGCGGAAGGACGGGCGATAAGAAGCCGTACACCGCGGAGCAGATTGACATTCTGGTCGCGTACATTGTCGCTGCAGACGCTTGGTATGTGCTTCCGATCGGAGCCTTTGCACCGCCTGTACATCTCATGTTCTACCCTGACGGGACCCACCCCGGCGGCCGCTACGAAAAGTATCGCGAGGCCTGGGAGTTGATGAAAGAAGAACCTGACGATCGGGATCTCGCCAGCTCACGAGTCTTAGGGCATCTGCTTCCGCGATGAATGTAGGCGCGAGCGTCCCGCTCGTGCGGCGGGACGCAACCTCTGCCGAGCTTCGCTCGGCCAGGGCGGACGAGGCGTCCGCCCCTACGCGGTCGGTGGCAATACCGGCTGTGTTACTCCAGGCCCAGGTCTTTCCACTTCTTGTCCACCAGGGCTTTGGTTTTTTCGTCCATCAGGATTTCGTCGGGCCAGGGACGCGCGAAGCCCTCGCTGAGCCATTTGCGGGTAGCATCAATGCCCATCTTCGAGCCGTAGTTGGGCAGGCGTGAAGAGTGGTCCAGGGAATCAACCGGACCAAGCGTGAACTGAATATCGCGCTCCGGGTCGATGTGATTCAACACTTTCAACGTGACCTCGCCAATGTCCTGCACGTTCACGTCTTCATCGACCACGATGATGCATTTCGTGAACATGGCCTGGCCCAGCGACCAGATGGCGTTCATCACCTTGCGCGCCTGGCCGGGATAAGACTTCCGAATCGACACCAGCATCAGGTTATGGAAGACGCCTTCCACCGGAAGGTTGATGTCCACAAGTTCCGGAATGGTCAGCCGCATCAGAGGCAGGAAGATGCGTTCGACGGCTTTGCCCATCCATCCATCTTCCATCGGCGGCTTGCCCACAATCGTGGTCGCGTAGATGGGATTCTTGCGGTGTGTGATGCAGGACACGTGAAAGACAGGGTAAAGATCTTCGAGCGAGTAATAGCCAGTGTGGTCGCCGAAGGGGCCCTCGGTGCGGAGTTCGTCGAGGTGGACGTGTCCTTCGAGGACGATCTCTGCAGCGGCGGGAACCTCGAGGTCAACCGTTTCGCACTTCACCAGTTCAACCGGCTTCTGGCGGAGAAAGCCGGCGATCAGATATTCCTCCACATCGGGCGGCGCGGGGACGATCGCGGAAAAAGTAAGGGCGGGGTCGGTGCCGATGGCTACGGCGACCTCCATTTTGCCGCGGGGGCGGTCGCCCTCGATCAAGACTGACCCGCCTGAAGTACGGGCCATGACATCGACCGCGGCGCTGGCACGGGCGGGGACGCTCGCGCCAACATTAACCTGGGCGGCTGTGCGCAGCGCCTCGCGGTAGTGTTCCGCGCCTTGTTTCTGGCGCTGCCAGTGCATGCCAGTGGTGCGCTCGTCGTAGATCTGCAATCGGTACATACCGACGTTGCGCTTGCCCGTCTTGGGGTCGCGCGAGACCACGCAGGGCAGCGTGATAAAACGGCCCGCGTCTTTGGGCCAGCATTGCAGGATGGGGAAATCGAACAACGAGAAATTATCGCGCTTGATGACTTCCTTGCACGGGCCCGTGGCCACAGTCTTGGGAAAGAACTTCCCCATTTCTGCCAGCATAGGAAGCATTTTTACTTTGTCCAGAAAACCCTGCGGAGACTTCACGTCCATGAAAGCCCGGATGCGATCAGCGACTTGGTCGAGGGCATCAACTTCCAGGGCCAGGTTCATCCGGCGAGCGGAACCAAACTGATTGATGAGGACTTGTGCTCCAGGATGGCCCTTGATGTTTTTAAAAAGCAGAGCAGGCCCGCCCGGCTGCGCCGGCGGGACGCCGGTGCCTGCATTTTTACTCACGCGGTCGGTAATTTCGGTGATCTCGAGAATTGGATCCACTTCCATGCGAATTGTCTTCAGTTCACCGGCGCGCTCCAGCGCCGCGATCCAATCTCGCAGATCTTCGTAGGCCAAAATTGTCCCCCGTTTGGAACTGGCAATTATACGGTAGTGCCGATGTTTGACCGCACGAGGCGTTGAGGAGGAATTGCCAAATGGAAAAGCCGCAAGGCGCGACCGAGACCGAACTGCTGAAGGTGGCCCCGCACGGATTGAACGAAATCATCGCGACCTTCGGGGACGTCCACGAATATGTCGGGACCGACGGCTCACTTGACCCTCGTTGGAAGGCAGATTTCCTGGCGAGAGTGAACCTGCCGTTTCCGCTCCGGCTGGCTTGGGACCTGTCGCGAACCATCACCCAGATGACCTGCCATCGTCGAATGACTGGGGTCTATGCATCGGTCTTCGCCAGTGTTCAGCAGCGAGGTTTGCAAACGAGAGTCGAGAGCTTTGGCGGGTGCTTTGCCTGTCGCCCCCAGCGGACTGGAAGCAAACTGTCAACCCACAGCTGGGGCATCGCCATTGATCTGAATCCGACGAGCAACCTGCAGGGATCCGACGGGGACATGGATCCCAGGCTGGTTGAGATCTTTCATTGCGCGGGATTTGAGTGGGGCGGTGACTGGAAGGGCAAAACTCGCGACCCCATGCATTTTCAATTCTGCACCGGGTATTAAATTCCTGCCACCACGGGCCACATTTTCCTCCCGGCGGCATCCAACAAACTCAGCCCATTTCGATTTGAAGCGACTTTCTTGAGGCGGTGTGAGCAGTACGATCCGCGGGTAGCGGATTTCGAGCGCGGCTGGAGTCTGGGTTTAGAAAGCCTGGTTTAGAAGGCCTGGTTTAGAAGGCCTAAGTTTAGAAAGTCAGTTTTCAGTTCTCGGTTCTCAGATTATTGGCCTCGGAGCTTTGGGTTCAATATATAGTTCTTGGGCACGATCCAGACCGACCATCGAGGTGGGTGAGTGAAGCGACGGGTGGTGATTACGGGCATGGGAGTAGTGAGTCCCAACGGGATGGGGAACGCAGCGTTCTCGGATGCCATTCTCCAAGGGCGAAGCGGGATTCGGCGGATCACGCGCTTCGATCCCTCGGAAATTCAGGTGCAGATTGCGGGCGAAGTGCCCAACTTCGATGAGCTGGCCTGGGTGGAAAAGAAGGAACGGAAGCACGTGTCGCGGGTGCTGCCGCTGGCGCTGGCGGCGGCGACTGAAGCCTTGCAAACGGCGGGAATTGACGCCGCTTCCCTGCCGCTCGAACAGAAGCGGCGCTTCGGCGTGATTTTGGGTCGGGCGGAGGATCCCAGGAATTCACCGAAGAGCAGTACCGGCTGTTTTTTCACGAGCAATACAAGCAGATGAGTTTGTTCTGCGTGCCCACCGGCGTCATGGGAACTTTCTCGAGCGAACTTAGCGTGCGCTTTGGGCTGCGCGGATCGAGTCATGTGATCACCACCGGGTGCACTTCGTCCACCGATGGGTTTGGGTATTGCATGCGGCAAATCCAGTCCGGGACGGCTGGATCATGGTGCTGAGCGGCGGGGCGGATGCACCGATTTCGCTGGGCATCGGTCAAGGGATTCATCCTGATGAAGATTCTGACGGGACTCATGGAACCACGCGCCGGAGAAAGGGCTCGCGGCCGTTTTCAGTGGACCGGGATGGATTCGTGCTGGGCGAAGGAGCGTGGATGTTTGTGCTGGAAGAATATGAGCATGCGCGCGCGCGGGAGCGCGAAGATTCTGGCGGAGATTTGCGGGTATGGTTCGACCTGCGAGGCCTTTCATCGGGTGCGGTTGCAGGAATGCGGCGAGGAACCGGCGAGGGCCATTGGGCTGGCGATGAAAGATGCAGGGATCGGGCCGAGCGGACGTGCACTACGTGAACCTGCATGGAACCTCGACGCAGTTGAACGATCGCATCGAGACGCGGGCGTTGAAACTGGTGCTGGGCGAACAGAGCGCCGCAGGTGCCGATGTCGGCTTTGAAGTCGCAGATCGGGCATCCGCAGGGAGCGTGCGGGGCGGCGGGGGTGGCAGCGACGATTGTCGCCATGCAGAACGGGCAGATTCCGCCGACTCTGAATCTGGAGAATCGCCGACCCGGAATGCGATCTCGACTATGTGCCGGATATCGGGCGGAAGAAAGCAATCGAGCACGCGGTGTGCAATTGCATTGCGTTTGGATCGAAGAACTCGGCGCTGGTATTGCGGAATTGTGCTTAAAGCGGTCATTGGCCATTAGTCGTTGGCCGTTGGTCGTTGGCCAATTCAAAGACTCACTACCGCCAGCCTTTAGGGCTGGCCAACGACGAACGACCAACGAGCCCCTACGACTCGATGAGATGGAGAACGGTGCCTTCGACTCTGGGCCAGGCGTTGGAGCGGGGATCGATCAGGTCAGAGTGTCCTGCAGTGGAGATTTCCAGATAGTGCACGTTTTCGCCGCGCTTTTTCTTTTGCTCGGTGTAGTTGCGGCTGATGAACGGGGGGACGGTGTCGTCGGCGGCGCCGTGAATCAGCCATTGCGTGGCGGAGGAAATTTTGAGTTGCAGGGGATCGGCTTCGCGGTAGTGCTCGGGAACGCGGCTGGGCTCACCGCCGAGGAAATCTACCACCGCGTTGTCGCTCAGATGAAGTTCCCAGGCCTGCTGCAAATCCACCACGCCCGCCAGGGAAACCACGCGCTTGACCGTGAGTTCGTGCCCCGCCAGGCACAGCGCCAGTTGTCCCCCCGCGGAGTGGCCCATCACCAGCATTTTCGAGGCATCCAGATGGTAGCGTTGCGCGATATGTGAGGCGAAGCGGTAGGCGCTGCGCACGTCTTCGAAGGTGCCCGGCCACCCTCCTCCCGGATTACCCACGCGGCGATACTCCACATTCCAGGTTGCCAGCCCCTTGGCGGTGAGCGCCGCGCACAAGTGTCCGGCGTGCTTCAGATCGTATCTCGCGCGCCAGTAGCCACCATGAATATTCAGCACCAGCGGAAAGGGACCGGGACCCTGGGGCACACGCAGTTCGCCGAATTGATTGGGGTCGGAGCCATAGGGCAGGCGTGCATCGGCTGGGGGCGGTGGGAGCGTGAGGATATCGTCTGCGGCCATGTAATACGGAGTCTCGAGCCGGCCTCAGGGGCTGGATTAAAGATCCAGTTCCCGGTTTTCAGTTCTTAGTTTCTTTGAGCTTGAGTTTGGATTTGTTTTCTTCGAGAAACTCTCGAAGTTTGCCGGAGGCTTCGAGCAGCCGGGTCCACTGTTCGTAATAGAGGGTCACAGGAAAGCGGCCCAGGCCGTACACGCTGACGCCGCCTTTTTCGCTGACCCGGAATTCCAGGCTACCGGTGCGACGCGGACCTTGCTTTTCGAGTTCGGACAGACGGGCCTTGAGTTCTTCATAAGTCGGTTCAGGCATGAAATTACCTCGGAGAATATAGGGATAGGTACATTGGAGCGGGAGACCGGGATCGAACCGGCGACATCCAGCTTGCGAAGCTACAGCCTAACCCTCGCCCAACGCAAAATCAAGCACTTGGAGCGGGCCATAGCGGGCCATGGAGCGGCCCATAGGGGGCCAAGTGAGGCACTATCGGCGCTAATTGAACACGGTTCTGAACACAAAGCGTAAAGAGCGACGCAATTGCACGGCCGACGAACACGTTAACAATCGGGGATGAGCGGCGGGGCACAGCTTCTTGACTCGGGGCCGGAGTACAATTCCTGCCTGGTCAGCCTGATTCCAGGGCTAATCTGTGTGGGAGGCTCTTTGTCGGATCAACTCTTCCAAGCGATGCGCCAAAGCATCATTGACGGCGCGTCTGATACGGCCACGGAATTGGCGCAGCAGGCGTTGGCCAATGGCGTCGATCCGATCGAGGCGGTGAACCAGGGATTTGCCGCGGGGATCACGTTCGCTGGCGATCAATTCGGCTGCGGCCAAATGTATCTGCCCGATCTGCTCGCGTCGGCCGAGGCCATGAAAGCCGCCATCAACATTCTTGAACCGGAGATGCTGAAGCGTGGCTCGCGGCGTGAGGCTCTGGGTAAGATCGTCCTCGGCACTGCCCGAGGCGATATTCACGACATCGGCAAGAATCTCGTCGCCACCATCCTTTCGGCCAGCGGATTCCAGATCTTTGATTTGGGCACGAGTGTGACTCCCGAGCAATTCGTTGCCAAGGCCAAAGAAGTCGATGCCGACATCGTGGGCATCTCTGCGTTGCTGACAACGACCATGGCCGGGCAGAAAGCCGTGATCGAAGCGCTCGATCGAAACGGGTTGCGGCCGCGAGTCAAAGCGATCATTGGCGGCGCCGCGGTCACCCAGAAGTGGGCCGCTGAGATCGGCGCCGACGGCTACTCCCGTAATGCCATCGATGCCCTCGAACTGGCCAAGAATCTCATGAGCAAAGTGATGAACAAAGGAACGGCTTAGGCATGAGACCCAGAATTCAACTGCTCACGCCTGAACTCATCGGACGCATTTTGTGCGAAGCGTTCGAACTGCTCATGAGCCCTGGAGTTCGCGTGGGCTCGGCGCCGGTGGTCGCGCTATTGCGGTCGGCGGGAGTCGAGGTCAATGGACGGCGTGGCGCGTGTTCCTGAGTCGCAGGCGCGAAATTGCCTGGCATCGGCCCCGCGCGACTTCTACCTGTACAACCGCCAGGGAGAGAAAGCCGTTCATTATGGCGGCGACGACGTGCATTTCGATCCCGGCTCCTGCTGCGTGCAGATGCTCGATCCCGATACCCTGGAAGCGCGGCCGTCCGAGACTCGCGACCTGGTGCGCCTCGTCCAAGTTACGGAAACCTTGCCGCAGTTCGCAGCGCAGTCCACTGCCGTCGTGTGCAACGATGCGCCCAGCGCGATCGGCGATCTCTATCGGTTGCTTGTCGTCCTGCAGCATTCTCACAAGCCAGTGGTGACGGGATCGTTCTCCGCGGCCGGATTGCAAGGCATGATCGACTTGCTCGCCGCCGACAGCGGCAGTCGAGACAATTTGCGCAAGGAACCGCGAGCGGTTTTTGATGTGTGTCCCTCGCCACCGTTGAACTGGTCGGAGTTCGCGTCGCACAACCTGCTCGACCTGGCGCGCGCCGGCGTGCCCGCGGAAATCGTCTCTATGCCACTGGCCGGCGGTACCGCTCCCGTAACGCTGGCTGGTTCTGTGACGCAGCACGCTGCCGAAGTGCTCGCCGGCATCACGCTGCATCAACTCGCGGGACCGGGCTCACCCGATAGTCTGGGGCGGCGCTCCGGCCATCTTCGACATGCGTACCGGAGGCGCGCCCATGGGCGCGGTGGAAACTGCCATGCTGAATATGGCGTGCGCGGAAGTCGGCAAGCATCTGGGCCTGCCGACCCACGGTTACCTGGTCGCGACCGACTCGAAGTTTGTGGATGCCCAGGCCGGCGCGGAGAGCGCCCGCTCGGCGATGCTGGGAGCGCTCACGGGCATCAACATGATCTCGGGAGCGGGTATGATCGAATCTCTTGCCTGCCACAGCGTCGAGAAGCTGGTCATTGATGCCGAGTCGATTGCCTCGGCGCAGCGTTTGGTGCGCGGCATGGAAATGCGCGGAGAGACCCTGGCCACGGGCTATGTTCGCGCAAACCGGGCTCTCCGGAGAATTTCTCAAGCTGCAAGGAAACGCGTGCGCTTTTTCGGCAGGAGCAGCATCTTCCCTCTCCTGTCATCGATCGGAGCGCGCGCGGCTCGGAGCCAGCTGAGCGACGCCTTCACGCGGGCCCGCGTCCGAGTCAACGAACTGGTGAGCATGTATCAGAAGCCATCTCTTGCCGAAGACGTGCTGCGGAAGTTTCAGTCAATCGTCGAGCGCGAGGCAGACAGAGCCGGCGTTGCTTCAACCCTTCACAGGGACTGAGAAATTTGAAGATGACACCGCGGCCGATTTCGCAGGCAGAAGGACTCTGAAACACGATTCCCCCTGCTCGGACTTGTTAGGTTCTGGCGCCCGTCAGCGTGAATCTTGCACGCTGGTCAGGGCCCCATCTCTCACCGACAAGGTCCCCGGTCCGCGGGCCCGTCGCCGTGGGTGAAAAACTCACATTGATGGAAAAGCCTGAAGTGGAATTACTGTTGTAACCAGCGTTTACGCCAACAATCCAGTGAGGGTTGGGATAGAGCTCCGACGCGCCAGCTGTAGGTGGAGGGTTTCCCTTCAGCCAACGGAGACTTTTACTTCCGGGCTTCCAGCGGCTTGATCGCTCGCCCCGCTGCCGGATATAACTACGGTGGCAACTGAGCAATTTCCACCGGCTGGGCTTTCACCAGCTAGAGCAGCCACTAGCATCGCTGCACGGATCTTCCCGACGTTATTCTGAGAATCTTTCTGCAGATGCCTGAGCCCCTACCCCGGCGGGCCCGCTGAGTGCTCTTGCCTGGTTCTTCCTCAGCGGCTTCGTCCTTCCCCAGAGATAAATTGGGTCGGCGTCCCGCTCTTTCCCGCGAACACGATTTTTCACGGATTCACTTTCGAGGCTGCAGCTATTTCTTTATGTTCAGGCCTCCGCGATTGCTTGATCGGGATAGAGCGCGGGCGCGCCGGCCGTAGGTAGAGGGTTTCCATCCTTGCCCTTTCGGTCTGCAAGGTGGGTTCACAATTCCACCTTAGCCACGTTTCCCGCGGCCCCCCTATAATCCCGGACGGCCGAGTTTCTCAGGTCCGGTTCGAAGTGTTGGCCTGTCGTCAGCGAGCCTTCCCAAATCGCCCAGAGCTCAAGCGCTAGTTCGCATCCACCCCAGGACCATTTGGTTTGCTCACTGCTTCGCCCCTGGCCCTGGCTACGGTTTGCTGTGCCCGGTTTTATCAAGCCGAGCCCGCGCCTGTCGTAGGGACCACCAAACACCCAGTGCCCCTTTGCCTGACGTTGGTGTTGCCTTCGTCAGGGAGACGTTCCCGCCTCCTGCGGAGACATTACTCTCCGGTCATCGCTCCTACGAGCACATGTGCCAATCCCGTGTGGCTTTCCTCTGCTTCGGTTCTTCACCTCGTTCGAGGAATCTTTGCAGGTTGCTACTAGCCCCTGCTGCCATCAGTCGGGTAGGACAATGGCGCGGACCAGGCTTCGAATGATGCTGACGTTTCCATCGTCCCCCCTATCATTCCGGACGGTGGGTTTTCCCCAGTCCGGCTGGAAGGCCGGTATATCAGACGGTGCCTTCCCGTCGACCGCGAGTTCCTCGCGACGTGCGGTTTGCAATCCGCCCTTCGTGCACCTCGCTGCCTGTAACGTCGTATCCCCGATCTGAGTCGAGGGACGCGGTGCGCTTGTGCACCACCGTTCAAGCGGCCCTTGCCGCTTTACCCCAGGGGTCCTCGCTCCGGTCCGGGTTATGCTGTCCCGGTCCATCATCACTTAGTCGACCCCATGCGCCCCACTCGCCAGCACATCCCGATTTCACCGACACGGCTTATACAAGATGTCTTCGCTGTGCGTCCGCTTGCGACGCCTAGGCGACCAGTGAGTGGTTCCGTGCTTTCGTGGACTGTTCTTTGTCGACATGTCATCGTCTGCGACCCCGGGAAACTCGTCGGCTGCACATACCCAGTTCCTTCGCCGACCACGCTGGCCTTCGACCAAGATCCATAGTCTCGGCATTTCCCACAACCCCCACCCTCCGATTCCCATGGGGACGTCTAATTTCGGGGCTTCACTACCGTTCGCTCTCGTTACAACCTGCCGACTCGCTCGCCTCCCTGTCGGAGCTGACCAGAGGTTTCCCTTCAGCCAACGGAGACTTTTACTTCCGGGCTTCCAGCGGCTTGATCGCTCGCACCGCTGCCGGATATAACTACGGTGGCAACTGAGCAATTTCCACCGGCTGGGCTTTCACCAGCTAGAGCAGCCACTAGCATCGCTGCACGGATCTTCTCGACGTTATTCTGCGAGTCTTTCCTTGGTTGCCCGGTCCCCTACCCCGGCGGTCCCATCGAGTGCATGTGCCTGTTAACTTCCCCGATGTCATCGGCCTTCCCCTTGGGAGGTTGGGTCGGCTTCCCGCTTTGGTCCACGATGCAACTTCTCGTGGGAACGATTTCGAGGCTGCAGACATTCCGTTATGTTCAGGCCACCAAGTTTGTTCGCCTCCCAGGTTGCTCCCACCGCTACGGCTACGCCGTAGGGCGGCCGAGGCTTTTACGTCCGGGCAGAACGTGCTTCGTTGCCTCCGCACGCACCGGATATGCTAGCCGTCCGAATACAGGCAATTGACGGCGCAAGGACTTGCACCTTGCTAGATTCGCAGCATTGTCGACTGCTCCCCTCCCCGATCGTCCCTACCGCTGCGACTTATCGCCGCAGGGCAGCCGAGGCTTTTACATCCGAGCTGAACATGCTTCGTTGCCTCCGCATGCATCGGATATGCTTACCACCTGCCCAGGCAATTGGTGGTGTGGGGACTTACACCCCACTAGCTAGATTCACAGCCTTGTCGGCTGCTCCAGCGTAATGGCGATGTTTCGCCAGCTATCCTTCGCCCTCTGGTGTCAACGTCAGATTGGCCTGGACGCTCGTTGTCTTCTTTTCGTCAATGGACTCTAATGCGTGAGGTACCTTACACTGCCCGATGAACCTAAGGCATCGCGTCAAACTAAGTTGACTATTTTGTCGAAAAGCGCATCAAATGGATTGTGCGCAATGACGCCAACATCCAGCAAGTGGAGGCCAAGTATCGTGCGCTCTCGCCGTTGATGGATGAACGAATGCGCCGACAGTGGGCAGCGGCGGAGGCTCGATCCTATGGATGGGTGGTCTGCAGGCGGTGAGCGCCGCGATCCACATGTCGGCGAACACCATCCGCAAGGGATTGGTGGAGTTGGCATGGCGAGAGAAGAATCCTGAGGCCCCGGTGGCTTCATCCTTGCGGCGGAAAGGCGGGGGACGCAAACGTCGGAGCGAAGCTGACCCAGGATTAGTAGAAACCTTGGAACAGCTGGTAGAACCGCTGACGCGAGGTGATCCGGAGTCGCCGTTGCGCTGGACCTGCAAGAGCACCACCCATCTGGCAGAAGAATTGAGTCGGCTGGGACATCCGGTCAGTCCCCGGACGGTGGGGCGACTGCTGAACGCGGACGGTTACAGCTTGCAGAGCAACCGCAAGACCAAGGAAGGGGAATCGCACCCGGATCGCAACGCTCAATTCGAATTCATCAATCTCAGGGTACAACAGTTTCAGCAGCGTGGGCAGCCGGTCATTTCGGTCGATACCAAGAAAAAGGAACTGGTAGGTCGGTTCAAGAATGGTGGACGTGAGTGGCAGCCCATAGGCGAGCCCGAGCAGGTCCGGGTGCATGACTTTGTGGATAAAGAGTTGGGCAAAGCGATCCCCTATGGGGTCTACGACCTGAGTGAGAACCAAGGTTGGGTGAGCGTAGGCATCGACCACGACACGGCACAGTTTGCGGCACAAGCGATTCGCCGCTGGTGGAAGAAGATGGGAGCCAAGCGTTATCGTCGGGCTCGAGAACTCTTGATCACAGCGGACGGAGGCGGCAGTAATGCCAGCCGCTCACGCTTGTGGAAGGTCGCTCTGCAAGATCTAGCTCTGCAGTTGGAGATCCCGATTCGGGTTTGTCATTTTCCCCCAGGAACCAGCAAATGGAACAAAATAGAACATCGCATGTTTTCCCACATTACCCAGAACTGGCGCGGCCGACCGTTGGTGAGTCATGAGATCATCATCCAACTGATTGCGAACACCACCACCAAGACCGGCTTGAAAATCTTCGCCGAACTGGACCCTGGACGTTACCCCACAGGCATCAAAGTGAGCGACGCTGAGCTTGCCGCCCTGAACCTGAAACAGGCCGACTTTCACGGCAACTGGAATTACACCCTACTACCAACCCGAAAGAGACGCTGAAATTAGATCATCTTATTTTGACGCTACTCCTAACGGACAATTAGCGGCGCACACGTTCGAACTCGAAATTGTCACGCCAGAAAGACTGCTGGTTCGGAAGAGGGTCCAGGAAATGCAGATTCCTGGAAGGGACGGGTATCTCGGAATACTGCCTGGTCACGCACCCCTGATTACCGAACTGGGGATCGGCGAGATCAGCTACCGGGAAAATGGAGAGTCGCAGTATCTGGCGGTTGCGTGGGGTTTTGCCGAGGTGCTGCCTGAGCGGGTCAGCGTGTTGGCGGAGACGGCGGAGCGGGCTGAAGAAATCAACGTGAAACGGGCAGAAGAAGCCAGAAAGCGCGCCCGGCAGCGCCTGAACAGCGCTGATCCAAAAGTCGATTTCGTCCGTGCACAACGTGCTCTCACGCGCGCCGCAACCCGGCTGGAGGTAGCGGCTGAGACCGATCAGAGGCGCCGGCAGCCCGAATAAGTTGCAACCCCTTACCTTACTTCAGCCGCAAGGTTGCGCGAGGGTCTGTCGAATCAAGCCTTCCACCAGGGCCGTCAACTTTGGGAGAGCGGTCTCCACAGTCGAGGAAAGGGTCGCGCCGTGGTCGAAACACTCGCCGCACAAAGAAACAGTAAAGGCCCGGGGCGTTGCGCCATAGAGTTGTTGAGCCATGGCGAGAAGGTGAGCAGGAGACAGCTGGTGGGAACGGATGATCCCTGGCTGTAAAGTCACAGGCTCGCAGCTCAGCTCTCCGGGTTGACCGTCGCGAGCAGCATCAATAAAAAAGACGATATCGGCAGATCTCAAGCTATCAGCCAGTTCCGGAGTGAGTTGATGGCAGACCACAATTTCCATTTCCGGAAACGGCAGGCTTCGCGACAACGCTTCCGCCGCACTCCAACCCAGGCCGTCGTCGCAGCGCAGCGGGTTACCGTAGCCGACAATGAGGACTTGCGTCATAGCGGTTGATCGGATCTTCACGCGCTCCTTCTCAGGAGCGAACGACTTCATCCAGCACTTCCCCCATGGGGCTTAGCAGCTGAATGCGCAAGGCCATTTGTCCCAGCGCATGGGTCGAGCAGCTCAGGCAGGGATCGTAGGCCCGGATGACTGCTTCTACTCGATTCAGCGCGCCAGGCGTCAACCGGTCGCCGTGCACGAAGTGCTTTGCAACCTGCAGCACGCTTCGGTTCATGGCGAGGTTATTTTGACCGGTGGCGATGATGAGGTTGGCCCAGCGGACCAGTCCCTGTTCGTCAATCTTGTAGTGATGAAACAGCGTGCCCCTCGGCGCCTCAGCCACCCCCACACCCTCCAACGCATTGGGACGCGCGATGGCTCGCACGTGCTTATCGAGGATTTCAGGATGGGTTAGCAGCTGCTCCATGCGCTCGATGCAGTAAAGAATTTCGATCAACCGCGCGTGATGATAGTGGAACGAACTGAGTACGGCGGTGCGCTGCAGTTCGTGAAATTCCGCCAGTTCCTGGTCGGCGCAGGGCGTGCCACATCGGTCCGCTACATTGAGGCGGGACAGCGGTCCCACGCGATAGATTCCATCGGGGAATCCCCGGGGTTTGTAATAGGCCGACTTCAGGTAGCTCCAGGACTCAACCTTTTCACCGATGTAATCGAAATAGCGCGCCGGATCAAGGCCATCGGCGACGACTTTGACGGAGGCGTCGGTGATTCGGATGTCGCCATCATAGAAGGTTAGCCCACCATCCTTTTTCACGATACCCATGAAGAGCGTCGGGAAGTTGCCGAATGTGGCGATCTCCTCGCGGAAACGCTCCATGGTCCCCTTGAACCACTCCATGGTGCGCAGGGCGATAGCCAGTGCCTCGGGAACCGATCCCAGGATGGCGTCGCGGTCCGCCCCGCTCAGTGGTCCGCTTACACCGCCGGGCACGACCCAGGCCGGATGAATGCGCTTTCCTCCCAGGCGCTCAATGATTTGCTGGCCAAACTTACGCAATTCGATGCCGTCGCGGGCCAGGGCTGGATCCTTTTCCAAAACACCAACCAGATTGCTCTTGGCCGGGTCGGCATCCATGCCCAGCAGCAGGTCGGGCGAAGACAGATGAAAGAGGCTCAAGGCATGCGATTGCACCACCTGGGCCAGGTTGAAGATGCGGCGCAATTTGTCGGCGGTGGGCGGGATTTTCACCGCCAGAAGAGCGTCGCAGGCCTTCGCCGACGCGATGAGGTGGCTCACCGGACAGATGCCGCAGATGCGCGCCATCAGAGACGGCATCTCGGAAAACGGACGACCTTCACAAAATTTCTCGAAGCCGCGAAACTGCGTAACGTGAAAACGGGCGTCTTCCACCCGGCCCTGATCGTCAAGATGCAACGTGATCTTGGAGTGCCCCTCGATTCGGGTGACCGGGTCGATGACAATGGTTCTGCGCTGTTCCAATGCGGCTCCTAGGCTCCAAATCGCGTCATAGAACTCAAAGCCGGTTGACGGCCATCCAGCAATTCAGTCACGGCGTAAACAATCGTCGTCGGCAGAGGGCGGACAGCCCGGAACATAAACATCCACGGCCACAACCTCGTGGACCGGACGCGCATACGGCAAGCAGGCGGGGCACCACTGGTCGGGAACCCCCGGATCGAGAGTCACATTCTCACAGTAAGCCCGATCGTAAACCGATTTTGTACCGAAAGGATTTCGCATGCCGGGGACATTCGCCGTCACCGCACAGTCACCCAGCGAAACCAGAATCTTGGTGCGCTGCTCGCACCAGTCTCAATTTTGTGCAAGTCTTCCTCGCTGCTGACCGCGCCTTCCACCAGGGTGATGTCCACGTTCTCGGGGAAATTTTTGCGTCCACCAGCGGGCTGTACACGAGGTCTGCCTTTGCGGCGAGAGCGATCAGACGCTCGTCCATGTCGAGAAACGACATGTGGCATCCGGAACAACCATCGAGCCAGACCGTCGCGAGACGTTTCTTGCTCACTCGTGTTCCTCGCGCATCAGGGTCAGGTACGGCAGGAAGTTTCGGCGTTTTTCCATCTCCGCCACGGAACGGCCCTCTCGGACAACGCGCCTGTAGGACAAACCTGGACGCATTTGCCGCACCTGGTGCAGGTTTCCGACGAACCCCAGGGTTGGTTGAGATCGGTGATGACCCGCGAATCGATGCCACGGCCCATGATGTCCCAGGTGTGGGCGCCCTCGATTTCATCGCACACCCGAACGCAGCGCGTACACAGGATGCAGCGGTTGTGGTCAAGCACGAAACGGTCGTGCGATGCATCCACTCGCGCCTGCGGGATAGCGGTAGGGAAAGCGAACGTGGTGATGTCCAGCTTCTGGGCCAGCTCTGCAGTTCGCAGTGCCCGTTGGAGACGCAGACCGAGCAGATGTGGTTGCGCTCCGTAAACAGCAGCTCGACGATCATCTTGCGATAGCTGTCGAGCCGGGGGGAAGTGGTGGTGACCTCCATGCCCTCTTCCACGCTGAGTCACGCAGGCGGGCAGCAAGCTTGTTGGTTCCCTTCACTTCCACCAGGCACAGCCGGCACGCGCCCACGGTGGAGAGCCCTTCGAGCTCGCACAGCCGGGGAATAAAGATGCTTGTTCTCGCGGGCAACATCCAAAATGGTCTGATCGGGACGGGCGCTGCAATCGCGGCCATCAATCTTGAGCGTCTTGACGCCGCAGCGGCCAGCGTGCTCATAAGCTTGCTCCAACCGGCTGCTTGCCGCAAACTCCGGCCGGGACAGTTGTGATCTTCAATGTGAGCCTGGTATTCCGTCCGCAAAAGACTTCAGTGTGCTCACGCACCGGGTTGGGCGCAGACTGGCCGAGGCCGCACAGGCTGGTGTGCTTCAGCAGATCGCACAGTTCTTCCAGCATCGCCAGGTCCTCGGGCGTGGCCGTCATATCGTGATTGCGTCAGAATGCGGTGCATCTGGTAGGTGCCCACGCGGCAGGGGACGCACTTGCCGCAGGACTCGGTCATGCAGAAATCCATGAAGTACTTGGCGACATCCACCATGCAGGACTTTCATCCATGACGATCATGCCGCCCGAACCCATGATCGAGCCCGCCTGCGCCAGTGACTCGTAGTCCACCGGCATATCCAGGACATTCCGTCGGAATGCAGCCGCCGGAAGGGCCGCCGGTCTGCACCGCTTTGAATTTCCTGCCGTCGGGAATCCCGCCGCCGATTTCGAAGACGATCTCGCGCAGCGTGATCCCCATGGGCACTTCGACGAGCCCGGTATTTTGCACCCGGCCGGCCAGGGCGAAAACCTTCGTTCCCTTGCTCTTCTCGGTACCGATCTCGGCATACCATTCGCCGCCCTTGCGGATGATGGGCGCAACGTTGGCGAAGGTTTCGACGTTGTTGATCAGGGTCGGCTGCTCCCAGAAGCCCTTCGATCGCGGGATAAGGAGGCCGCGGACGCGGCGTGCCGCGCTTGCCTTCGATCGAGGCGATCAGCGCCGTTTCCTCGCCGCAAACGAATGCGCCTGCCCCCAGCCGGATTTCGATCCGGAAATTGAAACGGGTGCCGCAAATTCCTGCCCAGCAGCCCGCTCGCTCCGCCTGCGAATCGCGACCCGCAAGCGCTTGATGGCCAGCGGATACTCGGCACGGACGTAGATGTAGCCCTCGGAGGCGCCCACGGCGTAGGCCGCGATCGCCATGCCTTCGAGCACGCGATGCGGATCGCTTTCCAGCACGCTGCGATCCATGAAAGCGCCGGGATCGCCTTCGTCGGCGTTGCAGATTACATATTTCTGCGTGCCCACGGATTTGGCGACGGTGCTCCATTTGAGGCCGGTGGGATATCCCGCGCCGCCCCGCCCGCGCAGGCCGCTCTTCATCACTTCTTCGATGACTTCCCGCGGCGTCATTTCGGTCAGGCCCGATCAGCGCCTGGTATCCGTCTGCGGCGATGTATTCCTCGATGCGCTCGGGGTCGATCACGCCCGGAGTTTTCCAGCACGATCTTCTTCTGGCGCTGGAAGAAGGGAACATCGGTCGGGCAAAGCAGCGCTCGACCGGCGGGCCTTGCAGGCTATCGAGTATTTCGCGGCATCGGAGGCCAGTAACCCGTTTGTACAAGATCGCTTTCGGTGGAGACCAGAGGGCCTTCCGAGCACAAACCCATGCAGCCCACGCCCTTGACCTGGCATTGATCTTCCCAGCCGCGCTGCTTGATGTCCTTGTCGAGCGCGTCTTTGACGCCCTGACTCTGGCAGGAAAGGCAGCCGGCAGCGACACAGACGTTCACCCTCTGGGAATCGTGCTAGAGACTGCTGTTCCGTTTCTGCGATTTGTTCCAGTTCTTCAGGCGTCATGGTGAGTCCATGCTGAGGTGTTCGCGCATGGATTGCGGACTCACTTTGCCGGCGACCTCCTGATCATAGACCACCGCGGGAGCCAGGCCACAGACCCAGGCAGCGCGCGGTCAGCAGCGAGACTTTTCCATCCGCTGTAGTTTCGCCCGGAGACACGTCCAAGTCGGCGAACGGCGTCCAGCAACTGCGGCGCGCCCTTGATATAGCAGGCCGTCCCCATGCAGATCACGCAGGTGTGCTCCCCCGCAGGCTTGAGGGTAAAGAAATGGTAGAAGGTGGCGACGCCGTAGGCGCGGCTGAGGGTACCCGCAGCGATGCGGCCACGTAGCGCAGCGCCTGTTCGTCCAGATACCCAAACGCTTCCTGCACGGTGTGCAGGGTCTCAATGAGTCCGCGGGACTGTTGACCCATGCGCCGCATGGTGGCATCCACCAATTTCCAGCGTTTGTCCTCATTGGGAGGCGCGGATTTGGCAAGAGTCACCACTGTTTTTCCTGTCGCGCTCGGCCGCGGGGTCGATCCCCACGCCGCCGGCAAAAGAGAACGCTGCTAACATAACAGGTTATGGACCTGGCTATGAAGACTGCGGAGCGCGGAGTTGTGGACCATCTGTTCCGGATCTGTGCAGGAATGGGCCAGGTTGTGTACCCGGTCAGTCAGACTGCCCCTCTGCCCAAAGGTCACCAACCTCTGCATTCTCTTGACTAGCGATTTGTCTGCCATGCCGCTGGTCTTTTGCAACTTGCCTTGGCGGCACCCTGATAAATCCGAAAGGACCGTTGCGTGGCGTGATCTGGCCTGCCCCGGCCCTTTGGTGTTATGAGGCCATCGAGA
>CAVZXU010000043.1:0-145256 GCA_963779255.1 Terriglobia bacterium | reverse complement strand
TTACCGTGTCGGTACCGTGTGACAACTAGCTACTGAATAATCTGCTGGACAAATTCCGCAACTTCGGCTACGTTAAGGTGCGAGAGTTAGAGCATGGCGTGGCCAAAGCCCCTCAATGCCGCTGGGATCATTAAGCGCCTAAAGGAGAAGGTCGCCTGGCTGCAGCAGCGGTGGCAGAATACACGTCGCGAGAATGAGCGGTGGCGCCGGGAAAACTAGGAATTGCGGCGGCGGGAAAAGCAACTGGAGCGAGAACACGAACAACTGCGGCAGGAGCAGGAACGGCTACGTCGGGAGCGGGAACGGTTACGCCAGGAGAACGAGAGGCTGAAGCGGCAACTGGAAGAAGCCCAGCGTGCCAACCGACGGCAGGCGGCTCCTTTTTCCCGCAGACGGCGGAAAGCGAACCCAAGGCCACCAGGGCGTAAGTGCGGCAGCGCCTACGGCCAGCGTCACAGCAAAGCTATTCCAGAACAAGTGGATGAGGTGATCGTCGTGCCCTTGCCCGCACCCTGTGGCTGCGGGGGTACGGTGAAAATGGAGAAGGTAGAATCGCAATATCAGCACGAGGTGGTGCGCAAGACCATCTGGAGGCGCTTTGACATAGCGATCGGCCGCTGCCAGGCATGCCAACAGCGGGTGCAAGGGCGAGATTCGCGGCAGACCTCTGACGCCCTAGGAGCCGCAGCCGTGCAACTGGGTCCGCATGCCTTGGCGTTGGCAGTCAAGATGAACAAGGGTTTGGGGATACCGCACGGCGATGTGGCCACAGTGTTACAGGACAGTTTTGGTCTGCAAGTGCACCGCAGCACGATTTGCCGGGCGGTGGAGCGGGTAGCGCGTCGGGGCGAACCCACCTGGCATGCCCTGCGCGATGCAGCTCGCCGCAGTCCGGTGAACGCGATCGATGAAACTGGCTGGAATGTCGAAGCCCAACTGCAATGGTTATGGGTGGTGGTGAGCGAGCAGGTAACCTTCTGCGACATATTGCCGGGACGAAGCTTCGAACAAGCGGCTGCCATGTTGGGAACCGATTACGCAGGTTGGCTCACCCACGACGGCTGGGCGGTGTACTACAAGTTTCTGCGGGCGGGACATCAAAGCTGCATCTCGCATCTGCTGCGCCGCTGCCGCGACATGGCCGAGATAGGCTCAGCGGCGGCCGCCCGCTTTCCGCTGGCCGTGAAAGCCATCCTGGAAAAAGGCTTGGCTTTGCGGGACCGGTACGGAAAGCAGGAGATCTCGCGCCACGGATTGTGGACGGCCACAGGACGGCTAGAAGTCGAGTTGGATCGCCTCTTGACCCGACCCTATCGAGATTCCGCCAACCGCAGGCTGGCGAAACATCTGAGTCGGGAGAGGCCGTACCTGTTCACCTTTCTTTATTGTCCGGGACTGGATGCGACCAACAATGCTGCCGAGCGCGCCTTGCGCCCGCTGGTGGTGGCGCGCAAGAACTGGGGTGGGAACCGAACCGAGAAAGGAGCACGGGCGCAGGCCGTGCTCAGCAGCATCCTGGCCAGCGCACCGCAGCAGGAGAAGAACCCACTGGATCGGTTGATCGAATTACTGGTGAGTAAAGACAAAAGCAAGATCCTGGATCTACTGCCGCCCACCCGAGGTGCCCCCCAAGACGGCTGCTCGGCGCCCGCATGTGAGACTGCGGTAACTCATCGGTTCCGGTCGCCATCGCGGGCAAAGTGTGCACTTCCCAGAGAATCCGTTGCTTTTTATGCCGTGGCGGCTTCGCTGGGTAGCGTCCCGGCAGCTGTCCAACCATGACAGTGGAATCTTACGCATCTCCACGAGGAAACCTGGGGAGCGTTCCTGGGTGCTTACACTTCTGTGGCCGACTCTTCAGCGGGGCGGA
The DNA here is from genome assembly GCA_963779255.1 of Terriglobia bacterium. Taxonomy (GTDB): domain Bacteria; phylum Acidobacteriota; class Terriglobia; order Terriglobales; family Acidobacteriaceae; genus JAIQFF01. Next base: position 143,386 of record CAVZXU010000043.1, on the reverse strand, counting down.
GCTGGAGTTGATCGCGGAGATCGCGCGGGACTACGCCGGATTGGCCATCACGGAAATGGCGCGCACGGTATGTGAGTTGCTGGACTGGAAGCGGGCGAACGGACGACTGAAAGACCAGGAATGCCGCCAGTTACTGGAACAACTGCGCGATCAGGGGTGGCTGAAGCTACCGCCGATGCGAAACTCAGGACCGCATGGGCCCCGGCAGATCCGGCTGAGTGAAGCCAGTGCGCCGCAAGCCAGAGTGGAAGGCAGGGCGGGAGAGTTCGAACCGCTGGAGTTGTGGGTCGTCGAGAGCCGCGCGGAAAGTCAGTTGTGGACGGAGCTGATCGAGCGCCATCACTACTTGCACTACCGCGTACCGGTGGGAGCGAACCTGCGTTATCTGGTGCGATCGGGGCAGAGGGGAGGAAGTGTGCTGGCCTGTTTGTTGTGGTCCTCGCCCGCGTGGAAGATGGCAGCCCGCGATGAGTGGATCGGCTGGAATGCGGAGCAAAGGGTGCGCAATCTACAGTTGATTGTGAACCATAGTCGGTTTCTGGTGCTGCCCTGGGTGCACGTGAAGGGGCTGGCGAGCAAGATTCTGGCGCAGAGCGCACGCCAACTCCCGATCGATTGGGAGCGTCGCTACGGTTACCGACCGTTGTTGCTGGAAACCTTGGTGGAGGCACAGCGATTCCGCGGAACTTGCTACCGGGCGGCGAACTGGATCCACACCGGGCAAACCTCCGGACGCGGCCGCATGGACCGGGAGCACAAGACTCACGGTCAAGCGGTCAAAGATATCTACCTTTATCCGCTGGCGCGCAACACGCGGCAGCGGCTATGCGTGGGTTAACATTTTGAGGAGAGCGTACGATGTCGGCGAAAAACAGCGCAGTCGTGCCAGAAATCTATCAACTTAAGGTCACTCTGCTCGGCACGAGCCCGCCGATCTGGCGTCGGCTGTTGGTGCCGGCAGACCTGACGCTGGCGCAGTTGCACGACGTGTTGCAAGCTGTGATGGGATGGCAGGAGTGCCACATGCACGAATTCAGCGCTGGGGGCCGACACTTCGGGCGGCCCAATCCGGAAGACCGGTTCATGGGAATGCCCCCGGTCGAAAATGAGCACACGGTGCGTCTCTCCAGAGTGTTGGGCAGGGTCGGCGCCAAGGCCGTCTACACGTACGATTTTGGCGACAGTTGGGAGCACGGCATTGTCCTGGAGAAACGCCTGTGTGCCGATCCCACCACGGCCTACCCGGTGTGCACGGGCGGCGAACTCGCCTGTCCCCCTGAGGATTGCGGGGGCATTGGAGGATTTTACGATCTGCTGGATGCTCTCAGAGACCCCGCGCACGAACAGCACGACGAAATGAACGATTGGGTCGGCGACGATTACGACCCCGACGCTTTCTCCATCGATGCTGTGAACCAGATGCTCACGCCTTTGCGTCGGCGCCGGATCGAACCCTCACGCAATTGGTCACCGGCACGGTAAACAAATACGAAAAGAAGGACACCGAAAAAACCGATATTGTCGAATCGGTCGACGTGGTACTGCCGGTTGAGGTGGTCGAAGAGCACCATCAAGACGGCGATGCTACGGAGGATGTCGAGATTCGGTGAGGGGCTTCGAGTTCGGCCGTCAGGCATACGATCTTCTTCATCTGTGTCGGAAGAGAGGATTCACTGCGAGTCTGCGGAATAATAGCACTCCCTGCCACGCGGGTGTAGCCTAGGGGTTGCTGCTGCCATATCGCCATTACACTTATCCTATGAAAAGGGATGTCAAGGAAAAAAACTTCTCCCCGCCCCTCTGAGAGATGCGGGCGTGGTGACTTACATCCAGCCCCACCTTCCTCACCTCATTCTTAGAGGGGTTATTGGTTTGGTCGCTTTGGCTCGCCGCATTTTCCCGTGGCGATGCCAATCCCAGTTGCTTGTCCCAACTCGACGGTTTCATGAAGTCAGTGGCGCACGACGCCGTTCGGTTCCGAAGCTACGCAAGCTAAGCGTTGGCTTAAGTGCCAACCATGATCCTATGTGAGGCTCGAGGCCTATAGCTTTTTTCGGTTATCCGAGGGGCTGTGACTTGGAAAGCGGTCGAAGTGACTGTCCGGCGCAAAAGATCTTGACCGGACCTCATCTCCCATGATGAGTACCCTAGGAGCTACAGCGGGAAGGCAACGACCTGTCGAAAGCGCTCCGACAACGTACCTGCGATCGAAAGATCGGCATCGAAACCGCGAGGTAACGATGCATCTGCCAGCATCGAGGCGGTGAGGGCCCAGGGTTGATAGCACGGTGAGCATATGCAAATTCTCGAAAGCGTCGTCAATAACAGGAGGCCGAAGATGCTTATAGGCTTCTCTTGCAGTGGGTACGGAGGTTCCCCTCTAATCCGTCATGGGCGAACAACACTGCCGGCGTACAGAGAGCACCTACTCTATCGTGTCACCTCCACGGAACAAGGTAAGCCCGTATCGCTCCCCGTAAGGGGAAGATCAACCGTAAGGTGGATCGATGGCGGTGCGGGTATCGGAATTGCGAGGAAGCGAACGCTGCCCTGTAATCGGGCAGATAGAGGTTGCGTCGCCTCGATGGGACAAGATTACCTCACCGGAAACGGAGCTGACTTCGCGATGGTGTTCAAACTCGAGAACATTTGTGGAACCGATGTAGGAGGCAAAGCAAATGTTGGCGGCGCAAGCCGCTGGTGCAGCTTCCCACACGATGGTGGCTTCCTCCACCGCCGTGCGAGTTGGCCGCAGATCAGTATCGAGAAGGTTTTATTTGATGTTGAATAAGGCCGCGTCCTCGTTTTTCAGGGGGGCGTTATCGAATGCTCGAGCCGGATGACGGGAAACTGTCAAGTCCGGTTCTTAGAGGGCTGGCCCCCAGCAATGGGGGCCGGCTACTCGGCGCATAGGATTGACCCGGAGACTCGGTGCTGGACTACAGCACACAGAGTGCCTGAATGAGTGTATGGATACTCTCCCTCGAACCGGAGCATCGCAAGAACCGATTGGCTACCACCGAGGCATGAAAACCTTGGGAGATCACCTGGGTTCTATTCGATGCTCAAGCTGCTTGCGTCTTCAGTTGTTCGGCGTCAAAACGTTCCTCCCTTTTCCAAAGTGTCAAGGTAATGGCCGCGATCTTGCGCGCGAGTGTCAGACGCGCCATCTCCGGCTTCATGCCCTTGGCCAGCAAAGCCGCGTAGAAATCGTAGAACGGTCCCCTGCCACAGCTGGCCCGGGTGGCCGCGCTCTTGAAGATCTCTTTCATCTCATGGTTGTGATTTCGATTCAGACCACGGAGCTGCTGAGGTTTCTTGGAGAGTTGCAATTGTCCACGCACAAAACGGTATTGCGCACTGTCGTGGGTCTCAATGCCCAGTCCACTGTAGGTCCAGAGTTGCCGCTTGCCGCGGAACCGGTGCGGGGTTTGCATTAGCGCGATCAATCTCGCCGCTCGAATCGGACCGATGCAGGGTATCTGGCGCAGCAGTTTCGCGGCCTTATGTTTCCGGCTCTCGGCCAAAAACTCGGGTCGCACCTCTCGCCGCAAGGCCTGCAATCCATCCAGTTGTTGATAGAGCAGCTCCGCGCGGCGCCGCACCCCGGCTTGTGGAAGCTTGCTCAACCATTCCTCGCGAGAGCGCGCAGCATAAACCTGGGTGCCGGCACAAGCAATGCCCCAACCGCGATACAGCGCCTTCAGGCGATTCATCACTCGCGTCAAATCTTTGCTGATGGTCTGATAACTGCGTCCCAACTCGCGTAGCGTCCGTAGTCCGTTTTCCCCGTGGTAGACCGGTCGCAGCATCCCGGTGCGTAACAAGTCAGCCAGCTTCCGCGCATCCACCTTGTCGCTCTTGCTGCCCTCCTTTAACAAGGCATTGCGCCGCGGATTGCAGACCACAATGTGCTGCACCTGCGGCTGCAGCAGATCGTACAGCCAGGCGGCCCAGGTGCCTTCTTCCCAGGTCACATGCAGCTCGCCCCGTAGACCGTGGAGGAACTGCAGAATGCTGCTGGCTTTGGTTTCGATGACCGACTCCATCACCAGCTTCCCGCCCTCATTCAGGACGGCGATCACAATGGCTTCCTTGTGCACGTCCATTCCGATATATTTGACGTCGTGACTCATTTGAGTTGCCTCCTTGGGGGAAAGCTCATTCGTGTCGACGCTTGTCTTTCCCTCAAGGTAAAATGCCATTCTCCAGCTAATTTGACTAGCTCTCCTGTAGTCCTTTCGCACCGGGCACACTACTGCAGTTACTCTCGAGCGCCGCCGTAGCGGAGCGAAGCCCTGCACAGCGCAGCGCAGCGGAGGCGGCGCGCCTCATCCGGCTTCGACCTTCTGAAGCGGGGCGCTTTTTCATAATGCATCGACCGGCTCGTTCAAGATGAGTGCTAGTATTTCCCTACTATTGCCCAGGTCGCCACTAAACTCTTAGAGTGTCCGCTGCCATGCGCTGGGACAACCTCAAGCTCCGCCTGAAACCGGGTCCCACCGCCCGCAAACGAATGTTAATAGCCGCTATCGTCCTGGCAGTCGTTTATTTGGCCTGCGGAGCCTTTATCTGGTGGTCGATGAATCAGCCGCCGGAGACCTTCGGCCGAGTCATGGCGAAGCTGCCCGGACCAGTCCCCTTCCTGCTCTTCCCGTTTGAAACGCTGTGGACACGCGCCCGCGCGGGAAATCTCCAGGTGGGAGATGCGGCGCCGGATTTCTCTCTTCTCAAGCTGGACAAAACCGAACGTGTGCAGCTATCTACTTTGAACAAGCAGCAACCGGTGGTGCTCGTCTTCGGAAGTTATACCTGACCGCCATTCCGGCGGGAGGTTCCTGCCCTCAACAAACTTTACGAGCAGTATCGCGATCGCGTTGCGTTTCTGGTGGTGTACATCACGGAGGCGCATCCCAGCGACGTCTGGCAGATGCAGAGCAATATCAAGGATCAAGTGGTGTTTGCCAGCCCGAAAAATGAGGAAGAGCGGGCTTTTATTGCTGGAGCGTGCGTACGCAAGCTGGGCATAAAGTTTCCCAGTGTGCTGGACGAGTTTGGCAACTCGACGGAGCGGGCCTACACCGGATGGCCCGATCGCATATATCTGATTGACGCGCAGGGCCGCGTCGCCTACAAGAGCCTGCCGGGACCCTTTGGCTTTCTACCCGACCAGTTGAGTGCAGCGCTGGTTCGCACTCTGGCAACACCCCAACCCAACCATTAGCTTTCAAAGCAGCCGGGGGACCACGCAGGTCCCCCGCACCGGCTTCAGACTACTCGTTGGCCGCGCGATTCCGCCGCCGTTCTGCTTCCTTCCAGTCGGCCTGATCCTTATCAGCCTCACTTGTGCTGGACTTCTTCACTGCATCTTTGGCTTTGCCCCAGGCGTTCTGGACTTTGCCTTCCACCTGCTTGGCGGCGCCTTTTACCTGGGCTTCCTCATCGCCGGTCCATTCTCCGACCTGGCGTTGAGCTCGGCCCGCGATGTCCTTGACTTTACCTTCCACTCTGTCCTTATCCATATGATTCCTCCACGCTGCATGATTAGACGGCCAGTCAAAATTAGCTGACTGAAGCAGGGCGATACATCGGCAAGAACCTGTAATCGGTTGGGGAAGGCACTGTACCGCTAATGGCTGGTTGTTCTGTCTGTGCAGACGAAGTTGGCCGCGTTATTCTTATCGCCCGTCCCGTTGTACGCCGCCACCTGCGGGTAAGGACAAAGCGGACGCGTCATTTCGACCCCCTGGCTTGGATCAAGATCATTCACGTATTTCGTGGCAATTACTTTCTGCGGGGCCACACCGCTTTCCACCCAGCGCTCCACTGCGCTCGACACGTCACGCTCAGGATCGCCGTGCGGGCCGAGCTGGACCTGCCCGAAGGAGTTCGGCCCCGGCCCCATGAAACAGTGTTGCAGTCCTGGGGCCATGAACAGTCTCACGAAATCGCTGGTCCCGCTGCCTGTCTTTTTCACGACACTGTCGTAATACTGAATCGAGTTGACCGGGGAGATCGCGGCATCGCTCCAGCCGTGATACATGATCAGCTTGCCGCCGCGTTTCTGGAAGGACCGCAAGTCAGGGTTGGTGGCGTTGAGAATCGGCGCCATCTTTTTGTCCGCGAGTTTTGTGTCTTCCTCCAGCTTGAATTTGTGGAAATCCCAGTTGGCGTCGTCGAAGACCATGTAGGCAAAAAAATGAGAGCCGAACGCAAATTGCAAACTCTTTTCCGGAGCCGGACCGGTTATCCAAGGTGTCCAGCCGCCGCCCCCAAGTTCGCCGCCCGGCATGTAGCCGGGAAAAATCTGACTGCCGCTCGAAGTCTGCGGGCCGGCGTAGATCTTTTTCAGTGCGGTTACCTGCGGCTCGGTCAGACAGCTGTCCGATTCCGGCCCCTTGCACTGGATCTGGGCCGGATCGAAGTGGCAGCGCGCGGGGTCACTGATGATTTCGTCGGCCAACCCGTCCTTGGCGTCACAGGATGCAATTGCCGCGGCGCTGATCGCCGGTAATTTCGCGGAGGGGATGTAACTGGATGGGTCTGATAACAAAACCTGGTTGTCCCATGCGGCATCCGCGAGCAGGTGGGTCCAGAAGTTGGCGGGAGCGCCCGCAACAATTCCGTCATAGTCATCGGGAAATCGCTGCGCTTCCATGAGCGCTTCGCGGCCTCCGTCCGAGCAACCGACGAAATAGGAATGTAGGGGAGCCTTGCCGTAAAACGCCGCGATCACAGCCTTCGCTTTGCCTGACATTTGGTGAATGCCGCGATAACCGAAGTCGATGATTTTCTCGGGATGTCCCAGGGCCCAGGTGGCGTCGGTGGGTGTGCCGGCATGGCCGGTATCGGTCCCCGCGCTGGCGTAGCCTCGACTTACGGCGCTGGCCAAAGCAACGTAATCAATGGCTCCGGCAAAGCCGCCGTTGCCCTGCCCCTGATATTTCCCGTTCCACCCGGAGGCGGGCATCCACACTTCGATCTTGATGTCCGAGTCTTTCGACGGCCGAATGTCGGCGCGGACCCGGCAAAACGCCGGGACCTGCTTGTACCCGCCCGCGCCCGGAAAATCTTCATGCCGCACAGGCGGAGTGAACGTCCCCGCCGCCACAACTTCCGCGGAAGTAATAGTTGTCTTTTCCAGTTTAAGAGAGGACAGAGCGTCGCATGATTTCTGGGCATCGGCCGCGGCCGGCAGAATCAACGCCACAACCAGTGTCGCGAGCAATTGACGCATTGAAGACTCCCTGACTAGCTCAATCCCTGAGAACTGGGAACCAGCAACTGATCACCGGTTTTTATCTTCAGTTCGTTTCGCAATCCCTTTTTACCGCGACGACTCAAGGTGCGACTTTGACCATCACCACGGAATGCGGCGCAACCGTGGCGGAGAATTTCCCCTTGAATTGTCCCAGGTCCTTGGCTTTCCACAGGTCGCGGACGCCGGCGCTCAGATGATCGGGATAACCCACATTTTCCCAGGAGAACCCGATCTGCTTTTCGGTTGTGTCGCGATTGAGCAGGATCACGGTGCGGCTTCCGTCCTGCATCTGCTTGGCCCAGACTTCCAGGTCGCCGTCCTTCATCAGCCGGCGGCCCTCGCTTCCCAACGGGTCCTGGTTTACCGCGATCACTTCCCTGTTGGTGAGAATATCGTGGATCTCCGGCTTCATGTCGCGCAAATCGTTGCCCGCAATCAGCGGCGCCGCAAGGATGGACCACAGGCTGAAGTGGGCGCGGTACTCCTCCGTGGTCATGCCGCCGTTGCCCACCTCGAGCATGTCGGGATCGTTCCAATGGCCAGGCCCGGCGTAACTCTCTATTCCAACTTGCAGATCGAGGATGTCGAGCATGCCGAGGTGGTGCTTGTCCTTGCTCTCCCACTGATCGCGAATGTCGCCCGTGGCGCGCCAAAGATTTCCGCCGACGGCCTTGCCCCAGAGCCACGGCTTGGCCGTGCCCCACTCGCAGATGCTCAACACAATGGGCCTTCCGGTGGCGTCCAACGCATTGCGGATGAGCGCATACGCCGCCTCCGCGTCCTGGGTTGAGGTGTTGCACCAGTCGTATTTGAGATAGTCGACGCCCCAGGCGGCGTACTGCAGCGCGTCCTGATACTCATGCCCCAGGCTGCCGGGCCGCTTGGCGCAAGTCTTGACCCCGGCGTCGGAGTAGATCCCAAACTTGAGCCCGCGGGAGTGAACGTAGTCCGCCAGCGCCTTGATCCCTGAAGGAAAGGTCTTGGGATCGGGCACGATGTTGCCGTTCGGATCGCGCTCCACCTGCCAGCAATCGTCGATCACGACGTATTGGTAGCCAGCGTCCTTCATGCCGGACTTGACCATGGCGTCGGCCATCTGCCGGATCAGGTCTTCGCTCACATGGCATCCGAATTTGTTCCAGCTATTCCACCCCATCGGAGGAGTACCAGCCAACGGCTTCTCCTGCGCAGTCAGTAGCGAAGGCGCCACCAGTAAGCCCAACATCGCGACCAGAATTCTGGCTCTTGCTGACATGTCTCTATGTCCTCCTGATTGTTCGCCCCCACGACCCACGTAGGGGCGGGTGCCCTCACCCGCCCAGCCGGGCAAAGCCCGGCTGGGTCTTCATTATTGGCGCCCTGGCGAGCCTGGCTCGCCCGCCCGGACGAGGGCGTCCGGGCGTACGCAAACGGGAATCTATGCCACTGCCGGCCGCGACCCCTTGAATGCGAAATAGGCAATGTAGAGATAGCAGATGGCCGGCAGAATGAACGCGTGGTGGATTCCGATGCGGTCCGCCAGCGCGCCCTGCACCAGGGGAATAATCGCGCCGCCGACAATCGCCATGACCAGCAGGCCGGAGCCATCGCCGGTCAGCGGCCCCAGCTTGGCGATCCCCAAGGTGAAGATGCTGGGGAACATCACGGAGTTGAACAGGCCCACCAGGATGATGGTCCACATGGCGACATGCCCGAAGGTGAGCATCGAGATGCATACCAGCGCGCACGCGACCAGAGCCGCGATACCCAACACTTTGTCGGTGCCGGCCTTCTGGAGAATGGCTGAGCCGATGAAACGCCCCACCATGGCCCCGCCCCAGTAATAGGAAACGTAGCCGGCGGCCGCCACCTCCGAAACGTCCCCGATATTGGCCTGGGTAAAATAGTTGATCAGGAAACTTCCAATCGAAACCTCGGCGCCCACGTAAACGAAAATTCCAACCGCTGCAAGCACGAGATGGCGGTACTTCCACAGGCTCTGCTTCGGTCCGCCGTCTCCGTGGCGCTCGGCTTCGGGCATCGCCGGCAGTTTAAACAGGGCAATAGCGACTCCAAGAACCATGAGCGCAAGCCCGATGATCAGATAAGGCACTTTGACCGACGACGCCTCGTGCACACGATAGGCCTGCAGCGCATCGGCGGACATCTGCCGCACCGCGTCCATGTTCTGCTTCGCGGCATTCAGAATAAGCATGCCACCCAGGTAGGGGCCAATCGTGGTCCCCAGAGAATTGAACGCCTGTGCCAGGTTCAGCCGGCTGGAGGCAGTTTCCGGAGGCCCGAGCACGGCCACATAAGGGTTGGCCGCGACTTGCAACGCCGTGATTCCCGCGGCCAGAACCATCAGCGCCCCGAGAAACAAGGGATACGACGGAACGCTGGCGGCCGGGATGAATAACAGCGCCCCCAATCCCATGGTGAACAGGCCCACCACCATCGTCTTCTTGTAACCGATCCAATCGATCACTTTGGCGGAGGGAATGGAGAACAGGAAGTAGGCGGAGAAGAAAGAAAACTGGATCAACATCACCCGGGTATAGTTCAGGTCAAAGATCGACTTCAGGTGAGGCACTAGAACGTCGTTGAGAACAGTGACGAAACCCCACATGAAAAACAGCGTCGTCACCACCGTCAGGGCGACCTTGTGACTCGATCCCTGCGACCCAACCGCCCCGGAGCGGTTCTGCACGTTTGCGAATGCCATAGGCCTCCAGTTCCAGCGCTCGGCCAGCATCATACCATCAGGTTATCGATTACCCGGGCCAGTCAGGTGGGGCGGACACTCTCGTCTGCCGCCTTTGACTTTCAGGCTTCGACAGAGTTGACGAGGGGACCCGGCACGCCGGTTCCAATCTCCTTCTAAGGCCGTGACGGGAATAAAATACGGGCAAACCCGTACGGCATGCTCGGCGCTGCGACATCTAATCAAAGAGCGGAGGCACCATGAAAAGACTTGGGGCACTCGTTACAACTTTTCTATTCTTGTTTCTGGGACTCAGCATCCCACTTTACTCACAGCAAGAACACCCGGACGACAAGGAGTCGAAGCCTGAAAAGACGGATAGACCCGAACCTCATCCGCAACCCCACCCGCAGCAGGAGCGGCAAAAAGAACAGGTTCAGCAGCAACAGGAGGAGCGCCAGCAACAAGAGCGGCAGAAGCAGCAGGAGCACGCACAGCAACAGCAGCAGGAACAACGTCAAAAAGAACAGATGCAACAGCAGCAGCAGCGTGCGCAAGAGCAGCAGCGTCAGAAGGAACAGATCCAGCAGCAACAGCATGCCCAGCAGGAGCACGCTCAACAGCAGCGTCAGCAGCAGGAGAAGCAGAGGGAACAGGCACAGCAACAGCAGGTGCAGCAGCAGGAGCGGCAGAGACAGCTGAACCAGCAGCAGGAACACCAGGCGCAGCAGCAGGCGCACCTGAATCAGCAACGGCTTTCACAGCAGCGCCAGCAGGAACTGATTCGGCAGCAGCAGCAGCGGGTCGAGCAATACCGCCAGCATCTTGACCAGCAGGAACGCATCGCCCAGCAGCGGACTACCGCCCTGCAGCAGCAAAAACGCATGGCGCAATACCGGTTTCAGCAGGAATATTACGAGCGTGAGCGTGAGCAGGAGGAGCGCCTGCGACGTGAGCACCACGACTACGACCACGATCCGTACTTCTATACCGCCCCAATCTATCGCTACAACCGCGGCGGCTCGTACTACGAAATCAATCAGTACGGTGCCGACTTGCTGCGGGAAGCCGTGAATAACGGCTACCGGGAAGGTTTCCGAGCCGGCGCCGCCGACCGCGAGGACCACTGGCGTCCCGATTACGAGGACTGTTTCGCCTATCAGGACGCGAACTTCGGGTACAGCGGCTACTACGTGGACCAGGCGGACTATAACTATTATTTCCGCCAGGGCTTTCAGCGCGGTTACGAGGACGGCTACTACAACCGCTACCAGTACGGCGTCTATTCGAATGGTTCGTACAGTGTCCTGGGCAACGTGCTATCGCTGATCCTCAATCTGCAGTCGTTGCAGTAGATAGAAAGTGTGGGACGGACTCTCTTGTCCGTCGCTTTTGACGTGGACTTGTGCAGTGCAAAAAAGGTCAATCTGCACACAAAGGAGCGAAATAGAGCCCGCGGCGTGAGCCGGGTTCACGAACCGGCAGTCATCGAAACAATTTTCGCGGTGGTGATGGCTTGTCCCACGTGACGCTGGGTGTGATCGGCGACATGCACCAGCAACCCACCGACAGACGTGGGCAATTGTTTACGGCCTACGCTGCGACCCTGTTCCAGTGCACCCAGGTCGAAGGCCCGGACCCGGTTTTCGCCCTTCGCCAACGCCGAATTCAGCTCTGCAATAAGGTTGCCGCGCGTGGCCCCGGGATCCATCTCCGCTTGCTTCGCGCTTAGTTGCTCATCAGCCAATTCTTTTCCTTCGGCGTACGTCAGCAGCCGGTCCAGGCTCCTGGCAATGTGACGAAGATGAAACGCCACCGGCGGAAGCCCGCCCGGACGGGCATTGATCTGCTCATCGCTGAGTGCGCCGCACCAGCGTTGCAGGTCCTCTTTCGCCAGTTCCAGCGCATGCACGACGGCGCGTTGTACCGCCGGAACTTCCTGCCACGTACCGCGCAGCCAGGGCTCGGGTAGTTCAGTTTCGGACATAGGTCCACCTCGGCAACTGTTCAGTCTATCTGCAACGGGGTTGGTAGCGTCGGCGTCCCGCCGGCTTTCGGGGGGCGTCCTCGCCCGCCGCACGGAGGGCGAGCTGTCCTCCGACAGCCACAATCGTCATCGCAGTCGGAGTGCTGTGGGCGAAGGTCGGCTCTCTGCACTACAATGTTGGGGCGCAAGCCAGTCCGCGGAATGGACCCGTAGCTCAACTGGATAGAGCACTGCGCTTCGAACGCAGGGGTTGGGAGTTCAAGTCTCTCCGGGTCCACCATCCTTCATCAACCCTGCCTCGGCGCTATCCGAGTGAATCCGCGCAAATCCGTCGGCCGCCTATACTGTTGTCCACGCGTCGCAAACAGCCGCGTCTATAATGACCGCTCACATGCCACGTTTCGATGTCACCATCGCCGGAGAACTGAACCTCGACCTTATCCTTTACGGTCTTCCTGACGAGCTTCCGCCAGAGCGGGAACTGCTGGCCGACCGCATGATGCTCACCCTGGGCAGTTCTTCCGCCATCGTGGCCCACAATCTGGCGGCGTTGGGGAGCAAGGTGGGTTTCCAGTCGCTGATTGGCGACGACTCACTGGGGAAGATTGCACTCGATCGCCTGGCGGAGGGCGGCGTGGACGTTTCAGAAGTACGGCGCGCCCACGGCGCCACCACGACCGGACTCACCATCATTCTGCCGCGTACCGGCTGGCGCAACATACTGACTTACGCCGGGACCATCGCCGAACTGTCGTTGAAAGATCTCGACTTCAACTACCTTTCAGATTCCCGTCACTTTCATCTGTCGTCGCTCTATCTGCAACAGGCCTTGCAGCCCGACGTGGGCGAACTCTTCCGCCGGCTGAAAACAGCCGGCCTCACCATCTCGCTCGATACCAATGATGATCCGCAAGACCTCTGGGGCGGAGGCGTGAAAGACTTGCTGAAGTATGTCGATGTGCTGCTACCCAATGCGCGCGAAGCCACGAGAATCACGGGGACCGATGATCCGGAAATCGCCATCCAGCGGCTGTCCGAAATGGTTCCGTTGGTGGTCGTAAAACTGGGACACCAGGGCGCGCTGGCGCAGCGAGGAAAGGAACGATTCACCAGTCCTTCGTTGCATGTCACGGCAGTTGACGCGGTCGGCGCCGGCGACAGCTTCGACGCCGGTTTTCTGCACGAATATCTCCGAGGCTCAGATCTGCCCAAGTGCCTGGCCAGCGGCAACCGCGCAGGCGCTCTTTCCGTGACCCGGCCGGGAGGCACCGAAGCCTTCCGCGACAAGGAATATCGCCAGCGCTTCCTGCGCGACCACGGGGCATGATTGTGTAGGAATAGTTTGTGTGGGACGGACACTCCTGTCCGTCGCCTTTGACTTTGTTTTTGACTTGCTTCTTCCAACCCAGAGATTGGCCGTCGAATAAAAGACCCAAGTCAAAAGCGACGGACAGGAGTGTCCGCCCCACACATGCTCTATCGCGACACTTCCAGCAGCAGGTGATGTTCGAATTCTGTCTTGAGCCGGGGAGCCGCATCCGCGGTGGCTTCTACCGACCCGAGACTCTTGCCTTGATCGTAGTCCGTGACCTGGTAGCTCCCGGGTGTAAGGCCGCGCAGTTCGACCTCCCCCTTCCACGGCGCCGCCGAGGGAGCGAAAAACGCGTAGTACATCTTTCCATCTTTTTCGATGGCGTAACCTTCCGGCGCGTCGTATCCATAAACGTAGAGATTACGGAACGTTCCCTTCGAAAGCATCTTCTGGTTGTAGATACCGATCCACTTCTTCCAGTGTTCTTCTTTCTCCGGAGTCAGGGCCACGGCCTTATATTTTGGTCCGGGATCGGGCCATACAAACTTGGTTCCAACCACGCCGCCCGCGCCGATGGTCGAAGCGAAATCTTCACCGTGCTCGCGCCAGTTGTTGCCGATGCGATCCATGGAAGAGAGTTCCACGTGATCGCCATAGACCGCGGACTCCGGCCCCAGCAGCGCTTTGTACATCTTGATGCGGCGGCGCACCTGCACCGCGCCCACCGGATCAGCCGTCACTGCCTGGTCGATAAAAGGCAGCCAGGCCAGCGAGGGCGGCGTGCCGCACGGACAGCTCTGGGTCACGCTCTCCGGCTTGAGGGCGCGGCTGGTCTGAAAGATCGTTTTGTACACATCGGCCATGGCGTTGACCGAATCCTGCGGAGACTTGTGATGGTGTGCCGGGTTGTAGCACATGGGCACGCTGTAAATATTGTCCAGCTTCGACCCGTCGAAGCCCCACTCGCCGATAAATTTCTCGGTCAGCTTTTTGTAATACGCCTGCACTTCAGGCACCGCCGGACACAACGCCGCCAGGTCGCGCGTCATGCGCGCATGTTTTCCGTCCTGGTCGAGAATCAGCCACTCGGGATGCTCCTGCGCGATCTTTGACACGATGTATTTGTGCGACTCCCATCTGCCCTGGCCATCTTCCACTCCCAGCGGCAGCCACCATAGCTGCACCAGCATGCCCTGCTTATGGAAGTCATCCGTCATCTTCTTGATGGAGGCGCCGGGGAAAGTGTCCGAGCGCGCGTTCCAGTCTCCGTAAGTGTCAAACCAACGATCGTCCAGAGTTGCCCACTTGATGCCAAACTCTTTCAGTTTCGGGACCGTGCCCAGCATCTCCGCCGGAGTGACGTTGAATTCGTAGCCCCAGCCGCACCAGCTCACGTTGTAGGCTTCGCCCGACGGCTTGGGAATCTCCCATCCTTCTTTCTGCAGCACGCTTGACCACAAATGCAGCGGCTCATAAAAATCACCTGAATACACGGCGACAAAACTACGCGGCGTGGAATAAGTCTCCCCAGGTTTGAGCGTGGTATTCGCGGCAATGTCCACGCCCGCGTTGACACCACCATCCCCTCCCACTTTGACCGGAAGCGACAGCGTCAGCGGCAAAGTTTCCACATGGCCAACCGCCTCGCCCACCGTGCCCGTCCAGAATGCGACCACCGGAATCCCGCCTCCATAGCCGCCTTTCACCGCTGCGCCCATCACGTTAGGCTGCGCGAAGTTGCGGCCGAGCTTTATGACATCGTCCTTCCCCCAGTCGTAGCTCGCCCCGTGGAAGCTCCACATGTCGTAGGGCTGCGTCTTCTTATCTGCCAGGCTGGCGTTGAACTTGTGTTGCTGCTCAATGACGCGGTCGATGTGAAGCTCTGTTTGGCCGGCGTTCCTGTAGTCTGCGCTGGAGAGTAAAAGGTTCGGAAAACCGTCATAGACTTCAACCTGAAGCGTCCGCTGGATGTTCGGAGCTGAAGAATCCGAAGCGGAAGCCTTGGAAGCTGCGGCATCAAAGGAGCGCGCTGGAATTTCCAGGCGCTTGCCCCGGCCCAGCTTGCCCATACTGTCCTGGACCTTGACTGCGCCCAGGTCCAGGGCAAATTGAACCGGTTTGTCATTCCGCACCAACACATCACTCGCGCCACCGCCCGGTTCGTCCAGCGTGAGCCTCTGGTCGCCCTTGAGCAGCGATGCCTGTATGTATCCAGACGGCAATATCTGGAACTCCGCTGCACTGGTGGTTACGACAATCGGTCCACCCGGCCTTATTTCCACTTTGACCTGTGAGGGTTCCGGAGCCGGAGTTTCGGTCTTCGCCGGTGGACGGCTGCAGCTCATGTTCAGCAACAGCATTGTCGCGAGCAGGCCCTGGCTGCCTGAGCGTAGAAGAGCAAACCAACTTCCGGGTGCCGGCTTCATTATTTCTCCCCCTTGAACCGCCTGAACATCTTCTCCGCGTTCAGGTGATAGATTTTTTCCAGCACCGCATCCGGTAACGCCAGACCGTATATCTCCCAACGGCCCTGCCCCGGGTATCCCCAGGGATCGAACGATTCATCCGCGGTTTCGAGCCAGCGGAAATGATTGCGGTACATCTCCTCGTCCATGCCGTTGTCGGTGCCGAACATGACCCGGTCCTGATATTTCAGAAAGAATTCGCGCGTCTGGCGCGGCTGCCGGCCTAGTTCAGCCTCCCGCGCCCCAAATTCCACCATCACATTCGGATGCTCATCGAGCATGCGCGCTACCCAGGGCAGATTTTCCGGCCAGCCCATGTGCAGGGAAACGAAACGGGTCTCCGGGTGCCGGGCAAAGACGCGATTGCGCGCTTCCAGCAGCTCCTCCAGCTTGGGATACTGCGGACCGTAAAAACTCCAGTCGGGGTGCTCGGTCAATTCCTCGTAACGTTCGTTCTTGGCGTCGGTGGGAAGGAAGAAGGCTTCCGGATCGCCGGTGTGAATCGAAACCGGAATGCCCAGGCGCCCGCATTCCTGCCAGACCGGATCCAGTCGCGGATCGTCGATCGCCAGCAGCTTCCCGGACTTGTCCCGCACCCCCAGCCCCAGGTCTTTCAGAAACTTAAGCCCGCGCGCGCCTCTGGCGACGGCATCGTCCAGTTGCCGTAACATCTCCTGGCCGAAATCGGGATCGTCAACCTTGCTCCAGTCGAGTTGGGTGAAAACAATGAACCGACCCGGATAAGGCTTCACCATCTCATCGATCACGTGCTGCAACTTGTCCCCCCACATGCCGGTCAGAATCACCACGGTTTTCACGTTGGTGTTGTTCATGACCTCGACCACCCGTTTAGGGTCCATGTGTTCATCGATTCCGGCGGCATCGTTGACGTGATTGTGTACGTCGATGACGTAGAACTTGGCTTTGGGAACCTGGTGCGCGGGCACGTGCAGCATCTGGACCGGATGGAAATCCCGCAGCAGCAGGGTTTTCTTTTGCTCGGCATCTGTGGCCGCCTTATATCCGATCTGGGCCGGCGCTGCCGGCGCTGGCGCCGGCGCCGTCTGTGCCCGGACCATCGGGACGATAAGAAGAAAAGCCAGCACCCACGTGGCCTTCGAGCTCATAGCAACCCTCCCCGTCTTCCGCTGTCCGTGTCTTGGTAATAGAACGAAAGTAAAAGTAAGTAATCGTAACTATACAACAGCCGCCGATCCCGATTCCCCAAAAAGTATTCGTGCGCCCGCTTCCCCGCACCCTGTGCAAAAAAAGGCTGCCAACCACTGCCCGAAGTCTGGCATCTTGATAACAGCGACTTTATTCTTATGAAGAGGCAAAAGAAATGAGATCACGCAAAGACAAAGTTCTTATGAACATTCTCCTGGGCACGGGCGTCTGCTTACTGGATTCCTGGCGCAATCGTTTAGGTGGAACGGTCGAAGACCTGAGGTCAAGAGCACAGGACACGTATGAAACTGCCGCCGACCGGGTCAGCCGCGCCAGCGACGTCATCCGTGGCGAAGACAGCCACATTGTTGGCACCGTCACCGCAGCGCTCCTGGGACTGGGCATCGGAGTGGGACTGGGTTTGCTGCTGGCTCCCGCCAGTGGAGAAGAAACCCGCAGCAACATTGCCAGCAAGGCCCGCGACATCCGCGACCGGGTCTCCTCGCGCGCCGCTGCGACCGGCACGTTCGGCGGATAAGACCGGACGTCGGACGTCGGGCCTCAGACGTCGGTCTTCCAGGTTTCAGTTGTGTGCAGAGGCTCGTTGGCACATCTGCTGAGTCCGAGGTCTGAGGTCGGACGCCGGAGGTCTGACCTCCGACGTCCGACTCTAGGGCTTGCGCTTGTAGTGAATGGGCCAGGCGACGGTCCATGTCTTGCCGCCGTCTTTTGATCCCTCCCAACTCCACTCGAACTCATCACGACTGATGTTCTTGAACACCATTCGCTGCAGACCCTTGCTGCCATCGGGACCAGTGGCCTCGCGTCCAAGGATCACCTGACCGTCTTTAAATTCGCCGACAAAATCGAGATAACCGCCTTCATTGTCCACCCAGGTCTGCTTCCATTTGCCAGCGTGCACGTCGAAAATGGAAACGCTCCGCCCCCGCAGAGGCATGGCATCACCGCCGGAGAAATTTTCCTCCACGATGCAGCCGTCCAGGATTCGCCGGATGCTGTTTGTGCCGTGGGCCGTCTCGCCCGGACTATTCCCCGGCCAGGTAAGGTCCCATTCGCCGATCCAGAAATCGAGTTGTTTCTGCTCTGACTCGGAGCAAGGCTTGGGTTGCGCCGCTTGCCGGGCTCCGGCAAAGCACGTAAGGGCCATGAGCAGCAAGGCCAGCCTGTATATTTTCCAGATCTGCCTGATCGAGGTTTTCTTCATCGTTGTTCCTCAACGAGTGTCTTCGCCATCAGACGGCGTGGAACGGCAAACGGTAGCAAACCATTTACGGACTGCAACGGCATGATTGGGATGCCTTCAATTCTTGTGATAAACCTTTAGCCTTGACTCTCGAGCACACCATCTCCCTTTTTGTCGCCGGCATGCTGGGCGGGGCCTTGAATGCGGTGGCTGGCGGAGGCAGTTTTGTGGCCTTCCCCGCGCTTCTGTTTGTCGGCGTGCCTCCCATTCCAGCCAACGCCACCAACACACTCGCCCTATGGACCGGGGTGACTGCCAGCGGAGGCGCGTATCGTAACCGGCTGGATGTGCCCACGCGAGTTCTCTTGCCCCTTCTGGTGACCGGCCTCGCCGGCGGAATCATGGGCGCGTTTCTGCTGCTCCGGACCCCGGCACACACTTTCATGCGAGTGCTGCCCTGGCTGATGCTGGGTGCGACGCTGCTTTTTGTTTTCGGAAAAAAATTGGCCGGGGGGCGCGTTTCGAGCGTCGGACATGACGCCACCGCCGCGGCCATCGTGGGCGCATCGATTTTCGAATTGGCGGTGGCTTTGTATGGCGGCTATTTCGGTGGCGGCATGGGCATCGTGAACCTGGCCATGCTAGCGGCGGTCGGCATGACCGACATTCATGCCATGAATGCGCTGAAGAGCATTCTGGGAGTCGCCATCAATGGCGTCGCCGCAGCCGTATTCGTCGTGAAAGGGGCGATTTACTGGCCGCAGGCCATCGTCATGATTGCGGGCGCTTTGGTAGGAGGATACTTCGGCGCCCACTACGCGCAGAAATTGCCCCAAGCCTGGATACGAGGATTCGTGATCCTGGTGGGAGCCGGCATGACAGCGTACTTCTTTCTAAGGGCTTACGCGTAGAAATTGCAGATCTCAGACTTGTCGAGTCGCGGCGATTGTCCACTCTGCAATCTGAAATCTGCAATTTTCAATCTGCGTTCCACATCCGCTACTGCAACGGCTCCGACATGTGCTCGTGCACGATCATCCACTTGCCCGCCTGCTTTTCAAAGATCAGCGTCCAGCGCAAGGTGGCCATTTCGCGCTTCCCAGCGTTAGTGAGGGCATCTTCCTTTACAGTGGTTGTGGTCCAGGTCAGATTGCCGTCGGTGTGGACCTGGGTGTCATCATTCAACGTCAGCTTAATGCTCTTGTACCCTTTCAGCAGCTCGGTTACGCCCTTCTCGTACTCGGCCCAATTGCTGTACTTCAGGGGAGCGATGTCGAAGAAGTTGTAGTCGCCGTGGTCGTAGTACTGGGCCATGGCGGCTGCGTTTCCCGCACTCCATCCATCCAGGATTTTTTGCAGATAGGCTTTGTCCGGAGCTCCAGACGCGGGTGTCTTCTTGGACTTGGAGGCGGCAAGAGAAGAAAAGCTGAGTGCGAACATGCAGAACAACGTGATCAAAACGCGCTTGTACATTGATGTTCCTCCGATGCGGCGAGGAATTGTCGCACAGGCGGCCGAAAACCTCAAAGTCGGGAATGTTGGTCGGCACCGTTGCCGTGCGCGCCCGATCCTTCGGGACTGAAGTCCATCCAAGAGTGAGATGGTTCAAACCGAGCCGCTACCTCTGCGTTGCTGGTTTGACGCTTTTCCACAGCACACGCTAAAATAGTTCAGTTTGCCTGTACTCTCGGCTCCGTTCTGGAGTCGCCCCGCATTCGTTGCCCAAAGCGCCGACGCGGAAAGCAAGCACAGGAAATTCAGCAGGTTCCCGCAATCGCGCCAGGCCGCGACGGGCACAAGATTGGACGGAGGCATAAGTATGTACGCGGTCATCCGCGCCGGCGGTAAACAGTACCGGGTGGCGCCCGGCGATGTGATTCGGCTGGAGAACCAGGGTAACGGCACCGACGGGAAAATCGAGTTCAACGACGTGCTGGCCGTCTCCGGCGAGGCCGGTCAGATCGCGCGCCCGCAATCCGCGGCGCTTGTGACCGGCGAAGTAGTGGAGCAGGGCCGAGGCGCGAAAATTCTGGTGTTCCATTACAAACGCAAGAAGCAGTACAAGAAACTGCGCGGACATCGCCAGGGATATACCGCGGTCCGCATCACCGAGATCGCGTTCGACGGACAGAGATTCAAAGCTCCCGAGCTACCGAAAAAAGAAGCGAAACCAAAGAAAGTCAGGCCGGTCGGGGTAGAAGAGTCCCCTAAAGCCGAGGCTAAGGCGGCGAAAGTCCGGCAAAGAAAGCAGCAGCCAAAAAAACGGCGCAAAAAAGTCGGCGCAAAAAAAGAAGAAGTAACGCCGCCAGCTGTCCGGCGGGCATCTTGCTCCGGGAGCGCTGACCGCCACCCGAATTTGAAACTAGAACTCAGAAACTGGAAACCAAGCTATGGCACATAAAAAAGGTCTAGGCAGTTCACGAAACGGACGCGACTCGAACGCGCAGCGGCTGGGATTCAAAGTTTTCGGCGGACAAATCGTGCCCGGCGGCACCATCATCGTGCGGCAGCGCGGCACGCGCGTCAAGCCCGGTCTGAACGTCGGCCGCGGCAAAGACGACACCCTCTTCGCCAAGATCACCGGCCGCTCAAGTTCCTCGACAAGGGCGATGGGCAAGTTCGTCATGGTCGAGCCGGCTGGAAGCGAAGTAGCAGTCGGCAGTCAAGCAGGGTCGCACGGCATCAGAGCGGCGCCAAGCCTCGGCTTCGGGCTGGGGCATTTTTCTTTGATGCTTGTCAGCTGTCGCCGTCATTCGTCCACAGCGGATCGGTTTTCGCTGAGCGGCTGACCAGCTGAGCGGCTGACGACTAGCGATTTCCA
Source organism: Terriglobia bacterium (assembly GCA_963779255.1). Taxonomy (GTDB): domain Bacteria; phylum Acidobacteriota; class Terriglobia; order Terriglobales; family Acidobacteriaceae; genus JAIQFF01. The sequence continues at coordinate 122,486 of CAVZXU010000043.1, read as the reverse complement.
TGTTCATCGACGAAGCCAAAATTCGGGTCAAGGCCGGCGACGGCGGCAACGGCTGCATGGCCTTCCGGCGGGAGAAGTTCGTGCCGCGCGGCGGTCCTTCGGGCGGCGACGGCGGCAAGGGCGGCGACGTCATCATGGAATCCAGCGAGCGCCACAACACGCTGGTGCATTTCCGCTTCAATCCCGAATACAAGGCGCAGCGCGGACGCCACGGCGAAGGCTCCAACCGCACCGGACGCGAGGGCGAAGACGTCGTGCTGAAAGTTCCGGTGGGCACCATCGTCTACGACGACGACACCGGCGAGAAGGTCCACGACTTCTCCGCGCCCGGACGAGCGCATCGTCATCGCCCGCGGCGGGCGCGGCGGACGCGGCAACGCCCGCTTTGCCACCTCCACCCACCAGGCCCCGCGCGAGCACGAAGCCGGCCGTCCCGGCGAAGAGCGCATCTTCCGCCTGGAACTGAAGCTGCTGGCCGATGTCGGGCTGGTGGGATATCCCAATGTCGGCAAGTCCACGCTGATCTCGCGCATCTCGGCGGCGCGGCCCAAGATCGCCGACTATCCCTTCACCACGCTGCAGCCGAACCTGGGCGTGGTGGTGGTCGGCGAGGCGCCCGACGAGGTCAGCTTCGTGGTCGCCGATATTCCCGGGCTTGATCGAAGGCGCGCACACCGGCGCGGGACTGGGCACGCAGTTCCTGCGGCACATCGAGCGCACCCGCCTGCTGGTGCACCTGGTGGATGTTTCCGACGCCAGCGGCCGGCCCGACCCGGTGAAGGATTTCGAGGTCATCACCGACGAACTGGCCAGCTTCGGCGCCGGACTGGAGAAAAGCCGGTGATCATGGTGGCGTCGAAGATCGACGTGGCCAACAAAGACAAGCTGGCCAAGCTGAAGCGCTACTGCAAAAAGCAAAATCTGGAGTTATTTCCCATCTCCGCCGTGACCGGCAAAGGGATTGATGATCTCAAGTACGCCATCGCGGAAAAAGTGGAAGAACTTCGCATGCAGCCCGCCGATGCCGCCAGCTCTTAAGGAACCATTGATGGTGCCGGTTCCAAGGGAATGAGTTGAAAGCCAAGGGCTCGGGCTTTGGCTCGAAATTTTGCTTCTTGGCGCTTCTGGAAGCGGAGTTGATCCGCGGCAAATTGGCTGTCATCGAATTCCTGATGGGTAGTTCACCAAGTGGAAAATGATGCGTGCCAATTTGTGGGCCGCCGCGGTAATAGCCTTCGGTGCACCCAGCTTCGCGCGCATGCGGCGATAGAAGTCGCCGAGGGCAGATTTGCTGTGATGCAGGGACTGAGCCGCCATGCGCAAGGCCAGTTGCGGCGCGGCAGTTCACCTTGCGTGTTCCCACCCACAAAACCTTGCCTCCACTGATCTCGTTATCCGGGCACAGGCCCATCCACGAGGCAAAGGCGGAAGCACTGCGGAATTTGCTAAAGTCTGGACCGATCTCTCCAAAAAGGGTTTGTGCGATGCCGGTGCGGATTCCCGGGATTTGTGTGAGATCGACGCCAAAGGCGTACTTCAATTCCGCGCGCAATACGCCGTCGCTGGAAAGGGTTTTGGGCGACCGTGACCCTGCGGCCGGGTCGCTCGTCGATACCTGAGGTGAGTTCGGAGGCTGGAACCTTCCAAGGCGCTGGCGAATCTCCCGCTCACAGTCTGCGATGAGATCCTGATAGCTGCGATAAGCCATCAGGGACTGCCGTAAGGTGAACAGATGCTCGGGTCGGTAGTCTCCCACCAGCGACTTAGCGATTACTTCTTCGCTGGCCTTGATACGCTCGTGACGCAGTTTGGCCAAGACTTGCGGATTCCGCTCTCCGCCAAGAATGGCATCGACGATGGCCAGCCCCGTCTGACCGGTGATGTCACTGATGACGTGATGCAGTTGCAGGTTCATCTGGTCCAGTGCCTTTTGCATGTGGTTCACGTGCGTGGCGGCCATCTGCACCAGGCTTTCCCGATGCCGCAGTAGCGAACGTATCGCGCAGACCTCCTGCTCCGGCCGATACGATGCCCGCAACAATCCGACCGAGTGCAAGAACTGCAGCCACTGGCCATCGGACACGTCCGTCCGTCGCCCGGGTACGTTCTTCACGTGCCGCGCATTCACCAGATACACCTCAAAACCACGCTCCTCCAAAATCTGAAACAGGGGTATCCAATACACCCCGGTCGATTCCATGGCTACCGTTTTCACGCCACACTGCTTTAGCCACTCCGCCAATGCGTAAGATCCTGCGTGAACGTCGGAAACGAACGCACATTCTCTCTGGCTCGATCCGGCGGAACCGCCACGAAAATCTCGGTTGCTCCAATATCGATTCCGGCCGCATCGGCCCGCATTACTGGCATCACCGCTTGCTTGCCCTCTACTGTCTTGCTTGCGCTTTCTCGCCATCGTCCTTCTCCTCCTTGTAGTCGAGGACGACGGCCCAAGTCGCGCAAACCGGGTACTCTCTTAATCGGGATCGCTGCCGACCGATACTCCAGTCCCCAACGTCACCACTGCATTGAGCACGAGACTTGGAACCAGGCTAGCTACCGGGCTTCGGAAGCTCCATTGCTCGGCCGGTCTCAGCTGCCGCCATCGTCGACCGCGCCATCCTACTTCTGCCCGTTCCTTGCCTGCAATGACTTCCCCTGGAAGTCGCCGGGCTAGCTAGGGGATGGCTCGTCACTGGCAACTGAGATCTAGAAACTGAGATCTGCTTTCATACAAATCCTCTTTTTTATGGGTCAGCCGCTCTTGTGTAAATCCTCCACAGCCTTGTGCACCCGATCCGAAAGCGCTTCCATGTTTCGCAACGTGTAGCCTGCGGTCGAAATGGGCTGCCCCACCCGCATCTCCAACGGCCGGCACTTGATGTGGTAGGTGTTCATCGGCAGCAGTTCGAAGGTGCCAACCAGCGCCACCGGCACGATATCCACCTGTGCTTTGATGGCCAGAAAGAACGCGCCCGGCAAAAAGGGCTTGATCTCGCCATCGGGCGTGCGGCCGCCTTCGGGAAAGATGACCAGTGGCATGCCGCCTTTCAGGCTCTTGAGGGCCGCACGGATGCTGCCGATCGACCGCGACGGGTTCTGCTGGTCAATACAAATTTGCCCCGAGCGCTTCAGATGCCAGCCCACAATCGGGTACGAAAGCAATTCGCTCTTGAAGGCAATGCGGAACTGGAAGGGCAGGTTCGCATACAGAAACGGGATGTCGAGCGCGGAAGCGTGATTCACCGCGTAAACGCACGGTCTTCGACGTGTCGATCTTTTCCATCCCAGTCACCTTCACCGGCGAAAAAATCGTCTTCATGATCAGCCATGACCAGAAGCGCGCGAAGCCATGCAGAATCCGTGCCCTCGGTTTCCGAACAGTGAAGCCGGAATGGAAATGATGCCCAGGACGACGGTGTAGACCCAGATGAGGGGATCGAGGATGAAGTACGAGCGCAGCCGGCTGAGCCAGCCGTATTCGCGGGAGGCGGCGGCCTTGCGCGGATTGGGGCGCGTCCAGACGTGGCGCCGCCTCCGCCGCGCTGTCCATCTCGATAGGTGTTTTCGCGGATGGCATATTTGTTCAGATGCGACGCTCCGAGCGCCGCATGGCCTCGCCGACAATGTATATCGATCCGGTAATAACCACCACAGCCATCCGGCCGGGCCGAAGTCCGCGCCAGTTGCAATGGCGGCAGCCACATCCGCGGCTTCTTCAATTTCGGCCGAAGTCCGGGACCGCGGCTTCGCGAATCTCGTCCGGCGTGGCGGAGCGCGGATTGTCGGCGTGGGTCGCGATCACGCGCTCCGCCAGGGGAAACAGGATTTCCGCCATTTCGGCGATCGCCTTGTCGCGCATGGCGCCAAAGATAAATGTCAGCGGCCGGTCCGCATAGCCAGCCGAAAGCGTCGAGCGCAACGCCCAGGCTCCGGCCGGGTTGTGCGCCACGTCGAACACATATTCGGGCTCGCCATCCGCTGGCGGGCACCACCTGGAAACGCCCCGGCCAGCGCGTCTCGCGGATGCCCCGCTCGATCGACTCAGGCGTGACCGGGAAATCCCTGCTGGTCCAGTTCCTCGGCTGCCGCAATCGCCAGCGCGACATTGCGGAGCTGGTGCCGCCCGACCAGCGGAGTTTCGACCAGAATTCTTCGCCCATCACCTGCAGCGGATAACGCGAAACCGGAGCTCTTCATCGCTGCCGGCGACCAGGTACTGCGGCACTGGCCGGACTGACCGGCGGAACATACGGCACGGCGTTCACCGCCCGCGCGCCCAGCTCCAAAATCGTGTTTCCGATCACGTCGTTGGCTTGGGGCTGCTGCGGCAGCGTGACCACGACCCCGCCGGGACGGATGATCCCCGCCTTCTCGCGCGCGATCTCAGCCACCGTGTTGCCCAGAAACTTCTGATGATCGAGAGAAATGTCGGTGATCACGCTGACCCGCGGCTCGACCACGTTGGTCGCATCCAGCCGCCCGCCCATGCCGACTTCGAGCACGGCGATGTCGACCTTCTGCGCGCGCGAAGTGCTCGAAAGCCATCGCGGTCAGCATTTCGAAAAAGCTGGGATGCCACGGCAGCTCGCCTTCGCTGACCAGACGTTCGGCGGTGCGGTCCACCACATCGTGCAGCAGGGCGAAATCGTCGTCGGCGATCGGCTGCCATTGATGCGAATGCGCTCGTTGATGCGCACCAGATGCGGCGACGTGTACAGCCCGGTGCGCAATCCCGAAGCCTGCAGGATCGATGCCAGCGTGGCCGCGGTGGAACCCTTGCCGTTGGTGCCGGCAATCAGCACGCCGGGGAAACGCCGCTCCGGATGGCCCAGCGCTTCCAGCAGCACGCGCATGTGCGCCAGATCGAACTTGTGCGACGGCGTCTGCGCCAGTTCGTGGCCCAGCGCATACATCCGCGCGACGGCGGTTTCGTAGGACATCAGTCAAGTCAGTCGTCGGTCTTTCAGCTAATCCTAGGGTACCAGTTTCAGCTTCGGGCTATCGAGCTCAGGCCGTCGAAACGTCGAACGAAGGACCGAACGGGGAAGCCGGCAGCTCGATGGGGCAACTGTCAACCGGGACTGAAGATTGGCCACTGGGCTGCAAGCTGACGGCTGACGACTGACGGCTCGACGCTGCGGCGTCCATAAAATCCAGCGCCCGCGAAATGTAGGACTTCAACTGCCTTGCGGTGCACCACGGCGTCGAGCATGCCGTGCTCCAGCAGAAATTCGCTGCGCTGGAAGCCCTGCGGCAGTTTCTGGCGGATGGTCTGCTCGATCACGCGCGGACCCGGCGAAACCGATCAACGCGCCGGGTTCGGCGATGTTCAGGTCGCCCAGCATGGCGAACGAAGCCGTCACGCCGCCGGTGGTGGGATCGGTCAGCACCGAGATGTAGGGCACCCGGGCTTCGTCCAAGCGCGCCAGCGCGGCGGAGATTTTGGCCAGCTGCATCAGGCTGATCACGCCTTCCATCATGCGCGCGCCGCCCGAGGCGGAAACGATGATGATCGGCATCCGGGTTTCCGTCGCCTGCTCGATGGCGCGGGTGATTGCCTCGCCCACCACCGCGCCCATGCTGCCGCCGATGAAGGCATACTCCATGGCGCTGACGATCACCGGGCGGCCGTTCAGCTTGCCGCGGGCGTTGATGATGGCGTCTTTCAGGCCGGTGTCGGTCTGCGCCTGCTTCAGGCGGGACGAGTACGCCTTCAGGTCGACAAACTTCAGCGGATCGGTGGAGAGCCAGATCGGCGTCGAAAACCTCGTACTCATTGTCGTCGAGCAGCTGCGCCAGGCGGGTGCGCGCGTCGATGCGGAAGTGCCTGTCGCACTTGGGGCAAACATTGAGGTTCTCTTCCAGATCCTTCTTCCAGATGATCTGGCGGCAGTCTCACACTTCACCCACAGGCCCTCGGTGCGGACCTTCTTCTCGCCCGAGGTGTCCAGCTCGCCGGATTGTCGCTTGAACCATGTCATAAATAGTCGTCAGTTTCGGTCGTTGGTCGTCAGTCGATCAAGACTCTAGAACCAGCCGTCTCGGCGCGAAGGGCTAACTACCAATTGCCAACGACTGACGACGATTTCAGTACTCGATTCCTCTCTGCGCCATCACGCCCTTTTCGTAGGCGTGCTTGACCTGGCGCATTTCGGTGACGGTGTCGGCCAGCTCGACAATTGTCGGATGCGCGTTTCTCCCGGTCAAGATGACGTGCACCATCTCCGGTTTGCTCTTCAGAGTCTCGGCCACTTTGGCCGGGTCGAGCATGCCGTAGCTGATGGCGTAATTGATCTCGTCCAGGATCACCAGGTCCCATTCGCCGGAATGGATCGCCTTCTCCGCCTCCGCCCAGGCCTCTTCCACCATGCGCACGTCTTCGGGATCGGCTTCTCGGCGCCGACTTTCACGAAGCCGCGGCCCATCTGCTTCATGACGAACTTGTCGCCGAAAGCCTTCACCGCGTCCAGTTCGCCGTAATGCCACGAGCCTTTCAGAAACTGCAGCATCAGGACCCGCATGCCCTGGCCCGACCGCGCGCAACGCCGTGCCCATGGCGGCGGTGGTCTTGCCCTTGCCCGGGCCGGTATTCACGATGATGAGACCACGGCGGATGTCCGGCATACCGGCGAATCTTTGATTGTACCTGTTCCAGACAGGATCGCGCAGAGCGCAGGCGGGATAGTGCTGTCTTAATTATTGATGGTGGGACGGGCGTCCCCGCCCGTCCAGCACGGGCGAGGACGCCCGTGCTCCATTGAGGTTGCTTCTAAGCTAAACGAGGAATTGCGGCCTACGGCATTTCGATGACAGAGTGCAGGTCCACTTTGTGGTCAGTGGCGGACGATTTCTCGTCCCCGATCAGCTGAATCGTAACTCGCAAGGCGTTGATCTCTTTCTTGACTTTGGCGACTTCCTGTTCTTTAGTCTTCAACACTTCAAATGGATTCTTCATCGCAATCAATCCTTAAAGGGGAGGGCTGAGTACACAGCGTTACTTTGCTGACATTTCGACTCTAGACTTCGGGAGCCCCAGGGGGAACATCACGAAGGTACACGCCTGAATTCCCGAATTGGTCTCAATGCCCCAAGTGATAGGGGTGACCCTTTAGAATGGTGAACGCCCGGTAGAGTTGCTCCAGCAGGACCACCCGCGCCAACTCGTGCGCCAGCGTCATCTTGCCCAGGGAGAGTACCAGCGTGGCCGCCTGCCGCGCCTGGTCAGTAAAACCGTCCGCCGCGCCCACCGCAAACAGCAGCGGAAGCGGATTCCGCTCCTGATTGTCGCCCAGGAATTTTGCCAGTTCTTCAGAAGAAAGCTGTTTGCCCTGTTCGTCGAGCAGCACCAGCGTGTACCGGGGACGGGCGTCGCGCGCACATTGCTTCAGGAGAGCCGCCTCGTCTTTGAGCTGGGTTCCCTCAACGTCGGCATAGTGCGACAGACGCTTCAGGTATTCATCCGTCAGAGACTGGATGGCGGGTTCTCTGGTCTTCCCAATCCACGCAACTTTGAGCTTCACCAATGGCATTTAACCACAGAGGACACGGGGAGCACAGAGCAGCCGAGTGGACTCAGGCCCGCTTCTTCCTCAAGCCGCGCACTGGGACCCTTCGTTGCTTGGCCGGACTAGCCACTAGCTCAGCCGGCTCCATTCGCCGGGCCGACTTCCACAGCCGCTCCAGGTCATAAAATTTGCGCGCCTTCTCGGAGAAAATGTGGACCACAAAATCCACGTAGTCGAGCAACACCCACTCCGCCTGCTTGTAGCCCTCGATATGAGTGGGCCGCAGCCCGGCTCCTTTCAAGCGCAATTCCACTTCGTCAGAAATGGCCTGGACCTGCCGCGGATTCGTCCCGCTGCACACTACGAAATAGTCGGTGAACGCTCCCGACCCTTTTTCCAGTTCCAGTATGGCAATTTCTTCCGCCTTCTTTTCCAGGCAGGCACGGATGGCTTCAGAGACTTGTGGTTTCGAATCGTTCTTTGTCATGCGGGGTCGGTCGTCAGTCTTCGGTCGTCGGCCAATCCATTGTAGCTGAGGTTCTGAATGCGATGGCTGACGACCGAAGACTGACGACCGACGACTAGCCATACAACCCTTCCTTCTTTATGTACTCTTCCACCGCCGCATCCACGAACCTGCGCAGCGGTTTCTTCGCCAGCACCGCTTCCCGGATCGCGGTGGCCGAGATTGCCTGGTGCACATTCTCCAGCAAATGGATGGTCGCTCCACTCAGCACCAGATCGCCCTTGGCCGGCTGTTTGGCGAAGGGCTGGCTTACGTTCTGCGGAGGCCGGATCTTCTCCGGCAGAGCATTGGCCACATCGGCCAGCGAATATCCAGGACGGCTGGCCACGATGAACTCACATTCGCGAAACAGCGCCTCGGCCTGGTGCCAGTGCGAGATCTCGGCGAAAGCGTCCATGCCAATCAGGAAAAATACACGGTCGATCTTCTTCAGCGATTCTTTCAGGCGCTTTACCGTGTCAATGCTGTAATTTGCGCCCGGCACGGCGTCCTTTACGGGCCGCCCTCTCCCTGCTGGGGCAGGAATCGTAACCACCCCTGGGGCCTCCAGAACCGACGGGACAAATGCCTTCTCGCCCATGGTGGCCAGCACTACCATGGCGTAGCGATGGAAATAAGGAGTGACCGCTCGGCCCTGCTTGTGGGGCGGAACATTGGCCGGCACAAAATGGATGCGCCCCAGGTCAAAGCGCTCCCTGGCCGCCCGGGCCAAGGCCAGATGCCCGTGATGAATCGGATCGAACGTCCCGCCCAACAGACCGATATTCATGGATGTGGGCGCAGACGCCCTGGTGTGCAGATCATTTGCAGATCACCCATAGTCTCCCGTTTCCCCGCTGCCGCGTGCAAGTCCTGCCATCGGTGCCGCGCCAGTCTCAACTTCCCAAAAAGCGGTTGCTGGCTCCCGCCTCAAGGGTTGCCCAAAGCCCATGGATCTTTCGTTCAGGTGCCCATTGGCGCGGCTCTGCATGCACTCCCGTAACTCGCGCCTTCCCATTCTGGGAACTAAATTTGACTCTATGCGAGTGAAGCTCCCCCTTCTCTTCGCAACCGCAGCATCACTCCGGCTCGGGCCCCAGTCCTCCGATACGGCGTCGCCGTCCTCAGCATTATTCTTGCCCTGATTCCGGCATTCCTGCTCTCCGACGTGGTCGAGAGCCGCCTGGTCGTGTTTGCGGTTGCCATTATGGTCAGCGCCTGGTACGGCGGCTGGAAGCCGGGCCTGGTCGCGACCTCCTTCGCCCTGACCGTCAGCGCGTATTTCTCGCTGGCCGGGGCACACAGTCCCTCCGACTACCGCCGGGCCATCATACATCTGGCATTGTTCGTCTTCGTGGCCGGCCTCATCTGCTGGTTCAACGCCGCGCTGCGTTCAGCCCAGGAAGGACTGCGCCGCTCCGAGATCAACTTCCGCTCCCTGGTCACCCATGCTCCCTACGGCGTTTGCCGGTGCGACTCCGTCGGCATCCTGCTGGACGTAAACCCGGCGCTGGTCGCCATGCTGGGCTACGCATCAGGCGCGGAACTGGTAGGACGCAACCTGGCCAATCTGTATGCCGACTCGCAACAGTGGTTCGGCCTGGCCGACTACCTCCGCTCCCTGCAAAAATTCCACGGCCTCGATGCCGACTGGGTACGCAAGGACCGCGCCATCATCAGCGTACGCCTCTCCGGACGCGCCTTCCGCGACGAAGCGAACACCATCTTCTTCGAGCTGTTCGCCGAGGACGTCACCGAACGCCGGGCCCTGGAACAGCAACTGCGCCAGGCCCAGAAGATGGAGGCCGTGGGCCGCCTGGCCGGGGGCATCGCCCACGACTTCAATAATCTGCTCATGGTGATCTCGGGATACTCCGAGTTCCTGCTGGAGCGCCTCGACACCGACCCCACCCTGCGCGGACACGCGCAGGAAATCGCCAACGCCGCCGAGCGCGCCACCTCTCTCACCCGCCAGTTGCTGGCTTTCAGCCGCAAGCAGATGCTTGCCCCCAAGATTGTTGACCTGAACAGCGTAGTCACCGAAAACGTGAAAATGCTGACCCGGCTGATCGGCGAAGACATTGATCTGGTCATGGTCCCGGGCCCCGACATCGGCGCCGTCAAAGCCGATCCCGGACAGATCGAGCAGGTCATCATGAATCTCGCGGTCAACGCCCGCGATGCCATGCCGCATGGCGGGAAGCTGACCATCGAAACCGCCAACGTCACGCTGGACGCCAATTACGCTCGCTTTCACTCTCCGGTGAAGCCCGGCGACTACGTCATGCTGGCCATCAGCGATACCGGCATGGGCATGGATCCCGATACCCAAGCCCACATCTTCGAACCCTTCTACACCACCAAGGGACTGAAGGGCACGGGACTCGGATTGTCCACGGTGTACGGCATCGTCAAGCAAAGCGAAGGCTACATCTGGCTCTATAGCGAAGCCGGCAAAGGTACTTCGTTCAAGATCTATCTGCCGCGCTTCAGCGCAACCGGAGAAGCTCTGGCCACGCAGCCTGCGCTGGCTGCGGATGCAGACCAGCCCAGCCCCGGCCACGAAACCATCCTGCTCGTAGAGGACGAAGAGAATCTGCGCCGCCTGGCACGCCAGTCTCTCGAGAACCAGGGATACCGCGTGATCGATGCTCCCGACGGCGCCGCCGCGATCAAGATTTCCCAGGCACACAAGGGCCCCATTCACCTGCTGCTGACGGACGTCATCATGCCGGGAATGAACGGGCGTGAATTGGCCAACCAGATTTCTCCCACTCGCCCCGAAATGAGAGTGCTGTACATGTCGGGTTACACGGAGAACCACATTGGCCACAACGGCACGCTGGACGAGGGCATCACCCTGCTCCAGAAGCCCTTTACCCTCCCCGCCCTGAAGGCAAAAGTGCGGGAGGTGCTCGATACCCCACTCCCTCAGGAGATACACATGTCTGCTCGATTAGCTCAAACAGCTCCAGTCGCTCGCACCCGAAACAAGATTTCCTCCCCCTTCCGCGCTACCCGCTTCGACCTCCACCTGCCGCTGAAATACCGGCTGGTCGGAGAAAGCGGCTGGCGTGAGGGCACAACCGAAAACATCAGCCGCTCGGGGATGTTGTTCCAGGCGGAGGAACCGATCGCTCCCAACGCGCAGCTCGAGATCAACCTCGTGCTGCCCGCTGAAATCGCGGGCTTGGCCGCGGCAGAGGTAGTTTGCCGGGGCGAAGTCGTGCGCGCGGTCAAGACCGAGGCCGGTAGCGTAAGTCCGACTCTGGCCGCGAAAATCCTGCAATACCACTTCCAGCACGGCTCCCACCTGTCTCAGGCGTGAGTTGGCCGCTGGAACCACCACATCGGCGAAAAGGCGTCCGCCCAAAAATGTAGGCGCGGGCGTCCTCGCCCGTGCGGGCGAGCGCAGCTCGCCTGAGATACTTTGGGGAAACATACGAATCGGGAGGGCACGAGTTCACTTCGTGCCGATAGATCGCAGCGAAGAGCCGCGGCTTGAGCCGCGGCGGTTGGCTGTGTCGGATCGCTACGGGATGGAAGTCAAAACCTCGCGGGCGGGGGCGCCCGCGCCACACGGCCGCAGCCGATTCTCGAAGAATGCTTCCACACTGGCCAGAATCTCCACCCGGCTCTTTGACTCGTAGATAGCCTTGCGCAGGGCTGCCCCGCCCGCGACGCCATGCGTGAACCACGAGGCAAACTGCTTCATCTTGCCTTCAGCGCCCGGCATCTCCTCTTCAATCAACATTTCGAAGTATGTCCGGATCATCTGGTAGCGGTCGCCTTCGCTGGGCTGGTCATAACCACGACCTGCGTAGCCCCGGACGCCCTCGTCCGGGGGGGCGAGCGTACGCTCGCCAGAGTTGCCGAGCCCAGAGTTGCCGAGCTCGCGCTCGGCCGGGCAGGTGAGGGCACCCGCCCCTACGTGGCCATTGCCACTGCAATACTGCTCAATCTGTCTAAAGATCCAGGGATTCGACGGCGCCGTCCGCCCGATCATGACCGCGTCGCATCCCGTCTGCGCCACCATGGCGCAAGCGTCTTCCGGCGTGCGGATATCGCCGTTCCCGATTACCGGAATCTTCACCGCATCTTTGACCGCGGCAATCCAATCCCAGCGCGCCTGGCCGCTGTAACCCTGCTCTCGGGTACGGGCGTGCAACGCCACCGCGCAGAGCCCACACTCCTCCGCCATTTTCGCCAGTTCTACGCAAACCACGCTGTCATCATTCCAGCCGGCACGGAACTTCACCGTGAACGGAATCGTCACCGCTGCCCGCACCGCCTCGAAGATCTTCCCGATAGCAGGTAAGTCCTTCAACAGCCCGGAGCCCCCATTGCACTTCACAACCTTTTTCGCCGGGCACCCGAGATTGAGGTCCACCAGGTCAAAGCCCAGGCCCTCGACCATGCGGGCTGCCTCAGCCATGACTTTGGGATCACTGCCAAAAAGCTGCGCCGAGATGGGGTGTTCGTCCTCGTAGAAGTGCAGGTAGAGTTTAGCCTTCCGGTCCTTCGAGCGAAGGATGCCGTCGGCCGAAGTGAATTCGGTCATGATCAGTCCGCACCCGCCCAGATTCCTAATGAAGCGGCGGAAAACGGTGTCGGTCACCCCAGCCATGGGAGCGAGCACGGTCGCCGGAGCAATGCGCACGTTCCCAATCGTCATTGACGAAGGAACCGGCGTGATCGCTCTGGCCTGTGTGGTCGCGGGCGACTCGCCCGCGCCGGTCACCGAATTGTCCCAATACTTGCGCACGACCCTATTCTACCTATGTCCCCCAAAAACAAAGCCCCTGCAAAGCAGGGGCTAAGAAATCCGTGCGAATCCGCGAAAATCCGTGGCCAGGCCTACTTCTTGGCCGGCTCCGCCTTGGCATACTTCCGGCGGAAGCGCTCCACGCGGCCAGCGGTATCCATAAGCTTCTGCTTGCCGGTGAAAAAGGGATGGCAGGCGGAGCAAATTTCCACGTGGATATCGCCTTTATGGGTCGAGCGGGTCGTAAAGCTGTTGCCGCAAGCGCACATGACGCGCACTTGCTCGTAACCGGGATGAATAGCTGCCTTCATGGGATCTCCAAACTTACTCGAGACATTAGATTCTAAAGGATTACCGCAGGATTCAGCAACCCGGAAGACCCCTGATTTCAGTAGCGCCGGCGTCCCGCCGGCTGTCCCGAGGGCGTCTCGCCCTCGGCTTGTTGGGCTTTAATTCGAAGCCTAAAAAGACAGCCAAGCCTGCTCGGCCCCGACGGGTCAGAAGCCCGCCCACACCTGCAAAAAGCAAAAACGGCAGGACCGACCTCCTGCCGTTCCCGGTTAAAGCTGTGGGCCTACTTACCGCGGTTGACCGCTTTCTTGAGTTCGGCTCCGGATGAAAACTTGGCGACTTTCCGGGCAGCGATCTTGATGGTGGCGCCGGTCTGCGGATTACGCCCGTTGCGAGCTTTTCTCTGCGAGACAGAAAACGTGCCAAAACCAATCAACGCTACTCGATCCCCCTTTTTCAGAGCAGAAGTGATGCTGTCGACAGCAGTGTCGATAGCCGTGGCTGCCGTGGCCTTGCTGATGTGGCAGCTAGCTGAGATTCGGTCAATGAGATCGGCTTTATTCATCTTCTCTCCTGGCAGGTTTCGTTAGTCCCCCAGCGCGTACAGGGGAGGAAGAATGGACACTCGCTGAGTGGGGAAACCCGACGGCCTTATTTAGCTACCGTGCGAAGAGAATGTCAACTGTGGAAATCCGCGCCGGATGCCGAGTTTGGGTCAGGAGGGAAAGTCAGGTCCGTCCCCATCCTCAGAGAAAGCCACTTTCCCGCGGCAAAGCCCGGAAAAGTGGCTCTGCCAGCCGAAAGCGGGGTCACGTGCCGAGCTCATCTACCCCAGCGATCTATTCCTCAGCCCTCCACAACTCCTTCCCCCGCTCCACAGGATGTACACAGGCTCATCGGCTTTGGCACTTGCGCAAAGCGCATGCATCAGTGCACAGTTTAGATAAGGAAAAGAACCCAGGTCATGAAAGTTTCCGCGGACGTGTGTCCTCTGTGTGAAGGTACTGGCTGGAGATCAGTCTCTATCGGCTCCGATCATCGTGTAACCCGTTGCGACTGCCGGCGGCAGGCGCGTACCCAGACCCTGCTCGCGGCTGCCCGCATTCCCAAACGTTACGAACACTGCGAACTTTCCAACTTCGAGTTCGACGGTCCCCATCGGGCACTGGCTTCGTCCCGCCTGGCTGCCTGCAAGTTTGTGGAGGAATATCCGGTGGATACGACCGGGCTGCTGCTCATCGGCAGCATCGGAGTGGGCAAAACCCACCTCGCGGTCGGCATTATCAAGGAACTCGTCCTCAGCAAGGGCATTGCCTGCCTGTTCTACGACTACCGCGAACTGCTGAAGCAGATCCAGAATTCTTACAACGATTCGGTAAAGGCCACCGAATTGGACGTGCTGCGCCCGGTTTTCGAAACCGAGGTGCTGGTGCTCGACGAACTCGGAGCGGTCAAACCTACGGAATGGGTCTGGGACACGGTCAGCCTGATCCTGAACACCCGCTACAACGACAAACGCACGACCATCATTACCACAAACTTTTCCGATGATGTGGGTCAAGACCCATACGCGAACCCCACTTCGGAGTTCGCCCGTGCCCAGAGATCGACGCGCCACGAAACCCTGGGCGACCGCATCGGAGAACGAATGCGCTCCCGTCTGCATGAGATGTGCCGCATCATCAAAATGGAAGGCGAAGACTTCCGCCAGAAATTTCGCAGCGCCAGTTTTCGCTAAGTCGAGCCACGGATTTCACGGATTCGCACGGATCAAACATTTGATTTTTTTAGATCCGTGTTATCCGTGTGAATCCGTGGCACGGGTTCCTCGTGTCCTCTGTGTCCTCCGTGGTTAATTCAAACTAGAATGCCTACGTGCTGACCGAGCGCCTGGAGTTCGATCCCGATCGCGACGCAGAAGCATTCGCCGCAGCCCCGGCCGCGCCGGCAGTCTTCCTCCTCCGCGGTGACGATCCCCATGCCGAACCCTATGTCAGCAAAACCGCCAACCTGCGCCGCCGCCTGCACCGTCTTCTAGACCCTCCGGAACAAGCGCGAAGACTGAACCTGCGCGATCGCGTTCGCTTCATCGAGTACACTCCAAGCGGCTCCGATTTCGAATCCGGCTTTCTTCTTTATCGCGTGCTGCGCGAGGCTTTCCCCAAGACCTACACCGATCGCCTGCGCCTGCGCTTCTCCCCATTGCTCAAGCTGCACATGGAAAATGAATACCCGCGCGCTTCGATCACCACCCGGCTCGGCCGCCTGGGCAGGCGCTCTCTTTACTACGGGCCGTTCCCATCGCGCGCCGCCGCCGAGAAGTTCGCCAACGACTCCCTGGATTTCTTCAAGATGCGCCGCTGCGCGGACGACCTCCATCCCGATCCGCAGTTTCCTGGCTGCATTTATTCCGAAATGAAAATGTGTCTCGCGCCCTGTTTCAAAGGCTGCACCGACGAGGAATATCACGCCGAAGTCGCCCGGGTGCAGACCTACTTCGACAGCAGCGGCGAATCTCTGGTGCGAGAGATAAGCGCCCAGCGCGACCAGGCATCCTCCAGCCTTGATTTTGAAAACGCCGCAGCCTCGCACGCGAAAGTTGAGAAGCTCAAGCCCGTGCTCGGCCAGCTCCCCGAAATCGTGCGCCGCATCGATCAGCTCACCGCGATCATGGTGCAGCCGTCGGCCGTCCCGGAATCGGTAGTATTTTTCTTTATTGACGCCGGCCTCATCACCGGCCCGCTCACCTTCCCTATCCAGGCCCCGGAGCACACCAAATCGCAATCCATGGAATCTCGGGTGCAGGCGGCTCTGGCCACGCTTCCCTCCGCCAACGCGAAGACCGCTCTCGAGACTATGGAGCATCTTGCCCTGCTCAAACGCTGGTTCTACCGCAGCACCCGCTCGGGAGAAATCTTCTTTGCTGACCCTAAGGGTAGTCTGCCCCTCCGCTGCCTGGTGCGAGGTATCGCCCGCGTCTATCGTGGCGAAAAACCCGAGCCAGTGTAGACCGCCGGCGACGTAGGGACGGGTCCCCTGACCTGTCCGGCCGAGCTCTGCTCGGCAAGGTTTCCCCGCCAGCCGGACCAACCGGCCAAGTGATAAACTGATTCCGGAAAAAATCCAAGGAGAACAGGAAATATGGCGGACACCAAAGTTCTATCCAATCAAAAGACAATCCTGTCCAACCAATCTACAATCCTGAAAAATCAGAAGGCAATCCTGTCCAACCAGACCGCCATCGTGAAGAACCAAAAAACCATCATCGCCAACCAGGGCACGATCAGGAAGAACCAGTCGGCCCTCGACGAAATCCTGAAAAATCAAAAACTCATTCTCGCAGCCGTAACCAAATAGCGGGGTTCCGTCCACAAGCCGAGCGAAGTCGAGAGCCTGCCCTGAGCGAACCCCGAGCGCTAACGAGGGGAGGATTCGAGCGGCAGCCTGCTGCTGGCCTGCCAGCCCAGGCTGTCTCAATCCATCGCGCACTCTGCAAAAGGGGACCCGTTTGACTTGCCCACCCCTCCGACATACGATGTGCCCGGCCCGAGCTCGGTATAGTCAACTCAACGGAAAGAAAAAAGAGAGGAACCATCCATGAGAAAGAGATCAATAAGAAATACGGCAGCAACCGCTGCGATTCTCCTGCTCGTCTGTGCAGCGTCGAGCGCCGCCTTCGCGCAAAAGGCAACCGTTCTGCGTGTAGTCGTAGTCAAGACGGACGATCCCGCTGCCTATGCTCAGGAGATCGAAAAAGGCAGGCAGGTCATGAAGGGTATCGGGATTCAAGCCCAGACCCGGGTGTGGCAGGCCAGGTTCGCCGGCCCGGAAGCCGGTGCCGTGGTCGTGAGCATCGAGTATCCCAACATGGCTGCTTTCGCCGACGCCGTCGCCAAAACCAACGCCAGCAGCGAATACCAGGCATGGCTCAAGGGTCTCGACAAAGTTAGAAAGATCGTCTCCGACAGCATCTACACCGAATGGTAGCCCCGTAGTCCCCAAAAATTGAATCCCGCGGGTGCCCCACCCTCTTTCGCGTTCTTCGCGACAAGGGTGGGGATTTTGAACTTCCCAAACGATTGCCCCTAAACGCAGTCAGAGTCACGCTCGTGCACCGCCGCAAACCTGCGTTATCCTGAACCCCGGCGTCAGCCGGGTGAAGGATCTGGCGCATCGGCACAGACGTCGGTGAGCATCGTC
Organism: Terriglobia bacterium; assembly: GCA_963779255.1. Lineage (GTDB taxonomy): Bacteria > Acidobacteriota > Terriglobia > Terriglobales > Acidobacteriaceae > JAIQFF01. The sequence goes on along the minus strand of CAVZXU010000043.1, from coordinate 105,217 downwards.
ACAGACCTAATCCCAACAAGTTCAGGTTTCTGCCCGCCCACGCGAGATCCTTCACGACCTTGAAGGCCGATTAGGATGACGCCGTGCGAAAAGGGGGTCAATTGTGTTTAATAAATTCGGACGGCTTATTTCCCGTCAAATCGTTGTACAAAGTGATCAACCACTGTTCGGTGGTGATGAAGTCGCCATTCCATTTTTGCCATGGGGCCAGAACATTTTCCTGCTTTAACTGGTCCAGCGTCTTGCCCGCCTTGATGCCATTTTCAACCACGGCCCTCGTCTCCTTCAGCATGGTCACATAGCGGCGCACGTCATCCAGCGTTGAGACCGGACCATGCCCGGGAATGACCTTCACATCGGCGGGAAGCTGGGCCGAGACCTGCTCCATGGCGGCGATCATGCCCTCGACACTGCCACCGCTGCGCAGGTCCACGAAAGGGAAGCCGTAGCTGACGAAGTCATCGCCCATGTGCACCACCTTGGACTGGGGAAAGAAAATCACGCTGTCGCCGTCGGTGTGGCCATGCGGATAGTGCAAGGCGCGGATGTCCTCGCCGTTCAGGTGCACGCTGACGTCGTGATCGAAGGTGATGATCGGAAGCGCCGCCTTCGGTGCCGGCTTCACCTCCATCTTCACGCTGTCGTTGTTCCCCATCGTGCCGCCGGTAATCAGGCGTTTGCGCACGTTGTCCTGGGCGATGACGGTTGAAGTCGAACTGAAGGGTTCGTTGCCGCCGGTATGGTCGAAGTGCCAGTGCGTGTTGATGACAAAGCGCACCGGCTTGTCCGTAATGCCTTTGAGCGCGGCCCGGATCTTGTCCGCCAAGGGAGCAAACTCATCGTCAACGATCACGATGCCGTCCTCCCCCACGGAAGCGCCGATGTTGCCCCCGGATCCCTGCAGCATGTACACGCTGCCCGAAACCTTGATGACCTTCATCTCCACTTTGCTGAAGTCTTGATCTTGAGCGGCGGCCCCAAAAGAAAGCAGAACCAGAGCGATAGCGAAAGTCCAGGTGTGGCGCATTTGCGTGATCCTCGCTACCTACAGAGTTGTGAGCGGGGGAAATTCTAACCGGACTGCAGGTTTTTCACCACAGAGCCCTGAGAAGCGAAAGAGGAAACGTCAGCAACTCTCGAGGGTGCCCCATCCTAATTTCGCGTTTTTTTGCGAAATAGGGTGGGGATTTTGAACTTGAAGATTTTGAACTTCGCAACGTCGGAATCTTGGGCTCGGAAGAATGGGCCACCCGTCCACCCTAGCTATTTCAATTTGAGGTTTGTTGGATCGCGGGAGATGTGGGCCACCCGCCGAAATCCAAATTTGACTACAAGAACTGAAAATAACCGGGGCGGACAGCCAATAGCCGCCGCCCCCAATTCCATTACGAGCATCCGCTAGTCGATCCACAACTAGAACAACGGTAGCAGCTTCCATTGCGCGTCATGATGGATCCGCAGAAGCTGCAGGTGGGGGCGTCGCCCAGATCGATGAGTCCGGCGAGAGCGTCGGCGGCGTGCACGGAACCGGGCGTCAGACCTCGGACCTCGGACGTCGGCCCAGACCCAGTGCCGCTCGCATCGCTCGTCCCTGACGGCTGAGGTCCGACGCCCGACGGCCGCAGTCTGAGGTTTTCGAACAGCATTCCCTGCTGGCCGGTCAGGAAGCGCAACTGCAGCCAGCGGAAGATGTAGTCCATGATCGACTTGGCGAAGCCGATGTCGGGATTGTTGGTCCAGCCGCTCGGTTCGAAGCGGGTGTGGGCAAACTTTTCGCAGAACAGTTTCAGGGGCACGCCGTGTTGCAGCGCGATGGAGACGGCCAGAGCGAAGCTGTCCATCAGGCCGCTGACCGTGGAGCCTTCCTTGGCCATGGTGATGAAGAGCTCGCCGGGTTCACCATCGGGATAGAGCCCGACGGTGATGTAGCCCTCGTGTCCGCCCACATTGAATTTGTGGGTGATGGACGCGCGCTCTTCCTGCAGCTTGTTGCGGTGGGCGCGCGGCGGAGCGTTGAGATTCTCTTCTTCCTGCGGGACGGGCGAGACGCCGGTCGCTCCATCGCCTTTTTTACTGAGCGCAGTGGTGGTGCCGGCGGCGCTTAGCGGTTGCGACTTCTTGCATCCATCACGATAGACGGCCACAGCCTTCAACCCCAGCTTCCATGCCTGGAGATAGGCTTCCATGATGTCTTCCACGGAAGCGTTCTCCGGCAGGTTCACTGTCTTAGAGATGGCGCCGGAAATAAAAGGTTGCGCCGCCGCCATCATTTTCAGATGGCCCATGTAATGGATCGACCGCGTCCCCTTGGCCGGCTTGAAGGAGCAGTCAAACACCGCCAGATGCTCGTCCTTGATATCGGGCGCGCCTTCGATGGTGCCGGTGGCGTCAATGTAGGAGACGATCTTGTCGGCTTCGTCGTGATCGTAGCCCAGCTTGAACAGCGCGGTCGGGACCGTGTTGTTCACAATCTTGATCATGCCGCCGCCCACCAGCTTCTTGTACTTGACCAACGCCAAGTCCGGCTCGATGCCCGTGGTATCGCAATCCATCATGAAACCAATTGTTCCTGTTGGAGCGAGAACAGTTACCTGGGAGTTGCGGTAGCCGTGTTTTTCGCCGCTGGCCAGGGCTTCGTCCCAGCAGGCTTTGCTGGACTCGTAGAGTGGAGCGGGGACGTTCGTCTTATTGATGTTGTTGACGCTGGCACGGTGCATGCGGATTACGTCGAGGAACGGTTCGCGGTTGATGTACCAGCCAGGGCAGGCTCCGCCGGGCATGGCTGCGGAGCTTCGCTCCGCCTGCGCGGGCGAGTCGCCCGCGGCCACACGGGCACCGAGGTTGGTTTCTGCCAAGCCTTTTTGCGTCGGCTCGGTGGCTGGAACCAACGGCGGGCACGATTCGGCTATGCGCGAGGACTGCAGGTACGCCTCGCCGCACATGATTGCGGTCACGCAGGCGGCGTAGTCGCGTCCGGCGTCGGAGTCGTAGGGGAGGCCGGCGGCCATCAGCAGCGCGCCCAGGTTGGCGTATCCCAGGCCCAGCGGACGGTAGTCGTGCGAATTCTTGGCGATCATCTCCGTCGGGTAGCCGGCGTTGTCGACCAGGATTTCCTGCGCCGTGATGAGCACATCCACCGCGTGGCGATAGGCCTCGACGTCGAAAGTACCGTTGGGCGCGAACTTCAGCAGGTTCAGGCTGGCCAGGTTGCAGGCGGAGTCGTCGAGGAACATGTACTCCGAGCACGGGTTGCTGGCGTTGATGCGGGCCGTGTTCTTCGAGGTGTGCCAGCGGTTGACCGTGGTGTCGTACTGCATGCCGGGATCGCCGCAGCGCCAGGTAGCGTCAGAGATCCGGTAGAGCAGGTCTTTGGCCTTGTAGTTCTGCATGGGGCGTCCGTCTTTAACGGCGCGCGTGGTGAAGCCGTTGTCGCGCAGGACCGAATACATGAAGTCGTCGGTGACGCGGACGGAATTGTTGGCGTTCTGGAAGAAGATGGACGAGTAGGCATCCGAGTCGGGAGATGATCCGTCGTATCCCGAAGCGATCAGGGCGTGCGCTTTGGCTTCTTCTTTCGACTTGCACTCGATGAAGTCAACGATATCGGGGTGGTCGATGTTGAGGATGACCATCTTGGCGGCGCGGCGAGTCTTGCCGCCTGACTTGATGACGCCGGCGAAGGCGTCAAAGCCCTTCATGAAGCTGAGGGGACCGCTGGCGGTACCGCCGCCGCTGAGGCCTTCGGTGGACGAACGCAGCGACGAAAGATTCGTGCCCGTGCCCGATCCCCACTTGAAGAGCATGCCTTCGGTCTTGGCCAGAGTGAGAATGGAATCGAGCGAGTCTTTTACCGAGTTTATGAAGCAGGCCGAGCACTGCGGATTGCTGTAACCCGTGACTCCGAACTCGACCCGCGCCGCGGCCGGGTTCCAGTGCCAGTTCTGGGCGTCGGAGTTGGGCTCGATGCGGTCGCAGCCAACGTTGAACCACACCGGGGAGTTGAAGGCGGCGTACTGGCGCAGCAGGATGTACGACAGTTCGTCGTGGAAAGTGACGCCGTCTTCCGGCGTCTTGAAATAGCCTTGCGACAAACCCCAGTCGCGGATAGTCTCGGCCACGCGAGTGACCAGGGCGCGCACCCCACTCTCGCGCTCGGATGTGCCCAGGGTTCCGTGTAGATACTTACTGGCCACAATGTTGGTGGCAGTCACCGACCAGTCTTTGGGGACTTCAACGTCCTTCTGCTCGAAGATGGTGTTGCCCTTGGCATCTGTGATCAGGGCGGTGCGCTTCTCCCATTCGATTTCGTCGTAGGGAGAGACGCCGGTCTTGGTAAAGAAGCGGCGGAAGCTGAGGCCGGGGGCCTTCTTGGTGGCGGTGGTTACCGGGGTCGCATTGGGAACCACGGTGGTCTCTGCGGTGGGGGCTCCTGCTTTTACCTCTGCCATTGCGTTCTCTTCTTTCCTTTGGAGTCTGTATTTCGTTTTCTGATCGATTTCTAATTTCCCAGTATCGCGCAAAATCTGAGCCTGTCTTAAGAACCAGTTGCCAGTTTCTAGTTCTCTGTTCCCAGTTCGGCGGTTTCAGAGAGCCAGCGCTGCAATGCGGTATAAGCGGCATGACGCTGGGTTGCGTCCTCAATTACGGCATAGCGGGCGAAGCAGCGGCCCGCGGCCAAGCGCTCGCGCTCCGGGCTGCCAGGCAGAAACAGGCGGCCGAGAGCCATCCCCAGGTCATCGGTCTCTGAGATCTGGAACAGGGCCAGCATGCGCTTGCCGCCGGTTGCCGGGGCGACGATTTCTTCGCCCAAGGCGAAGACGCCGGGCTTGCTGGAGACCAGCGCCACGCTCAAGCTGTCCGCACAACGGAACCACCGGGACCACTGCACGTGGCGATAGTCGAACGTGGGTTCGACCCCGTAGCGAGCGAACGACTCACTGACCATGCGCTCCAGAACTTCCATTGCAATCCTCAATTTCTGGCCTCGAAGGGAAAGGGGTTGCGAGCCCTCTTTTCGAGGCATTTTCCACAGCCTTGCTTGTCAACTGTCGTCGCCCCCTCGGGAGGAGTTCAGCGAACCGCAGTTACGTAACGAGGGAACGGCCACCGCACCAGCAAACCCGCTCAAGAACGGGGTACATCTTCAATTCGGGGTACGGACAAGGTCACCTCAACCTCGGCACCGACCCTTTGTTTTCTTGCTCTTGCCCAGCCTCGCCACGCCTTCATTTCAGAGGCGTTTAAAGCCTTATGGGATGCAAACAGTACGCCCGTATGTTGGGGCTGTCAAGAGGGTATCCCTATATATTGTATCTCAGTCTTAGCAAGTGGGATGCTGCCCCCTCGCCCAAGCTTTTCCACAAGGCAGCATCTCGGGAGTGCCCGGGCAAAAAGTTCGGTGGCACGATGGAGTTGTGCCACCTGGATTTGCCATGGCTCCGAATTTTTCCGTGGCCTGCCCGGTCGCGGCCCAAACTTCCGGTGCCGCTCACGCCATCATCTCGGCTCGGCCCGCGGTCCGGCGCTTCAGATCCGAAATGGGAAAATTTCGTCGGTTCAGCAGGGGCCACTTCTCAACGGTGGGACCCATGGTTACGTAGACGTCCTCAAAAATTTCACGGGGCGCGATTCTCAGCGTGCCGTCGGAGGATTCCACAAGATAGTCGCCTCTTTGCCCACGATGTTCACGTCCGAGCGCATCCCGGAACTCCATGGGACCGGTGAGCTGCCTGGCCCGGATCAAAAATCGCGTGCGATAGACTTGCCACTCGCCTTCTGCTTTCCTCACGTTGTTCCACCCTTGGGGGAGGGAAGTGTACTGAAATTGGTTGTCCGCAAAAGTGTAGTCGCTCTGGCTGGATTTTCTGTGAAGGTGAAAAAGAATCTACGCTGTGATCCGCAGTGCGGTCAATCCCCAAGTTCGGTGCAAATCTAAAATTGTCTGAAGAAAATTTTGGCGGACGCAGTGAGATTGGGAAATGCGCGAAGAGGCGCTGCTAGAGCGACGATATGGGTCACGCAACGGATGCAGATCAACGGCACAAGGCAAACCACATCCAAAAATTTCCACAAGCCGAAACATGGGAGTCGAGAATGGCTGCGGTTATTTTCGGCACAGCTCAAAAATGGCGGAGCTCTGCTCCGCTGGACAGCCTGGGGTGGCCGTCCCCACGCGGCCGGGGAACGCCTTGTTCAGCGCGGCCTGGCGTCGTACACTCCCTTTCGCATATGCGGGATGACGGCAATCTACGCGGCCAGAGCAACTTTCCGGCCACACGGTGGTCGCTCATTGCGGCGGCTCGCAGCACGGAGCCAGAGGCACGGCAACGCGCGCTGGATATCCTGGTGGCGGCTTACTGGAAGCCGGTTTACAAATACATCCGTCTGCGTTGGGACAAGGACAACGAGCAGGCCAAGGACTTGACCCAGGAATTCTTCTTCCGTCTTCTGGAGAAAGATTTTCTCGCTCAATACGATCCACAGCGGGCAAGGCTGCGGACTTTCCTGCGCGTGTGCGTGGACCATCTGATTGCCAATGAAGACAAGGCGGCGCGACGCCTGAAGCGCGGCGGAGAGGTGCAGTTCCTTCCCCTCGATTTCGAATCCGCTGAAGGAGAATTGCAACAGATCGAGATTCCCGCGTCCGACTCGATGGAAGATTTTTTCGAGCGCGAATGGGTGCGCAGCGTTTTCAGCCTTTCCCTGGAGCGCTTGCGCCAGGAATTCGAACAGCGCGGCAAGCTCACGCACTTTCGCTTGCTCGAGTTCTATGACATCGACGAGGGCGGCAAAGAGTGGACCTATGAACAGGTAGCGCGGCAGTTCAGCCTGAAGGCTTCGGACGTCACCAACTATCTAGCCTACGCCCGACGCGAGTTCCGGCGGATTGTGCTGGACCAGCTGCGCGAGATGACGGGTAGCGAAGAAGAATTCCGGCGCGAGACGCGCACTTTGCTAGGAATCGAGGCTGTGTGAGGACACAAACACCATGAAGTGGCTGTCAGATCAGGCTCTCGATCGCCTTCGCGCGGCTGCCGATACGCCGGATTTCAGCGGCACCAGCTACGTGCTGCTCGACCAGTTGGGCGCGGGAGGCATGGGAGGCGTGTTCCGGGTCGAGGACACGGCCCTGGGCCGGCAGGTCGCCTTGAAGGTGATTGGGATTGTAGATTCCAGCGGCGAGCTTAGCGCACGCCTGTTGCGCGAGGCCAGAGTCATCGCCCAGCTTGAGCATCCCGGGATCGTTCCCGTGCACGACGTTGGTACCCTGCCCGATGGCCGGGTCTTCTACACCATGAAGCTGGTGCAGGGCCGGCGACTCGACCAGCAGCGGGATGAACTCGGCGGCGTGCCCGAGCGTTTGCGAACCTTCCAGAAAATCTGCGATGCGGTCTCATTCGCGCACGCCCACAACGTGCTGCACCGTGACCTGAAGCCGCAAAACATCATGGTGGGACAATTCGGAGAAGTGCTGGTTATGGACTGGGGCCTGGCCAAGTTACTGGATACCGACATTCCGGCACAACAGGGCGCGCCGCAGCAATCACCGCGTTCCGACGAAGACACCTCCAAGGACACCGCCCACGGCATGGTTCTCGGCACTCCCGGCTACATGGCGCCCGAACAGGAACGCGGCGAAGTCGAGACGGTCGGCCCGCGCGCCGACGTCTATTCGTTGGGTGCTGTGCTGAAGTTCCTGCTGGACGATTCCGGTGGGGCGTCCAAGGCCTTATCCGCGATTGCCGGCAAAGCTATGGCGGGGGATGCGAAACAAAGATATGGATCGGTAGAGGAACTGGCTAACGACGTGGCGCACTACCTGGACGGATTGCCGGTCAGTGCCTATCCGGAGGGTCCGCTGGCGCGTTTGTGGCGATGGGTGGTCAAGAACCAGGCCTGGATTCTGCTAGTGGTCACATATCTGGTGATGCGCGCGGTGTTCATTCTTTGGCGGGGAAGATAGCGAGGAAAGGCAATTTTAGATTTCAGATTGATGATTTCAGATTTCAAGCTCTCGATCATAGTGGTTCCAAATCTGAAATCTGCAATCTGAAATCCCCGGTGCCTAAAGGATTTCGCAGCAACGTTGAATAAGACGTTAGCGGGCAACTTGCCCGCAAGGAGCACATATGAACAAGGTCGTGCTGGGGCTGCTGGTGGGTGGAATTCTGGGCATCTTTGACGGGCTGAGCGCGTGGTTCACGCCGGCCGTGCGGGCACAACTGCTGGGCATCGTGATCGGCTCCACGGTGAAAGGGTTGATTGCAGGCATTCTCATTGGTTACTTCGCGAAAAAGGTGAACTCGTTGCCCCTGGGCCTGCTGTTCGGCCTCGGTATCGGCTTGCTGCTGGCGTACGCCGTCGCGGCCATGCCGGACCCGAGCGGCAAGCACTACTATTTCGAAATCATGCTTCCGGGTGGCATCGTGGGCATGATCGTCGGCTATGCCACCCAGCGTTTTGGTCAATCGGCTCAAGTGGCTGGCCGGTAGACAAGCATGAACCACGTCGGACCCGAAGCCGCTAATCTGACTTCCAGCTCCTCGCTCCTAGCTTCTAGCCGTGAACCGGCCCAACATTTGTCCTGGCTAGAGGCCAGGAGCTAATGAAGCCAGGAGCCATTGGTGCAATGCCCTAGAACGCGGTAAAGTATCGGTCTCGCATGGCGAATGACCAAGAAAAGGAAGCCGCCGCGCGCGCCAGCCTGCGGTTCGTGCGCGATGGCGATATCGTCGGCCTGGGAACGGGATCAACCGCCGCCTACGCGGTGCGTTTTCTGGGCGAACGAGTACAAGCCGGATTGAAGATTCGCGGCATACCTACCTCGGTTCACACTCAGGAACTGGCGTCCAGCCTGGGCATCCCGCTGACCACGCTGGATGAAGTTCAGGACATCGACGTCACCATCGACGGGGCGGACGAGGTCGATCCTCAACTGAGCTTGATCAAGGGTGGAGGCGGCGCGCTGTTGCGAGAAAAAATCGTGGCCTCAGCGACCCGGAAGTTTGTGGTCATCGCCGATTCCACCAAGCAAGTCCCGATGCTGGGCAAATTTCCCGTCCCGGTGGAAGTAATCAAGTTTGCCGAAGCTCTGGTGGCGACAAGGATTGCTGCCCTGGGGGCTGCGGTCAAAGTGCGCGCGGATTCCTCGGGCCGCAAGTTCATCACCGACGAAGGCAATCACATTCTCGACTGTAATTTTGGCAAGATTCCCGATCCGCCGGGATTGGCACGTGAACTGGAGAGGATGCCGGGCGTGGTCGAGCACGGATTATTCATCGGGATGGCGGCGCTGGCGTTAATCGCGAAGGGCGATCAGGTGATCGAACTGCGGCGCGAGGACCGGGAAAAGCGTTAACCACGGAGGACGCAGAGGAGCCTGTGACCACTAAGGACTCAGAGGACACGGAGGAAAATCCGGCATCCGGCGCTAAGGGGCAATCTCCCGCAGCGCTTGCAACAGCCTTTCCACTTCTTCAGCGGTGTTGTAATGCGCCAGACCTATGCGCAGGAAGCCGCCATCCTTCTCGACATCAAGCCGCTCGGTGAGATTCAGGACGTAGTAGTTGCCGTCCCAGGTAAAGACGCCGCGCTCGCCTAATTTGGTGGCGAGTTCGAGCGGAGTGTGGCCCGCGATGCGCACTGCGACCGTGGGACAGCGCCGGTCGAGTTTCGCGACGTCGCGGATGCCGTAAAACTTCAGTCCGGGAAGGGCCAGCAATCCGCGAATCAGGGTCTCCGCCAATCCCTGTTCGTGCTGCTGGATGACGCCGTAAGCCGCCAGCAGCGCGGCACGGCGAGTGGATGCCGACGGGTCCACCTGGCGTCCCAGCTCAGCCAGATAGTCAACACAGGCAGCGATCCCGGCGATGCACTCGTGATTCAGCGTGCCCCATTCCCAGCGGTTGGGAACGGCGTTGGTATTGGCGCGCACCTTGTAGGGTTGCAGGCGCTGTAAGTGTTCGCGCTTGCCGTAGAGGATCCCCATGTGCGGTCCAAAAAACTTGTAGCTTGAACAAACCAGAAAATCGCAATCGAGCGAGCGGACATCAATCGGACCGTGGGGCGCATAGTGAACGGCGTCAATGTACGCCAACGCGCCCTTCTGATGGGCCAACCGGACAATTTCTTTGACGTCATTGATTGTGCCCACTGCATTCGAGGCGTAGCCGACCGCCATCACCCGGGTACGGCTGCTGAGTTTTTGCGCCAAATCGGCCATGTTGAGGGTGCAGTCCTCCTCGTTGATGTCCACGTAGCGGATGGTCACGCCGCGCTCCTCGAGCGCCCGCCAGGGCGAGACGTTGGCGTCGTGATCGAGGTGGGTGAGCAGAATTTCGTCGCCCGGCCCGAGTTCACGGCCGATGGAGCGGCTGATGGCGAAGGTCAGCGTGGTCATGTTGGGACCGAAGGCAACTTCATCTTTCTCGCAGCCGAAAAAATCGGCCATGGCGGCGCGGGCGTTGGCGATGACGGCGTCGGTGCGCCGGCTGGTGGCGTAGGCGCCGCAGGTGTTGGCGTTTGAGTTCTTCAAGTAGTCGCTGATCGCATCAATCACGCGCTGCGGGACCTGCGTGCCGCCAGGGCCGTCGAGAAAGACCGCCGGCTGGCCGGCAACACTCTGCCACAGTGCCGGGAATTGGGAGCGCACCCAGGTGAGATCGAGAACAGCGTTTTCAGTTGGTGCAATCGGCATAGGATCCTTGATAGCGGCGGTGTCCCGCCGGCTGTCGTTATCAACCCATCATTCTTCAGCCCATCATAGTCATGTGTTCCGGGCGGATTTTATAGATCACGCGGGTCTCTGTCGGTTGCCGGTAGGGATATTTATCCACGCCTAGATACTTCTTGGCCATCTTGTCGATGTGGGCATCCGCGCCCTCTTCGGTGATTTCGACCACGCGACCGCGGATTTCGAGATAGCGATAGGGATTGTCCGGATCGACGAGGGCCAGAGCCACGCGTGGATCGCGGCGTACATTGCGATCCTTTTGGCGCCCCTTGGCGGAATTGAAAATAACGAGGTCACCCTCCAGGTCGCACCACACCGGCGTCACCTGGGGACGGCCGTCGGGCATTAACGTGCCCAGACTAGCGAAGGCGCGTTTGCTGAACAGATCACGATACTTTTCGGGGATGGCCGAAGACATGCCTGCCTCCTGTGAAGCCTGCTGAAATATTGGTCTGGAGATTATAGACGTTCAGGGCCTGGGGGGAAGGTCAAACCGCCGGGCGTTGGTGTCTTATTTCAACTGTGCTGGTTTGTTTTGGGTGGAGTCAAACTATTACCCCGGCGGGTGCCTTCAGCGACCGCTTGTCATCGTTTACAATAGGCGACTCTTAACCAATGCCCCAAGAGAGTCCGCTAATGTGCGCTCCCCCATCATGCAGGCGGAAAATGTTGATCGCGGTGGCAGCACTGCTGTTGACCATCAGCGGCACGGTCCCCGCACAGACGCCGCCCAAAGCGCCGCCTACAGTTGTCTTCATGACCGACTTCGGAGTGATAGACGATTCCGTGGCTCTGTGCAAAGGCGTGATGTATTCAATCGCGCCCGAGTTGCGCATCGTGGACCTGACTCACCAGGTCACACCATTCTCAATACTCGACGGCGCCCGCTTTCTTTATGGTGCCACTCCCTACTTTCCCGCGGGCACGGTGTTCGAGGTGGTGATCGATCCGGGAGTTGGAAGCACGCGCAAAGCGGTGGTGGTGAAATCTAAGCGGGGCCAGTATTTTGTGCTGCCCGATAATGGACTGATGACGCTGGTCGAGGACCGCGATGGAATTGAAGCGGCGCGTGAGATTACGAACCGCGACTGGATGATCGGCGCAGCCTTGTCGTCCACTTTCCATGGGCGGGACATTTTTTCGCCGGTCGGCGCCCACCTGGCTCACGGCGAGGATTGGACACGCGTCGGACCAGAAGTGGAGGCGAACAAACTGGTCCGGCTCGATCTGGTCGCGTCCCGGCTGGATGAGCGTGGACTGAGCGGCGAAGTGATTGCCACCGACGGCCCCTACGGCAACCTGGTGACCACCGTCAGCGGCGAAGATTTTCTCAAGCTTGGTTACAGACAGGGGCAGACTGTACACCTGACCGTCGGCAAAGTGGAATTGGACATTCCGTTCGTCCGGACTTTCAGCGACGTGGCTTTGAACAAGCCGCTGCTGTACATCGATTCGCGGGGCCACGTGGGCCTCGCGGTTAATCAGGGCAGCTTCGCCGCCGCCTATTCCGTCAAACCGCCACTCCCGATTTTCTTCTCTCGCGCCAGGAAGTAAAGACAAATCAGGAACTTGATCTGGGAACACCCCTCGGCCCATTCCGGGGGCGCAAGTTATTTACAAGGAGCGACGCCAATGAGCATGCAGCGACTACTTTCAGCACCGCGTTACAGCCAATTCAGACGCCTGATGGTAACGGTGATGCTGCTGCTCATGCCGTGTTTTTTGTTTGCCCAGAGCTATCGCGGATCGATTCGCGGACACGTGGTTGATCCGGGCGGAGGCGTGATGCCGGGAGTCAAGGTCACAGCCCGGAGCAATGACACCGGCCTAACCCGCGAAACCGTCACCGGCAGTGACGGCGGCTACGTGCTCGCCGAATTGCCGGCAGGAGTGTACGTGGTGATGGCGCAAGCCGCCAGCTTCTCCCCCGTAGCACAGAACGTGAAGGTGAATGTTGGTTTGGATACCACGGCGGACTTCGATCTGACCCAGGTGGAGAAGAGGCAGGAGCAAGTCACCGTGACCGGGGCGGTGCCGCTGGTGGAGAATACGCGCGATGTGCTGGGCCAAATTGTGGAGCAGCAACTGGTGACCGAGTTGCCGCTGAACGGCCGCGATTTCGGCAAGCTGGTCGCGCTGGTGCCCGGAGCCACGGTCGAGCCTTCCGGCGTCGCCGGCACCCAGTTCGGGTTTGGCCAGTTCAACATCAACGGCAACCGCGACCGCTCCAATAATTACAGCGTGGATGGCACCGACAACAACGATCCCTACTTCAACAATTCGGCGCTGAACCAGGTAGGCATCACCGGAGCCCCGGCGTCGCTATTGCCGATCGACGCCATCCAGGAATTCAACCTGCAATCCCAGTTCGGGGCAGAGTACGGACGCAATACGGGATCGGTGGTAAACATCCTGACCCGCTCCGGCACGAATCACGTGCATGGTTCCGCCTTCGGATTCTTCCGCAACTCCGCGCTCGACGCGCGCAACTATTTCAACACCGAGGGTCGCAAGACATCGTTTCAGAACAGCCAGTTTGGCGCCGCCTTGGGCGGGCCGATCGTGAAGGACAAGACTTTCTTTTTCGGCGCCTATGAAGGACAGAGAGAGCGCGTGGGATCGGATTTCGTTCTGGGTGTACCGACGACCCAGGAGCGGGCAGACGCGCGGGCCCTGGCCCTGGCCAGTGGACTCTCCGCTATCAATCCCGCGCTCGATGCTTTGCTTGATCTTTATCCCTCGAGCCAAACCGGATCGACGGCCGCGGTGGTGCGGGACAAGAACGACATGGACAGTTTCATCGTCAAGCTGGACCACAACTTTACCCAGACGGAACAGGTTTCAGGCAAGTATGCCTTCGCCCGCAGTGAACAGGTCTTTCCGCTGGGCTCTCAGGGCGGGTTCGGGGACGGATCGCGCCTGCCGCAGTTCGCCCAAACCTCTCCGGCGCGGGTGCAAGTGGTTTCAGCCAGCCTGCTTTCCACACTCAGCACCACGCGGATCAATGAAGTTCGCTTTGGATACAGCCGCTACCGCACGTCGTTCAGCTCACTGGATGCCGGTTTTGATCCCGCCAGCCTGGGCCTGGATTTTGGCAATGGAAAGCTTGGCCTGCCCGAGTTTGATTTCTCCGTACCAATTGAGAATCTGGGTGCGACTGGATTCAGCATCCCGCGCGGCCGAACCAGCCAGAGCTACCAGATACTGGACAACTTCACCTGGGTGCACGGCCGCCACACCTTCAAATTCGGAGGCGAGTACCGGCGCGCCGCGATCGAAAATTTCAATGACAATGAAGAACGCGGGATTTTTTCCTTTGGTCCGGACTCGAGTATATTGCCAGGCTGCGGGGACCCTACCCCGGCGCAAGGCTGTGACAACCCGGTCACAGTGGCGCTCGCCAATTTCTATCTGGGCGACGCTTTCGTGCTGGCCCTTACCGGCGACACCCATCGCACCACTTACAACAACGGCCTGGCCTTCTTTGTTCAGGACGACTTTCGGGTACGTCCGAACTTCACTTTGAACCTAGGCGTGCGCTGGGAGTACTTCGGTCCTTTGAGCGAAAAGAATGACCTGCTATCCAACCTGGCTGCGGACGGCACTTTGGCCATGGTCGGCAGCAATGGCCTCGATGGAATCTATGAACGCGACCTGAACAATTTTGGTCCGCGCATTGGTTTGGCCTGGAACCTGCGTCCGAAGACCGTGGTCCGAGGCGCGTACGGGGTTTACAACGACTACGTGCCGCAACATCTCATGCTGGCGAATTTCACGCCTTCGGCGGGCCTGGCTACCAATCCGATTGGGCCTCAGCCAGTGCTGCCGCTGTTCTTTGATCAGACCGCGTTCACCACTGCGGGCGGCGGGCCGATCCTGTTTCCCGGCAGCGCTCCCTTCAACATCTTCGCCACCCCGCGCAAGTTCCCCACACCCTACGTGCAGAACTGGAACTTCAACGTGACCCAGCAACTCAACGATACGGCAGCGATCGAAATCGGATATGTGGGCAGCAAGGGAACCCGCCTGGTTCGCCTGTACGACCAGAACCAGTCCGACGCTAACTTTAACGTCCCCAACCCAAACTTTCTTAACATCTCAACTCTGGCGCCGATTGCCTCTTCCACCTATCACGCGTTACAAGCCACGTTCCGGTTGCAAGACTGGGGTGGGTTCTCCGGATTCACTGCATATACCTGGGCAAAATCGTTGGACGACGCCTCCGACGGAATCGATTTCACCGCAGGCGCTGCCTTCCCCCAGGATTCGACCAACCTGAAAGCGGAGCACGGCTCTTCAACCTTCGATACGCGGCATCGCTTCACGGCGGCGATCAACTACCGTGTACCGATGTTAAGGGCATTACCCAAGAGCCTGGGAGGTGGTTGGAACCTGAACTGGATTGTCACCGCGCAGAGTGGACGTCCTATTCCCATCGTCACCGCGAATGACACCAGCAACCGCTTTTACTTCAACCAGCGGCCGAATGCGGTGCCGGGAGTGGATCCGGTATTGAGCAACTGGAATCCCTCTACCGGTTATCTGAACCCGCTGGCTTTTTCGCAGCCTGCGGACGGCACCTTCGGTGATCTGGGGCGCAATTCCATTTTCGGCCCGAGCTACTGGAGTGTCGATTTCTCGGTGAGCAAAAGCATGCCTCTGTTCGAGGGCCTGAACCTGCAGTTGCGGGCCGAACTGTTCAACATCTTGAATCACCCGAATTTCGCGTTGCCGAACGGGTCGGTCACGCCGGGGGTAGGTCCGATCGGTACGATCAGCCAGACGCCCGATGTCGCGCAAGGCAATCCGGGCCTCGGCGGCGGCGGCCCGCGCGTGATTCAGCTGGCAGCCAAATTTGTGTTTTAAGCGGAATACTAGCCTGAGGGAGCCGGCGACTCCTCGACGTCCCTGGCTATTTCGGGCAACACTGCTCGCACCAGGGCAGTGAAGTCGACTTTCACCCGCTCCCCGGTTTCCAGCACTTCCTCGTGGTTGATGACCTGGTCGAGAATGCCCGCAGCCATGTTGGTCACGCAGGAAATAGCCAGGACTTTTATTCCCATATGGCGGGCGGCGATCACCTCGGGGACAGTGGACATGCCGACCAGGTCGGCGCCAATCGTCCGCAGAAAGCGAATTTCGGCCGGGGTTTCGTAATTCGGCCCCAGCAGCGCAACGTAGATGCCCTGATAGACCGTCTTGCCGAGTTTCTTCGCTGCCGCCAGCGTCGCCTCGCGATAAGGTTTCCAGTAGGCCTGCGTCATGTCGGGGAAACGCGGGCCGAAACGCTCTTCGTTGAGACCGGTGAGCGGATTGTGTCCCTGCAGGTTGATGTGATCGCTGAGCACGACCAGGGCGCCCTGCTTATATTCCGGATTGATGCCGCCGGCGGCGTTGGTAAGAATCACGGCGCGAATGTTCATGCAGTCAAACACCCTCATGGGAAAAGCGACTTCCCGGGCGGAATAGCCTTCGTAGAGGTGCACCCGCCCCTGCATGGCAGCTAGCGGAATGCGGTTTGCATTCCCAATCACCATTTGTCCGGCGTGTCCCAGGGCCGTCGAGCGCGGGAAGAACGGAATATTTGTGTAGGGAATACGGGTGGCGGTGGTGAGTTGGTCGGCGAACCCGCCCAGGCCCGAGCCCAGCACCAGGCCGATCTTCGGTCGCAGCGACGTTTGCGCCAGCAAGAACTGAGCGGCTGCCTGGGCGTTGTTAAAGTCGTTCGGCGTGCTCATGGGAGTTATTTTTTTAGAACCAGTTGTCAGTTCTCGGATGACAGTTCTCAGTTAGAACCGGCATTTTACCTGATGCCGGCGAACTTGGCTTCCAGCAATGTTCTTGCCTGGATTTTCACAGTTCAAGAAATTGCCCGGTGCGCTCGCATGCGTGGAAGGAAATCCGGGAAGAACGCGTGGTGATGGGGAAAATCGCGGCGGCGGTTCGCGCAATGCACCATAAACGCGGCAACGGGCTGTGGATGGGCTGCACTCGATTGATTTTTCAGCAGATAAATCGGTCCCTTTTTTATTGACTCCAAGAATGAAAGGAGTAAAAACAAACTCGTTCTTTGACAGCTTCTGAAGTTTTCCCGGTTGGTGCGGCGTCCGGGGCTCGAGCCTAGTCACTCTCTGCATCGCAAGATGACGGAGGGAAGGCGGGTAAGGGTCTATAGCAAAGCGCTGGTCGAGGCGAACAAGAAGATATGTCGGAGGCAGGATAGAGTCCCGAGGCGTTAGGCAGGTTTATCCGGTTGGCGGCGAGCCCGGAGCCCAAGCATGATCGCGCGTAGCGGCCCGCAAGGGTAGCTGCGAGAGCAGGTCGGTGAGGGTCTAAAGCGAGCTACTGGCCGAGACGAATGGGCTCAACATCACCTCGGGGCTCTTATTTTTTGTTACCTACGGTCCCTGTATTACCTGCAACTTCTCCGTTGGCGCCAGTCGGGCACGAAAAATACTGTTAGTCGCAGCCACTTCACCGACCGCATCCACGTGCAGATCGTAGGCTCCCCGCGGCAGATTTTCCGAGAACGGGATTTCAAGCTCGTCGGTATCTTTGTTCAGGGTGAAATGCTGATAGCCGACAGCGGTGGCCCGGCCGTACTCATTGACCGCTAACGCAATCACAGTGAAATCGAAATCGTCCCCGGTCTGGTTGGATACCCTGATGGCTGCTTCCAGCCGGTGGCCGGTCACCTTGGGCTTCTTACTCCACTCGACCACCAGCGGCGCCACCGAGTCCATGATGAACTCTTTCTTCTTCTGAGCCGCGGGCTTGCCACTATCGGTCACGGTCACAACGAAACGAAAGTTGTCGGCTTCGGTGGGTGTACCGCTCAGAGTGCCGTCCGGGGCAAGCTCGATACCCGTGGGCGGCGTTCCTGCGGTCACCTCCCAATTGAGAGGGGTAATGCCGCCTTGCGCCTCCAGCTTGAAGTGATAGGGGCGGTGCAGGAATGCTTTGGGCAGAGGAGCAGTCGAGAACACGATGGGCTCGCCCGTGGCTGCACCCTGCTGGGCCGGGGACGAGCCCAGTAGAGCCAGAAACAAAAGCGCCGACCCCGCGACTCTTAGCTTCATATGAGCCTTAGATGGCACTTTAACACTGGATGGGCGGCCTGAAACGCCCAGAAGTCCAGTGCGGCGGGAAATCGGTATGGATCGTTTCTAACCCACGGTCACCACCGCACTCGACTCCTGCCGCATCGTCACGGTAAGCTAAATGGTTTTGTGGAGGGCGTACGAAATGCAAGACGCAGTCGCCAAGCTTTGGCCGGAGATCCAATGGATCGAAGACAATAAGCTGCGCAACCAGGTCACCCAGACGTGGGTGAAGGCTTTGGAGCGCAGTGCGCTGAAGCCTGACGACCTGAATCGCATTCCCTTCACGCTGCTGGTACCCAACTGCCCCATCACTTTCATGGAGCACAAGCGTTGCGTGGTGCACATCGCGCGCCAGAGCGCAGAGGCCATGGAGCAGTTCATGGGGCGGGCCTTGTCCATTCACATGGACACCGTTGTTGCAGGCGCCATTCTCGCCGATGTGGGCAAGTTGCTGGAGTACGAACTGGGCGCGGACGGCAAGAGCCGGCAGAGCGAGCGCGGCGAGGCGTTGCGCCATCCTTTTACGGGCGTCGCTCTGGCGCTGGAATGTGGCGTCCCCGACGCCGTCTGCCACATCATTGCGGCCCATGCCGCCGAAGGCGACCTGGTGAAGCGCACCACCGAAGCCTACATCGTTCACCATGCCGACTTCATGGCGTTCTTGCCCTTCAAGAACCCGAAAAATATCAAACTGAAATAGGAGAGTTCGCGTTGGCTACGAAACCAGGAGTCGTCAAAGAAACGATTACCGCCGGCATGTCGCGTTGGGCTGCTGGCCTGAGCTATCGGCAGCTCTCGCAGGAAGCTGTCTACCAGGCCAAGCGCTTTCTACTCGATTCCGTGGGCTGTGCGCTGGGCGGTTATCAGCAGCACGATGTGAAAATTGCACTCGAAGTGCTCGAGGAGATTGCCGGCGACGGTCCGGCCACCGTGATTGGCACCGGCAAACGCCTCGATCCGGTCTCGGCCTCGCTGGCCAACGGATTGATGATTCGTTGCATGGATTACAACGACATTTACTGGAAGCAGGACCCGTCGCATCCGTCCGACATTTTTCCCGCGGCCCTTGCCGGTTGCGAGCGCGCGAAAGGCGATGGCAAGGAATTAATCGTTGGACTCGTCCTCGGACATGAGTTCGAAATGCGCTTCTGCGAGGCGGCGTTCCCCGGAATTCGCGAACGCGGCTGGCATCACGCCACGCTGACGGCGTTCGTCTCGCCTATCGTCGCGGGCCGCGCCCTGCACCTGGGATGGGAGCAGATACAGCACGCCATCGGCATTTCAGCCAGCCATCATGCGACCCTGGGCGCGGTCACCGCCGGCAAGCTCACCATGATGAAGAACACCGTCGATCCCATGGCGACGCAGAGCGGGGTAATGGCCGCGCTCATGGCCGAAAAGGGCTACACTGGGCCCGAGCACGTGGTGGACGGCAAGGAAGGCCTGACTCATTGTTTCGGCCCGTCCTGGAAGTTGAACCTGCTGACTGATGGACTCGGGGAGTCGTGGCGCATTACGCGGTGCGGCATGAAGGCCTTTCCCACCGAGGCGCTTACCCATACGCCGATTTCTGCCGTGCTCGATATCGTCAAGTTAAACGACCTGAAGCCGGAGCAGGTGGAGAAAGTGCAGATCCGTTCACTGGCGCGGGCGGCCGATATTCTTTCCGATCCCAGCAAGTATGATCCCCAGTCGAAAGAGACGGCCGACCACTCGCTGCCCTATGTGATTGCGGCCGCCATCGCGGAGCGGCAGGTCACGCCGGTCCAGTTCGAGATGAAGAAGATCATGGATCCGACCATCCGGGCGCAGTTGAAAAAGGTCGAAGTGGTCGCCGATCCGGAGATCGAGAAAGTTTTCCCCGCGCTGCAGCGCGTGGTTGTCAACCTTACGACCAGGGACGGGCAAACTTTTTCCAAGCAGTTAGATTATCCGAAAGGCGATCCGCGCAATCCGCTCTCTGATGCAGAGGTCGAAGAAAAGTTCGCGGCGCTGGCGGAGGGTGTACTGTCAGAGGGGGCGCAGAAGAGGCTGAAGAACGCGATCTGGAACCTGGAGAAGGTGGGATCGGTGAGCAAGTTGATGGCGCTGATGAAGGCGGATGTGAAGAAGAAGAAGGGTGTATCGAGCAAAGTCGCGTCGCAGAAGAAGACCGCGAAGCGCCGATAGCCGCTCCGATGAGCGCTGTGTAACCGCGAAGCGGTGCAAGAATACAGCCCAGGGCGCAAGCCCTGGGTGAAAAGCGGAGAATGATGTAGCCCTGGAAGGGCGGAAGAAACTGCCGACTCAGCTTCCTTTGTTCGGCCGACCGAATCCAAAGACAGCCGAGCTTCGCTCGGCCCGACCGGGTCGGAGACCCGGTCCCACACGACCAGGGGTGATTTATGGGTCAGACCGTTGTTGAAAAGATCGCGCAGGCACATCTAGCCGAGGGGCCAAAGCGGCCGCTGCGCACCGGAGATTTTGTGGCCATTCGGCCGCACCGCGTGATGACGCATGACAATACCTCGGCGGTGATGAAGAAGTTCCAGACTATCGGCGCCAAGAAGATTCAAAATCCGAAGCAGCTGGTGTTTGCCCTCGATCACGACATCCAGAATAAGGACGACTCGAACCTGCACAAGTATCAGGCCATCGAGGGTTTCGCCAAATATCATGGCGTAGATTTCTATCCCGCAGGTTCGGGTATCGGCCATCAGATCATGGTGGAGCGCGGATATGTTATTCCTGGGTCATTCGTTGTGGCTTCCGACTCACACTCAAACATGTACGGAGCGCTGGGCGCGGTGGGCACACCGATCGTGCGCACCGACGCCGCCGCCGCGTGGGCGACCGGGGATTTCTGGTGGCAGATTCCGCGCTCCATTCAGGTGGTGCTCGAAGGCACGTTGCCTGCGGGCGCAACCGGAAAAGACGTCATCATCACTTTGTGCGGTCTTTATAACCACGACGAGGTCTTGAACTCCGCCGTCGAATTCAGTGGACCGGGCGTAGCCAGCCTATCGATGGACGCCCGCTTTTCTATTTCAAATATGTCCACCGAGTGGGGACCGCTGGTGGGGTGGTTTCCGGTGGACGAGGTCACCATCAAGTATCTGAAAGCCGTCAAGGAACGACTGGCGGCTTTGGGCATCGAGCGCTTCACCAATCGCGACATCAACAACTGGTCGGAGGATCCGCCGCGGCCCGATCCGGACGCGGCCTATGCCGCCCGCATCGTGCTCGACTTGTCGCAGGTGACTCCGCATGTTTCCGGACCGGACACGGTGCAAATCATGGCCTCGCTGGCCGAGATCGAAACCCAGAAGATTGCTATCCAGAAGGCTTATCTGCTTTCCTGCGTGAACTCGCGGATTGAGGATCTGGCCGCTGCTGCCACGGTGCTGCAAGGCAAGAAAGTTGCGCCCGGAGTGAAGTTGTATCTGGGCGCGGCCAGCAAATGGGTGCAGGAAGAGGCGGAGCGGCGCGGCATCTGGCAGACCTTACTCGACGCCGGCGCGAACCCCTTGCCGGCGGGCTGCGGGCCGTGTATCGGCCTGGGCGTCGGGCTGCTGGAGCCGGGCGAAGTGGGAATCTCCGCCACCAACCGCAATTTCAAGGGTCGCATGGGATCGCGCGATGCGAAATGCTATCTCGCCAGCCCGGAGGTGGTGGCCGCTTCCGCCGTGGCCGGTTACATCCGAGGACACTCCAAGATGGCAGACCGCACCGCCGCACGGGCGTACCAAGAGTTTCCCACCGGCGCTGCCGCCGAGAAAGTCGAGATTCTGCCCGGCTTTCCCGAGCGGGTGCGCGGACGGCTGGTGTTTTTGCCGCTGGACAATGTGAACACCGA
The DNA here is from genome assembly GCA_963779255.1 of Terriglobia bacterium. GTDB lineage: Bacteria > Acidobacteriota > Terriglobia > Terriglobales > Acidobacteriaceae > JAIQFF01. Next base: position 83,547 of record CAVZXU010000043.1, on the reverse strand, counting down.
CGCGATTTACGGGAAGGACTACACTTACCGCGACGACGTCACTCCGGAAACCATGGCCAAGGTGGTGATGGAGAATTACGATCCACAATTCGCCGCGCGCACGCGCGCCGGTGATGTGGTGATTAGCGGCTTTAACTTTGGCACTGGGTCGAGCCGCGAGCAGGCGGTCACTTGCTTGAAGGCAAAAGGCATTCCGCTGGTGATTGCGGCCAGTTTCTCACAAACCTATTTGCGCAACGCTTACAACAACGGATTCCTGTGCGTGGAAGTACCTGAACTGGTGAAGCGGTTGCGCGAGCAATCTGCCAAACAGATCAGCGCCAAAGAAAAGACAATCATTCCCGGGGATGAGATTGATATTGACTTTACTTCGGGGCTGATCAGCTGGCGTGGGGAGAAATTCGCGTTTCCGGCTTTGGGTAGCGTGCCGCAATCACTGGTGATCGCGCAAGGTGTGGAGAACCTTGTGGCGAAGCGGTTGGGGCTGGGGTAGAACGTGTGGCCGCGGGCGACTCGCCCGCGACTTTCGGATAGCTGAACCGTTGGCGCAAGCATCATCTGTCGATTTGTTGTCGGACTTGCAGAGCTTCTCGCGGGCGGGGTCGCCCGCGACCACCCGATTTTCTTGGGAGAGAAATTACTGATGGCGAAACACACAGTGGTGACTATGCCGGGGGACGGAATCGGCAACCAGGTTCTGCCCGAAGCTTTGCGGGTCTTGAAGGCGGTTGGCTTCGACGCCGAATATATTCATGCCGCCATTGGTTGGGACATCTGGTGCAACGAAGGCAACGCGCTGCCGGATCGAACCATTGAGCTGCTGAAGAAGCACAAGCTTGGCCTGTTCGGCGCCATTACGTCCAAGCCGAACAAGGAAGCTCAGGCCGAGCTGAAGCCAGAGCTGCGCGGCAAGGGACTGGTTTACTACAGCCCGATCGTCACCATGCGGCAGAAATTCAATCTGGATATCTGCATGCGGCCCTGCATCGGGTTCATCGGCAATCCGCTGAACTACATTCGCAAGCGCACCGATGGCGGATTCGATGAGCCCAAGGTAGACACTACGGTATTCCGCCAGGGGACCGAGGGCATGTACGTGGGCGTGGAGTGGACGAACCCTCCGGAGAACGTGCGGGCCGCGCTGAATACGCATCCCCGGTTCAAGGCATTCAACAGCGTGCCCGGCCCTGATCTTGCGGTCAGTGTCCGCATCATCACGCGGGTGGCAGCGCGGCGTATCGTCACTGCCGCTTTCGAGTATGCCAAGAAGCGCGGTTTCAAGGGCGTGACTATTTGCGAGAAGCCGAACGTGGTCCGCGAAACCTCGGGGATGATGGAAGAGACGGCCAAGGAAGTAGCCAAGGGCTATCCCGGAATTGCGCTCTGGTCCACGAATATTGACGCGCAGTTGATGTGGCTGAACAAGAATCCGGAGGAGTACAACGTGATCGTCGCCTCGAACCTGTTTGGCGATATCTTGTCCGACGCCTTTGCCGGACTGGTGGGCGGGCTGGGCTTTGCCGCTTCCGGCAACATTGGCGACGAGGTCTCGGTATTTGAGCCGACACACGGATCGGCACCCAAGTATGCCGAGTTGAATCCTCCCATTGTGAATCCTATTGCCATGATTCTCTCCGCGGCGATGATGCTTGACCACGTGGGCGAAGGCGCCAAGGCTGACCGCATACGCAAGGCTATTGCCGAGGTGGTACAGGAAGGCAAAGTGCGGACTTACGACATGATGAGAATTCCTGGAGGAGCGAAAGCCATTGCGCAGGGAGCCGCGAGCACGGTACAGATGGGAGATGCGATTCTGGCGAAGTTGAAGTAGGCGGGACGCCGGCGTTGCCGAGCTTTGCTCGGCTGGGCGGACGAGGACGTCCGCCCCTACGTGAGCTACTTGATGACTGATTCGGCGGAAAAATCGGCGGGTACCGGAGAAGCCGGGCAATGTGGCCGGGGTGTGCGCTCGGATGTGCATGTGGCCATCGAGGGGCGGGACAGCGGCGGCCTCGAGATCACGATGCAGTCCCGGGTCGCGCCCTACTACGGGGACGCCATTCTGGCCCAAGCCCGGCAGGTGTTCGAAGTGCTTGGCATCAAGCATGCCCGGGTCGAAATCCGCGATGAGGGCGCGCTGCCCTTTGTAATTTCGGCGCGCATCGAGAGTGCGGCGCGCCGCGCCGGACTGGGCCTGGGCGGAAAGCTTCGCCGGAGAAGATCGCGTTGCCCGAACCTTCGCCGCGCGATCGCCTGCGCCGCTCGCGTCTTTATCTTCCCGGTTCCGAGCCCAAATACTTCATCAACGCGGCTCTGCACGGGCCGGACGCCATCATTCTCGATCTGGAGGATTCCGTCCATCACGCGGAAAAAGATGCCGCGCGTATTCTTGTCCGCAACACGCTGAGGGCCGTGGATTTCGGCAAATGCGAGCGCATGGTGCGTATCAATCAACTGCCCATGGGCCTCGAAGACCTGGCAGAGATCGTTCCCGAGTCGCCGGACCTGGTGCTGCTCCCCAAGGCGGAGCTTCCCGAGCAGATCGCGGAAACCGACCGCATGATCGGGGAACTCAGGGGCCGCTACGGCATCACCCGGCCCATCTGGCTGATGCCGATTCTCGAATCCGCGCTGGGCATTGAGAACGCGTCCGCCATCGTACAGGCCAGCAAGAACGTGGTTGCGCTTACTGTCGGCCTTGAGGATTACACTGCCGATCTGGGCGTGGCCAAAACAGCGGAAGGCCGCGAGTCGTTGTACGCCCGCTCGCGCCTGGTGAATGCAGCGAGGGCGCTGGGGATGCAGGCCATCGACTCGGTTTTTGGCGACGTAGGTGACATGGACGGACTGCGGCGCTGGGCGGAGAGTTCGCGCGCGTTGGGGTTTGAAGGCATGGGCTGCATTCATCCCGGGCAGATTCCGGTGATCCATGAAGCCTTCGCGCCGTCGCCGACCGAGATCGAAAGGGCGTTGAAGATTGTGGCGGCATTCGAAGAAGCACAGCAGCGCGGGTTGGGCGTGGTCAGCCTGGGATCGAAAATGATTGATCCGCCAGTGGTGCAAAGGGCGCAGAAGCTGGTGGAGCTGGCGAAGCGAATGGGAAAAGCGTAACCGGTTAGAGACTGTGTGGGGGCGGGTCTCTGACCCGCCCAGGTCGAGCGAAGCTCGACGAACATAATGGAGGACGGGCGTCCCGCCCGTCACGCCGGGCGAGGACGCCCGGCCTCCACTGCTGACCGGGTCGGAGACCCGGTCCCACACGAGTCAAGGGAGCGGAATGACGGATCGAGCTGAACTGGTGCAGAACGCCGCGGGGCGCATGGTGCCGACCATGGTCAATGGCAAGCCCCAGATTCCTTACCTGGGGGTGGCCAAGTATCAGCCGCGTGGCCGCAGGGCGGCTCCCCCGGTGCGTTCGAGCAAGGATTATCCCGACAACGGCGACAAGCGGGTTGCCGATCTCGAGACTGCGTTGCGCAAGTGCGGACTGCGCGATGGCATGGTGATCTCGAACCATCATCATCTGCGGGACGGTGATCAGGTGGCGCTCCTGATGCTGGAGGCGGCGGCAAAAATAGGCGTCAGAGATTTGCTCTGGTTTCCCAGCGCGTCGTTTCCCTCACAGAAATCAGCCATTGAGCTGATGCAGTCGGGCGTGATCCATCACATTGAAGGCTCGATGAACGGGCCCCTGGGCGACTACTGCACGCAAGGCAAGATGCGAGGACTGGGGGTCCTGCGCTCTCATGGCGGCCGCTGGCAGGCCATCCAGGATGGCGAAGTGCACATTGATATCGCGGTAATCGCAGCGCCTACCGCCGACGCCTTCGGCAACGCCGACGGGTCGCATGGCAAGTCGGCCTGTGGATCTCTGGGCTTCGCACTGGCCGATTCCATCTACGCCGAAAACGTCATCGTGGTCACCGACAACCTGGTCCCCTTCCCCTGCATTCCTTGGCAGATTCAGGGCAACAATGTCGATCACGTTGTAGAAGTCGATTCCATCGGCGATCCAGCGAAGATTGTCTCGGGTACAACGCAGATCACGCGCTCACCCGATCGCCTGCGAGTGGCCGAGTACGTGGCCCGCTTCCTGCGCGATGCGGGAATCATGCGCAACGGATTTTCGTTCCAGGCGGGAGCGGGCGGCATTGCGCTGGCGTTCGTGGACTACCTGCGCCGCATGATGAAAGAAGATGGCGTGAAGGCACGCTTCGTTCGCGGCGGTTCGACGCGCTACCTGGTGGAGCTGCTGCAGGAAGGCCTGACCGACTACATTCTCGATGGGCAAACCTTTGACCTGGATGCCGTGAAATCAATCGCCGTCGATCCCCGCCATGTGCCCACCTCTCCGTTTACGTCCTACAACTATCACGGCAAGGGATCGTTCGCTTCGATGGTGGACGCCGTGGTGCTGGGCGCGACCGAAGTGGATGTGAACTTCAACGGCAACGTGGTGACACACTCCGATGGCAGGCTTCTGCACGGCATCGGCGGCTGGCAGAATTGTCTCCAGGCCGGATGCACGATCCTGGCCGTGCCGTCCTTCCGCGATCGTATTCCAGTGATTGTTGACCAAGTGACCACGCTGACCGGTCCGGGCGAGTTGATCGACGTTGTCGTGACGGAGCGCGGCATTGCCATCAATCCGCGCCGTCAGGATTTGCTCGATGCGGTGAAAGAATCAAGTTTGCCGGTCCGGCCAATCCAGGACATCAAGGCGGAAGTGGAAAGTATTTGCGGCGGCAAGCCGGTGCGGCCAAAACTGGGCGAGCGCCCTGTGGCGATCGTCAAATGGGTGGATGGAACTGTGCTGGACACGGTTTGGCAGGTGGGATAAGAGCCAAATTCAGGCCACGGATTCACGTGGATTTTCACGGATCTAAAATTCAAAGGGTTTATCCGTGTGATCCGTATGGATCTGTGGCCTAGATTTTTCCGCTACTCGTTCTTCATCGCGTCAATCAACTGAAAAAGCTGGGTACGGTCCACCACTTCAACGAAGGGCTTGCCCTGCGTCTTGTTGCTGACCACATAGATTGTTGGCGTGTGATTGATGCCGACGCGCTGGCCGGTGTTCTTGTCCTGGTTGATGGCGGCGGCCAATTTGCCTTGGGGATCGACCACGAACGGTAGGTCCACTTTGTGGTCGGCGGCGAACTTTTCCGCAAAGCTGCGCAGGGTCGGCGGCGTAATCTCCGGCTGATGCTGGAAGATGTAGTCGCGAAACGCCAGACCTAGCTCTTTAGACTGGGTTTCGAAATAGCGGGCAATAACGGCGGCATCGTAGGACCAGTTGTGCATGGGCAGCGGGAAATCGTGGCGGACCACGGGGATCTTGTAGGTGCGGGCGGCCTCTTCGACCAAGGGAGCGGCGCGCCGGCAGTCGGGGCATTGCAGGTCTTCAAAAACGATGAGTGCGACCTGGGCGCCCTTGGGCGGCCGCAGGGCGGGGTCGACGGTCTGGGCAGAGGCCAGGGATGCTACCAGCAGAAAGGCCAGGGCAAGCACGGGGTACGGGGTAGTCATATTCATTTGGATGCAGGTTTTTCCCGCGAGTTCCTTTTCAGCCATTCTATGGTAACTGACGGGGGTTACAGGCACACGCCAAAAGCTTAGACCACTAGGGACACCCTTCGGCTTCGCTCAGGGCAGGCTCCGTCGCACGCAGGAACCCCGTTCAAAGCAGGCGCAGCTGGCGGCGCTCCAGGGCTAACAGCTTTTCCTTGATGGGCAGTCCGCCCCCGTAGCCGGTCAGTTTGCCATTGCTGCCGATTACACGATGACAGGGGATCACAATAGAAATTGGATTGGAGCCATTGGCCAGGCCTACCGCGCGGGAGGCGTTTGGGTTGCCGAGGCGACGGGCCAGTTCGCCGTAGGAAATCGTTTCGCCGTAGGGGATCTCGCACAGTCGATTCCATACTGAAAGCTGAAACCGTGTGCCCTGAGGCGCGAGCGGCAGATCGAAAGTCTCCAATTCACCGGCGAAGTATGCCCGCAGCTGACGAATAGTTTCGTCCAGGTGTTCTGTGTTTTCACGCCAGTGTTGATCAGATTGAGCTGGATTTCTTCCGTTAACAAAATCGATGCGCCGTAGGCCGGAGGAGTCGGCAACGAGCATTAACGGCCCGACTGGACTCTCCATCCGGGTATAGCAGCTAACGCTCGCATTTGTGGTTTCCGTCGTCATTCTTGAATCCAATTCTAACCACAGAGGACGCGGAGGACACGGAGAAAGATTTCCGTCGGGAGGCTGTAATTTATATTACGGCAGCCTGCTCGCGCCGCTTCGACTGAATCTCGATAAAAACGTGGACCAATGAGACCGCCGCCGGAGTGACTCCGGGAATACGGGAGGCGTGACCAAGGGTGCGGGGACGGATTCTGATCAGGGTTTCCTGTATTTCACGCGAGAGGCCGCTGACCGAACCATAGTCGAACCAGTGCGGAATGGTGTGCTGCTCAGCCTTCTTCAGGCGCTCGATGGCGCGCTGCTGTTGCAGAAGATAGCCGGCGTACTTGATTTCGGTTTCTGCTGACTTGAGTTCGTTGCGAGTCGCAGAAGAAAGACGGGCCAGGGATTCGCGCGGATTTTCGCGGATTTCTTCTTGGTCGAAAAATTCCGGCGTCATTGCGCGAAGGACCGGGAGGAGGCGCTCGATTGTGATTTCCGGGCGCTTGAGCAGTTGGGCCAGGCTTTGGCCGATGGCGGAAGTCCAGTCGTTGCTCGTTGGCTGTTGGTCGTTGGCGGTTGCCGAGCTTTGCCCGGCTGGGCGGACGCGGGCGTCCGCCCCTACGAGGTCTGTGGTGATTTTCTCCACCATTGCTGCTGTGAGCTTTGATTTCTCCAGCAGCTGCGTCAATTTCTCGTGGCGCTGCTGCTTGGCCAGGAAGTCGGACCAGGCTGCATCGGAAATCAGGCCGACACGCCGGCCGTGTGGAGTGAGGCGGCGGTCGGCGTTGTCGATCCGGAGATGCAGGCGGAACTCGGCGCGCGAGGTGAACATGCGGTAGGGCTCGTTGGTGCCCTTCGAAATCAGGTCGTCAATCAGGATGGCGGTATAAGCCTCAGTGCGATCGAGAATCAGGGGCGGTTCGTTCCTGACTTGCAGCGCCGCATTTATGCCGGCCATCAGGCCCTGGCAGGCGGCTTCTTCGTAGCCGCTGGTGCCATTGATCTGTCCGCCGAGGAAGAGGCCGGCAATTTTTTTGGTCTCGAGCGTGCGCTCCAGTTCGGTTGGGTCGATAGCGTCGTATTCGATGGCGTAGCCGGGACGCAGCATATCCGCGTGTTCAAGGCCGAGAATCGACTTCAGGATCTCCATCTGCACCTCTACCGGCAGCGAGGTGCTCATGCCGTTGACGTAAATTTCGTGCGTGTTCAGGCCCTCGGGCTCGAGAAAGAGCTGGTGCGTGATTTTGTCGGGAAACTTCACGATCTTGTCTTCAATCGATGGGCAGTAGCGCGGCCCGACGGAATGGATTTGCCCGCTGTACATGGGGGAACGGTGGACATTCTCGCGAATGATGCGGTGCGTCTCGGGCGTGGTCCACGCAATGTAGCAGGGGACCTGCGAATCGTGATGGGCCACGCGGCGGGTGCGAAAGCTGAAGGGAGTGGGATCGGCGTCGCCGGGCTGCACCTGGAAGCGAGACCAGTCAATGGTGCGGCCGTCAAGGCGTGGAGGCGTTCCGGTCTTGAGCCGGCAACCGCGCAGGCCAAGTTGCTTCAGGGCCTCGCCCAACAGCACGGCGGCCGGCTCGCCGGAGCGTCCCGCCGGATACTGCTGTTCACCGCAGTGGATCAGGCCGTTGAGAAACGTGCCGGTGGTGACGATGACAGCGGCCGCGCCAACGGTGCGTCCGTCGCGGAGGCGGACACCGATTACCCTGCGTCGGTCGGAATGGGAGGACCAGTTTTCAGTTACAAGTTCCCGGTTCTCAGTATTGGGCTGCGCGCTGAATGCTGAATGCTGAGTGCCGTCTTCTAGGATTAAATCCGCAACCTCCGCCTGCTTGATCTTCAGGTTGGGCTGCGATTCCAGCACTTCGCGCATCTTGAGGCGGTAGGCTTGCTTGTCGCACTGAGCGCGAGGCGACCACACCGCCGGACCGCGCGAAGTGTTGAGCAGGCGGAACTGGATGCCGACCGCGTCCGTGATCTCGCCCATGATGCCGCCCAGGGCGTCTACCTCGCGGACCAGGTGCCCCTTGGCGATGCCGCCGACCGCCGGATTGCAGGACATCTGGGCGATGAGATCGACGTTGAGGGTGTAGAGCGCCGTCTTCAGACCCATGCGGGCTGCGGCCATGGCAGCTTCGCAGCCGGCGTGTCCGGCACCAACCACCACTACATCGAATTGTTCGGTGAAGGACGGCATGGCCGAGTTCTTTATTCTAGCAAGGACCACCGAACTGAATGGAGGACGGGCGTCCGGCCCGTGCGGCCGGGCGGGGATGCCCGGCCTCCATTGCAAGGCTTGCTAGAACTGCGGTCCTCCAACATCTGTGAACGTGGCTTCCTGCCACTGGGTCGAGGGGAAATACCAGTTACTGGCGCCGGCCTCGTGATTGTTTCCGCCGGGACCGTACGGGATGGTCGGGGAACGCCAGTAATCCATGCCCACCTGCAGCAATGCCCCGGGAGAAATCCGCACCCGGGCGTGGACGGTGCAGCCTTTGAGCTTGCCGAACGGCAGCGCAGCGCGTGGAGACGGGCTCCAGAAATGCCAAACCCGATCGCTGCGGCGGCCCACGGCGAGCACCACCGAGTGATTCCGTGGATCGTAAGCCAGCGGAATGGGATCGTGGGCGTCGCTGGCAAACCATGGTTGGCGCTGGTAGAGGCCGCCGCGTACCCGGCCCGTGTCGTCATTGAGGACAACCTCTCGGCCATCGACCCGGCACGACAGCCTGGTCCACGCGACCTCTACCCGGGCCGATTCGTGGCCCGGCACCCGCGTGTCCGCAATCGCGATACCCAGAGCCGGGCTGAATTGAAGTTAGCAGGGGCAGGCACCGGATTCACATATCCAGCCTTGTAACTGACTTCATCCGGAATTCGCAGATCGTTCGTAACCAAGAACGCTGATGGGCTGGCGTCGCGCCCTTGTGCCGTGATCACCACGATGTTCGAACTGGAGGCCCGGCAGGGAACAATCGCGACCACCTTCTCCGGAAGGAGAGGTTCGAAGACTGCCTCGGTTGCACCGAACCGCACCGAGGAAATCCCCACCAGGTTTGTACCGCTGATTGCCACGCGTGCGCCCTCGGGTCCGCTGGTGGGAGAGAACCTGAGTATCTCAGGCGGGCCAACCTGGGCAGCGGCTGAGAGTCCTGCGAACAGGAGGAGGGCGCAGCCCGCCGCCTTCGCAATCCCAGTCCATGAGGTGCTCTTTGGTTGAAGCAATTTAGCTCCAGCAGTTTGTATTGAGGGTACGCGACGATAACGCGGGCATTCTGTGACGGCCGTCACAGTCTGTAGCTCGACGAAAGCGCCTGCACGCCTTCGAGTGCGCTAAGGGGTCATCCTGCCCCCGCCGGGAGGGGGCGCTACAAGTTGCGACCCGCCACGGACGGCCGTATATTGGTGGGCACACCCAAAACTGAGGCCATCATGACTACCCAGGAATTCTTTCAGCAACTGGACGAGCGAATCGCACCCTTCGATCTGCTTTGCCATCCCTTTTACAAAGCCTGGTCAGCGGGCGAGTTGTCGCGTGACGACCTCCGCGAATATGCGCAGGACTACTACCATCATGTGAACGCGTTCCCAACCTACCTAGCAGAACTCAGCATGCGCCTTGAAGAAAGCGAACTGCGCCGCGCCGTGCTCGCAAACCTGGCCGACGAGAAAGGCTGGGACTATGCGACGGGTAACAATCCAGAGCACGTTGATCTATGGCTGGACTTCGCAGAAGGCATGGGAGCAAGCCGCAACCTGCGGGGACACGAGCCGGTGGCTGAGATCGATGACTTGATGTCTTTTTTCCACGAAGTGGCCGGAAATGGAACGCCGGAAGAGGCGCTGGCGGCGTTTTACGCGTACGAGTCCCAGGTCCCGCGCGTGGCCAAGGAGAAAGCGCGCGGGCTCCGCGAAATGTACGGGGCCGACGAAGAGACCTGCGGCTATTTCACCCTGCACAGCACGGCGGATGTATATCATGCACAGGTCTGGCGGCAGCAATTGGCCCGGCGGCTGGAGCAGAATGCGCGAGTGGCCGAACCCGCGCTCACCGCAGCCGAGAAGGCGGCTAAAGCCTTGTGGACCGCGTTGGACGGGGTTGAGGCGCGGAGAATAGCGAAGGCCGCATAAAAAACCCAGCCCGCGGAATCGCGAAAGACTGAGCCATTGACCAGGTAAGATCAATGGCTCTTTGATTTGGACAGGACTTCTCAAATATGGCGAGAGCAATGCCCATCGGGGCGCGTGGCGAAGTCGAGCAAACCGTCGAATTGAAGCATACTCTGGCAGCCCATAACCCCAATCTTCCTCCTGTTTATTCCACGCCCGATATGATCCGGTTGATGGAGATTGCCTGTTTCCGGGCGCTGCAGCCCTGTTGTGAGGGCGACGAGATCACGGTAGGGACCGCCATCAACATCGAGCACCTTGCCGCCAGCGGAATCGGGGCCAAGATTCGGGCGGAAGGAGTTCTCGAATCGTTCGACGGAAAGTTTTATACGCTAAGAGTGACCGCCCAAGATGACACCCAGGAGATCGGGCGGGGCACGGTTGGCCGCGCAGTGGTGAGTGTGGGAACGTTTCTCGAAAAGATGAAAAAGACCAGTCGCTAGTCGTTAGTTGTCAGTTTCAGTTGCGATCATCATGCCCGAAGGAAAGACGGAAGTGTTCCGAGCCATGCATCGAGGCAAACAGGTCCTCCTGCTGCCCAATGCCTGGGATGTCGCGAGCGCGCGCGTGATTCAGCAGGCGGGCTTCGGGGCCATAGCGACCACCAGCGCTGGCATCGCCTTCAGCCTGGGATATCCTGATGGCCAGCGCATCTCGCGCCAGGAGATGCTCGCGGCGGTCCGCCGCATTGCAAGCGCGGTCCAGGTGCCGGTCACAGCGGACGTCGAGGCGGGATACGGTGTTCGCCCGGAAGATGCCGCCTGTACCGCGCAGGACGTGCTTGCCGCCGGTGCGGTCGGGATGAATCTGGAGGATGGGACGGGCGATCCGCAGCATCCGCTTCTGGACCTTGCCCTGCAAGTCGAGAGAGTGAAGGCGGTACGGGCATTGCCGATCGTTCTGAACGCCCGCACTGACGTTTACCTGCTTGAGATCGGGGAGCCGGAAAGGCGTTACGACGAAGCACTCCGGCGTCTGTCGGCGTTTCGCGATGCCGGCGCGGACTGCGTATTCGTTCCCGGGCTGCGCGACCCGGAGACCATCGGACGCATGGTGAAAGACTTGCGTTGTCCGGTCAACATCCTGGCTGGCCCGGGATTTCCTCCTGTGCCGGACCTGCAGAAGCTGGGCGTGGCCCGGGTCACCCTGGGCTCGGGCCCAATGCGGGCCACACTCGGTTTGCTGCGACGCCTGGCGGAAGAACTCAAAAATGCGGGAACTTACGCCACGCTGGAAGGCGCCATCCCGTATCCAGAACTAAACCGCATGATGGAATGATTTGAATTCAACTGGCCACCACGGTAGCGGCGGTACAGCGCTGCTTTGATCGGCACACGGCATCTAGCCAGGGCGGATGTACGATGGAACCGTGGAAAGAACGGTTCAAGGCGTTCTCGACTACGTCCGCCGCCAGGATCTTCTTCACGCCGGCGACCGGGTAGGCGTGGCCGTTTCAGGCGGAGCCGATTCGGTTGCCCTGCTGCGCATCATGCTGGAGTTACGACAGGAACTCGGCATCGTCCTTTCCGTGGTCCACTTCAATCACAAGCTCCGCGGAGCTGAAGCCGAGGGTGACGAGCAGTTCGTCACACAACTTACGCACCGGCACATGCTGGAGTTACACACCGGCAATGGCGATGTCGCGGCCCACGCTCGAAACCAACACCTCAGCACCGAGGCCGCTGCCCGCCAACTTCGCTATCGGTACTTCCGGCGGCTATTGGAAGAGAAGACCCTTAACCGCATCGCTACCGGACACACTTTGGACGATCAGGCTGAAACTGTTTTGCTTAGAGTCGTTCGTGGGACGGGTACGCGCGGGCTGGCTGGAATTTATCCTCGGTTGCAAGTTAACGGTTCTCAGTTCTCAGTGATCCGGCCTTTGCTGCAGACCAGGCGAAAGCTGTTGGAGGCTTTCCTTACAAAAATCGGGCAGGACTGGCGCGAGGACTCGAGCAACCGTGATTTGCGCCATGCCCGCAACCGTGTACGCCATGGAATTGTGCCCAGGCTCGAGCGCACTCTCAATCCGTCCGTGCGTGAAACCCTGGCGGAGACGGCCGACATTGCGCGATCCGAGGAAGAGTATTGGCAGAACGAAGTGGCGCGCGTCCTTCCCGAAGTCTGGCGAGCGCAGCGCCGAACCCTCGAGCCGCTCAGACTGGCGGCGCTGCCTCTGGCCTTGCGGCGGCGAGTGGTCAGGGCAGCAGCGGAGTCACTCGGTTTGCGACTCGAGTTCCGTCACGTGGAAGAGATTCTCGACCTTACACCACGGGGGCCCCGATCAGCCGTGTTGCCGCAGGGCTGGGTTTTATCCGTCGGCAAAGGCGGATTGCAATTCGGTTCCCCGGCTGCAGCTGCGAATTCGGACTATCAGTACGTTTTGACCGTGCCCGGCGCTATCGAGGTTCCGGAACTGGGAGCACGGATTGAGGCGACGCTGGTTCCGGGGAACGCAGCGCCGGGTTATAATCCCGACCACATGCTTGATCCGGCATTGCTGCAGAAAGAACTGACCGTGCGCAACTGGCGCGCGGGCGACCGCTACTGGCCGGCTCATAGCAAGTCTCCGAAGAAGATCAAGGAGCTGCTGCAGGAGCGGAAGTTGACCGGCACGGAGCGCAAGCTTTGGCCGGTAGGGGTGAGCGGACAGGAAATCGTGTGGGTCCGCGGATTTCCCGCGCCGGCGCGATTTCGTCCGCCCGATGGCACCCAGGAGGCCCTGGTAATTCGTGAGTCGGCCAGTCGGGGAGGACCAAAGCATGAATGAGTTCGCAAGGCCGGGGCTACCGCGCACCGTGATCCCAGCAGAACAGATACAGAAGCGGGTACGGGAGATGGGGCGGCAGATTTCCGACGACTACCGCGGCCAGACCATCCACCTGCTGGCCCTGCTGGAGAACGGTTTCATCTTCATGGCTGATCTGGTGCGGGCGCTGGAAGTTCCGGTGATCTGCCAGTTCATCAAGCCCAAATATCGCCTGCACGAGGAGGATGGTTCGGGTGGGGTTTTGGAGATTTTCTTCAGTCACGAGCCCGACATTCGCGGCCAGAACGTGTTGGTTGTGGAAGGCCTGGTGCATTCCGGGATTACCACCGAATTTCTGATGAGCGATCTGAAGGCTCGGGGCGCAGCGTCGGTAAAGTTGGCCACGCTGCTGGACCGGCAGTCGGCCCGCAGGGTCCAGTTACAGCCCGATTATTTCGGGTTTTTGGTGGATGAGGCCTTCCTCGTGGGTTACGGTTTAGGCTCCCCCGAGCAGACCAACCGGAACCTGCCGTATGTGGGCTCCGCAAGCTGAAGTGAACCCATGACTTAAGTCATGGGCAGAACGGCGACCTTTTTTGCCTCGGAACGGTTAGAATACAGGTTTGGCAACTTGTCCAATCCAAAACCTGCGGCTGGGCATCTAATTAGGTGCCACCAGTTGTTCGCATTGGCGTGCGGTTGTTTATCAGGAGTCTTCGGTGAATTCTACAGTCAAGACAGTGGTGTTCTGGTTGGTGATTGTGCTCTCGGCCTTCCTGCTTTGGCAGGTGATGAAGGCCGGAAACGCGGGACAGAAAGACAAGCCGGTCAGCTTCTCGCAATTCCTGACGGATGTGGACCAGGGTAACGTGAAAGAGGTCACCATCAATGGTCAGGAAGTCCGCGGCACCTACCGCAGCGATAATTCTGCCTTCCATACCACCGCTCCCTCCAACTATCCCGACATGATCAAGACGCTGCGCGACAAGGGCGTCAGCATGAATATCCGCGACATTACCAGTGGTAGCTGGCCGCTTCAGTTGCTGGGAACCTGGGCCCCGCTGATTCTGCTCGCGGCTCTGTGGTTTTTCATGATTCGGCAGATGCAGACGGGCGGCAACAAGGCGTTGTCCTTCGGCAAGAGCCGTGCCCGGCTGCTCTCCATGCAGCAGAAAAAGGTCACCTTTAAGGATGTGGCCGGCGTAGATGAAGCCAAAGAAGAGCTAAAGGAAATCATCGAATTCCTGCGCGAAGCGCAAAAGTTCCAAAAGCTGGGCGGACGCATTCCCAAAGGCGTGCTGCTGGTTGGACCTCCGGGAACGGGCAAAACCCTGCTGGCCCGGGCCGTAGCCGGCGAGGCCAACGTTCCGTTCTTCTCCATCTCCGGCTCCGACTTCGTTGAGATGTTCGTAGGCGTGGGCGCAAGCCGGGTTCGTGACCTGTTCGAACAGGGCAAGAAGAACGCTCCCTGCATCATCTTCATCGACGAGATCGACGCCGTCGGACGCCATCGCGGCGCCGGCCTGGGCGGCGGTCACGACGAGCGCGAGCAGACCCTGAACCAACTGCTGGTGGAAATGGACGGTTTCGAGTCCAACGAAGGCGTGATTCTGATGGCCGCCACCAACCGGCCGGACGTGCTCGATCCGGCGCTGCTGCGTCCTGGACGTTTTGACCGGCGGGTAGTGGTGAGCCGCCCCGATGTGCGCGGACGCGAAGAGATCCTGCGCGTGCACACCCGCAAGATTCCTCTGGCTGACGATGTGGATCTTTTCGTGTTGGGCCGCGGCACACCGGGCTTCTCCGGCGCAGACCTGGCCAACATGGTGAACGAAGCGGCCCTGGCGGCGGCGCGGCAGAATCGCAAAGCTGTGCTCATGTACGACTTCGAACTGGCCAAGGACAAAGTCCTTATGGGCGTGGAGCGCAAGTCCATGCTGCTCTCGGACGAGGAGAAGAAGAACACGGCCTATCACGAAGCCGGCCATGCGCTAGTGGCGGCCATGCTGCCTCATTCTGATCCGTTGCACAAAGTGACCATCATTCCTCGTGGAATGGCTCTTGGGGTCACCATGCAATTGCCCATCGACGACCGGCACAACTACTACAAGAACTATCTCGAAACCTCGATTGCCATCCTGATGGGCGGCCGTCTGGCGGAGGAGATGTTCCTGGATTCGATGAGCACCGGCGCCGGCAACGACATTGAACGCGCCACCGAACTGGCGCGCAAAATGGTATGCGAGTGGGGCATGAGCGATCTGGGACCGCTCACCTTCGGCAAAAAGGAAGAGCAGATCTTCCTGGGCCGCGAGATTGCCCAGCATCGCGATTACAGCGAGGCCACGGCGGTCAAGATCGATGCGGAAGTGCAGAAGCTGGTCAAGCGCGGTTATGACTCGGCCAAAGACCTGCTCCATGCCAACCGCGATGTGCTGGTCAGGATTGCTCTGGCGCTGATCGAGCGCGAAGTGCTGGACGCAGCCCAGATCAAGATGATCATCGAGGGTCAGGAGCTGCCCAAGATCGTGCCTCCGGTCAAACCCGACGACGGAGTACAACAGGTAATCAAGCCCGACCTTCAGCCCGGCCGCGCCAAGGGCGGCGAACGGCCGGCACCAGCGTAGAGCGGTCGGCGGACGTCGGACCTCGGACTTCAGCAAGGGGCGGCCTAGAGCCGCCCTTTTTCTTGTTGGGAATGTCGGCGTTCCGATGATCTCGCTGATCGGGGATAGCACAAGGTGTTGCTCATGCCGCACCGGCATTGGGTAGTTGGATCGCGGTAGGGATACCGCTTACGCGGTACGCCGGGTAGGCCCGGGGAATTTCACCCCGAGCCCCCCACAGATCCGGACGTGAATCTCTCGATTCATCCGGCTCGTGCCACCCAAAGAAGGCTGCCGCCTTCCATCAAGACAAGGAGTTCCTCCGGTTACCCGTTGACTCCACCTGACGTGGGTGACCTGCTCCCTTTGCTCCACGGGCATTACCCCGTTTCATCGCTCTTACGAAGCAGTGCGCCCCTGATCGGTGCATCGGTACTTTCAGCCTCGTGGGTCCTCCACTTGTGCCTTTTCCCTTGCCATCACCAACCCGGTTCTCAAGTTCCGTACGAAAGCCCGGATAAGAGTCATGCCGCCTGTACGCCGGACCCCGCATGGCCAGTAAGTAGGTCCCTGCCATGCTGCTCCCAGGACACGGGGGAAACCCTGGTTTTGGTGTCACCTAAGTCCTTTCGACGCTTCTTCAGCGGATCGTTTGCACTCATCTCTCTTATCCCCACATGACGTGATCGAATTGTCACGCCTTTTAACCCTAACGTTCACCACCGCGGCCTTTGAGACCGAAGCAGCTTAGGGCAGTTTGAAGCCTCCTCCTACAAGGCGGCTCCGAAAGGACCTACCTTCATCTTTCGTACAGCATGACGCTTTCGCGTCTTCCTGACACAACCCCCGCGCGGACCCGGACGGGCGCTCGTTAGCGCATCCGGTTCTTATCGCGGATGAGTGGCGGCGAAGCGATCCGCGGGATACTGAGCAGGTGCTCGCGCTATCGCGCCTGCTCATGTTGCCTTCCGCACATTACAAGGGCGTCGGCGTCCGGATTGACAGTTTACGGAGCTGAATACCCACCCCGCCTATCCTCTGTCTACGCTTCGCTGAGTACCTCGCGATACCCCGCGCAAGACTCGAGGCCGAGCGGATCGCTACTCCTTTCCCGTAAGACTCTTTCATCCTCTGCTTCATGCCGGTTTATCCCGGCGCACTGTAATTGCCTGTTACAACAACAATCTGTCTCCCGAGCGATCAGAGATCGTGGCGGGTATCAAGTTCAACCCAGAATCAGTATCATGAAGTCGTGCCCTCTTCGTGTCGGGTCGGTTGCCTCAGCTCCCTGCTGGTCGTGGTCTTGCTCCTGCCCGGGTGCAATGCCCTGAATCCTCTCTGCGGGAGCGCCCGCCCCGTACCGATGCTCAACTCGATCTCTCCAACAACCATGGTCTTTTCACAGCTGCCGCCCAGTTTCGTACTCACCGCGACCGGCAGCCAGTTCGTTTCCTCTTCCGTGGTGGTCCTCAACGGCACCACGCTCGCCACCGCCGTGAAGAGCAGTTCACAGCTAACGGTCACCATTGGCTCCTCGATGATCTCCGCTCCCGGAAACTTCAAGGTCGCGGTGCAGACACCCGCTGGCAATACTGGCAACCTCGGCTGCTCCAGCGGTGGCACCAGTAGCGTGCGCGTCCTGACCGTCAACTGACCCATCTGCAACCCCAATCACGTCCAGCGCTGACCACTCAAGTCTGAAGCTATATATGCGAGCATAAATAAAGGGACATAGTAATTAACAAAAAGAACGTAGGTAAGGACGGATCAGCTCGGGGTAGCGCTGCATGTCACCAAAGACGCGGGTAAGGTTGCCAACCAACTCGGCCGGCTCAGAGAAGTACCGATTGTGGGTTCCGGTGCGCCGCGTGTATTGCCACAGTCGTTCCGTGGGGTTCAGCTCCGGCGAGTAAGGTGGGAGTTGGTGGACCTCCAGCCAGTGCCGATTCTGGCCAAACCATCCCCAGACGTCTCCATCCTTATGGTAGGAAGCATTGTCTTGAATCAGAATGGCTCCTTGCCGGCGATAGCGGCGCGCCAATTGCTCCAGGAAAGTCAGGTAGGTGGAAGCATTGAAGACCGTGTCCTGGCGATAGTGAAACCGCGTCTGGAATAATTCAATCGCTCCCAAGATCTTGATGCTCTTGCGCTGGCCGGTAACGGGTATTTCCGGCGGCCGACCGACTCGACTCCAGGTGGCATGCAAGGTGGAATCCTGGCGGAAGCTGGCTTCGTCACTGAAAATCAGCGCCCAGTCGCGGCTTTGGGCTTTTTTTTGAGATTGGGATAGGTCCGGCGGTGCCAGCGGTTCTGCTGCGCGCGATCGGCTCGGGCCAAGACGCGCTTGGGACGTTGCACGGAGAAACCAATCTCATGCAGCAGCTTGCGCACATGGCCGGGATGATATTGCACTCCAAACTCTTCCTGCAGAACCCAAGCAATCATGGGCGAGGTCCATACTCCGGTATCCAAGCCATAGGCGACCGGACCACTGTCGAGGATATCGCCCAGCTGTTGCCGTTGCCGCGTCGTCAACTGGGCCGGTCTTCCTGAGCGCTGCCCCTCGAGCAAGCCTTCCACGCCATGGGCTTGATAGCGAGCCAGCCATTCGGAAACTTTGGAACGCGGGGCTTGCAGAACTTCGGCCAACTCCCCGCTGGTGCGTCCTTGGGAGTTCAACACCACGGCTTGCAGCCGCTTGGCAACCCGGTAAGCTCCATCCCGTTCGGCTTCCTT
The DNA here is from genome assembly GCA_963779255.1 of Terriglobia bacterium. Taxonomy (GTDB): domain Bacteria; phylum Acidobacteriota; class Terriglobia; order Terriglobales; family Acidobacteriaceae; genus JAIQFF01. Next base: position 65,099 of record CAVZXU010000043.1, on the reverse strand, counting down.
GCTCAGCCGAACCAACCGTTGATAGGTGCGCGGATTCAATCGCAGGATTCGTGGAAGCATGCCGTCCCCCTGGAGCGAGTATGGCATGGTTAAGAAGTTATGTCCTTTAATTATGCGCAGCTGTATAGCAGTCCCGGGCGGAGAGCAGGTCACACTCCCTTTTGTGAATTTGCCGTGGCTCCGTCCGGCTTTACCTTGTGGCCGAGTTCTGGACCCGTTCTTGGGGTTACGAGCCGTGATTCTCAACTCGACGCTGTTGTGAGGTGAAGTCGAGGGGTGGCGCGACGGTTTAGGTGAAGCCTAGCCGAGACCGGCCCTTTCGTTTGCCGGTGCCTCAATAGCCCCACCCTGCCACGTTTCCACACCCCCGCTTATCGAACCGGACAGGCGGAGTTACCGCATCCGGCTCTCGGAAAAGACTCACGATGTTACGTGTGACGCCGTCTGCAACTTCTGAACACAACTCGGGGTGGCTAGACTCATCGTCAATCCCCATGTCCTTCGTTGCTTCTTGCGTCCGTCTTTAACTGAGGTCCCTTCCCTCCGCCGGAGTTACCCGGCTTCGTCGGTAGTACGAACCTCTCCGCCACCCCAAACGGCCCGGCCTGGCTCTCGCGAGTTGCCGGTTGATCCACTTACGATCACCGCTGGGGCTTCCCGTGTTGCGCCTGATCCACTATGTCTGCATGCCGTCGCCACTACCCCGGCAGGTTCGATGGAACTGATTCGCTCAGTACTGCTCCATCGACGTCGGCCTTCCCCAGATTACAGTTGGGTCGGCTCCTGCATTATCAGTTTCGAGGCCTGCTCAGCGTTCACTCGCGTTACAACCTGCAGACTCGCCAAGTCGCCTTATGCGACCCTCTACACCGGAGGCTCCGGCGGCTTTGTTGCCTCCACCGCCGCTCCGATTGCTACCGGGTGGAGCGATCCAGTTCCCGGGCGGGTCTTTCCTCCCGCTGTGGACCAGCGCCTTTTCACGGCGCACTGTAAACGCCTGATAACAACAGCTACGCTCGTCAGAGCACCGTTCTTTGGAGGGGGCAACGGTAACTTGGGCAGCCAAGTGAGCCTCATGCGGGACCTACAACGAACATCGGACCGCCGGGAACCCGCGCTACGCGGCTGGTGTCTTTAGTTGCAGACTCAAAAGGCGCACCGTTCTTGGTGATTGCAGATGAAAGTACATCCTATACAGACGTTGTCAGCACTTTTGTTTGCGTTGGCTTCACTATGTCCTGCCCAAGCGGATCCGAGCCCTAGGAAAGCGTCGGTAGTCGTCCTGCAGGCATTCGAGACACACGATATCGTTATGTTGGGTGAGATCCATAATAATAAACAGGAATACGAATGGCTTCAGTCGCTGGTCGCTAACCCTGAGTTCGCCGATCGGGTTGACGACGTCGTGATGGAACTCGGAAATTCGCTGTATCAGAAGTCCGTGGACCGATATATTGCAGGCGAAGCAGTTCCGATCGAGGAGGTGCAGCGGGCCTGGCGTAACACACTAGGTCTGGGGCCCCCGCCACCGATTTACGGAGACTTGTATAAAACGGTGCGCGAAACGAACATGCGCCGCCATGGCAAGCATCAGATGCGTGTTCTTTGTGGAGACCCCTACATTGATTGGGACAAGGTAAAAACCAAGGACGACATCGGTCTGTTCTTGGGACATCGCGACCAGTGGTATGCGCAAGTCGTAAAGGACGAAGTACTCGCCAAACACCACCGCGCCTTCCTGATCGCAGGGGCAACCCATTTTCTGCGTGGGCAAGGAGACCCCAATAGACCCCAAGGGGTGCGGCAAAACCACCGCAAGCGGCACAACAGCTGGAGCAACCCAGGTTACATTGAACCTGAATTGCGGCGGGCCGGGGCGAAGACTTTCCTGATCTTGGCTGGCACGAATGCAGTGAAAGGCTATGACGACCTGGATCATCGATTCGATTCCTGGCCTGCGCCTTCGATTGCACTGTTGAACGGGAACTGGGTTGGCGAGTTGTCGGCGATGCCCGTCATCACGGGAGGGACTGGAGAAATCCAACCTCCTCTGAAACTGAAAGATGCCGCCGACGCGCTGCTGTATCTTGGCCCTCGCGACAGTCTGATCGGCGTTGAGGCTGCACGCGAGGAGGTTGACGGTACTCCCTATGGGAAGGAACTCCTACGACGCATGACGATTTTGGGTTTCCATTTACCTTATATCCCAGAAACTAAGGAGAGCGCACAGTTTGACAGGCCAGAACCTGGCAGCGGTCTGCCGCCATTTCCAGCCCCCCCAAAAACCATGGACGCGCCGCTCCCTCCAAGACCGCCGAGCCAATAGACAACAGTTATTGCGGAGTGCACTTTCTCGGGCCCGACTGCAGATAGCTCGAATGGCCTTCCGGGAATGTTCCCTTTCGGTTTCCCATCCTTACTTGACGTTAAATCGCGATTACGCTCATCCGTGGTTGCAATGCCCATTTTCCTACCGGTTCACAGCCTTCATCATCTGCTCCGTGTAGCGTTGTCCGGATGCCGCACCGTGGGGAAACGCCTCGGCCAGGCGGCGCAGGTCTTCCGGCGTCAAGTGCACGTCCAGGGCTGCTACATTCTCTTCGAGGTACTTGCGGCGCTTGGTGCCGGGAATGGGCACGATGTCTTCGCCCTGCGCCAGCGCCCAGGCCAACGCCAGTTGCGACGGGGTGCAGCCTTTCGCCTTCGCCATCTCTTCCACCTGCCGCACCAGGTCCAGATTCCTCTGGAAGTTCTCGCCCTGAAAGCGCGGCGACGACCGGCGATAGTCATCAGGGGCCAGATCTTCGAGGCGCTTGAACTGACCAGTAAGAAATCCTCGCCCTAACGGGCTATAAGCGACGAAGCCGATACCCAGTTCGCGGCAGGTTGCGAGAATTTCGTCTTCAGGATCGCGGGTCCATAGGGAATATTCAGTCTGCAACGCCGCGATGGGGCTGACTTTCACGGCGCGCCGCAAGGTGGCCGCACTGGCTTCGGAAAGACCTAAATAGCGCACCTTGCCTTCTTTCACCAGTTCAGCCATCGCCCGCACCGTGTCTTCAATCGGAGTGTTGGGATCGACGCGATGCTGGTAGTAGAGATCGATGGTATCCACGCCCAGCCGCCGCAGGCTGCCGTCGCAGGACTGGCGAACGTACTCCGGCCTGCCGTTGACGCCGCGCGCGCTGGGGTTACTCGGATCACGCACGATTCCGAACTTGGTTGCGAGGACGACTTTGTCGCGCTTGCCCTTGATGGCTCGTCCTACCAGTTCTTCGTTCTTGTAAGGGCCGTACACGTCTGAGGTATCGAGAAAGTTGATTCCGAGTTCGAGGGCGCGGTCAATCGTAGATAAAGATTCGGCATCATCGCGTCCGCTGTAAAACTCCGACATGCCCATACAGCCCAGGCCTATGGCGGAAACGGTAAGGCCGGCGCGTCCAAGTTTGCGTGTTTTCATGAGGGGGACTCCGAGGGAAATTTAGAATACCGCTTCACTAGGATAGATGCGGATCCCGTAGCCGCGATTCTCGGACTTACACTTCCGCCTGGCCCACGTGGAGACAGCACCCCTTCTAGTCTTGGACTCTTGGACCATGGGAAGGGCACGAGTTCACTCTTGCCGCTCTCCTGGATCCAGATCGCGGCTTCAAGCCGCTGCGGTTCGCTGTGTCGTACCTAAGCTGGACGAGCTAACCTCAGCGGCTGAACCCGATCCGCCTGGTGCTTTTGCGGCACGACTGAAGTCGTGCCCTTCCCAAGAAGTGCAAGAGAATTCAGGACGTGATCGCGATCAACGGCTTTGTTCGCTCCGTTACTTCGCCGATTTCGACTGCCGGCACGCCCGCGGCTTTGAGGTCCCCGATCAGGTTGGGAGAATGCTCCGGGGCGACCGCGATCAAGAGTCCTCCGGCAGTTTGCGGATCAAACAGGACCGTCATGAATTCCGCGGGGATTCCTTCGTCGTAACCCACCACGCATTCGGCGAAATCGCGGTTGTTTTTCAGGCCTCCGGGGATGTCGCCGGCCCGAATGCAATCCAGAGCGCCCTCGAGCAGCGGAATCTGGTGGATGTGGAAACGCAGCGAGACATTGGAGGCGAGGGCCATCTCGCGGGCGTGGCCGATGAGACCGAAGCCGGTGACGTCGGTCAGAGAGTGGATAGGTCGTTGGTCGTTGGTCGCTGGTCGTTGACTGAAAGCTGCCGAGCTCCGCTCGGCCTGGACGGGTCTGAGACCCGTCCCCACATGGTTCGGGGTGGTGCAGAACGCGGTGATGACTTCGCTGGCAGTTTTGTTCAGCGTGGTCATCGAGCGCGTGGCGGCGTCTATCCAGGACTGCCTGGCCCTGCCCTTCTTGATTGCGGTGGAGATCACGCCTGTACCCAGTGCCTTGGTAAACAGCAATCGATCGCCGGGCCGAGCGCCGCCATTGGTGAATACCCGCTCGGGATCGATAAGACCGGTGACGGAATATCCGAACTTGGTTTCCTCGTCGCGGATGCTGTGGCCGCCCACGACCGTGCAGCTCGCTTCCATCATCTTCGAAAGTCCGCCGGCCAGAATTTGCTCCAACACTTCGAGATCGCCCTTGGCCGGGAAGCACACGTGAGCCAGCGCGGTGATGGGGCGACCGCCCATGGCATAAACGTCGCTCAATGCATTGGTGGCGGCAATCTGGCCAAAAGTGTAGGGATCGTCCACCATGGGCGTGAAGAAATCGACGGTCTGCACCAACGCCAGGTCAGGGGTGATCCTGTACACACCGGCGTCATCGGCATGATCGAAACCCACCAGAACGTTGGCATCGTGCTGGCGCGGCAGTTTGCCCAGCACCTGGTCGAGAAGAGCGGGGCTTAGCTTGGAGGCGCAGCCCCCAGCCTTCACCGTCTCAGTAAGCCTGACTTTGACTTCCGGCATACGAACATTCTAGAAGAAATTGTCGAATTTATGGATTTTCGAATTGTCGGATTGAGAGACCGGGAAATGCCTTTTCAATTCGACAATCCGAAAATTACTTCGCCGCCACCTCCGTCACTCTCAACTCCGGATACTCATGGTTCCAGTCGGCGGTAACGTGCTCGAAGATGAGGCGAAAGGGTTTGCTCTGGGCCGGAGTCAGGGGGGCGGCGCGGAGATCCACCGCCTCGGGATAGGGGCCGCTGGTCTGGAGAATGCGCAGGGGGACGTCCTCGACCTGCGCGATCTGGCCGAGCGAGTCTTTGAAGCTGACACTCACCACGGCATGACTGACGATCTTGTCTCCGCTATTGGTAACCGTGCCGTCAAGATAAGTGACAGTGGCCCCCACAAAGTTTTCTGCCGCGCTCATCTTCATGTCGGAGAACTTTAAGTTGGCGGCGTAGGCCGGGGGCTCATTCGCGATTTTGGAATCGGTGCGCAGCAGGAGGGAAGCGATCACTACTACTATGACCACCAGCACCACACCCAGCATGATCGGACGCCAATTGGAGTCGCGATCGTCCTTTGCCGGAGCGGGCTGGAGCAGGCCTCCCATGGGGAGATTGTACGGGAATTTGGGATTGGAAATTTTAGATTCATGATTTCAGATTTTAAGGCTGCCGATGCCAGAGGCTCGATAATCTACAATCTGAAATCATCAATCTGAGATCGCCTTACTCGCCGCCGACGATCAGGCCGTCGATGCGGATGGTTGGGCACGCCATGGCGCCGCGAAATTCCAGGTCACTCGCGATCTCGGAAATGTTAAAGAACATCTCTTTCAGATTCCCCGCCACTGTGATTTCCTCGACGGGATAGGTCAGCTCTCCCTTTGAGATCCATAGGCCGGAGGCGCCACGGGAATAGTCGCCAGTCACCAGGTTGGCGCCGTGGCCGAGAAATTCAGTGACGTACAGGCCCTCGGGAATGTCAGCAATAATTTCTTTCGGGCTCTTCGTACCCGGTTGCAGGAAATAATTTCCCGGGCCGATACCCGGAGTGCCGGCAAGTCCACGAGAGGCGTTGCCGGTGGTCTGGAGGCCGAGTTTTTTTGCGGTGTAGGTGTTGAGTAAATATGACTTGAGCACGCCCTTTTCGATGACGACCGTGCGCCGGGTCGGGATGCCTTCGCCATCGAAAGGCGAGGTGCCGAAACCTCCAACCATGGTGCCGTCGTCGATCACAGTGACGTGGTCGCCCGCCACCTTTTCGCCCAGCTTGCCCGCCAGGAACGACGCACCGCGATAGACCGAATCTCCGTTGATGCCTTCAAAAATGTGGCCCAGGACAGAAGTGGCCACCATGGGGTCGAGCACGATGGGGACCTGCGCCGTCTTTACTTTGCGCCCGCCCAGGCGCCTCAAAGTACGTTGGGCCGCGATCTTTCCTACTTCTTCAGGAGCGTCCAGCCGGCCCAGATTGCGGGCCACCGAGAACCAGTAATCACGCTGCATGGCGCCATTTTCGGACTGCGCGATGGGCACGGCCGCGACCGAACAATAAGACCGGCGATACTCGCCTACGAATCCGTGAGAGTTGGCCAGAACTTTGTGACCGGTAGCAGCGTCGAACGAGCCACCCTCCGAATTCTTGATGCGAGGATCGTAGTCAAGCGCGGCCTTCTCGGCGCGGCGGGCATAGTTGATACGCTCTTCGCCGGGCAGAGAGTACACGTCAGCGAAATAGAGATCGAGGTCGCCTGACAGAGAGCCGAGTTGCGAAGGTTCAGGAATACCGCTGAAAGGGTCTTCGGAGGTAATTTTGGCCAGCTCCAGCGCGGACTTCAACATGCGGTCGAGCGCGTCGCGGGAGAAGTCGCTGGAATAAGTGCTGGCGGAACGCTGGCCATGAAATACCCGCACGCCAATGGAGCGGGAGCCGGCTTCCTTAAGGGTTTCGACCTGCCCCAGACGGACGAGCGTGGAGAATTCATCGCCCTCGCGGACGACGCATTCCGCGGCCGTCGCGCCTCCGGCCATGGCTCGGCGGACGATGTCTTGCGCGAGATCGCGAAGATCAGTTTTCAGTTCCTGGTTCCTAGTTTCCAGTTGAGTTTGAGGCATAAAGATGATTTTAGATTTGTGATTGCAGATTTCAGATCTAAATGTGCAGTTCGATGGTTTTCATTCTGCAATCTAAATTGTGCAATGTTCTACTGCATGAATCCACCGGGATCTTTCTTGGCGGTTCCGCCCACGGTCAGGCGATCAACTTTCAACGTGGGTATGCCGACGCCGACGGGTACGGCCTGGCCGTCTTTGCCGCAGGTGCCGACGCCCTCGTCGAGTTTCAGATCGTTGCCTACCATAGACACGCGAGTGAGTACGTCGGGACCGTTCCCGATCAGCGTCGCCCCCTTGATGGGCGCGGTGACGTGGCCGTCCTCGATGAGATAGGCCTCTGAAGCCGAGAAGACAAATTTACCACTGGTGATGTCCACCTGCCCGCCGCCGAAGTTTACCGCGTAAACGCCATGCTTGACCGAGCGAATAATGTCTTCCGGATCGTCCTGCCCGGCCAGCATGTATGTATTCGTCATGCGGGGCATGGGAATGTGTTCGTAACTTTCGCGCCGGCCGTTGCCCGTATCGGCCATGCCCATCAGCCGGGAGGATAGTTTGTCGCTCAGGTATCCCTTCAGAATTCCGTTCTCGATCAGGACGGTGTTCTGTGTGGGTTGACCTTCGTCGTCCACGTTAAGCGAGCCGCGCCGCCAGGGCATGGTGCCATTATCGACAACCGTGCATTTTTCGCTGGCTACGCGCTTGCCGATAAGCCCGGCAAAGGCCGAGGTCTGCTTGCGATTGAAGTCAGCCTCGAGGCCGTGACCTACCGCCTCGTGCAACAGCACGCCGGGCCAGCCCGGACCGAGTACTACTTCCATCTCGCCGGCTGGAGCTTCACGAGCGTCCAGTTGCAGAATGGCCTGGCGGGCTGCTTCTTTCGCGAAATATTCGGGAGTTTTTTCGCCGAAGAAGAAGTCGAGAGCGACGCGTCCACCGCCGCCGGAGCTTCCCCGTGCGGAACTGCCCTCGGTCTTGGCGATGCAGGACACGTTCATGCGGGCCAGGGGCTGGGAATCTTCAGCAAATGTACCGTCAGAACCCACCACCAGGATGTTGCGCAACTCGTCGGAGTAGCTGGCACGAACTTCCTTTATGCGGGGATCGTAGGCGCGGGCCGAGGCATCGCCGCGCATGACCAACTCCACCTTGGCCGTTATTTCAGCATCCACCGAAGGCAGCGTGACTGGGTAGAGACTGCGCGCGGCCTTCTCCTGGAAGCCCACTACCGGAGTCTTGGAGGGTCCGCTGGCAATCAGCGCCGCAGTGCGTGCCGCGTGTAAAATGCGCTCTGAGGATAGATCGTCCGTGTAGGCGTAGCCGGTACGCTCGCCCACCACTACGCGGACGCCGCATCCAGCGGAGATTCCCTGGGACGCGGACTTCACCATGGACTCGTCCACCATCAGCGATGTGGACGACAGGTATTCGAAGTAAAGGTCGGCGTATTCTCCGCCGGCCGAGAGGGCGGCCGCGAGATAGCGCTCAAGATCATGTTCGGTGAGGCCGTAGTGCTGGAAAAAGAAGCGATTTTTATCCACGTTAATTAGATGTCCTTGGACGGGGAAACGACTCCCGGAGTGTCTCCATTATCCCACGGGTTGATGCGGGCCGAGGTGGTTTGTGTGAGCCCTTCGGATCACGTGGACTATCGGGATGGTCATACGTCACAGACACGGATTCGGGAAGGTGAAAGCATCCTAATCATGACCCCCGAGGACCTGGCTCGCACAATTGAGGATTTTCTCGCGGGAGCGCGAGATGCCATCGTGCTCGATGACGGAGCTGCCGTGTTTGACCTGGCGCAGGCCAAGTATTCCATCGCCGGTGAGCGCAACAAATGTCTGCCTCATCTTTGGTCGGACGAAAGAAATATGGTCCGGCGAGTTCTTGATGTGGAGATCAAACATGAAGTGCTGCGGCTGGCGGTGCAGCGACTGGGGCAGACGCGTCCGGGCAAACTGGAAATTTGCCGGCAGCGCGTCCGTCGGACTCCGACCGCGAAACGTGCCGCGCGGCTGGCCTACCAGCGCAGCTTGCAGCGCACGCTGGAGCGCCGCTTTCCCGCTTATGTCGCCTCTGCCCTGACTACTTCTCCCGATCTGGAGCGATCGTTCGGTCCCATTTATGCCCGCGGGCTGCTGCGCCGCGGACAGTCCGGTTTCGCGGTGCTGGGCGTGAATCCGCAGGAGACCCAGTCTTCGATCGATGCCGCTCTGACCTTCGGAATCCTGTGGCTCGATGCCTGCCGCCTGGCGCAAGCGGGGAAAGTAATGGTGGAAGGTCTGAAGCTGTTCTTACCGGCGGCGACCTCCGAGTTGACCCGCGAGCGCATGGCACATCTACAGCCGGGCGCCGCCAAGTGGCAGTTATACGAACTGGAAAATCGAGAAGATGCCCTCAAGGAAATCGAGGTTTCGGACCGCGGCAACGTGAGGACCCGGCTGGTGCACTGGACGGACCAGGCCCAGGCCAGAGAACGGTTTGCCGAGGCCATCGACCGGGTGCAGGAGTTGATGCCCGAGGCCGAAATGGCGGTGGTCTCGGCAGCCGAGATCACCTTCCGCTGCCATGGACTGGAATTCGCCAAGGCACGCCTGGCCCACCATCCCGGAACGCTGCGCCGTACGGCGGAGATTGTATTTGGCGTGGGGGCGGATGAAAGAGTGCTCGGGGAACCGAACGCAGATGCCTTCCGCAGCCTGGTTCACAGCGTGGGAGAGGTCCGTCATGCTGAGGGTCCGCGAGATCATGCGCTGTGGCGATTGCATCCCGAACGCTGGCTGGAATCTCTGGTCGTGCAGGATGTGTCCGAGGTGGACGAACGCCTCGATGCCGCCTTTCTGTATTCCCAGGTGCCGGCATTCTCTGCTTCGGACCGCGCCATGATTGATGTGCTGACCACCACGCGCGCCGGAAGACTGGCGGTGGTCGAACTGAAGGCCGACGAAGACATCCACCTTCCCCGGCAAGGTCTGGACTACTGGTCGCGAGTAGCCTGGCACCATGCCCGGGGAGAGTTTCAGCGCTTCGGCTATTTTCCCGAGCGGGAATTGTCGGGCGAACGGCCCTCGTTGTTTCTGGTGGCGCCCGCGTTGCATGTGCATCCCGCTACGGACACTCTGCTGCACTACATCTCGCCCGAGATTGAATGGACGGTTGTGGGTATTGACGAGCGCTGGCGCAACGGAGTCAGGACGGTGTTTCGGAAACGGCCGCGAGACATGGAATTGAGAACTGATCGAGACTGCGCCTGATCCCAGCCGACGAAAATCTACTTTCCGGACCAGGCTCCCAGCAGGCGCCGGACGTCCACCAGCTGGGCCACGTGGTATGCGTTGTGATCGGCCAGCAGCAGGGCTTCGCGCAGGATGGTCTGACCATCTCCCCACGGAATGCGCGAAAAAAGATCAGTCTTTCGATTGGCGACCAGGTCCTGCATGGCCTTCAGGTCCTGGCGAAGTTTCTTGATGCTGGCATTCCAGGCGACTGCGCTGGGCGGAGCTTCGCTGCGCGGCCAGTAGCCCTGGGGCCAATCGGGCGAGACATGCTTTCGGTTGCGGCTGAATTCGAGGATGTCCCATTGCGCGATGCGGATGTGCTCCAGCAGCATCCAAGCGGAATGCGGGAATCCTGCCGGCTTCTTTCCCCGTAATTTGGCCGGGATTCCCGCGATCGCGTCATCGAGCCGGGCGTGGGCACTTCCGCCCTTGAGCAATTCAAGCAGATGCTGGCGCAGGGAAGCGTCCTGGTCGGGTGTCATGATCTTTTCCGCCTTTCCCCGGACGGACCGGGCAGGTTGACTTTATTCAGTCAGAGAGGCAAAAACCACTGAAAAGTTTTGGCAGGAAAATGACAAGCCCCGCGTGGACACAGGCTACCGTCCCGCGATAACCTAACTGCTCGAAGGAGTCTTTATGCGTCCATTGATGGTTTTGCTGGTGACAGTCGTTCTTGGAGCTGGCCTGCTCTCTGCGTTTGCTGCCGTGCCGGCGGTCGGGACTACCGCGCCCGACTTCACCCTGCCGTCACAGGATGGCACTCAGGTCAGCCTGGCCGATTTCCGCGGAAAATGGGTGGTGCTCTATTTCTATCCCAAGGACGGGACGCCGGGTTGCACCATCGAAGCCCACAACTTTCAGCGTGACCAGCCGCAGTACTCGCAACGCAATGCGGTCGTGGTCGGAGTCAGCGTGGACACCACCGATTCCCACAAGGAGTTCTGTTCCAAGGAAGGCCTGAACTTCAAGCTCCTGGCTGATACCGAACACAAGGTGGTCAAGCAATACGATTCCACCATGAATTACAAGGGCGTGGAAATCGCCGCGCGCAATACTTTCATCATCGATCCGCAAGGCAAGATCCAGCGCGTTTACACCAGCGTCGATCCCAACAAGCACAGCCAGGAAGTGCTGGCGGCCCTGGACGAGTTACCGAAGAACTCTGACATTCCACTTCAGAAGTAGGTTGTTCTGGATGGAGGACGGGCGTCCCCGCCCGTCCCGCCCGCTGGCCCGGTTCAGTCCTCAGAGCGCATGGCTTCCCGGCAGCATTTAAGCTGTAGGCATGAACGTTCGTCCCGATCCACTCTGCGATGGCCTTCAGACTGCCGTCGATCTGCCCTTCCATCTACAGTTACAGTGAAGCGGGTGCCGACCTACTTGATGACCCCGATGGCGGATCAAAAGCCTCCTGCATAGTATAAAAGCGTACTCAAACATCAACCTTACCGGGAACGTGTGCGACGGGCCTTGGTGGCTCGAGTCAAAAACTTTCTCAAGTGGTTTTGGGGTTCCAGATCATAACGCTCAAATAGACGCTAATGAGATTCGGATGAAAATCAGGAAATCATTAATACTGGCGTTGACCATCGGCTGGCTCTTAACCACATTCGCGATTGCGGAAGATGAGCCTTCCGAGCAGGTGAAACGCCTGGATGCCTCGGCGGCTGTGTTGGATGAAATTATGGGAACCCCCGACAAGGGGATCCCGGAAGAGATTCTCGGCTCGGCGGAGTGCGTGGCAGTGGTTCCGTCAATGGTGAAAATAGGGTTCATTTTTGGCGGCCGCCACGGACGAGGCTTGGCGACGTGCCGCACCAAGTCAGGATGGAGCGCCCCCGCTCCTTTCTCCGTCACCGGCGGCAGCTGGGGACTACAGATTGGTGGCGAAGCGGTTGATCTGGTGATGCTGGCGATGAATGACCAGGGCATGGCAAAGATGCTGACCAGCAAGTTCAAGATCGGTGCCGACGCATCAGCCGCCGCCGGACCGGTCGGCCGCCATGCCGAGGCTGATACCGACTGGAAGATGCGGGCTGAGATCCTGACCTATTCGTGGGCCCGGGGAATTTTCGCCGGTCTCACCCTGAACGGAGCATCCATCACGCAGGACAAGGATGGCACCAGGATCCTCTACGGCAAGATGATTCCCGCTGCTCAGATTCTCAAGGGAGACGCGGCCCTGCCGGAGGGATCGCACAAATTCATGGCAGCAGTCAGAAAGTACGCCAACAAGGCCGAAGTGGCTGAGGCTTCGGAGCGCCAGCCGGAACGGACAACCTCCGGGTCTGAACCTCACACCCGGATGCTGACTTCTTCCGAGGCGCAAAGCGCAATCGAGCAGAAGCTCAAGAGCGAACCGGGGTTGAATAGTACCAAGGTTGATGTGACGTTGACCGCTGGCACGGTGAAGCTATCAGAATCGGTCCCCAGCACCGAGGATCGCGATAAGGTGGTACGGATCGCAAAATCCTACGCTGGGAATCGCGAAATACGGGACCAGTTGGCAATTGAGGCGGAACAGAGCGGTTAACTGAAACCAAAAAGTACCCGGCCCCGCGCTCTGGAAACCGGAGAGCGGGGCTTCTTAGTCGAGGTCGATCTTCTCAAATCCCAAACCCCGCAGCAGGCTGGTGATGGTCGAAGTCGCGTTTTGCTGGGCAGTCCGCAAGATGCCATCGGCCAGGGCAGCAGCCAGCAGCTGGCGTTCCGCCTCCTGACGCACCTGGGTTTCAAGGTTGGGATCGGTGGGTACCAGCAGCCCGGTCTGCCGGGAATAGACCCGCGTCCTGGCGCTGTCCAGCCGGGTGCTGAACACCTGGGCGGCAGGCAGATGCAAGTGGACTTGCTTGGCCTCCACCCTGACATCGCCCGGCTTCAGGGTGGAGAAGTCAATGCCGGCAACGACGTCTCCGTGCACCAGGAGCAGCAGGCGGTCTCCCGCCAGAAAATCGGGGAAGATGGGATTTTCTTTGGCGCCGCTCACCACTTTGTCCATAGTGTAAACCACCGTCTCCAGCCGCTCTAACTGCTGGATGCGATTGACCACCGTGGGCTGGCTTACATCGATGCTCAGGGTGCGTCCGGTCACCGCGGACCAGAAACGGCTCAGCATCGCCGGGCCCGAACTCCGTGACAGCACCAGGAATCCGGTCAGTCCGAGAAGGAGTACTCCGAGCAATAGCCCAGCGATGAGGGCGAACACTAGGGATGCCGAAGACCGGCCGGCTGTCGGTGGAGCAGGCATGCTGCAAGGTTACCACCCAGGCCCAGGGTGGGGCGGACACTCCTGTCGCCGGTTTTGACTTGGACTTTGCGAAACTCAAAAATTGCCTCGGGCGTTGCCAGTCAAACAACAGCCGAAACCGAAACCGAAAATCAACTTCAACAGCGGCGGACAAGAGTGTCCGCCCCACACCAGCTGGCGGAGGGGCGAAGATGCCCACTGCAACGAAATGGTTGCATTTTTATAGCGCACCAAGGTAAGATGCACATTGAACGCAGCAGTAAGCGTTTAACTCGTCGCTGTACGCCCTTTCTTCCAACGGTTCAAAAAGTGGCCCAATAGTATGCGTGGGGTGACCCTAGCTCGCCTCGCAACAGGTTCGGAGAGACCCTATGGCGTGGTACGCGTATTGCATCACTGAGCAACAGACCCTGGCCAACGGCACCCGTTCTCGCCGTCCTTCCTTGCTGGAAGGGGTTCAAGGCGTCAACGGAGCCGCAGTCCTGGCCTATCCCAGCGGAGAATTCAACATAGTCGTCAGCGAGTACGAGCGCGATAACGTGCAGTTTGGGGAGAAAAACGTCCTCGAACATGCGCGCGTCGTGAGCGTCTGCTTCCGCAGCGGGACCGTGCTTCCTTTCCGTTTTGGCACGATTTTCGATTCGGATGAGGCGCTACGCCAGGCCGTCCGGTCCAACCGCCGCACCTTCGGCCAGAGCGTGGCCCGGCTGCGCGGCAAGGCCGAAATGCACCTGAAGCTCCGGGTCAAAGATGGCTCCCTTCGCGAGGCCATGGCCGAGATAGTCCTGCCCGACACGGTCGGCGGCGATTACCTGATCAAACTGCGGGAGAAGGCCTCCCAGGACCGCGAACGGCGAACAAAGGCCCGCGCCCTCTCCGTACAAGTACACAAGTTGTTCAATCCGTTGGAAGAAGAGATTAGCTGTAAACGAGTGGATTCCGACGGAATGCTGATTGATATTGCCCACCTGATTGATTCCAAATCCATCGAAAAATATCAGAACCGCTACAGCAGCGCCGCCAAGCAGTTAAAGAACTGCGAACTGGCGATCAGCGGGCCCTGGCCGCCCTATCACTTCCTGCCCGGCAAGCTGCGAATGGTGGCGGGAAACTCCTAAGACCGGAGTTCGGACGTCGGACCTCAGACCCAACTCGGCTGAGGTCTGAAGTCTGACGTCCGGCCGTCAGAGGGTCAGACTGTGCAGCGAATGTGCAGGATTCTGCATTCCAACTCTTAACACGCTGGGCTGTGATTTTCCCTTCCGGATTGTTGCCATCTCTACTAAGTGCCTATTTTGCAGTCGTTTGCCGAACCTTCGGCAGATTGCTGCGGGAGTTTGCGGCTTTGGTTGCGCAAATGCACTTAGGTACGTACCAAAAGAGGCCGCTGACAAATGACCTTCACTCTCTGTTTTTCGCGACATCTCTCTAGTTGCCTTTCCGGCCACCGGATCGGCTCTCCGCTTCGCCATTCCTGACTCAACCTTCCACTTTGCCTCTTTTAATTGTGGCCCCAGAAATGGGGCCATTTTTTTGCTGCGCATTTGGCTTCTGGCCCCGTTCCTGCTCCCAGGCACACAGGCACCAGTTTCAAGATTGAGGTAGTCTTTAACATGCGAAACACAAGCCTTCTTCTACTGCTGGCCTTGACCCCTGGCATTCTCCTTGGACAAACGCAAGATGTCCCAGTTAATTCCGACTATGAACGGCCGCGGGCAGCGGCCACAGCGTCACTGCCGCCGGCACTAATTCAGCAACTCACAGCGATTCGCGACGCCGCCCTGACGGACGACTACGCCTACCGACAAGTGGCCCACATCACCGAAAATATCGGCGCGCGGGCCGTGGGATCGCCCCAGGCGCAGGCCGCGATCGAGTACGTGGCCGGTGAGATGCGAAAGCTCGGGCTGGACGTACATCTGGAACCGGTGCAGGCCCGGCATTGGATACGTGGGGCCGAATCCGCCGAACTGGTGGAGTATCCCGGACAGGTTCCGGGAACCACCCAGAAGATTGTGTTGACCGCATTAGGTGGAAATCATCCCACGCCGCCAGGGGGAATCACGGCGGACGTCATCGTGGCCAGTGACTTCGCCGATCTGGATCGCCTGGGGCGGCAAAACGTGGCTGGGAAAATCGTCCTGTTCAACGTCGTCTTCGGTAAGCAGAAGGCGGCGGCTGGCTATGCCGGCGAGGCTTATGACGAAGCCGTGGCCTACCGCGCCCTGGGGGCGCAAAAGGCAGCTGCGCTGGGGGCTGCCGCTTCGCTGATCAGGTCAGTCGGCGGCGCCGACTATCGCCTGGCGCACACCGGAAACAGCCGCGCCGCCAACATTCCAGCCGGAGCGGTAACCAGCGAGGATGCTGACTTGATCGCACATCTTGCCTCTCAGGGTAAGGTCCGCATGCACGTTATCTTGACCTCCCAGACCGCGGAAGAAGTCAGCACCTGTAACGTGGTCGGAGACCTGAAGGGCTCTGAGCATCCCGAGCAGTTGGTGATCGTCTCCGGCCACCTCGATTCCTGGGACCTGGGAACAGGGGCCCTTGACGACGCAGCCGGTGTGGCGGTCGCCATGCAAACCGCGCAACTGATGCAGCAACTGCATTTGCGCCCCCGGAGGACGCTACGGGTGATCGCCTGGATGGACGAAGAAAACCTGGGACGCGGCCATGTGGCCTATGCCAAAGCCCATGCCGCCGAGATAGGCAACCACGTGGCTGCGATTGAAAGCGACCTGGGGGCCTCTCATCCCATGGGATTCCGCGCCAAGATCAGCGCCGAGGCTGCTGCCCGTCTGGAGCCCGTGCTGGACGTTCTGCGGCCCACTGGCGCAAACCTCATCGTGCTCGGCAGCGACAGCCCCGAGGCCGACATCGAGCCCTTAGCCAAGCAGGGCGTGCCCGCTTTCGGCCTGTTGCAGGACGGCCGCACCTACTTCAACTACCATCACACCGCCGCCGACACGCTGGACAAGATCGTCCCCCAGGAACTGCGGGAGAACGCGACCGCCATGGCCGTGATGGGCTACGCGCTGGCGACCATGGCTGATCCCTTGCCCCGGTGAACTCATGTGGGCGCGAGCGTCCCGCTCGTGCTTGAGCTACCGCGAACGTGTGGGGACGGGCGCCCTCGCCCGTCCGGCGGAGTGAAGCTCCGCTGTTGCCGCCTGCTCACGAGAATCTGTCGAGCTCTGCTCAACTGGAGGCTATCTCCACGCGCCTGCTGGTGAGCCCCTGCACAAGGGGGACGCTCGCGCCCATACTTGGCCTGATGCATCCCTTTCCCCCGCGCACCATCTAATACAGTGAGCATCAAAATTATGGGAAACACATTCAAAACCGCCTTTCTGCTTACTGCGCTGACGCTTCTGCTGATGGCGGTGGGTCGCGTTTTGGGCGGACCGAACGGGATGCTCCTGGCGCTGGGCATTGCTGTGGTCACGAACTTCGTTGCCTATTTCTTTTCTGACAAGATCGCGCTGAGAACCTATCGCGCGCAGCCGGTCACGCGAGAGCAGTTGCCGCGGGTTTACAACGTAGTGGAGCGGATGACCCAGAAAATCGGCTTGCCTATGCCGAAGATCTACGTCATTCCGACGGACTCACCCAACGCATTTGCCACCGGACGTAATCCGAAGCACGCCTCGGTCGCAGTCACCCACGGCATCCTGGGCCTGCTGAATGACGAAGAACTCGAAGGCGTGCTGGCCCACGAATTGGGACATGTAAGCAACCGCGACATTCTGATCAGTTCGGTGGCCGCTACCATCGCCGGAGCAATCACCTGGTTGCGTTATGGCGCCTACTTCGGCGGCATGGGCGATCGCGATGATCGTCGCGGCGGAGCCATGGGCGGATTGCTCATGCTGATCCTGGCTCCTATCGCCGCCATGATGATCCAGATGGCAGTTTCACGCTCGCGCGAGTACGCGGCCGACGAGACCGGTGCGCACTTTACCGGCAATCCCTACGCTCTAGCCAGCGCCTTGGCCAAGCTGGACGCATATTCGCGGCGCGTCCCCATGATGGGCACGCCGTCAACTGCGCACCTGTTCATCATTCAGCCGTTACTGGGCATGAATTTTGGCAACCTGTTTTCCACCCATCCGCCGATCGCCAAGCGCATTGAACGCCTGACGGGAAGGCCGGCTGAGTTTATGCGGTAAAGCGGCCGTCGGACGTCAGGCATCAGACCTTGGCCCTCGTCGGACCTCGGGAGTCGAGCCTGTCGTTTGTGACGCAAATGGAGATTGCCGGGGTCTGACGTCCGAGGTCCGACGCGGATTTGTGACGTTGGTAACGCCGTCTACCCACCTCGACCGCTGCAAGCGCATAGTAGAATTTCCAGATGTCGCCTGAAACCGCCATTGCCGCGTCCCACCGGGCAACGCAGCTCGAAAACGCACTGCGCAAGGTGATCCGCGGCAAGGACGATGTTGTCCGACTCGCCCTGGTCTCGGTCCTGGCCCGTGGACACTTGCTGATCGAAGGCGTCCCTGGAGTGGGTAAGACGACTCTCGGCCAGGCTTTGGCTCGGGCCATCGACTGTAGCTTTCAGCGGGTGCAGTTCACTAGCGACATGCTGCCGTCTGACGTCCTGGGCATCTCGATTTACTCCGCCATCGAGCAGCAGTTTGAGTTCAAGCGCGGGCCGGTTTTCACCAACGTCCTGCTCGCGGATGAGATCAACCGGACCACTCCCAAGACCCAATCCGCGTTGCTCGAGGCCATGAACGAAGGCCAAGTCACGGTGGACTCTCACTCTTACTCGCTGCCGCATCCATTCCTGGTAATCGCCACCCAAAACCCGGTGGAGCACCACGGGACTTATCCTTTGCCGGAGTCGCAACTGGATCGCTTCCTCATGCGGGTGCGCATGGGATATCCCGATGGCGAGTCTGAACGCGAGATTCTGCGCTCCGAAGCAGGAACCGCCCAACTGGAACTCCTGGAGCCGGTGCTCACTGGCGCCGACGTGCTGGAAATGCAGCAGGCGGTTACCCAGGTGCGAGTGGATGATTCGCTGGTTGGCTATGTGCTGGCGATTGTTCGCGCCACCCGTGAGTCCGACCAATTCTCGCTGGGCGTTTCTCCCCGCGGGTCCCAGATGCTCTACCGCGCCGGACAAGCCATGGCTTTTCTCGATGGCCGCAACTTCTGCGTCCCGGAAGACTTCAAGCCGCTGGTGGTGGCAGTATTCGCCCACCGCGTCGCGGTGAATGGCCGCTACTCTTCTACCCTCAAGAAATCCGAACAGGCCGAGCAGTTGCTCCGGGACCTGGTCGAGACCATACGCGTGCCGGTGTAGGCTGGCGGCATGCAAGCTGGTTGAAGAGCAAAATCAGTTGTTAGATTTTTGGATCAAAGATCTTAAACAAGAATACTTCAACACTTGAAGCTGTAATTGAGTTATGCGGCGGCGAGCAAGTCGACGATGTTCTGGATGGCTTGGTCGGCTTTGTAATAGGCGGCCTCGAGTTTGCGGTGGGGTGCGTGAGCTGGGTCGGGAGTGTGGTGAAAGCGGCTGTTGGCCAGGGGACCGCAGAGACGCTTGTGGAAGAACAGAAACAGGAGCGCCACCTGAACCCCTTTGGGGGTGAGCCGGTAGGCATAGCGGGAGCCATCGCGTTCGAGCAGACCGTGCCCCTTCAGTTTGCGCAGATCGTAGCGGAGCTGGTTGAGGCCGTAGGTCTTGGGCGAAAGCTGGAAGGTGGTGAGGACGGCGTGGTGGATTTGCTCGAGCGGTCCAGCCACCGACGGTATTGCCGCCATGGAGCAAGACCTCGAGTAAACGGATGACGCGGGTGTCGTGGATCTTGATTCCGGGATAGCGGACTGAACCGACGGTGAGGGGCAGGGCCAGGCGCTGCAGCAATGGGAAGTCGACGTGGACATTGAGGGATTGGGCCTGGAAGCTGGCAAAACGGTCGGTGATGATCTGGAATCGGGTGCGCACGGCGTCCAGATGATCGAGTCCTTTCTTCAGACCAAAGTCGCGTAGATTGTTGGAGCAAAGCTCATTGCGCAAGAAGCGCGCGAACTTTTCGTACTGCTTGAGGAAGGCGTTCTTCCAGTAGGCGCGGAAGACGTGATGGCCATGCTCGATCTGATCGAGGGCCGTGGCCAGTTTTCCCCGCAGTCTCCGGTTTAACCGGACGCCAAAAATCTCGCTGATCCGATGGGCGGTGAGGCGCCACAAGCCGATCTCACAGCTGCGCTCGAAGATCTTGTGAATGGGGAAGTGGCGCTTGAAGATGAAGTTGCGACAGTATTCAATCTGGGCCAGGGCGTAGAAGCGGGACAGGTTCATCTGGCTGCGTTCTTTTTTGGAGAACTTTGGCCCCAGCAGGAAGGTCCAGTAATCCAGCTGTTTGCGGATGATCTGCGGGCTCAACCGGTCGGCGGCCGCCTGCAGTGCAGCCACATCGTCGACCGCGAGGAAGGCGTTGTCGCTCTTATCGAAGCCGATGTGGTTTCGCTTCAGTTCCTGCTCGATGAAGGAGTGGCCGTTGAGCCAGTAGGTGGCGTGAAAGGGAAAGAAGGAGGCCACCCGCAGCACGATCGGCCCCAGAACCTCATCTCGGATATAGAAGTAATAATGCGTGAAACGGCTGCGTTGGTGCGCCAGGATGCGGTAGTTAGGATCCGGGGTGGGATATTTCGGGACACTGATGCGGAAGGTCCGGCCCTGTTCCATGCTCTTGAAGATGAAATAGACCCCGTAAGCATTCTTCTTCACCAGACGACGCAGTCGGGGTGACACGTAGTCTTCTTTGCGTACTCCTTTTTCCGCCCATTCGATGGGAAGGTGGTGGTTGCGGGCGTAGGCCTCCACCCAATCCTGGGTAATCGCGGGTGCGTTGACTGAGCACTTCCTTGCTCACCCCCGGGAGGCCCAGAACCTGACGGACGAAATAAACCACCTGCTCCGGCCGAGACAGCCCGCTCAGGTAGCCGTGGATCATGATGCGGTCGAAGCAGTGATAGACGAAGGCCAGCAGATTTCCGCATAACTGGATGAACTCTTCCATGGTCCCGCACTATACTCGCAGGCAGAAAGGGGAGCACGGGTGAGCCGCAGAACCAGGAAGAAGCACGGAGCGGGACAGCGCTGGGTGGAGGGCAAAAACTATCGGGTGGAAGGGGCACTATCACATCGAGGGGACTGCCTTCATCTATGCCGACCGTGATTCGGGCCGGGTTAGGACCATCTTCGGCTATCCCACGCAGACGATTGCGCGAGCTGGTTAGTTCGAGAATTTCAAATATGTTTGGCTAGTATTCAGTTCTCGGTTCTCAGTGGCTAGCTTTCATTCCCGTCGCCGTTCATAATGGTCACTCGTCATGTCATTTCTTCGTTTCCTCATGCTGCTCGCCCTGATCGTCTGGCTGGGAGGAGTAATATTCTTCCCCGTAGTCGCACAGACAGCGTTTTCGGTGCTGCCCACGCGCCATCTGGCGGGGTCGGTGGTGGGGCGTTCGTTGGGAATTCTGCACTGGATGGGCGTGATCTCCGCTGTCGTCTTTCTGGCCAGTTCGCTGCTGTTGAGCCGCCTGAGCAGCGGCGAAGCTCACTGGTTCGCGACCCGAAATGTGCTCATCTGTATGATGCTGCTGCTTACGTTGATCTCGCAATTCGGCATCATTCCCCGTATGGACGCGATCCGGGCTTCGATTGGGGAGATCGACGCAGCGCCGGTTGACAGCCCTGCTCGGCTGCAATTCGACGGCTTGCACCATTGGTCTACGCGGATCGAGGGCGGAGTGCTCCTGCTCGGCCTGGTGGTGGCTTATCTGACTGCGCGATCACTGAACTGATCTGAGCTGGCTGTTATCATCTTCGTGTCCCTATGAAAACTGGCATTATCGGCCTGCCTCAGGTGGGCAAGACTTCTCTGTTCCGCATTCTCACCAAGGCGCACTTTTCCGACCAGGCCCATTCCAACCCGCGTGAGGCACACATCGGTGTGGCCAAGGTCCCGGACGAGCGTCTCGACCGCCTGGCGGCGCTCTACAGCCCGAAAAAGCTGACCCACGCATCGGTCGAATACGTGGACGTGGGCGCCATTGGCCAGGAAGCGCTGAAGGAAAGCGCGTACGTCGGGCACCTGCGCAATGTCGACGCCCTCGCTCACGTGGTCCGCGCCTTCGATGATCCATCTATCCCGCACGTCGGGCTGGTCGATCCCCTCCGCGATATCAAGAACGTCGATTTCGACCTCATGGTCAGCGACCTGGGACAAATCGAAAAACGGCTGGAGCGCCTGGAGAAAGACCTGAAGAAGATGCGCACTCCCGATCTGGAGAAGGAATTTGATCTTCTGAAACGAGCCAACGCGCACCTGGGAACCGAGCGGCCACTCCGCGAAATGGAAATGACGCCGGAGGACAAGAAGCGTCTGCGCGGCTTCATGTTCCTGAGTGAGAAGCCGATTCTTTACGTGCTTAACGTCGGTGAGAGCACGGAGTTAGGGGACGATCTCGACCATGCGATCGCCAAGTACAACTTGACCGAGGTGGCGTCGCGGCCGAATGCATCGGCATCCGCCATCTGCGGAAAAGTGGAGGCGGAACTCGCGGAAATGAGCGACGCGGATGCAGCCGAGTTTCTGGGCAGCTACGGCCTGAGAGAAAGCGGGCTGGTCCGCCTGATTCGCACCACCTACTCGCTGCTGGGACTCATTTCGTTTTTCACCGCCGGGGAAGACGAATGCCGGGCCTGGACCATTCCCGTCCGCACCCGCGCGGTGGAAGCCGCTGGTGCCATCCACTCGGATCTGGAGAAACATTTCATTCGCGCTGAAACCATCCGCTGGGACCAGCTTCTCGAAGCCGGTTCCGAAGCGAACGCCCGCGCTAAGGGCACTCTGCGCCTCGAAGGCAAAGACTACATCGTGCAAGATGGCGATGTGATGCATATCCGGCACAGCGGGTAGCGTATCTTCCCGTTTTGAAACTGGGAACTGAGAACATGGAACTGATGACAAACCAGTTCCCGGTTCTCTGTTTTTAGTTCTCAGTGTTCACTCGTCACATCTTTGCCGGGTGGATGTTGGCATGATTGCTCCGGAGGATTTTTATGGGGCAATCATACCGGGACCTGATCGTATGGCAGAAGGCCATGGATTTAGTTATGGATGTGTATCGCACCAGCAAAGCATTTCCGCGAGACGAATTGTATGGGCTTGCCAGCCAGTTACGCAGAGCGGCGGTTGGGGTCCCGACAAGTATCGCGGAAGGGCAGGCGCGTTTCTCCGCCAACGAATTCCATTATTTCCTGGGACGAGCCCGAGGATCACTGGTCGAGGTCGAAACCCAGCTGATGATTGCTCAGAATCTCGCGTACTTTAGTCCGGAGCATGGAAAACATCTCCTCGATCAGGCAGCCGAGCTGGGGAAAATACTGAATGGTCTGATCGGCGCCATCAGGCCGGCAGCATAGCTGAGAGCCGGGAACTTGATACTGGGAACTGGTATCATCGCCCGCGTACATGCATCCCATTCTCCTCAGCATTCTGCTCGGACTCACAGCGGCAGCGGCCAATGTTTTCGGTGGCGCCATCATCGTCCAGAAGCATTGGGACCGTTCGTATCTGAAGTACTTCGTAGCGCTGGGCGCGGGATTCATGCTGGCGACGGCGATTGTAGAGATTTTTCCAGCCAGCCTGGAACTTCGCGGCAAGAGTGCCGCATTCCTGGTTCTGGCCGGATACCTCATCGTCCATTTGTTCGAACATACAGTTACGCCGCACTTCCATTTCGGAGAGGAAACTCACAAGGATGCGTTCGTCCACGGTCACCGGGGATACTCGGTGCTTATGGGACTGATGATCCATACTTTTTTTGACGGCATTGCGATCGCCTCCGGCTTTATTGTTTCCAATTGGCTGGGATGGGTCATCTTTCTGGCTATTTTTCTGCACAAGATTCCGGAAGGATTCACTATCGCGTCAGTCATGCTGGCCAGCGGGCAAAGCCGGCGCACCGCCTGGGGGGCTTCCATGCTGCTCGGCGCATCGACGCTGGCCGGAGTCCTCACCATGGCGTTGTTTCGCCATCAGGTCAGTTACGGCTTGCCGCTTTCCGCGGGGGTGACGATTTATGTGGCGGCGTCAGACCTGATGCCGGAGGTCAACCGCGAGCCAGGTGTGAAAATGGCGCTGGTGGTCTTCCTGGGAGTGGGATTACTTTTTATGCTCGACACCTTCGCGCACGTCCACTAGCCAAATAGTACCCAGTTTCCAGTTTCCAGTTTCCAGTTTCCAGTACCCAGTACCCAGTACCCTGACACTGCTACGCCGCGGGCCGCTTGAGCGATGCGATCAGGCCGCTGAGAATGCGTCCGACCTCGTGAACCCGACCCAACACCTCTTGCGCTTGCTCTGCCGAAAGATACTCCAGTCGCTGTGCCAATAGAAGCTGAGTTTCGAGTTCAGCCAAAGAACCTGAAGAATGACGGAGAAAATGCATGAACTCACCCTTGTTGAAATGCGCCTGCCCCTCGGCAATGTTGCTGGGTATAGACACAGCTGCACGACGGATCTGATCCGTAAGACTGTAGAGTTCTCTGCGAGGAAAACTGTCTGTGAGCTTATAGACGAGCTCCACCAGATCCATTGCTTTTTGCCACACCACGAGATCTTTGAAATGTTGGGCCACAAAAAACCTGGGGTACTGGGTACTGGGTACTGGGTCAACTATTCCACCGTGTGCTTAGCCGTGTACCCCTCACGCGCCATGACGGTGTACTTCACGTCTTTGCCCTTCTGGTCTCTTACTTTGAGCGGGCCTCCGTCGGGAGCAACTACTTCCACTTTTAGTTTGCGGTAGGTGCCGTCCAGTTTGGGATTAGTGGGATGGTAGGTGAGATTGTACTGGTTACGGATATCGCCGATGACGTCATGAAAGATCTCCGGCAGTTCAGCTTGAAACCGCGGAAAGTAAGCGCGTCCTCCGGTCAGGCGGGCAAAGGTTCTCATCTCGTTGTCGCCTTGCAGGTAATCCATTTCGCCAACCGGAATGCCCATGCCGTGGGTGTAACCGCATCGATGAGTTTCACAGTAATTGCGCACTGCAAAGCCCACGCTGATGGGGAAAATGGCGACGTCGTGCGTGCTCTTGATCTTTGTCATGATCTGGTCGAGGTTGAGCTTGCTGAAAGTGTCGACGCCGGTGGTCACCAGGATGATGTACTTGCGTCCCGGGATCTGATCGACGCGGTCCAGCGTGTCATACAGGGAATCAAACAGGTTGGTCTCCGCGAAACCCGGTATGCGTAACTGATTCAGCGCTCCATAGACCGCCTGCTTGTCCTGGGTGAAGTCGGCCAGGATGTGCGGTTTCATGTCGTAGGAGATCACTGCCACCCAGTCATTCTTCTTGAGGGAATTGGCGAAAGCGTAGCTGGCGTTCAGCGCGTCGACCATGAAGTAGTAGTTGGTGGAGGCAAACTCAACCAGCAGCACAGCTGTAATGGGCGCTTGCGAGACGTCGAAGTCAGTCAGCGACTGCTGGACGCCATCCTCCAGAACGCGGAAGTTGTCCTTCTTCAGGCCGGGGATGAATTGCCCATCTTTGGTGCTGACTAGAACATCCACATTCACCAGCGGGACGTCCACTTTGATGGAATAGTCCGGCATGCCCTCCACCTTTTTCGGCTTCGCCGGGGGCGGTGGCGGGGGTGGTTCTTCCTTCTTTTTCGGGATGGCGTAAGGCCCAACGTCGTTTTGCGGCCCGCCCGCTTCCGGCGGCGCCTCCTGCTTTTGCCCGCCGGTGGCGGGCGCGGCCTGATCTTGAGCGAGGAGCCCGGGAATCGCCAGGGTCAGGAATGGCAAAGCCAGCATCATCAAGGGGATAGTGAGAATAGATCGGCTCGGAAACTTCAAATTTCTAATCCTGTCTATGGAAAACATGGAATTCCTCGGCAAATCGTTATGCTAGTATAGACGCTGGGCTTCGCGATTGGGATGTTTTGCACGGCCTTGGCTGTCGCTTTTAGCTCCTCTCCCGCCCGGCAAAAATTAGGATACAGGTGCGAAGTATAGCTTCTGGTCGCGGGGCACTGTTGCTCCAGGTTCAACTTCATGAGACATGCGCTTTGCTCCAGCGTCATCGCCCTCCTAGTTTCTTCAATGGTCCAGGCCCAGACTCTCAAACCGGTTGAAACCATTGCGGTGAGCGAGATTCATGCCGGTATGGACGGCGTGGCTTATACCGTTTTCCAGGGCACCAAACCGGAATCCATGGGAGTGAAAGTTCTTGGGATTCTGAAGAATGCCAACGGCCCCAAGGGAGACATCATCCTGGTGCGCTTGTCGGGTGAGAAGGCGGAATATACCGGGGTGGTCGCGGGCATGAGCGGCAGTCCCGTTTTTCTGAATGGCAAACTGGCTGGAGCGTTGGCCTTCCGCATCGGCGAGTTTTCCAAGGAACCGATCGCCGGCGTGACGCCCATCGCTGAGATGTTCGAGATCAACGCCCTGGACCGCAGCCCGGGAAGCAGCACGGTGAACGCCGAGGCTGCAGTCCACACACCCACCCGAACCTCGGGCCCCGGAACTGAGGGACTGGCTTCAAGAGACTATGCCAACTATCTGAAGCCGATCGAAGCTCCGTTGGTGTTCAGCGGGTTTTCGCAGGAAGCCATGCAGCGTTTCGCTCCCCAGTTCGCGAAGGTCGGAATCGTGCCGGTAATGGGCGTGGGCTCGGTCAGCGAAAGCAAGCAGCCCGAGCCTTTGGAACCAGGCTCTGCCATCAGCGCAATTCTGGTGCGCGGCGACATGGACATCGCGGCCACCTGCACCGTCACCTACATGGATGCACACCACCTGCTGGCCTGCGGGCATCCCCTGATGCAATTTGGCATGGTGGATTTGCCCATGACCAAAGCTGAAGTCCTGGCGACACTGCCATCCCCGCTCAATGCCTTCAAGATTGTGAACGCCACCGAACCGGTCGGCGCCTTCGTGCAAGACCGGCACACCGGCATTCTGGGAGAGTTTGGCAAGCAGCCGGAGATGATTCCGGTCACTTTGAATATCCACGGCGGGGCGGCCAGCAAGCAGTTTCATTATGAGGTGTTGAATAACGCGAACCTGAGTCCGCTGGCCATGATGGCGACGGTCTTCAACGCGCTGCACGGAGTGAACGAGTACGGCGAAGATACTACCTACCGCATGAACGGCCGGATCAGCGTGAACGGATATCCCGACGTCACGGTGCAGAATATGTTCGCTCCGTCAGACGGCGGACAGCCCGCCGCGGTGATGGCGGCGCTTTCGCTCGGGGACCGCTTCAGCCGCATTTATGACAACCCGTACACCGTGCCTGGCATTCGCGGCGTCCAGCTTGATTTCGACCTGGTGCGCGAACGCCGCTGGGCACGCCTCGAGGGCGCCCGCACCGATTTGGTTGAAGCCCGTCCGGGGGACGAGATCACCATCGAAACCGTGCTGCGTCCCTACCGGGGTGAGGTAATTTTGCAGCAGATTCCCATTCACATTCCTACGTCCACCTCCAGGGGACCACTGCGCATTCTGGTCAGCGATGGCGAGACCCTCGACCGCCTGCGCCACGGCAACCCGCTGCTGGGCCGGAAAATG
This sequence comes from Terriglobia bacterium, assembly GCA_963779255.1. Lineage (GTDB taxonomy): Bacteria > Acidobacteriota > Terriglobia > Terriglobales > Acidobacteriaceae > JAIQFF01. The sequence goes on along the minus strand of CAVZXU010000043.1, from coordinate 37,943 downwards.
GACCTGGCGTCAACTATCTCGTTGCTCAACAAACAGCATGTGAACAACCGCGTGTACGTGTCGCTGCTTGAGGCGGATCCGGAAGCCATGGTCGCCGACAAGGTCATGCCTACACTGCCGCTTTCGATCATGAACGTGATGGACAGCATGCGCGGCACCCAGGAAATGATTGTGCAGGGCGAGTCGTCGGTGAACGAGGCGGCCACTGGTCCGCTGGATTATGTAGTCTCCGGGGCGCAGGTCCTGACCATTACGGTCAAGTAGGGTTGTGTGGCCGCGGGCGACCCCGCCCGCGAGAGTGGAAGCCAAAATCAAGAGCCGCGGGCGAGTCGCCCGCGACCACACCAAAGCGGCCACACCAAAAGCAGCGTCGCAGCCCTGCATGATAGTCTGAATTCTTCCGCTCCAGATCGCGATGAGGTAACAAAATTGGCCATCCGTTTGCGTAAGCAATTCTTCCTCGTTCTTACTACTCTACTAGCCGTCGTTTCTTTCGCTTCCGGTGAAGGCACTCGCACCTGGGAGCAATCCAAGTTTGAAGATCTGAGCAAGGGGACAGCCACGGGTGTAGCCGTTCGCAGCAGCGGCGGCCTGGAGCTGGCTCCCGCCTTCAAGGCGATCTCGACTACTCCGTCAACCTATATCTGGTCGATCGCGGCTGACCAGAGCGGAAATCTTTACGCCGCTACCGGCGGACCCGCCCGCGTGTATCGCATCACCCCACAAGGACAATCCTCCACCATCTTCGAGCCCCAGGAGTTGCAGGTGCAGGCGCTGGCCGTGGACAAGAACGGGATTCTCTATGCCGCCACCAATCCGGACGGAAAGGTGTATCGCATTGAGCATCTGGCCAGCCCGGCGGCGGGAAGGGAAAAGCGGAGCCAGCAACCATCAAAGCGGCCAGCGAGTTCTCCGCCTCGGTATATTTCGATCCCGGGACGAAATATATATGGGACCTGGTTTTCGACCATGCCGGTAACCTGTACGTGGCCACCGGCGATCATGGCGAAATCTTTCGTGTGACTCCGACGGGGGAGCATTCCGTCTTTTTCAAAAGCGACGAAGCCCACATTCGCGTGTTGTCCGTGGATGCCCAGGGCGACCTGATCGCGGGCTCGGATGGCAGCGGATTGGTTTACCAGATCAAGCCCAGTGGTCAAGGCTTCGTGCTTTACAGCGCACCCAAAAAAGAAATCACCGCTTTGGCCATCGACAAAGCGGGAAATATTTATGCCGCCGGAGTGGGAGAAAAACGTGCTGGAGCCGTTCCGTCAATCTTCCCGTCGCCGGTCACCACTCCGGTTCCCGTGCCTACGGGCGGACCGGCGCAACCCGGAATGGTAGTACTGAACCCAGGTCTCGCACCTCCCGCTCTGGTGAGCAGCATCCCGCTTACTGGCTCCGGTGCCAGTGGCGGCTCGGAAATCTACCGGATCGCGCCCGACGGCTCGCCGAGGCGCATTTGGGCTTCGCGAGAGGACCTGGTGTACGCCCTCGCTTTCGATTCCGGGGGACGCCTTCTGGCCGGGACGGGAAACCGCGGCCATGTTTTCGCCGTAACCGGCGAAGATCGCTTCGTCGATCTGCTGAAGGCCAGCGCCACCCAGGTGACGGCTCTTGCCAAAGCGCCGGCGGGTGGACTCTATGTTTCAACCAGCAATCTGGGCAAAGTATTCCTGCTGGGCGGGTCGGCTGAATCCGAGGGCAGCTACGAGAGCGATGTGTTCGACGCTAAAGTTTTCTCCCGCTGGGGCCGCGCCGAATTGCGCGGCACCGGACAGGTCCAACTTTTCGCCCGCAGCGGCAACGTGGACAACCCCGACCGCAACTGGAGCCCGTGGCAGCCGGTCGATCTGCTGAAGGATTCAGTATTAAATGTCCCTCCGGCACGGTTCATCCAGTGGAAGGCCGTGCTGCATGCCGGGAACACCACACCCAGCGTCGACAGTGTGTTGCTGAACTACCTGCCCAAGAACGTCGCACCCGACTTCGACGATGTGACAGTGCAGGTGGGCGTGCGTTACCAGCCCCTGCCCAAGCTCGCGGCAGTGCCCGATACCAGCGGGACCGCGGCCGCAAATCCGCAGCCGCGATTCGACGCGCCCCCTCCCACCACTCGCGACTCCGATTCCATCGGCGTGAAGTGGACCGTCCATGACGACAACGACGACCAGATGGTTTACTCGGTTTACTACCGCGGCGACGGCGAAACCCGCTGGCTTCTGCTGAAGGATGGGCTGAGCGACAAGTACTATTCCTTCGACGCGTCGCTGCTGCCGGATGGCGGATACACGGTCGAGGTCATGGCTTCGGATGCGCCCTCGCATTCTCCCGGCCAGTCGCTTATTTCAACCCGGGACAGCGCCCGCTTCGAGGTGGACACCACGCCGCCCCGAATCGACGGGCTCAAAGCAGCCGTAGAAGGCAGGCAAATCCATGTGAGCTTCCACGCCATTGATGGATTTTCCAACATCAAGCGCGCCGAGTATTCCGTGGACGCAACCGACTGGCAATACGTGGAACCGGTCGGGCAGCTCGCAGATTCAAAATCGGCGAATTATGACTTCCAGGTTGCAGTGCCTTCGGTCGGCAACCCGGCGTTACCGGACCCGGGGAAACTCTCTGCCGAGCACGTGGTGGTGGTGCGGGTCTACGACCGCTTCGACAACATGAGTTCGGCCAAGACGGTGATCCGGGGCAAGTAGCTTGGGATTGTCACAGACTACGTAGGGACAGATGTCCTCATCTGTCCGCGGAGCGAAGCTCCGCTAGTCCTGGTACCGAAAAGAAAAGCTGGTCGAGCTGCGCTCGACTGGACAGATGAGGACATCTGTCCCTACGTAGTAATCCTGTCGGCTTGGCGCAGTTCGGGGAAAACCCACGCCCAAACCCCGATCACCAGCAGCGTTCCTACACCACCCAGGACGACTGCCGGCACCGTCCCAAACCAGTGTGCCGTCAGCCCGGACTCAAATTGTCCCAGTTCGTTGGAAACTCCGATGAAGATCATGTCCACGGCATTCACCCGTCCGCGCATTTCATCGGGAGTTGCCAGCTGGACCAGGATGGAGCGGATGATCACGCTGACCATGTCAGAGGCGCCCAGCAATAGCAGCGACACCAGAGAGAGCGCCAGGCTGCGCGAGAGCCCGAAAATAATTGTGCACACGCCAAATCCGGCCACGCAGAACAACATGGTGAGTCCGGCGCGGCGCCGCAGGGGACGGTGCGCCACCAGAATCGCCATCGCGATCGCGCCCACGCCGGGAGCGCTGCGCAGCAATCCCAGTCCCCAGGGTCCGGTCTTCAGAATTTCGCTGGCATACACCGGCAGCAGCGCCACTGCGCCTCCCAGCAAGACCGCGAACATGTCCAGCGAGATCGAGCCCAGTACCAGCTTATGGTTCCAGATGTAATGAAAGCCCGCCAGCACGGTGTTCCAGGTGACGGGTTCGCGCGCCCGGGCCTGGGTCTGCAGGTTGATTCGAAGCGTGGAAAAAACGGCTGCCAGGCCGGTGACTACCGCGGTCGCGTAGACCACCGTGGGCCCGCGCGAGAGTGCGTACAGAAAGCCACCGATTGATGGTCCGAGGATGGTGGCCGCTTGAAAGATGCTCGCATTCCAGGCTACCGCGTTGGGAAAATGTTCTTCCGGAACCAGTTGCGGGAGCAGCGCCCGGGTCACTGGAGCATTGAAGGCGCGCACCACACCGACCAGCACCACCACTGCATAAATCAGATGAACGGAAAGGCTGCCGCGCCAGGCAATCGTCCAAAGCAGTCCCGAGGACACGGCGAAGCCGCAGTAGCACAAAGTGACCACTCTGCGCCGGTCGAAGCGGTCGGCGACATGCCCCGAGACCAGAAACAGAAGCATGCCGGGCAGGAACTGCGCGAGACCGATCAGTCCGAGATCGAGTGGCCGCCGGGTGATCTCGTACACCTGCCATCCCACCGCGACCGACTGCATTTCCAGCGCCGCCACGATAAAAAATCGGGCAGCCTGGTAAATGGTGAAGTCAGGATAGGTGAACGCGATGCGGCCGGCGGGAAGACTGGATCCGGGAAACTTCGGTTCAGGAAGCCTGGGTTCGATCGATTCTGCCATCCTCTACTGTGCCACAAAACCAGCTACGGGTGGAGCAAGCCTGCAATGAGTCCCGCGCCCTGAGGAGCTTCAGCTCTCGAGGCGTACCGCAGGCGCTAAAGCGCTGCTCCACCCTGAACCGCTGCCCGGCCTTATTGCAGGGCTAAGCTCTGCTCCACCCTGAATTCGCCGGTCCGCCCCCGGCCGCTATAATCCGCAGCGTGCTGATCTTTCTCCGCACCGTCGGTTGGCTGGCGTGCGTCGTCTATGCCACCATCCCGTCATTCTGGCTGGTCATCCATCCCCGGGTGGAGTTCTGGCGGTCGCGGCAACGTTCGCCATATCGCATCCTGATACCGGTCTGGTTGGCAATGTGGGTCGGAGTTGGCGCAAGCACCGCCGCCTGGCGAGAGTTGCAGCTTTACACGACAGTGTGGAGCTGGCTGCCCGCAGCCTTGATCCTGGGCGCTGGATTGTGGATTTACAGGCGGTCCCGGGCCGGCTTCAGCGTCGCCCAGCTGGGAGGACTTCCAGAACTCATCCCCGGACACCGCGAGCAGCGCCTGATCACATCGGGGATACGCTCCCGGGTCCGGCATCCGGTCTATCTGGGGCACTTATGCGAGATGCTGGCCTGGAGCGTCGGAACCGGACTGGTGGTCTGCTACGGGCTGACCGCCTTCGCACTGGTTACAGGCGCCATCATGATCGGGCTGGAAGATAGAGAGCTTGAACAGCGCTTCGGCGAAAAATATCGCGCGTACCGGCGACGGGTGCCAGCCGTCGTGCCCAGAGAAATCTTATTCAGGAACGGTCGATAGCGGGTCTTCCCGAAACCAAAGACCAGGAGGAAGCCATCGCCATCGCGGCCCGGATTCTGTCCCCACGCTGGGGCTCGATCGAAGTGCGGCCAATGATTCCGCACCCTATGCCCTGATTCATGAGAGATCATCCTGCTTGCGAGGGATTAAGCGCGGAGCGAACGTGGGTGTTGGCTCGCGGTCGCGCCCATGGGCGCCAGATCTTCACGGCCTGAAGGCCGATCAGGATGACTCCGAGGTAGGGATTGATTTCAAGTTCCGCAGCGCACGACAGCTATAATCCGATTTAGCCAAAAGCTGATCGCTGACGGCTGACAGCTTTCCTTCATGCGCTTTGAATTCTTCATCGCCACTCGCTATCTTCGCGCCAAACGCCGACAGGCCGTCATTGGCGTGATTACCGGCATCTCGATCGCCGGGGTCGCTGCCGGAGTGGCGTCGCTGGTAGTGGCTCTCGCCATCAATAACGGATTCCGTCAGGACCTGCAGGACCGGTTGCTGGGCTCAACCTCGCACATCAATCTCCTGCGCGTTGCGAGCGACGGTATTAAAGACTGGCGTCCGCTGATGGAGCGATTGTCAAAGCAGCCGCATGTGGTCGGCACTGCGCCTGCAATTTACGAGCAAGTGTTGATCTCGCGCGGCCCGCGTGCCCGCGGGGCCGTGTTGAAGGGGATGATTCCTGCTTATGAGCGCAAGGTAAGCGATCTGCTGAACACGGTGAAGATAGGATCGATGGATCCGCTGGACACAGACCGTGTGGAGCCGGGTCTTCGACCCGGCGCGGGCGGGTCAGAGACTCGCCCCCACACAGCCGCACAAGCCCCGAGCGCACCTGACGATCTGAACTCGGTGCAGGAGCGTATTGCCGCGATGCCGCCGATCGTTCTCGGCAAGGACATTGCCGAAGACCTGGACGCAACCCTGAACTCGGTTGTGCTGGTCACCAGTCCGCAGGGAGAACTGACACCCTTCGGACTGGTTCCGAAGTACAGCCGCTTTCGCGTGGTAGGAATTTTCAATTCAGGTTTTTTCGACTACGACAGTTCCTGGGCATTCACTCGTCTTGCCGACACGCAAAATCTGGAAGGCCTCGGCGACCAGATCACCGTCCTCGAGTTCAAGGTGGATGATATTTACCAGGCGGGAAAAATTTCGCAGCAACTGGAACAGGCGGCGGGCAAGGGTTTCATGGCCACCAACTGGATGGAGCAGAACAAGGCGCTGTTCCGCGCCTTGAGGCTGGAGCGGCTGGTGACGTTCATCACTATCGGCCTGATCGTTTTCGTCGCTGCCCTGAATATTCTGATCTCGCTCACCATGATGGTCATGGAGAAGACCCGCGATATCGCGGTGCTCATGTCGATGGGCACGCGGAAATCGCAAGTGCGCAGGTTGTTTATCACGCAAGGATTGTTGATTGGCGTTATCGGTACGGCGATCGGGTTGGTCCTCGGCTACGCCCTGTCCTGGGCGGGAGGCCACTATCATCTGCTGTCGCTGGCTCCTGAAGTGTACTCAATCGACTACGTGCCTTTCGCCCCGCGCGCCATCGATGGCGCCCTGGTCGCGCTGGTGGCCATCGGGATTTCCCTGGTGGCGACCTTGTATCCCTCCTGGTCGGCGGCGCGTATTCTCCCCGCGGAAGCTCTCCGCTACGAGTGACCCTGGGCCAGTATTGTGACCATGGTCATGTCGTATTTGGCGAAAATTGAGCTTAAGGTTTCCTTCATAGACGCTGCCCAGAAGGGAGCAGAAGGTTTACGCCCGGCGTTCATGCTTTAATGAGGGGTTGCACCCCGAACATTGTCCGCATCAAGCGCCGGGACATCGGGGTTGGCTAAGAACCAAAAGCTGAGAGCCGGAAGCTGCTCTCCTGAGCCGAGGAGCCGACCTTTTGCATCTAACTGAGCAGGGAAATATTTTGCGCGTAGAAGGTTTGAAAAAGGTCTTTCGCTCCGGCGAATCCGACCTTGTGCTCTTTGACAATTTGTCGTTCCAGGTAGCCAGGGGAGAAATGCTGGCGATCGTGGGCGAGTCGGGATCGGGCAAGAGTACCTTGTTGCACATCCTCGGCGCTCTTGATCGTGCTTCCGCAGGTGACGTATACTGCGCCCACTTGCGGTTGAGTTCGCTTTCAGAAGATGATGCGGCCGGGTTCCGAAATCATGAACTTGGTTTCGTCTGGCAGTTCCACTACCTGCTGCCGGAATTTACGGCACTGGAAAACGTGGCCATGCCGCTTCTGCTGAGGGGGCTTCCCCAGCGGAAGGCGGAGGGAGAAGCTTCGCGATGGCTGCACGAGGTAGGTCTGGAGCAGCGTTCGCATCACCGGGCGGGAGAGCTTTCCGGCGGTGAGCAGCAGCGCGTGGCTCTAGCCCGGGCGCTCATCACCCAGCCCAAGCTATTGCTGGCGGACGAGCCCACCGGGGATCTCGACAGCCGCACAGCGGACTCGGTTTTTGAATTGATTGCCCGGCTCCATCGCGACTACCAGCTAACCTCTCTTATTGCCACCCACAACTTCGCCTTTGCGCGCCGCTGCCACCGGGTGCTGCGCTTGCAGCGCGGGCAAGTGGAAGAGGTCGCGCCAGAGACACTTTCTGGTTAGGGATGACGGGAATTGACAAACTTTTGGCAACCGTGGCGAAATGGAAAATGGAAGAAGTCGCGCCAGAATTTGTAAAGTGCCTGCAAACGTTCGTTGCCAAGCTGAAGGCAGGTTTCTTTGGTAACGGGACTTGGTTCATAACCGGCGCTTACGGGCCATAGACGTGACGGCAGCTTGATTGCATAATGATCTTGGGGCCGATGGTTTCCGGGGACTGCGGTCCTTGGGAAGCCAGGGGGGTAGGCTTTATGTTTGAACGTTATACGGAAAAAGCAAGGCGCGTCATCTTTTTTGCGCGCTATGAAGCCAGCCAGTTCGGGTCTCCTTATATTGAGACGGAGCACTTGCTGCTAGGACTTTTGCGCGAAGACAAAGCCCTGACCAATCGCTTTCTGCGTTCGCACGCTTCGGTCGAATCCATCCGCAAGCAGATCGAAGGACACACCACCATCCGCGAAAAGGTCTCGACCTCAGTTGATCTGCCATTAAGTAATGAATGCAAGCGGGTCCTGGCCTATGCCGCGGAAGAGGCGGAACGACTTTCGCACAAGCACATCGGCACCGAGCACTTGCTTTTGGGTTTACTAAGAGAAGAGAAGTGCTTTGCCGCTGAAATTCTGCATGAACGCGGTCTGAGGCTTTCCACCATTCGCGAAGAGCTGGCGCGCAGCAGCCAGGAGAAATCGCAGCCCCAGCGTCAGCGCGAATCTTCACTGCTCAGCGAATTTTCCCGCGACCTGACCCAGGCCGCCATGGACAACCAACTCGATCCGCTGGTGGGACGTGATGGCGAGTTGGAGCGCGTCATCCAGATTCTCTGCCGCCGCACCAAGAACAATCCGGTGCTGATCGGTGAGCCCGGGGTAGGTAAGACGGCCATCGTGGAAGGCCTGGCGCAGCGCATCGCGGACGGTGAAGTCCCGTCGTTCCTGGCCGATAAGCGCATTCTCGGACTCGATCTTTCGCTGATCGTGGCGGGCACCAAATATCGGGGCCAGTTTGAAGAGCGACTGAAGACCATCATGAAGGAGTTGATGGAGTCGCAGAACTCCATCATCTTCATCGACGAGTTGCATACCTTGGTGGGCGCAGGCTCGGCGGAAGGCTCGCTCGATGCGGCCAACATCCTGAAGCCGGCGTTGTCACGCGGTGAAATTCAGTGCATCGGCGCCACTACCCCGGGCGAGTATCGCAAGTCCATCGAAAAAGACCGCTCGCTGGAACGCCGCTTCCAGGCGGTAAAAGTTCCGCCGCCGGATGAGGCCAACGCCACAAAGATTTTGTTCGGGATCAAAGACCGGTACGAGAAGTTTCATGCCGTCACTTACACCGACGAGTCCATCAACTTCGCCGTATCGCATTCGAACCGCTACATCCCGGACCGCTTCCTGCCGGACAAGGCTATTGACCTGATCGACGAAGCCGGGGCGCGGGTGAAGCTGCGCCAGACTTCGCTGCCGGAAGAAATTACTGAAGTCCAGAAGCGCATCAAGTTCATCGTCCACCGTATGGAGAACGCCATCGCGAACCATGAGTTCGAGAAGGCGCGCTTCTACTCGGATGAGGAACGCAAGGAGCGCGAGAACCTGCGCGCTCTTCGCGAAAAATACCACCTCGATGAATCCTCCACCGGCGTTGTCGGTCGGGAGGACATCGAGGATGTGGTGTCGCGCTGGACCGGCGTGCCCATCACCTCCATCAAAGAAGAAGAGTCGGCCAAGCTGCTGCGCATCGAAGAAGAGCTACACAAGCGGATCATCTCGCAGGACAAAGCCCTCATCGCGTTGGCCCGCGCCATACGCCGCAGCCGCGCCGGCCTCAAGAGCCCGAACCGGCCGATTGGCTCGTTCCTGTTCCTCGGCCCCACCGGCGTCGGCAAGACCGAAGTCGCGCGCACCCTGGCCCAGTTCATGTTCGGCAGCGAGAAATCGCTGGTCCGCTTCGATATGTCCGAGTTCATGGAAAAGCACTCGGTCTCGAAGTTGATTGGCTCGCCTCCGGGATACGTGGGCTACGAAGAAGGTGGACAGCTCACCGAGCGCGTGAAACGCGCCCCTTATTCCGTCGTGCTGCTGGACGAAGTCGAGAAGGCCCACCCGGACGTGTTCAACATCCTGTTGCAGGTATTTGAAGACGGGCAGCTCACCGACGGCCTGGGCAACACGGTGGATTTCAAGAACACCATCATCATCATGACCTCGAACATCGGCGCCCGGCACTTGCAGAAGCGCGAAGGCCTGGGCTTCCAGTCCACCAACGAGGACATGATTTCGGGCAAGATCGAGGACCTGGTCAAGGGCGAGGTCAAACGCACCTTCAATCCGGAATTCCTCAACCGCCTGGATGAAATTATTCTGTTCACGGCGCTCAGCGAGCAGGACCTGATCCAGATTCTGGAACTGATGGTCAGCTTGCTGAACCAGAACCTGGCCCAGAAGTCGATCACGGTGACGGTGACCGACGAGGCCAAGAAGTGGATCCTGAGCCAGACCGTGGGCGATCGCAGCTACGGCGCGCGTCCCCTGCGGCGGGCGTTGCAGAAGTACATTGAAGACCCGCTGTCGGAAGCGCTGATCCAGGGCACGATCACGACCCGCCCGGCGTTTATTGAAGTCTTCCTGGATGGACAAAAGCTGTACTACCGTCCGGTGGACTCGGAGAAGGCCGAAGGCGTGCTGTTGTACGAAAATTAGCTTTCAGCCGTCAGCTTTCAGCCGTCAGCTCGTGCTGGCGGCTTTGTTTTCTTTGCGAACTTTGCGGAGTCCTTTGCGGTCAAAGGCTTTACCGCAGAGGACGCAAAGAAAATCGCGCAAAGGGCGCAAAGAAATTCCTATGGAACTTGTGCTTTATTCATCTCTCTGGTGTCCCGACTGCCGGGTAGCCAAGCGCTTCCTGCAAGGGCATAACATTCCATTCAAAGAGATTGACATCGAAACCACACCCGGCGCGGCGGAAGAAGTCGTGGCCCGCACTGGGAAGCGCGCCATTCCGCAATTTGTTATCGATGGGGAATGGGTCCAACCGTACCGCACGGGAGAGGGGTTTCTGTATGAGGAAATGGCGCAACGGCTAGGTATTAAAGAGCTATAGGTCCAGCCGTACATCACCTTCCGTACCCTAGAAGACCCTGCCTCCAAGCCCCAAGATAGTAGGTCACAGGCATGCCCGGCGGACAGGCATTTCCCTCCCCCAATTTGCCCACGGCGGCCGGTTCGTCCTCATGGTCGAGAACCATCATTCGTCGGAAGAAGAGCCGGTCTGTACCACCTGGGCACGGCTGGTGGAAGTTGTGCTGGGCCTGTTCCTGATCATAGGAACCGGCTTCATGGCCCACTACTACGCCCCGCCCACACCGCTGCCAATACCGGCACCAGCACCGCCCCGCCCGGTGCCGACAAGCGACCACCAGGACGAGCTTCGACAGCTTACCCGCGATGTGGATGAACTGAAGCAGGAACAAGCCATGCCGGCCCTGGTCCTGAACCGCTATCGCAATTCAATCTGTTATATCTACGGCATTTACCAGGTCGCTATTCCGGGACACCGGCCCGCTCTGCGCGCCCGGATTTCCGGAACCGGCTTCGTGGTGGCGGAAGGGTTACTAGCTACCAACCGTCACGTGGCCGAGCCCTGGTACGGAGACTCCGAAGCCGACGCCCTGATCAGCAAGGGCGCCAAGCCCCAGCTGGAAAAGCTTGTGGCCTTCTTCCCGGGATTCCCGCTGCCGGTAGATATCACGCCTCTCGTGCTGTCAGCGAGCGGTGACCTGGCTGTGCTCCACGTGGAAAATTCGCAAGCTATCAGCCGCCTTCGTCCTCTACCGCTGGCTGAGAGGGCCTCGAATCCGGGCGAATTGGTGGCTGTAGTTGGATACCCCATGGGGGTGCTGGGCATGGTGGCGAAATCGCCGCCGGCGGTTTACGAGCGCCTGGCTTACCGCCGCGATGATATTGGCGCGGCGAATGAACTGGCAGCCCTATCGCTGATCCGACCGTCGGCGACGTGCGGGCACTTGGGCGACGTAGTCGGCGACAAGCTGATCTACGACGCTCCTACCGCCCACGGAGGTAGTGGCGGCCCCGTCTTCAACTCGCAAGGTCAGGTGATCGGCATCAATGAAGCCTACATCGACGGCTTCTCCGGCGGCACGCTGGGCGTCTCTGTGCAGGCGCTTCGACCCTTGATTGCGGCGGCGCAGAAGAGGGTCGGCAGCCCACTTCAATCCAAACCGTAGATAAAAAAACTCCGGCGTCATCCTGAACCCGGCTTCAGCCGGGTAAAGGATCTGGCGTGCAGGCGCGCAACCCTATGGGTGGCCTGTGACGGTCGTCCGGTAAACCGGGCCCTTGCCGACCCACGCCAGATCCTTCACGGCCTGAAGGCCGTTCAGGGTGACGCTCATGAGGAAGGGTGCTTAGCGGAGCTTCTTCACCCACCCTGGTTCGAGCACGTGTTCCTCATCCAGCCGATGCAGCCGCGCGGCCATGATTCCCGGCCTCCCCAAATAGCCAACCACGTGCTGCGGATCTTTACGGTCCACCACTGGCAAACGGCCGATATTGTTGCGCAGCATCTTGGCGGCGGCCTCATGTAGCGTCTCGTCAGGATAGGTCACGATCAACTTGCAGCTTCCGGCTTCGAGCAAACGTATGGTTCCGGAGGGATCCTCGTCCAGCGCCCGCAGGACATCGCCACGGGTGATGATTCCGACCAGCCTGTTTTCCGAATCCGTAAGCAACATGCCCTGATGCCGGCTAACTTCGGGCCGGTGACGAGCAATGCGTTCGGCGAATTCGCAGATCGGCATCTCAGCGGGAAGCGTGGGTGCTTCATGGTCCATGGTTTCCGACACCACCATCTGCTGCAGTACGTCGGCTTCGTAGTCCTGATGGATGCGCAGTCCACGCCGGATGAGTTTCTCCGTCATGATGGAAGCCTTGGGCATGAGCAGGATGGCAACTCCGTCGGCAATTACCGTGACCAGCATCAGAGGCAATACCGAGTTGTAGTCACGGGTAATTTCGAAGGCGAAGACGATGAAAGAAAACGCGGCGCGGGAGGCCGCTCCAAAGACCGCGCCCATGGCCACCAGGGCAAATGCCCCGGCTGAGAGGTTGGCGGCGGGGAAAACCTCATTCATTCCCATCGCAAATATCCCGCCCAGGGCAGCGCTGGACATGAACATGGGTGCGAGCAGCCCGCCCGACGTTCCCGATCCCAGCGAAATCACCAGGGCCACTGCCTTGGCCGCCATAACAACGATCAGTACCTTCAAGGCGAGATTGGCATTCAGAATGTCGCTGATAGTGTCGTAGCCCACGCCCAGAACGCGGGGTACGAAGTACCCGATAATACCCAGCCCGAGGGCCCCGATTGCAGGCCTCCAGAGTTCGTCCATGGGCAGCTTCTCGAACAGGTCCTCGGTCCAGTAAAGCAATTTGCTGAAGCCGACGGCCGCCAAACCGCAAATCACTCCCAGCAATAGATAAAACGGCAAGGCGCTCGGGACGCCGAAATCCATGGCCGTAACCGTAAACATCGGACCAGCGCCCAGCAGTTGCATGTGGACTGCGGCTGCCAGGGTGCTGGCCACGACCAGGGGAATAAACGACCGCGCCTTGAACTCAAAGAGCAGCAGCTCAATGGCAAGAATCACACCGGCAATCGGCGTGTTGAACGTCGCTGACATGCCGGCTGCCGCACCGCAGGCCAGCAATACCTTGCGCTCCGACGCCGTGGTGTGAAAGATCTGCCCCACCAGCGATCCCACGGCTCCGCCGGTTTGAATAATGGGGCCTTCTGCGCCGAATGGGCCGCCGGTTCCAATGGCGATGGCCGCCGAAATGGGCTTCAGAATCGCCACTCGCGGCTGAATGCGGCTGCGATTGAAAAGTACCGCCTCCATGGCCTCGGGAATGCCATGTCCTTTGATCTTTGAAGTCCCGTACTTGGCCATGATTCCGACGATGATCCCGCCAATCATGGGGATCGGGATGACCCACAGCCCAAGATGATTGTGGCGTGCGCTGGTAAAGTCGGCCACAAAGCGGCCGTAGAAGGAGATGTTGGTCAGTAGCCCGATCAGTCTGTACAGGAGAAATGCGATACCGCCGGCAACCAAGCCAATCCCCGCCGCCAGGAATGAGACCAGCACCATGCGAAATTGGGCGGGCTCGGCTCGAGTTGTGTCGCCGACCTGTGCGCCCGTGGCCGCGATGGTTGGACGGGCGTTGTGGCCTTCGCCATCTCCGATTTCCTGGCCGTTCGTTTTCATCAGGTCTAGCCAGCTTCCCCGAACCGTCTGGAAGGAGTTTTGGGCGTGGAGGGCTGGGCACCCTTCGCCGGTCGCATGGCTCGTTCCAGAGCGGCAACCAGGGCGGGGCCCTGGGTGCGCAATTCTGCTTTATGGCCCATCGATAGTTCTCGAAGCACCTTCTCGCCCTTCGGAGTGAGAGCCAGTAGAACCTGACGCCGGTCCTCTCCTCCGCGGCTTCGTCGCACCAAGCCCACCGCGGAGAGCCGGTTCACCAGTTCGACCGTGCTGTGGTGCTGAAGTTGCAACCGCTCAGCCAGAGCGCCAACCGTTGGGCGCATCTCCGCCGGCAATCCCTTGAGCGCAAGCATTAGTTGGTGCTGTTGCGGTTCCAGCCACAATCTCCGGGCCGCCTGCTCACTGAAGTGAAGGAAACGGCGAATCTGATAGCGCAGTTCAGCCAGCGCCTGATAGTCGGAATGGGCGAGAGTGTTTTGCATGTCCACCATAGGCTCAATATATCGTATCACGATGTATTATGAGATTAGAACAGCAAGACGCGCAGGAGCTAGCCGCGGGCTCAGCAGGCCCGCGCCAGATCCTTCACGGCCTGAAGGCCGTTCAGGATGACGCCAACGGAAGAGTAGGGATTTCGAAACGATGCAAGCTGCCACAAAACCGGCGATCTGGCGTGCATCCTGTGGGACGGTAGCGCGAACGTGCTCTTAGGCTTTTACGACTTTGCCGCTGCGCAGGCAGGAGGTGCAGACGCGTATCCGCTTGGTCGCGGCGCCCACCTTGGCGTGCACCGGCCGCAGGTTTACATTCCAGCGCCGCTTGGTAACGTTATGGGCGTGGCTGATATTGTTTCCGAATTGCGGCCCCTTGCCGCAGATTTCGCATACTTGTGCCATTGACTACTCCAGGTAAGTCCAGAACTCGATGTGTAAAACATAGATTTTACCGGATTCCCCACCCTTTCGACAACTTCACCACCCGGGCGAGCCCATTGCGTGCCGCCCCGGCCGACACTATAAAGGCACGGAGGTGAACTTGCCATGAAACTCGGCGTGGCTTTCCTCTTGCTTGCGGTTTCTATGGGATACGCCCAGCTTTCGGAATCCAGCAACATCGACATCACGGGAGACGCGGCCATCAACGTCGCGCCCGATCGCGTCCGAACCAATTTCGGTGTGGAAACGCGAAACAAGGTGCTCGACACCGCCATCGCTCAAAACGATGCCATCGTGCGCCGGGCGATCGCGGCGGTGCGCGATTTCCATATCGACGAAGGCGACATTCAGACCGACAACATTCACGTCGAGATGGCTTACGACAGCCACGACGGTACGGTCGTCGATTATTACCAGGTCACCAAAAGCGTGCAGGTATTCCTGCGTGACGTTTCCAAATTCGAGCCGCTGCTGACCGCCGTACTCCGCGCCGGCGCCAACCATATTTACGACATCCAGTTCAGTACCTCGGAATTGCGCAAGTATCGCGACCAGGCGCGCGCATTGGCGGTCAAGGCCGCCATCGAAAAGGTCAACGACCTGGCCACTGCGGCCGGGCTCAAGGTCGCCGGCAAGCCAGTGGGGCTTTCCTCTTACAGCTACGGAGGCGGCTCCTGGTACAGCGTCTGCTGTGGCAATCGCTACGGTTCGCAGTGGTCCCAGAACGTGGTCCAGAATATGGGCGGCGGCGGGGGAATCGGCCCGGAAGGAACAGTCGCCCTGGGAAAGATTGCGGTCACGGCCAGCGTGACTATGCGGTTCAGAGTCGAATAAGGTTGGTGCACCACGTTGTGTGTGGGTCGGACACTCTTGCCCGACGCCGTTGACTTTGATTTTGGGTTGGATGCTGCCTGCGGTTTGATATTGCTCCATTTCAGAAAGTCAGAGGCGTCGGGCAAGAGTGTCCGACCCACGCTGGGGCTGCTCGTCATCTGTCACACCGAATTCGCGTTGTCTTCCAAAACGGGAACGCCGGGATTTTTCCTGTGCGATACTGAGATCATGACTCCGCCCGATCCCAAGTCAGTAAAAGTGAACCTGACCACCGGGACCGGCGTGGACATCGAGTGGAAAGACGGCCACCGCTCGCACTATTCGTTCCCCTTCCTGCGCGATGCCTGTCCCTGCGCTCTTTGTGACGACGAGCGGGGCAAGGCCGGGCGCAAGCCTGGAGAGGCGCCTAAACTTGCTCCTGGCGCCCTGCCCATGTTCAAGGCGGCGGCCAAGCCGTCGTCGGCCGAACCGGTGGGCAAGTACGCCATCAAATTTCACTGGAATGATGGCCACGAATTGGGTATTTATTCCTGGCAGTTTCTGCGCGATGTTTGCCCGTGTGAGGAATGCGAAAGGGCACGGGCGACGACCTCAGGAAAGACGAACTGATTTGGCTCCGGCTCGCCGGGGGATTGGTACAATCGCTCGCCAGGATGAAGACCGCATCATTTCTGATCGCCGTTTTCTGCGCAATCAGCGCCCTTGCCCAGGCGGGGCCTGGTAACCGGGCTGAGATGTCCATCCCCGGAGTTCCAGGGATTCTGCAGCTGGACGTGGGGGCGACGACGTTCCAGACTGCAGTCACGCCTGACGGCAAGGAAGTACAACTGCGCGCCTTTGACCGGCCAGATCATCTTGCATCTCCGCCTTTCTGCAACGAGTTACGTTTCCGGCGAGCCCAGAAAAATGCCGGGACGAGTGGTGGCCCGCCACCAAAAAATCTGCTCCGATGGGCGTGACGACCTCAATGAATCGCTGGTAAGAGATGGAATCGCGAGAGTTGAATACATCGTGCCGGAATTTCGGGGAAACAAGATTCACCAGAAGACTATCCATGCATACCTGGGCAGCGGAAATCTCTGCGCCGAGGTTCACTTGTCCAAGGCTGGCTTCGAGCCTGACGACCAGCAGCTGTTTGAGCAGGTACTGAGCACCGTAAAACTCCTGGCCGGTCAATCCTCCTCCAGCGGCCAAGGTCAAAGTGCCGGCACGGCGCCGGCCGACGATACTCTATGCTACCTAGGCGAGGGCAGCAGGTCCTGTCTACAACGGGACTACTCCGCTGCGGCTCGTTCTTACCAGAAGGCGCTCGATCTGGAAAAGCAGAAGCGCACTCTATCCAGAGATACATTTCGTGTGTTGGTGGACAACCTGGGGATGTCTTATGGGATCAGTGGCAATTTGAAGAAGGCGAAGGAGACCTTCGAGTACGGATTGACTCAGGAGCCCGAGTACCCCATGTTCTATTACAACCTGGCCTGCACGTATGGCGAAATGAAGAACATGCAGCAGGCACTCGAAGAACTTCGACTCGCCTATAAGTACAGGGCGAACATGATTGCGGGAGAGACCATGCCCGATCCCATCAAGGACGACTCGTTCAGGTATTTTGTCGGCAACGACAGTTTTGTGAAGGCAGTGACCGATATGGAGAAGTAGCCGGCGGCTCAGCACGGATCGAAGACGCTCGGCTGGGCAATGTGGCCTCAGGGTTCCATGTAAAATTGAAAGTACGTCATGGAGCCGGCCCCGGTCTTGTCTTTTCTCGACAAACTCAATCCGCAGCAGCGCGCCGCCGTTGAAACCACGGAGGGCCCGGTCCTCATCCTGGCGGGCGCCGGTAGCGGCAAGACCCGCGTTATCACCTTCCGCATCGCCTATCTCATCGAAAATCTGGGAGTGATGCCCGAAGCCATCCTGGCCATGACCTTCACCAACAAGGCCGCGCAGGAGATGGTCGAACGTGTGGACAAGCTTGTGGGCGGCCTCTCTATCGCCAAGCCGACGATTTCAACCTTCCATTCTTTCTGTGTGCGTGTGTTGCGGCGGGACATCGAACAACTGCGTATCCCATCATCCGTGCCTGGCCAGCCGCCGATCGGACTGACCAAGAGCTTTGTCATCTACGACGAGTCTGACCAGCAGCAACTGGTGAAGTCGGCAATGCGCCGCCTCGGCATCGATGACAAACAAACCACGCCGCGCTCGGTGCTCTCCCATATTTCGTGGGCCAAGAACCACATGCTCGATCCGCAGGAGGTCTATTTGCAATCGGGCAATCCCAAGACGGAGCGCGTGGCCCATATCTTCGAGGAATATCGCAAGGAACTACGCAAGGCCAATGCTCTTGATTTCGACGACCTGCTGCTGGAGACCGTGCGCCTGCTGAAAGCGGTCCCGGCGGTTCGGGAACACTACAACCGTCGTTACCAGTACGTGATGATCGACGAATATCAGGACACCAACCGCCCGCAGTACGAACTGATGCGGCTCCTGGCCGACACCCATCACAACATCTGCGCTGTGGGCGATGAAGATCAGTCTATCTATTCCTGGCGCGGCGCTGACATCCGCAACATTCTGGAGTTTGAGAAGGATTTTCCCGAGGCCAAGATCATTCGCCTGGAGCAGAACTACCGCTCAACGCAGAACATTCTGCAGGCGGCGTCGGCGGTGGTTGCGAACAACCTGAAGCGCAAGGGCAAGAACCTGTGGACCTCACGGCAGGGCGGGGCCAAAGTCGGCTACTACGAAGCTCCGGATGGCGAAAACGAATCTCTCTTTGCCGCCGACTACATTTCGAAATATCTGCGCGAGGCCGCCGACCAGGGCGAGAGCGCGCGCGCCGCTGTGCTCTACCGCACTAACTCGCAGTCGCGTCTCTATGAAGAGGCCATGCGCCGCTATGGGCTGAAGTATCACGTGGTCGGAGGCTTCTCGTTTTACGAGCGTGCCGAGATCAAGGACATGATTTCGTACCTCAAAGTCATCCATAACCCGGACGACTCCATCGCGCTGTTGCGCGTCATCAACACGCCAGTCCGCGGAATCGGCAAGACCAGCATTGAAACCCTGGAACGGGTTGCGCTCGAGACCGGCCTGTCATTGTGGGGCGCGATTGCGGAAGCGATCAAACGCCAGCTATTGCCGCAGCGAGCGCTGGCTGCTCTCAAGACATTCGCCAACATCATCGAGGACGGGCGCGCCATCCTGTCTGGCACTATTGCCGAGCGGCTGGAGGAGAC
Organism: Terriglobia bacterium; assembly: GCA_963779255.1. GTDB lineage: Bacteria > Acidobacteriota > Terriglobia > Terriglobales > Acidobacteriaceae > JAIQFF01. Next base: position 19,139 of record CAVZXU010000043.1, on the reverse strand, counting down.
CGCGGCGGCTGAGGCTGTGCCTGGGGATGAGGAGATCGATCTCCCTCCCGAAGACGATGACACCGATTTCAGCCCCGACAATTTCTCTCTTGATTTCGGCGGTGATTTGGGATCGGAGGACGAAAATAGCGTGGGTGTGCCGCGGGTGGTAGAGACGGCGAATGGCTTGCCTGATGATGAGGTGGAGGCGGGACGCCTCCACGACAGCCGGCGGGACGCCGGCACTACGAATGCCGGCGCTGCCGACGCAGCAGTTGCCGGTACGGCTGAGATCCTGAAATTTCTTATTGATCGCACTGGGTATATCAAGCTGCTCGAAGAAGAGGACACGCCTGAGGCCTATTCCCGGGTGGAGAACCTGCGCGAATTGGTCAACGCCGCGATGGATTCGCGGGACCGCGGGGAAACTCTCGATCAGTTCCTCGACCACGCCGCCCTGGTCAGCGATGCCGATGCCTATGACGAGCGCGCCCAGATCACGCTGATGACATTGCATGCCGCCAAGGGCCTGGAGTTTCCGCTGGTCTTCCTGGGAGGCCTGGAAGAAGGATTGTTCCCGCACTCGCGTACCTTCCTGCAACCCGACGACGTGGAAGAAGAGCGCCGCCTGTGCTACGTCGGCATGACCCGCGCCATGGACGCGCTGATTCTTACCCGGGCGGTCTATCGCCGCCGCTACGGCACCGATCTCCCGGAAGCCAGTGTCCCGTCAAGGTTCCTGGAAGAAATTCCGGTGGAGTTGGTGGAAGACCTGGGAAAACCAAGGAGAGGTCGTGTGGACACGGGCGACTCGCCCGCGTTCGGGCATACGCGGGCGAATCGCCCGCGTCCACACGAACAGGAATCCACCCACTACGCCTATGAGGACGAAGACCAGAGTACTGCCTGGACCAGCCCTCAGAAGCCACGCACGGCGACAGCATCCTATTCCGGCAAGTCCTACAACTCCATAGAGAACATTGCCGAATTTTTCGCCTCTCGAGGCAAGAAATCCAGCGTGCCCAAACTGGCGGTGGAGCCGGCTAAGGGTAGGATGGGCTTCCGCCCGGGACAGAAGGTGCGCCATCCCAAGTACGGCGAAGGCACGGTTTACCAGCGCGAAGGAGAAGGTGAAGATGCCAAGATTACGGTACAATTCCCTCGCTTCGGTTTGAAGAAGCTGGTGGAGAAGTATGCGCAGCTGGAGGGGGTCTAGCTAGAGTGCAGCTTCTAGCTGCCAGCATCTGGCTGCTAGCTTCTAGCCGCTAGCTTCCAGCCGCGAAGCGGCGCGAGAATGAAGCCCAGGGCGCGAGCCCTGGGGACGTGCAGGAAACGGACGTAGCCCTGAAAGGGCGAAAGAAGTAGCACCAGGACGGCCAGCTTCTACAAGACCGAAGATCTTCGTGTTTGGCTAGAAGCCAGAAGCTAGCAGCTAGAAGCTGGCTCTCAGCATTCCTAAGGAGAAACAAACAGCACTCATGGCAAACACAAGCACACTGAGCAAGGAAGAACGTAAGAAAACCAAGCGCGCATCGCGCAAGAAACGCAAGACGGAAAATCCGTTGAAGCCCCGTGAATACGCTCGCGGTTCGGCCAAGCGCAAAGTCAAGAAGATGGCACGCGGCACCGCGAAGCGTTAAGAGCAGCAGTTGGCATCGGCACTTGGCAATTAGCGGTGAACGCGTAGCCGGCGTTCATGGGCTGAATGCCAGGTGCCAATTGCTGGTTGCTGATGCCGGAAGCACAGGAGACCAGAACCTTTGGCACAACCACCAACGGCCCGCACGTCTGATAACCAGCTGCTCTGCTGCAAGTCCATCGACAAACTGATCGCGGAAGCCGACGAGCCGGGGCATCGTCTTAAGAAGACGCTTGGTCCGTGGTCGCTCACCGCCCTCGGCATCGGCGCCATTATCGGTTCGGGAATATTTGTGCTCACCGGCACGGCTGCGGCAGGAGAACACTTCGCGGCGCCCTCGATCCTGCATGCGCAAGTGTTGGACCTGATCTCCAACTTCCTGCACACGGGAAGCACGGCGGGAGCTTTGATGCACGGGCGTCCTGCTGCCGGCCCTTCCATCGCTATCTCGTTTCTGCTGGTGGCCGTCGCCTGCAGTTTTGCCGGCCTGTGCTATGCCGAACTGGCATCGATGATTCCGATCGCAGGCAGCGCCTACACCTACTCCTACGCGACCCTGGGCGAGATTTTCGCCTGGATCATCGGCTGGGATTTGATCCTGGAATATGTGGTGAGCAACGTGGCTGTAGCTGTCGGCTTTAGCGGATATGCCAAAGCGCAGCTGGCGGCATTCGGGATTAACCTGCCGAGCGCATGGGCCAGTCCGGTCTGGGCTTCGGGACATTGGACGGGCGCGTATTTCAATGTGCCCGGTTTCCTGATCGTATTTATTCTGACGCTGCTGCTGGTCCGTGGCGTGAAGGAATCGGCTGGGGCCAACAACATCATGGTGATGATCAAGATCGGTGCGATCCTCACTTTCCTGGTGGTGGGCGGCATGCTGGTGAATAAGGCCAACTGGACGCCGTTCGCTCCCTCGGGATTCGCCGGAATCGTCACCGGCGGCGCCATCGTGTTCTTCACCTACATCGGCTTCGATTCCGTATCCACCGCGGCCGAGGAGTGCAAGACACCGCAGCGCGACCTGCCTTTCGGCATCATCGCTTCGCTGATCATCTGCACCATCCTGTACGTTGGGGTCGCGATCGTGCTACTGGGCATGATGAAATACACGACTTTCGTTTCTGGTGAAGCAGCCGAAGCGCCGGTGGCCTATGCCCTGAAATACCTGGGGGCGCACCCGTTCTTCCGCTCCGTGATCGTAGTGGGAGCGCTCACCGGGATGATTTCATCGCTGCTGGTCTTTCAATATGGACAGGCGCGCATCTGGTACGCCATGTCGAGAGACGGCCTGCTGCCCAAACTCTTTTCCGCTGTGCACCCCAGGTTCAAGACTCCCTACTGGTCCACCTGGATTGCGTGCTTCGCGGTAGGGATACCCGCCGGCCTGGTGGACATCGGCGACGCCGCCGACCTCTCCAATATCGGTACGCTCTTTGCCTTCGTACTGGTGTCTCTGGGCGTCATCTTTCTGCGCCGCCGCCAGCCTGATCGTCCCCGCGCCTTCCGCGTTCCCTTTGTTCCCTGGTTTCCGCTGGTCTCGGTGTTGCTGTGTGGTGGACTCATGACCGGGCTGACGGTGATCACATGGCTGCGTTTCGTCATCTGGCTCGCGCTTGGCCTCGCCATTTACATCTTCTACAGCCGTCATCACAGCGAGTTCGCCAAAGCCAGGAACTAGCGCGATTGCAGATTGAAAGGCGAGAACCCTTCGGGTTGTAAAAATCTTCAATCTAAAATCTTCAATCTGCACGCTATTCCCCTGCAAATCCGCGCTCTTCAATCTACAATCAGAAGAGTATGGTGTCGCAGCCGAGCTCGTTCATCGTTACCCTGCCCAAGGCAGAGCTGCATCTCCATCTGGAGGGCGCGATCGATCCCACCACCCTGCTCGAACTGCGCCAGCGCCACGGCAAAAGCAGCAGCCTCGCCGAAATCGAACAGCTTTACAGCTACCAGGATTTCAACGGCTTCCTGATGGCCTTCAAGGCGGTGACCGAAGACCTGCAGACCACAGATGACTACGAACTCATCACCTACCGCCTGATGGAGAGGCTCAAAGCGCAAAACGTGCTTCATGCCGAAGTGTACGTATCGGTTGGGGTCAATCTGTGGCGCAAGCAGGATTTCGAACTGATCTTCGAAGGTTTGGATCGAGGCCGCCAAAACGGTGAGCGTGATTTTGGCGTCTCGTTGCTATGGATATTCGATGCAGTGCGCCAGTTCGGCCCGGTTGCCGCCCGTGAAGTCTTCGAAGTCGCGGCCCGCCACCGGGAGCGGAATGTGGTGGCCATCGGCATCGGTGGCGACGAGCAGAAGGGCCCGCCGGAGTTATTCCGCGATGCCTACGCCTATGCCGCCGAGAACGGATTGCACCTGACCGCCCACGCTGGTGAAAATGCTGGGCCCGAGTCGGTCTGGGGCGCGCTCAATCTCCGCGCCGAACGCATCGGACATGGACTGACGGCCGCGCAGGACCCGGAACTGGTAGAAGAGCTGTCCACGCGCCAGGTCCCGGTGGAGATTTGCCTCAGCAGCAATCTGCGCACCAGCTCCTGTCCATCTCTGAGTGCTCACCCCCTCCGTCAGTACTTTGACCAGGGAATCATGATCACGCTCAACACTGACGATCCCGCCATGTTTCGTACTTCTCTGACTCGGGAATACCAGCTGGCCCAGCAGTCTTTTGGATTTACCGAAGAACATCTGCGCGAGCTGGCGCGGAACTCCTTCGAAGCCTCTTTCCTTCCCGCAGAGAAGAAGCTGACGTTCCTGAATTTGTTTGACGCAGCGGCTGCCCACACATAGATTTTCCAGATTCGCATTCTTCCGGAGCTCGGGGCATGAGGGCATTTCTGATCGCATGGCTGTTCCTGACTACGTACCTGTGGGCCGGGTCCCAGCCGAAGAGCACGAACGATGTGCTCATTTTCACCAACGTCAACGTTGTGGGCATGCGCGACGGCGAGATCGCTCAGGGTGTAACCGTCGTGATCAAGAAAGGGCGGATCAGCGGCCTGGCCAAGGTGGGCTTTGTCGGCCCGGGCCGGAACGTTCAGATCGTCAATGCCAATGGCAAATACTTGATCCCGGGACTATGGGACATGCATGTGCACAGCGCGTTCGTGTCCCCGGCGTGGGACGAGAAGGTGATTTACCCGCTGTACATCGCTAACGGCGTGACCGGTGTGCGGGACATGGGAGGCGATCCGGATGTGCTCGAGGAGCGCCGCAAGCGGATCGAGAGCGGAGAACTGCTGGGGCCGCACCTCATGCTGGCCGGCCCGTTTCTGGCGGCCGGAAAGAGCGACCGGCAGACCATCGCGGTGAATACGCCGGAAGATGCTCGCCAGGCGGTGGACGCGGTGAAAAAGCGGAACCTGGATTTCGTCAAGATACTCTCCGTTCCCCGGGAATCATATTTCGCAATTGCCGACGAATCTGCGAAACAGAAAATCCCGTTCGTCGGGCACGTTCCCTATTCCGTGAGCGTACGCGAAGCTGCCACGGCAGGGCAGAAAAGTATCGAGCACCTGACTGGAATCCTGCTCGCCTGCTCCTCTCGGGAAGACGAACTTCGCGCCCAGGGCCTCGCCGCATTGGCGAAACGCGACTACGCAGCCTACACGAGACTCGGCCCACAGATCATGGCCACTTATGATCCGGCCAAGGCGGGCGCGTTGTTCCTGCAACTTGCCCAGGGCAACACCTGGCAGGTGCCCACCCTGGTCTGGACCCAGACCAACAGCCGGATTGGCGATGCCGACCTGGAATCCGATGCTCGACTAAAGTACGTTCCTGCCTCCGTGCGCGGGCAATGGAATCCTTCGAAGCTCCGCGAAAAAACTTCGCCGGAAGAGCTGGCGGCCCTGAAGGCCGAAGCTGCCCGCGATGTGGAGTTGGTCAAGACGATGCACAGCGCTGGCGTACAGTTCATGGCCGGCAGCGACGGCCCCGACCCTTACGTGTTTCCTGGATTCAGCTTGCACGATGAGCTGGAATGGCTGGTTAAAAGTGGCTTCACTCCCTTGCAGGCGCTGCAGTCCGCCACCTTCAACCCGGCGCTTTTCATGTCCAAAATGGACAAATACGGAGTCGTGGAACTGGAGCGCGTGGCCGATCTAGTGCTGCTGGACGCAAACCCGCTCGATGACATCGGCAACACGCGCAAGATTTTTGGCGTTGTCGTCGGCGGCAAGTATTATTCGCGCCCGGATCTGGACACGATGCTGCAGCAGGTCGAGAAGCTGGCCGCCCAGGAATAGTGGCTAACGGGATGCGGAAAAACTCGGGCTGCGAGAGGCTTTCAGCGACTTAGCCACACAGTAAACTCGTGCCCTTACCGTTTTGCCGCGAGTGGTAGTTTATTGAGAGAGATATGCTCACATGACCCAGCACATCGGCATAGTTGCCTGCAGCGCGGAAGGAGCCGCACTGTGCTATCGCACTATTGCGCTCGAGGGCGCGCATTTGATCGGGATTCACGACCACCCCGAAGTCTCGATGCATACGCACTCCCTGGCTCGGTACATGAGTTGCATCTACGCCGACGACTGGCCCGGCGTCGCCGATCTGATGCTCTCGTCGGCGGACAAGCTAGCCAAGGCTGGGGCCGATTTCCTCATCTGCCCTGACAACACTATCCACCAGGCCTTCGACCTGGTCGAGCACCGCTCCCCGCGCCCCTGGCTGCACATCGCACGGGAGGTCGCGAGCGAAGCCCGCCGAAGCCATTTCAAGCGCATAGGCGTCTTGGGCACGCGCTACCTGATGGAGGGGCCAGTCTATCCCGAGAAGCTGAAAGCAGTTGGCCTCGAACATCGCATCCCGGGACCGCAAGCGCGCGAGAAAATCAACCAGATCATCATGGACGAACTGGTAAACGCCCAGTTCACTCCCCGTTCCCTGGCATATTTTCAGGAGGTAATCCGGACCCTGGGCGACCAGGGCTGCGACGCGGTGGTCCTCGGATGCACAGAGATTCCCCTGCTGGTCACACCTGATTCGTCATCGTTGCCAACGCTGGATTCAACCCGCCTGCTGGCCAAAGCAGCGGTTATGAAAGCTGTCGGCAGGGCCTGAGATCATGTGGGCGCTAGTTTATGGGTCACGGAGAGCACTTCATGAAGCTAAGATTCCGGCACCTCCCAACCACCTTCGCAGTCTGCCGCCTGGCGCCGGACGCCCCCTTCCCGGCATCAATCGCAGATGCACCCTTCATTTCAATAACCCGAACCGCCGAAGAGCTGTCCATCGTCTGCCCCGCTAGTCAAGTTCCGCAAAACGCAAAATGTGAGTCGCCGTGGACTTGTTTCAAACTCGAAGGCCCATTCCCGTTCTCGCTGACCGGAGTCCTGGCTTCTTTTGTCGATCCCCTTGCCCAGAGCGCCATCCCCATTTTTGCCATTTCAACTTTTGATACCGACTACGTATTGGTGAAAGAAGAATCTGCTGCGTCCGCGCTGAAGACGCTACAGGCTGCCGGGCACGAGTTGATTTCCTAACCGTCTGCGGGGTGGAACTCCTGCGTTCTGGATGGTTGGAGGTAATAAGTCTGAAAACATAATCAGTTTAGAGTTAGTAGTTCTCGGTTCTCAGATTCTCCATTCACTCCACGAATACTCCCACACGCTGACCAATCGGTGCACTTCAGGCACCTCTATGCTCTAATAAAGCAGTAGCTATGGCCTCTGCCCGAACCACAGTGCGCCGCCGTCTGAAGGCGTTCCACCGCAACTTGCGGGGAGCGCGCATGATCGCGGGCGCGTTCGCCTCCACGGACCATCCTCTGTTGGCGCATATTATTCCTGTCCGGCGCTGCAACCTGGCTTGCGAGTACTGCAACGAGTATGACGATTTCTCCAAGCCGGTCCCCACCGAGGCCATGTTTCAGCGCGTGGACAAACTCGCCGCACTCGGAACATCGGTTATCACCATCAGCGGGGGAGAGCCGTTGCTCCATCCCGAGCTGGATGAAATCATCCGGCGCATTCGCAAACGTGGCATGATCGCCGGGTTGATCACCAACGGCTACCTGCTGGTGGCGGAACGCATCGAACGGCTGAACCGCGCCGGTCTGGAATGGCTGCAGATTTCGATCGACAACGTTACCCCGGACGAGGTTTCGAAAAAAAGCCTGAAGGTGCTGGACAGGAAACTGGAGTTGCTGGCTGAACATGCCGACTTCCACGTGAACATCAATTCCGTAGTGGGCGGCGGGGTAAAAAACCCGCAAGACGCTCTTACCATCGGCAAGCGCGCTCTGGACCTTGGCTTCAGCTCCACCATCGGCATCATTCATGACGGGTCCGGGCAGTTACAGCCGCTGGATGATGAGGAGCGCCGGGTGTACCACGAAATGAAGTCGATGGAGAAGAGCAGCTTCACCCGCATCAACGGCTTTCAGGACAACATTGCGCAAGGCCGTCCCAATCAATGGCGCTGCCGCGCCGGCGCGCGCTATCTCTACATTTGCGAAGACGGCCTGGTGCACTATTGCTCCCAGCAGCGCGGCTATCCCGCCGTTCCTCTGGAGAAGTACACGGTCGATGACATTCGCCGCGAATATCTTTCGGAAAAGACCTGCGCTCCCAATTGCACCGTCTCCTGCGTCCACCAGGTATCGGTATTCGACTCGTGGCGGGCGCCGCAGTTCCCCGCGCCGGCCGCGGCCGCGCCCGAGACCATCGACCTGATCCAGATTGGGTGAAGGGATGCCAACCCAGCCGGGGCAGTTATAAGGGCACGGCGTGGCGTGTTATGTACTCTTCCATGGAGCGGTCGGGTCCGATGTAGTGAAACGCTTCGGCATAGTCGAGCCCGTATTTCTGGCCGGCCGCACGACCGCTGGTTTCAAGCGCCACTTTCACGAACTCATCGATGGCGGCGTCGCCGGCGCCGGCTAGCGCCGGCACTCGCAGTTTCCGCTCAGCGAGGGAAGCGTTCAGGTCCTTGATCATGTGGGTCATCATGGTCCGGCACGTTCTCAGGCAGGCGAGTTTGGTTTCGAAAGTCGGACCAATATCCACTACGCGATTCACCAATTGCGGACCTCGGGCAAAATAGTATTTCTCTGATACGCTGTGCGGCTTCAAACCGGCGGCGAAGTGTTCCGGCATGTCCAGGTGCCCGCCGGCCATCCAGCAGGCCGCTTCCACTGCCTGGGCCGTCACGTAGTGGTCCGGATTCTCCTCGTAGTGTCCCCAGGGATCGTAGCTGAAGATGGTGTCAACCTTCAGCAGGCGAAACAGAAAGATCAGCCGGGCGCGTATCTCCGTGCGAGCCAGGTCGTCCATGCGGTGGTTGCGATAGCCGAGGTCGAATACCTGCTTCAGACCGGATGCCTGCAGAAAGGCCCTGGCGTCGCGCTCGTTGCCCAGCACGGTTTCACCCAGGGTGAGGTCGTAGGAGTCCTTCTCGTCGTTGCTGGTGCGTATGAAATATCCGGTGTAGCCCTCGCGCAGGAGTTTGCCCACGGTTCCGGCGGCAAAAAACGGGCCATCATCCAGGTGAGGCGTGATCAGGGCCAGGACCTTGCCGAAGTGCGGTGTTCCGGAAACGGCCCGCTCGATCACGATATCGGCGCCGGACGCAGTCTGGGCCGGGACTTGTGGCACACCAAGCAAACCCGCAGCGAGAGTCCCCTTAAAAAAGTCGCGCCGTTCCACGCAGTCATGCCTCCATTGTCAGCGACGGCCTGGAGGAGTCGTCGTGACGCTAGCTAGCGCGACGATCATACGTCCAAGGTGAGCAGGCTGATCTTAGCGATATTGACGGCGATATTGATACATAAGGTTCCAGAGGCCAACAATGCACAGGCGAGACCAATCGCAGAAGCGCGAGAGATGGGCGCACTAGCGTTCTCCGGCTCTTGCCAGTCAGCGGCCCGTGGCCCGCTTAATATCTTGCTTTGACCGCCCCCAGGCTCTATATAGTATTGCGACTGCGTACCCGCATGGTGCAGGACGAGACCTTGAGCGGCCCGGCCAGCCATCGATCTGATCGGACAATATGGATAAACGACAGTTCCTGAAAACATCTGGAGTTCTCATCACGGGCAGCGTGTTGTCCCGCTTGATGGCTAGTGAGCAACAAACCGCGGCCCGGACAAATTGGGCCGGCAACTACCAATACGGCACTGACCGGCTGCTTCAGCCCAAGACCGTCGAGGAAGTTCAGAAGGCGGTGAAGAGCTGTAACAAGCTGAAGGCGCTCGGCGCGCGCCATTCGTTTAACGGGATCGCCGACAGCAGGGAAAATCAAGTCTCGCTGAAGCTTCTCGACCAGATAGCGTTAGATCCAAAGTCGCGTACCGTCACCGTCGGCGGCGGGGTCACTTATGGTCAACTGGCTCCGTACATTGATGCCCAGGGTTTTGCCGTGCACAACCTGGCCTCGTTGCCGCATGTTTCCGTCGCGGGCGCATGTGCTACCGCCACCCACGGCTCAGGCAGCAAGAATGGCAACCTGTCAACGGCCGTCTCGGCGATGGAAATCGTCACGGCTGATGGTGAGGTTGTGACCCTGTCGCGGCAAAAGGATGGTGAGCGGTTTCCCGGCGCAGTGGTGGCGCTGGGAGGATTGGGCGTAGTCACCAAGGTCACGCTCGACGTACAGCCAACCTTTCAGGTGAGGCAGGTGGTTTACGAGACTCTGTCTCTGGCGCAATTGGAAAACCATCTCGACGACATTTTTTCGAGCGCTTACAGCGTCAGTCTCTTCACTGACTGGCAAAATCATCGCGCCACCCAGGTTTGGATAAAACGGCGCGTAGAACCTGGGGCGCCCTTCGAATTTGCACCTGAGTTTTATGGAGCGAAGCTGGCAACCCAGAAACTCCACCCGCTGGCCGGACATTCCGCAGAAAATTGCACCGAACAAATGGGGATCCCGGGCCCGTGGTACGAACGAGTACCGCATTTCCGCATGAACTTTACCCCCAGCAGCGGGGCGGAGTTGCAAAGCGAGTATTTTGTTCCCCGCGACCGGGGATATGAGGCTATTCTTGCCGTGGAAAAGCTGCGGGACCGCGTGGGGCCTCATCTTTTTATCTCCGAGCTGCGCACGATTGACGCGGACGATCTTTGGATGAGTACCGCTTACCAGCGACCATCCCTGGCGATCCACTTTACGTGGAAACCAGAATGGCCGGCGGTAAAACAGTTATTGCCCGTGATCGAGGAGCAGCTATCGCCCTTTGACGCGCGGCCGCACTGGGCCAAGCTCTTCACCATGCCGCCTTCGCGGCTGAAATCGCTCTATGCGAAATTGCCGGATTATCAGGAGCTTCTCAAGCACTACGATGCGCGCGGCAAGTTCCGCAATGAATTTTTGGACACCAATATTTACGGTGGATAAAACGGTTTGCAAGAGTGGGAATCACGGAGTAGACCAGCCCCGCCAGGTACGAGCGGCCAACCCCAGGCGCTAAGCGCAGCAGTTTTCGTACGCATAGCGGCACGAGTGAACCCGTACCCTTCCCATTTCGTCACGAGGCGAAAATGTTGTCTCCGTTTGTGAGATCTATAGGCTTTTCTGCGTCTGCAGCCCGCTAGTCCCCGTATTGGCGGCTCAAGTACTTGCCCACTTCAGTTTGCAGCTGGCCGTAGTCGTCGTGGATGGTGGCCCGCAAAGCCGATTCTGTGGAATTTCCCTCAGCCAGTCGTTGCAGAATGCGTTGCAGTTCGCTCACGCCCTGGGTGTCGATGATGAATTGCACGGCGGCGAGGGACTCGTCGTAGGCCAGGATGGCTTCCATGGGTGAAAAGCGCATGAAGCTGCCCTCCAGAGCGTTGAATGGAATTTCCTGTTGCGCCTTGAAGAGTTCAGCCAGGCGGCGTCCGCGGGACGACAATGATTTCGGTTCCATGGCCTGCGCGATGCCTTCGTTCAACCACTGCGGACAGCGTCCGCCGGAAAGCTGGTTGATAAAGGAGTGCGCCAGTTCGTGCTTGAGCACGCGGGACAGTTCCGGCGTAACCGAACTCATCCCGTTGACCGGAATGCGCAGCTTGCCATCGTTGACAGCGCCGGCCCATGAGGGCGACTGGGTGACGTCGAAAAAAGCCTGGTCAGTGTAGAGGATGACGGCGATGCTGCCGCGTGGAGCCACGCCGAGGTCGCGCACCAGGTCGCCGTAATGCGACTCCAGGGTGGAAACCAGATCGCGGCGCAACGACTCCGGCGTTTGCCGGCCCTCATATTTCAGGGTGAAGTGGCTGCTTTCGTTCTGCGTGTACTCCGATTCCGCGCTGGCATCGCGCTCTGCCTTCTCCAGATATCTCTGCACCTGGGCATCGGGACGAAGCTGCAAAGACCGTTTCCAGCTGCGGATGGCGTCCTTGTTGCGGTCACTGGCATACTGCGCATAGCCTAGGATGGCCAGCGTGTCGGGTGAATCGGGCGCGATTCGCACCGCGCGTTCCGCGGAAGGCAAGGCTTCAACCGGGTTCCCGGTGCGCAGCAGCAGCGCGACGTAATAGTTCAGGATCGTAGGATTCTGCCCATCAAAGCGCAGCGCGGTCTCAAAATAGGTCCGGGCTTTGCTGAAATTGGTTTGCTCCATCTCGTGCTTTCCGGCGATGAAATACGCGGCTGCGGTCACCGGCCCGTTGCCTTGCTGTTCGATCACGGCCAGCGCGTCGGCGTCCACCTTGCCGTCGTGGACGATCTTGTTACTGACCTCCGGCTCACTCTTCAGATTGTCGGCTGGAGTCAATGAGGGGACGTCTTCGGAGTCCTTGCTGCCGGCGGAGGCCCGGTCGGGATGAATTCCCCCGGCCTCGACGCGTTCGACCAATGATTTCGGAATTGCGTAAGAGTCCTCGCCGACTTCATACTCAAGGTGGGAGCCATTTTCGTGGACCTGGTCGGCATAGATGGTGCGGCCGTTTTTCAGGCGGATCACTTCCGCGGAAGCGCCAGTTGCACCCAGGAAGAGACCCGACAATAGTAGGAAGATGACAGATGTCCGCACTATGGCGCATTCTAACAACAGGGGTGAAACCCAGCCTACGTGACCAAGGTAATCAGAATTATTCCAGTTAATGCGCTGGCGCTGTATGGGCTGGCTCTGGCGTTGTTTGCGGTGCAGTCCAGCAACGCGCAAGCTCCAGCGGTCGCGCCCTCACCGTCTTCCGCCGCCTCGACTTCAAGTCCACCTGACTCATCCGCGGAAGCCCTCTATTTGCAGTTGGGCAGCGTGGGGCTCGACAAGTCGCGGGTCTATCACATCCGCGAAGTTACGCTCGAGCGCTCCGCCTTTCACATCACCTTTGACGATGGCACCATCGCTTTCACCGAAGATGTCGCCGGCCATGTCACCGGAGCTTTTTTTGAAGGCGAGGGTGAGGTGCTGCTGATTCCAAGCAACCAGGCGGAGCGGGCCTCCATGATGCTTTTTACCGGAGCGGCCATCCTGGAAGAAAAATTTGTTACCGCATATTTTCGTTTTAATGACGACACCTTTGCCGAGTTGCAGCCGGCGCTCCGTCCCGCCGACAACTCCCAGGAGTTTTTAACTCAGTGGGACCCCGCCGCCCACAACCTGGCACAGCTGGACGCCTTGCGGCTGCTTCTCAGCTTCAGTAACTCTCTGCCCACATCCGGCCTGGAGGGCGCCGCGACCCGGAAACCCAAGTCCCCCGCCGACGATGACCGCATGCTGCATGCGCGCCTTCAGGGACGGTCAGCTTGGGACTTTCGATCTCTACTTCGACTCCCTGGCCGCGGAACAAATCTGGGCAGGCCAACAGAAGACAATCGACGGTGAAAGTTACTACGACGTGTGGAGCGCATTCGCTCTGGGTCAACCCGGAGGCCGTTCCGGCGACGCCGCTGGTGCCATGGGGGAAGAGGCTAAACCCGAGGCGGTCAGCGTCTCGCAGTACAAGATCCGGGCCCAGGTGGCGCCGCCCACCAGACTCGACGCCGAAGCATTCCTGCAGCTGGCAGTTCGACAAGGCGGCCAGCGCGCCGTGCTCTTCGAATTGTCCCGCTACCTCCAGATCAGCAAGGTAGAGGCAGACGGCCGCCCGCTAGAGTTCATTCACAACCAGGCGCTCGAGGGTACGCAGCTGGCGCGGCGGGGCAATGATCTGGTCGCTGTCATCTTTCCCCAGCCACTGCGCGCCGGTGAACAGATTGGTCTGCACTTTGTTTATGGAGGCGAGGTGCTCTCCGAAGCCGGAGCGGGGCTGCTCTACGTGGGGGCCCGCGGGACGTGGTATCCCAATCGCGGACTGGAGATGGCCAAATTCGATCTGCAATTCCGCTATCCTGCCGGTTGGACCCTGCTTGCGACCGGCAAGGACATGGAAGACGCGCCAGCCGATTCGGCGCCGGGTGAACAATCCAGCCACTGGGTTTCAGACCGTCCCATGCCGATTGCGGGCTTTAACCTGGGCAAATACTCGCGAGTAGGAGCACAGGCGGGCAAGGTTGCGGTGGAAGCCTACGCCGCGTCCGGCGTGGAGCGCACTTTCCCGCAAGGCACGACCCAGGCGCTGGCTTTGCCTCCGCCTCCTCGTGTGCCCTTCCCGCTGCGCCAGCCGAGCGACGAGGTCACTGTGAATACGCCTCCGCCATCTCCCGCGCGCAATGCGCAAGCGGTCGCGGACGCGTCCGCGCGCGCGGTCGAGTTCTTCGCTCACCGCTTCGGTCCCTATCCCTATTCCAGCCTGGCCCTGACTCAAATGCCCGGCGATGTCAGCCAGGGGTGGCCCTCGATTATCTTTCTCTCCAGCTTTTCCTTCCTCACCCCCCAGGAAAAATCGCATTTGCATATGAGCCCGGTGGAAAAGATCCTGAGCGATAACGTCATTGCCCACGAGACCGCTCACCAGTGGTGGGGCGATCTGTTGTCCTGGAAAAGCTACCGCGATCAATGGCTTTTCGAAGCATTAGCCAACTACAGCGCCCTGCTGCTGCTCGAGTCTGAATCGCCGCCGCAGTTTCGCGCGGTCATGGAGAAATACCGCGAGGACCTTCTGGTCAAGAACAAAGAAGGTTCTCCGCTGGCGGATGCGGGGCCGGTCACCTTCGGCACCCGGCTCAACTGTTCTCACTTTCCCGAGGGATATGAGGCCATCAGCTATGGTCGCGGCACCTGGCTTTTCCATATGCTGCGCTACATGCTGCGTGACGCCACCCGGAAGAGTAGCGGGCGTTCCGCAGAGCTTTCAGACGCCCAGGCGGATGCGCCCTTCTTACGCGCCCTCAACAGGGCAAGAGAACGCTTTCAGGAAAGAGCCATCAACACCCGCGAGTTGCTTCAGGTTTTCGAAGAGGAATTGCCCCCGTCTCTGCGCTACGAGGGGCGCAAATCACTGGACTGGTTCTACGAGGGATGGATCAATGGCACGGCGCTTCCACATCTGAAATTGCAGTCCGTGAAGTACCTGCAAAAGCCTGCGAGCGCGGTGGTCACCGGCACGATTCTGCAAGAGGACGCGCCGAAAGAACTGGTGACAGTCGTACCGGTATATGCCGTGCTGGCAGGAAAGAATGTGCTGTTAGGCCAGGTATTCGCCGACGGTCCGGAGACCAGCTTCCGCTTGGCGGCGCCGGCGGGAACACGAAAAGTCGTACTTGACCCTTATGAGACACTGCTGACCCGACCTTGATGATGGCACGAGGGAGCCCTGTCCTCTAGGGCCGGCTCTCCAACTTTTTCCCGAAGAGGCCCGATCCCATCCCAAAACGAAAATCGCAGCTCCATTCCCTGACTCGCACGATCTCTCCATGACGCTGTGCCTGGCGTAACTCGTGGCCCATCAACCCGCAATGGGGCAGACTGGGCTCGCCGCAGATGGAAGCACAAGTGCATAGTCCGATGGGATGCATCTCGAAGATACAAACCGCGCGCGCCGCCAGATGCCCCTTGTATCCCTCCGCCCCTGGCGTTCGAGCAACCAGTCCCAACCATCCTGCTGGCGGAGGATGAGGAGTTTGTTCGTAAGGTAGCTTGTGAAATCCTTGGGGCGGCGGGATACGGTGTACTGCCGGCGCGAAACGCAGCCGAAGCCGCAGAGGCCTTTGGCGCTCATCCGGAGCAGGTGCACCTGTTGCTCACCGACGTGGTCCTGCCCGACCGCCATGGCTGCGATCTGGCCCAGGAACTCTTGACCCTCCGCCGCGGCGTCAGGGCCTGGTGCTGACCGGGCGCACCCGGGTAAAAGACCGGGTGCTATGCTGGACCTGGGCGCGGACGACTATCTGGGGAAGCCGTTCTCCTTCGCCGAACTGTCGGCCCGCATCCGGGCCCTGATGGGGCGCAGCCACCTGCCGGCAGAGTCAGTGCTGGCGGTGGACGATCTGAAGCTGGACCGGGTGGAGTGGAGGGTGGAGCGGGCGGGCGGAGGATCGAGCTGACCTCGAAGGAATTTTGCCTGCTGGAATATCTCATGCGCAACGCCGGCCGCTGCATCACCCGGGCCATGATCATCGAGCATGTGTGGAATCTTTCCTTCGATACCTGCACCAATGTGGTCGATGTTTACGTCAACTACCTGCGCCGCAAAGTGGACGATGGCTACGGCAAGCACCTGATTCATACCATCCGGGGAGTGGGCTACGAACTGAGCGCGCGCTCGGACAAAGGGCCGGCCACGGGAGCGAGGGCGGAGTCATGAAGCTAACCACGATGGGAAGTCCGGCAGCGGCGGCAAACCGCGAACCTCATCAGCTGCTTTCCGATCTGTTTCACCAGCTAGCCAACCCATCACCACCCTCTGTTGCTCGCTGGAGCTGGCCTAGCTTAGCTAGCTCCACACCCCGACCGCGAAGCAGTATGGCGAGATCGTAAGCCGGGCCCTCGAACAGGCCGAGAAAGTGTCGTGGCTGGCGACTGCCATTCGTGAACTGTTCGACGCGGGCCTGGCGGCGGAAGGCGAAGTCCTCGAACTGCGCTGGGCGGTCGAGGGCGCGGTCGGCGACCTGCTGCCGGTGGCGGAATCGGCGGGAATGCATGTCTGTCATTCGCTCCGCTCCCCGTGTCCGGTGTGGTTCGATGCGCATCGCCTGCGCCAGGGGTTATTTCATCTGCTGGGCTTTGGAGTTGCGTCGGGTGGGCCTGGCTCGGTGATGAAGATTGAGATGGAGGAGCGTGGCATGGAAGTGTTGTTGGCGCTGACCATCTCGGGCCAGGGAGGATTCGGCGGCGCATCGGCTGCCGGACCGAATCATGATCATCTGCCGGATGACATGGCAGCGGTTGGGGCTGGGGATCGCGCGCGCTATCTTTGACGCTGGGGGCGGGAGTCTCCGACTCGAGCATGGTGCTGATTGCCTGATCGTGGAAGTACGGCTTCTGCGGAATGGGGCCAGCTTGTCGAGCTGCGCTCAACCGGACAGATGAGTACGTCTGTCCTTACGCGGACCGCAGTGACCTACACATCCAATCCGATCGATCTCATGAGCTCCAGGCCATTGCTCTTAGTGACGATGCCTTCGCGCAGGGTGTAGTCGAACTTCATCGTTCCATTCTCTATCTCGTCCTGAAAGTGCACGTTGTGCAGCTTTCCCTGCAGGGCACGCCGCCGATCTCCGCTAAGGACAGATCGTGGGTGCTGATCAGCCCAATCGCCCCTCGATTGAGGAGGGCGCGAACTACACCCTCCGCGCCGACACGACGATCTTTGGAGTTGGTGCCTTGCAGGAGCTCATCGAGCAGGAACAGTAACGGCGGATTGCCTCCGGCGAAATCGAAGATGCTGCGCAGCCGTTTGATCTCGGCGTAGAAGCGCGAACTGCCTTCGCGGAGGGAGTCGTTGATGCGAATACTGGCGCCCACGTGAAGCGGGGTCAGGCATAAACGCCGAGCTCTCACCGGGGCTCCGGCCATTGCCAGCACCACATTCAATCCCACCGACCGCAGCAGAGTGCTCTTCCCCGACATGTTGGAGCCGCTTACCAGCAGCACGCGGTCGCTCCTGCGATCTTGACGTTGTTGCGAATGCACGTTGCGGACGGGATCAGGGGGTGGCCCAATTCTTCCGCCTCGAATGACGTGGGGCCTGTCCTGAATTCCGGAAAGGGATCAGAAGGATGGTCGAAGCTGTATGCGGCCAGCGAGAGCAGCGCCTCAATTTCGCCGATGGCGAACAGCCACTGTCGTACTACTTTGCCGTGAGCCTGCCGCCAACGCTCGGCCGCGTATGTGACCTGCACCGAATACATCAGCGGAACGTCGATGATGCGCAAGAACAGGTTGTGGCGGGAATTGATCAGGTCGACCAGGTCCCGAAGCTCGAGCCAACGCCCGCGAGCCCGCCACGCCGGTGCGACAAGGATCGCGCTGCAGCGCCTGCAGCCGCGGCGACTGGAAGCTGTGGTGCTCGAGCCGCTTCAGCATTCCAGAGAGTAATGCCAGACCAGAATCGGCATACTTGGCTTGGGGGTGCGCAAGAAAGCGCAGGATGGCCACTCCATCCAGCCGGGGCAGGTTGAGGTCAAGTACCACCAGGTCAAAGTCCAGTTCGCCCGCCATGGCGCGCGCCTGTTCTCCATCGGCTGAAACATCCACCGCGTAGCGTTCGGATTCCAAACCCTTTCTCTACGAAACTGGCCAGCGCAGTATCGTCCTCGGCGATCAGAATTCGCATGAGATCAATCTAATTTGAATTGATTTGATTCTTAGTCAGGATGCGAGCGGGGACAAGAGATTCAGCACCGATCAAAGGTCTCGCTTTCCGCGAACGGAACTCAGGCCCTGAAAGGGAACCGGGGCCCCCCTCTTCGTCCTCCGCGGAACCTGTACCGTCACTCGCCGCGCACTTCCAGGCTTTGGAGATAAGGCAGATAATCGTGACAACAACTGTGTCTGGTCGAAAGGATTCGCTCCGGGGCGTGAATTTCTGGAGCCCAAAAACGCTCAAGTCCCTGGTCCTGCCGGGAGGCATCTCTCCTGCTGGCGGCCAGCGTGGTGTTTCCGCGGCGCGTTTGGTCCCATTCCCTCCCGCTGCCGTCCTGTTTTACTTCTATGCCGTATTTGCCGCCGGCGTTCTTCTGGCCTGGCGCTTTCACTCCAGCCGCATCCTCTTCCTGCCCTACTCTGTTCTGGCCGAGCGCGCCCTGGAATTCTTTTCTTCGGGCCGGATCGTTTCCGCCGGGCCCGGCCGAATCGCCCTCGAAGCCGTGGCCTTTCTGCTCCCGGCGAACTTCATTGCCTTCTCCGTGTTTCGCGAACGAGGATTGGTTTTCCCCGCCATCCTCCCCCGGCTGGCGCTCTTGTTCTTCGAGTCGGTCTTTGTCGCCATCATCTGTCGTCCCGGAGAGAGCGTCGCTCCCGCTTTTCTGCACCCTCGCTTTCTCGGACGTTTTCCCGGAACGCCACTCTCCACCCTGGCCGTGCTGGCGTTCGTCGCCGCTTTCGGGGTCTTGCTGGCGCGCTTCCTGCTCTATCGCAAACCCACCGAAGCGGCCTGCTATGGGCTCTGGTGGCGACTTTTCTTTCCTTTCAGTCAGGGGCCGTCGGTCCGGTTGCGACTGCTTATCTGGCTACGGCGGGCCTGATCCTGGTTAG
>CAVZXU010000042.1:0-217506 GCA_963779255.1 Terriglobia bacterium | reverse complement strand
CTGGGACCTTCAATCGGCGTTCAGCAATTTGGCCGAGTGTAACGCCGTGTTGTCGCGCCGGATTCTCCAACTCCGGCAATCGGAACTCCATCGTAAGAACAACGGGCTGGAAGACCGTGCGAAATTGCTTAGCTTGCTCGCTGTCCCGCCAGTAGGAGAAATCGGCTTGATGTGTCATGGCGTTCTCAACCACAACGTAGTTCACTCTGTCCCTAGTCTTGCCGCCCAGCTCAGAACACTTTCCACGCTTGCCGGATCGGGAGTGACGATGCCGACAGCCGTGAATGTCACGCCCGTAGCTGCCACATCCTCGAACATGCTGTCGAACCACTCGTGAGTTACCTGCCCGGAGCTTGCACCCATGTCCGCGAGGATGATGGGCGCGCCCTCGGCCAAGAAGTCAACGAAGGCGTCGAGGCCAGCGGCGGTGTGAATGTTGACCTTGGTCACAGTGCCGTCGAAGTAGTGTTTCAAACTTCCGCGAGATTTGTTTTCGGTGTCGAGGTCGAGGAGCTTGACTGGAATCTGATGACTCTCGAACCATTCGGCGAGGGCGAGCATGAAGCTCGTTTTGCCGACGCCTCCCTTCCCTCCCATGGTGAGAATGACGCGCTTGGACGATAGCGGTCGACGAGACGGCGGAAGGTGAATCGAAGTTTTTCAGTTGCGATGCTGCTCGGCACTGGATGGTTAGACTCGTGCATGTAGGCTACTCCTTCGCTCTGTTGATTACGCTGAAGCCGCAAAGGTTCGTCCGGGTTGTATTCAAACAAAGGTTTTTTTGCGCTCGTTTTCGGCGGTCGGTCTTTCAATTCCTTAATCGTCCTTGCAATGCCTTCCAATGCCTTCTGAGGCCTTCCAATGCTCTTGTGAGCCTCTGTGTCCTTATAAGTACTTGTAAGTCCTTCGAGTTCCTCTTAGTCGCTCTTGTCCTCGAAGCCGAGAGCTTATGGCTTCCGCTCTTGACTTCGAATCGTGCAAGTACAAAATCATTCACTGTGCTCGTACCCACCTTGAGGCCGCAGGCTTTCTTGAGTACGTTTGCGATTTCTCGATAGGTTCGGCCACGCTTTCGCATCTCAGTGATTAGCTCGCTGTACGGTTCCAAACGCGAGCGAGGTCCCTTGCTGGGCAGGCTGTTCAGTATGGCTTCAAATTTGGCGTCCATGATATTCCTCCGAATGGATCAACGAGATGGACTCGGGCGAAAGACCGTTACTGATATAGACGCCGAACGGAATCGAAGGGATGGCCGGACAAACACCGGATATAGACCGGATGGACCCCGGACAATGTCCGGCCGCACACCGGACACCTTACAGGTCCCGCACGTGGCACCGGACCTAACGCGCAGCGTTAGGGATGGTGTCTTCTTGCAAATGAGACGTTAAGGGTCTTCAAACATGCTCACCATTCGCGCCATGTCCAACGGAACAGGCTACTCCGCACGCCATTTGCAGCACAGCGACTACTACGCCGAAGGCGAGCGCGTCACGGGCCAATGGCAAGGCCGGGGAGCGGAGATGCTCGGCCTGGCAGGGGAAGTTCAGTCGGAGCAATTCGAGGCGCTGCGCCAGGGCGTCGATCCCCAAAGCGGCGAGTTCCTCCGGCAACGCCACAGCGCCGACCGCACAGCCGCTGATGGCAGCACCCAAAGCCGAGGCCGAAATCTGTACGACTTCACGATCTCGGCTCCGAAGTCAGTTTCCATCATGGCCCAACTGGGTGGGGACGCTCGACTTGTGGAAGCTCACCGGAAGGCCGTTCAAGAAACGCTGAAAGAGTTGGAGCGTCGCGCAGCAAGCCGCGTCCGAAGGGACGGGGCGAATGATAACCGCATCACGGGTAATCTTGTATTGGCCGTCTACCATCACGACACCAGCCGCGAACTTGATCCCCAGCTTCACACCCACGCGGTTGCCGCTAATCTGACCTACGACGGCGCTGAGGGCCGCTGGAAGGCGCTGCAAGCCTCCGATATCTACGAGCAGCGGGCTTACCTGACTGAGGTCTACCGGAACGCGCTTGCCCGCGAAGTGCGGTCTCTGGGCTATGAGATCGAGGACCGGCGCAGCTCCAAGGGCAAGAACCTGGGTTTTGAGATCAAGGGTGTCTCCGATGAATTGCTCGAAAAATACAGTCAGCGCAGCGAGCAGCGCGACCGGGCCATTGCCGAGTTTGTCGAAAGTAAGGGTCGCCAGCCCAGCGACAACGAAATCGCCGTGCTGGTTCGTGAGTCGCGGGCCGATAAGCTGGTTGAGATTTCAACTGCGGAGGTGCACTCGCGCCAAACGGCTCGATTGACCCCAGAGGAGAGCCTAACCCTTGAGCAAATCCGCGAAGCAGTCCGGGAGAGATCCGAAACGCAGCGACTAGAACCAGAGAGTGCAGTTCCTTCCCTCGACTACGCAAAACAACACGTCTTTGAGCGCGTCTCTGTGGCGCTCGACCATGAACTGTTGACTGAAGCACTCCGTCATGGCCGGGGCCGGATTGACTTGGCGGAACTGAAAGGTGAGTTTTCACTGGAAGAAAGCACCGGCAAAATCCTCCAGGCTGGGAAGGAAGTCGCCACACGCGAGAGTCTTGACCGTGAGCGCGACATGATCGAGCGGATCAATCGTGGAGTCGGTCAGTTTGAGCGGCTAGGTGGGCAGCATGAATTCGCTGCTTCCGCCTTCCTCCGTCCCGAGCAGAAACAGGCAATCGAATTTGTTCTCAATTCCCGTGATCTGGCCGTGAACATTCGTGGGGCGGCAGGCACCGGGAAAACCGCTACGCTCGAAGAGCTGCAGCGCGGCCTCGAAGAGAGCGGTCGCCAGGTGTTGGCGGTGGCTCCCACGATGAGCGCAGTTGAAGAACTGCAGAAAGTCGGCTTCTCGGATGCCATCACGGTGGAACGGCTGTTACAGGGCCAGAGTGCTCAAACAGACTTGTTCGGGAAAGCGCTGATCGTGGATGAAGCGGGCATGGTTTCCGGTCGTCAAATGTCCGAACTACTAAAGCTGGCCGACCAGCAATCAACGCGAATCATTTTCAGCGGTGACACCAAGCAGATTCGAAGTGTCGAGGCCAGCGATGCTCTTCGGGTGCTGGAAAGAGAATCTCACTTGAAGAGTGTTTCGCTTAGCGAAGTGCAACGGCAGACCGACCAAGGCTATCGCGACGCGATTCAGGAATTGCGCCGTGATCCTGAGCGCGGCTTCGACAAGCTGGAACAAATTGGTGCTGTGCGTGAGGTCCCCTGGTCCGACCGGGCACAGGCGGTTCAACAAGCCTACTCAGAAGCTCAGGCTCAGACCAATGCGAAAGGGCCAACCACGCAGTGTGCTGGTTGTCGCCGCCACACACGAAGAGATTGGCCATATCACCGAAGCTATCCGCGCCGAGCGCACGCGCACAGGGGAACTGGGACAGAGTACCCACCAGCAGCACCACGTACCACTGAACTGGACGAGTGCTGAGAAAAGTGACGTGCGGAACTATGCTGAAGGCCAAGTGCTGGAATTTCATCGGGCTGTCAAGGGCGTTGCGAGGCATGAATCGCTGGAAGTCATCGGAGTGGAAAACGACAAGGTTGTTGCCCGCAACGCACGCGGCGAAGAACGCGAGTTCACAGCGAAGCAAGCGAAATGCTTTGAGGTCTATGAGCGCCGTGCCATCGAAATTGCTCCCAATGACAAGTTACTGCTGATGGCAAATCGGCGGGAGCCGGGCTTTCGTGCTACCAATGGCGAGCTGGTAACGGTTTCCCGAATTGACGGGCAGGGCCGCATTCATCTGCAGGACGGCCGCACTCTGCCGGAGAATTACAAGCAATTCACACACGGCTACGCTGTCACCGCCCATCGCAGCCAAGGGAAATCTGTCGATGCCGTTGTTATCTCCGCTGATGGGATGCGAAAAGAGTTGTTCTATGTGGCTGCTTCGCGGGGCCGGGAGAGCATCACCGTTGTGACCAGCGATAAAGACCTGCTGCGGGAGTCGGTAGCACACTCAGTCGCGCGGCAATCCGCTTCCGAGTTGTCGCGCAAAGCGCAAGAACCATCTTTGGAAAGGCAGCAACCGTCTTTGCGCGAACGTGAACGCCGCGAACTGCCGGTTGCCCGCGAGCAAGGGTGCGATAACGTGACGGAAAGAAAGGCGCGACTTGGAAAAGCTCCCGCTCCCGAAACAGTGCAGACGATCGACCGGGAGAAACCCAGTCCCGAGCAGAAGCAGGAACAAATCATAGAACCAGGCCACTACTATGGCATCAGCCGGTAAAGCCACGCAGCTTGTTTGCGGAAGGGGTAGCCGAATTACCAGCCGCGGGAATGGACTCCTGTTTGCCAGGGGAATTCTTAGTAGGGGGAGAGGGAGGGATTCGAACCCTCGTTGGAGGTGTTAGCCCCCAAAACGGTTTAGCAAACTAAGCCGTCCTGGGGCCTGCTGTTCGGATTCAGTGACTTAGTCGGATGGACGATCCATTTTCGGGTAGCAAAGGTCATGTTCGGGCAGAACTGTGCAGCAAGTGTGCACCACCGAAATGCGTCAAAGACGGGATTGAAGGCTAAGCGAAAACCATTTCCCGTGGGGGTTCAATTTCCACCTTGGTGTGCAGTCGTACATTGAGTGCGTCCAAGATTTTGATGGCGCGCTCAAGGGTGATTCCAAAATATTCATTTCGTTCGTCTCGAGAAACTTGTGACTCATGCACGTCGAGCCGCCTGGCCAATTCTCGCTGCGACATTCCCTGAGCGATGCGCAACGAAATCAGCAGATGCCCGAGCCCGCGAAGGTTCTCTAGTTCCTCGAATTCGCCACGTTTCAGACGCTCGTAGCTCTCGACTTCTTCCTTTAGCTGAAGGTGGAAGGACTCCATGGGATCGATGACCCGCTTGATCTCCTCATCGCTAAGGCCGGTTTGTTTCAGCCTCGCCCGATGTTCACCGAGCCTGCTGCGCTCGCTGGCGAGACGAGCTGACGCTTCTTGGTATTCAGCTTCGTTGCGAATCATGGCTGACCTCCATATTTGATTTTGACGATTCCTCGCGGCTTGCCGTTACGGCGGCACTGACGAAAAGCCGAGGGAAACTCCAGTTCGTTACCGTACTTGTCCAGAATACCGCAGCCCACACCTAGGCCCGGCACATGCGGATAAAGCTCCACGCGGTACCTGTGCCACATTGGGAGCTGCTTCTTGGGATAGCCCCGGTACGGCTTTCGCGAGGATGGGTCCCAGGTCCATACCTTCGACGGATCGAGAAGGTTGAGCTTACGTTCCAATTCCCCAGTCATCAGTTCCTTAAGATCGCACTCAAAATATCCGTCGATGTCGTTCGGATGGTCCTTGTCTTCCGCAAAAGAACCATCGGCAAAGATCTCGCGGATGCCAACCTGCCAAAGCTGCCGCGTGAGAGTCTCTAGGTTGTTCACCAGTCGTTCACGCCACGGCTTGTCCCACGACGGGTACGCAATCAGGTCCCTCGGACCGGACACCAGAATCGACTGCCGGAGCTCGTCGAGGGACAGTTCATAATCACTGGGCGGAAGGAGGCCATCCGCGTCAAAAGGTGGGATCATTGCCATTGCTAACCATAACCCATATGACACTTTAGCCTAACTTGACATGTTAGTCAAGCTAGGCTAGTATGTTTGTCGTTCAGGGGTTGTAAGCCAAAACCCCGGAAATTTATCAAGTCCTTCACAATCAGCCGATTAGCTGACTTCTCGCTTCATTCAGCAGGTCAATCCCGCGAGAAATCCGGTAGTGGGCGGTTTTGAAAACAGCGCAACTACCAGAAATCATTGAATCGCTTCGGGGCCAGATCGGTGTAGCGTGTTGTGTGCTGGATATTGCGGTGCCTGAGGTATTGTTGGATTGCCCGCGTGTCCTGCCCGTCGTTGGCAAGCTTGTATCCGGTCGCATGACGGAGCATGTGCGGGTGGATGGGAAACCCCAATGCCCGCATGCCGTCCGGCGCGGGCTACGATCTTTCGCACCGCATCCGGCGTCAGCGGTGCCTTCCGCTTGCTCACGAACACATAAGCGGCGCTCTCGTCTTCCCGCTGCTCTCCCTGACGATTCGCCGATGTTCACTCGCACGGGCCAGTGGCGCGGCAGAAAAAGCACCCGACTTTCGCTGCCCCGAAGTTGGGTAGTGTTCCAATTTGACTTTTTCACGGGATGGTTGCGGCATTCAAACTGCTGCGAATCCACTCCGAAGTGGCTTGCTTGCTCGTCTTTGCCGATGCCTCAAGATGTCGCAATTCATCCCGCGTGACCGGCACGCCGAGCGTTCCAGCCTTCGTGTATCCCCTCGGCAAGGGTGGCCTTCTTGCTTTTCTAGCTCTCTTCGGGCGCCGCCACTGGCTCTAGACTCCTCGATCATCCGAGCACACACCTGTAGAATCGCCATTTCCGCAAGGTTCAGCGGCAGGTTTGCGGTCTTGACTTGAGCTGCGGCCAACCCGCTGGCCTAGATGTAAGTCGCAATCCGTAAACTCCCGTACCCTTTCGTTTGAGTCGCCCGTTCCTTCCGCGAACAAAAACTGCAGATCCTCCAGTGTCAACCTTTGCGCGAAGCGTTCCTCGCCCAGCACGTCGTCGGCGAGCGCGGCCTTTTGCTTCTGCAGCGCACGGATTTTTTGCTCGACGCTCTCGCGCATGAGCAGCCGGTAGGCCATCACCTTGCTCGTCTGGCCGATGCGGTGCGTGCGGTCAATCGCCTGATTTTCCACCGCAGGGTTCCACCACGGGTCGAACAGGACAACATACGACGCGGCGGTCAGGTTCAATCCGAATCCGCCAGCCTTGAGTGAAATCAAAAACACCGCGCCGTCTTTGGCGGATTGGAATTCCCGAACCAGTTCGCCGCGATTTTCCGTCTCGCCCGCCAGATAAAAATGCGGCCAGCCGCGCTGTTTCACGTTTTCGCGCAGCAAATCCAGCATCGTCACGAATTGTGAAAACACCAGCACTTTGTGGCCTTCTTCGAGGAGCGGTTCGAGCAAATCTTCGAGCGCCGACACTTTCGCGCTTTCGGCCTCGCGTAAGGTTGCGTCCACGAGCGCCGGGTGACAGCAAATCTGGCGCAGCCGCAGCAGCGACGTGAGAACATGAAAGCGCTCCTGGTTGAGTTGCCTGTCGGTTTTGAGGCCGAGGATGAGTTGGCGCGCACGTTTGAGTTCGGCGCGGTAAAGGGTTTTTTGTTCGCCTTCCATTTCACACAGCAAATCCTCTTCAACGCGGTCGGGCAAATCCTTTTCCACCTGCGCCTTGGCGCGGCGCAACAGAAACGGCCGCACGCGTGCGGCGAGGCGGCGGCGGGCAAGGGGATCGTCCTTGCTGTCAAAGCGGCGGAGAAAATGCGTCCGATTGCCCAGCGCGCCGGGCATGGCAAAGGCGAAGACGCTCCACAGATCCAGCAGGCGGTTTTCAATCGGCGTGCCGGTCAGCGCGAGGCGATGTTCGGCCTTCAACACGCGGGCGGCCTGCGCGGTTTGGGAACTCGGATTCTTAATGTATTGCGCTTCATCCAAAATTGCCGCCAGCCAGGGCGCACTTGCGATCTCGGGCGAAAGGCAGCGCAGTTGCGTATAGTTGATGACCAACAGGTCGCAGTTTTCGCGCGCAGCGGAAAGCTCCGCGTCCGGTTCGCCGCGCCACAAGCGGACGCGCAAGTCGGGATAAAACCGCTTGGCTTCGGCGTGCCAGTTGTCCATGACGGACTTGGGACAGACGACCAGTGACGAGTTGGGAGTTGGGGGTTGAGCATTGAGGGTTGTTTCCCGCAGCCAGGCCAGCCAGGCCAGCGCTTCGAGGGTTTTGCCCAGGCCCATGTCGTCGGCCAGCACGCCGCCGAAACGGTTCAACGCGAGGTAAGCAAGAAAATGAAAACCTTCGGTTTGATACGGCCGCATTTCGGCGCGGATGGCCGCGGGCAGCGGCGGCGCGACGCGCGTTTTCAATTCGCTCGCGCGGTGCTGGATGGTTTCAACCCGCTCCGGAGCAAGAAATTTTTTCACGGCATCGTCGCCCAGCTGCAGGGCGTGTAATCGTTGCGGTTCGGCGGAGAAATCGCGCGCGTCGAGGCCGAGCCGGGCGAGTTGTTCGTCGTCGTCCGGTGTGAGACTGAATTGCAACCGCCGCCAGCCCTTTTTTTCGAGGCGAACGTAACCGCCGCGCGCGCTGAGCAGCAATTTCAATTCCTGCGGCGTTAGCGTGGTGTCGCTGACCTTGAGCGCAACTTTGAGATCGAACCAGTCAATGCCCGCTTCGTCGACATCGAGCGAGACGTTACCGCTGACTGGCGCGTCGCGCAGCGTGGCCAGTTCCGGGTCCAACAGCACTTCAATTTCCGGCGGGAGTGATTCGAGCCACGCGACGAACCTTTCCGGCGTTTTCTTCGTGAGCCGCAACGCCCATTCGCCGGGGTAATTATTCCACTTCAATTCCAGCGATTCGATCGCTTGCGGAAAATATTGTTGCGCGGCGCGATCGTGGACGACGATGACGCCCTTGGCCGACTCGGAATTTTTCCCCGCGTTGTCTTTCCGTTCCACCTCCCAGCCCGCTCGTGCGTATCGTTCCGATTTCATTCCGAGCGCTTTGGCGGCGACGCGCAGGACGATGTCCTCGGTTCGGCTGGCGGGATAAATCGGTTTTAACGCGCACGAAATCGTGACCCTGACGGGCACGGTGCGGATGCGTTCGGACAGATGTTCCGGCAACGCAATGCCGGCGGCGTGGAGAAACTCCAGACCGGCGGCGGTTTCGAGCGCGGGCGCGGGAATGTTCTTGCGCAATTCGGCGTCGAGTGCGGCGGGCGGGCCGACGAACAAACCGCCTTCGGTCAAATACAGAGTCGGCCGGCCGTCGAGCGCGCAGAGAATTTTCGGCGGCGCCGAACCGTCGGCGGTGCCGAGCGCGAGTTCATAATCGCCGTCGCCGTTTTCGGGGGCACGTAGATTCAAGCGCAGGGGCTGGGCGACGCGCGGCAGCGGCTGGCCGTCCGAGGTCACGACGCGGTCGGGCGCGAGCGGCATTCGCAGCAAGCAGTTCAGCACGGGGCGGGCGGCGGCGTTGTCGTATCGGAAAAACCACCAGCTTTCGGAACGCGACGGTCGATAAGCAGCGCTCCACAGCGGCAGCGAATTGGGGGTGATGGCCAGCGTGCCTTTCTCGAATTGCTCGGCCATGTTTCCGGCCTGCACCCGTTCGAGTTCGGCAAACCCGGCGTTCGCCTCACTGCGCCATTGCAATCGCGCCTCTTCCGCGCCGACGGTCAGGCGCAATTCGAGCGCACCCGTTCCGGAAACGGGCGCGCGGTTGTCGAATTGGCGGAACCGATTGTTCCATTGTTCGATTTCCTTGTCGCGCTCCCATTGCTTCATCGCGGGTTCGATCAACTGGAAATCCGTGATGCCGGCGATGAATTGCGGATACTTCCAATTGCGCCGGCGCAATTCCCATGCGACGTAAAGCCAGAAATAAAAGTCGTCGGGGGGAAACTCGCGCCAGAGATCGACTGGATTCCAGTAGCCGTCAGAGGCGCGGCCGGCCATCAAGCCCAAGTCGTTTTCCGTAAACATGCGCACGCGCGCATCGGCAAAACACCTTTGCACCTGGCGGACGAACCTAGCTTCGTCGTCCTGAAGTTCGCGCCTGATATTTTTGACGAGTTTTTCGCGCAACGGCGAGCGCAGCGGCTTGGCGACGGGGGGCGGATCGTGCGGCAGTCGGTTTGAGGTTCCTCTAATCTTCTGCCAGCGCCGTTTTTGGGCTTCGACAATCTTTTTCCGTGCCCAAGCTGACAATCTGTGGTTGGCCATCGCCCCCTTTTCCAATTCCAGCATCCAACGCAACTCATTGTGCCATCTCCCGACACTCCTGTCACGGCGTATCAAAGTCGGGCAGTGTTCAAATTCTAAATAATGAGGACCCGAAGTTGCCTACGCCGCCCTCCCTGGTGGCGCACAACCTTGACGCCCCGTGCGTGAGCCGTCGCGATCACGCGATCGAGTTCCTGGCTTGGCGGCAGCCACTTCCCCCACAGTTGGTGGGCTGGTGTGGCGCTGGGAAAGGGCAAAGGGGAAAGGCATACAGACGCCGAATCTAGCGTGTTTGGGCGAGAACTGCAACCTAGACGCTGGGATGGAAGACGGGCGACCGCCAGCATAGATAGACTGGATTGTTGTCGCAACAAGCCATTTCACTCGCGAGATTCGTCCAACAACTCATCTTCGGAATACTCTGCGAGGAATCTCCCGCGGGTCCGAAGGCCCTTGGCAATAGCGATGACGCTGAGTATGGCTCTGACGGCTTCAGGTTCTTTGGTGCGACAAATCTCGGCGGTGCCGATTTCCGAACCTCAATCGGCTGCAGGTCTCCGACAAGGTCATCCAGCAAATCCTGCGGCACGCGAGTGTCACGACCACGATGAACATTTACGTGAAGATGGTTTCACAGGACGCTACGGTGGCAATGAAGACGCTCGAAGCTAACTGTGCAACTACTGTGCAGCAAAAAAAGCTCGTTGGGGCAGTGGAGCGAAGCGAAACCCCGACGGATTGTGAGCAGCAAATCTCTGTGCCAGAGCGATATGCGGGAGTTCTGGCGGAGAGGGAGGGATTCGAATCACGCTTAAATCCCTCGAGGGCTTACACCGATTTTTCAAGGACTTCCGAACCGATACTAGGTTTGCACATCAAAACCGCAGTTTTCTTATAACACGCTCTTGTAGCTTCCGTGTAGCTTTTTGTAGCTTGCCGCCGAACAAGGTGATCGCCCGTTTCCCTGGGCATGCCGTTAGCGACTTCGCTGAACCGTGGGTAGCCTACCCGACCATGGCATGGGTCGATCCCGCGAGAGAGAAAAGTCACGCTGTCGCAACGACGCGAAGATGCCCTTGGCGGCGTGATCGCGGCGCGGGCTTGACGGTGATCTCAACGTCTCGGCCAAGCAGGGTTAGGAAATGCATAAGTCGTTCGGTGGAGAAACCAGATAGCTGACCTCGTAAAAGCCGTGAAATTTTGGGTTGATCAATCCCTAGGATGTGCGCGGCGCGAGATTGGGTCAGTCGCCGCGCGCGAATGGCTTCGCCAATACGGATCGCAAGGTCGGCCTTGGCGAGACGCTCTTCGGGGTTGGGTAGACCGATGTCGGCGAAGACGTTCCCGCTGCCTTCTTCGACCTCAATTCGATTGCTCATGTCTGCTATCCCTTCTGAGCCTCTAGCCATCTGGCGTGTTCTTCTTCGGCTCGCCTGAGACGCGATTTGATTAGCTCGCTCTCCGCTTTCGGCGTCTTGATTCCACGCTTTGATTTCTTCTGAAACACATGTAAGACGTAGATGCGACCGGCCAAACGGACCGTGTACACGGCGCGATAGGTATCGCCAGCATGGTCTTCAACGATCTCCAGGATCCCCGCTCCGCCAAAGCCCCGAAGTGGCTTAGCATCTGGGTGCTTTTCGCCACGTTGCGCTATGTAGAGAGCGTAGCCAATCGCATCCTTCACGTCTTCTGGAAAGGACGCGAGGTCTGCCCTGGTGTTTCCGATCCAAGCGACAAGCTTGATGCTGAGCGATGCGATCAACTTCATATTATGCCTAAACCAGCATAAGACGCAACAGATTAGTTCTGACGGAGTGCAAAATTCCAAGAAATGTCACACAAATGCACGAGAGAATGCGATGTTTTGAGGCCAAGGTTAGCTTTAGATCCCCCAAGCTATTGAAACACTGTAAAGGGAATCGTCGAAATGGGGGCCTTTGGAGCCCAAGGGGCGCGCATAGAAAGCATGCTGGCCAATGTAGAAATTCGCTTTGACGTTTGCATGACCGGCGACGCCTGAGAAGATCTGCTCGAGGTCCCTTTTTCTTTTGAAGCGTTGCTTACCTACTTAGGAATGCGAAGTATTCTGAGACTAGAGTTGCGGGGCCGCGATCGAGACAGCGCATGTGTTTCCGTTTGGTCGCCCCGTCCACACCCAGGTCGATTCCGGACTAGGGACGCGGTTCGCATGATCGCCGAACCCATGCCACGAGGTCGTTGACATGCTCGACAAACAAACGCGTGGCGCCATTCTTCTACTCCGCAGCAGGGGTCACAGTCTTCGTTGCATCTCACGCCTTCTCTCCTTGAGCCGCGATTCCGTGAGAAAAGTCGTTAGAGTCGGTTCGGACGAGCCTCCAATCATCGTTCGTCCCAGTAAACTCGATGCTCATCGTGAGAGAATCGTGCAGATGCTGGCGGAATTTGATGGAAACGTTGTCAAAGTACATCGAGCATTGGCCGACGGAGGTACGAGCGTCCGTTATCCAACACTAACCGCTTTCTGCCGGAACAATCGCCTGTTGGATAGTACCTGCGATCCTCGACGCTCCGTCGTGGCGGCACGACAATGGTTGCTGGAACTAATCAACGGAGCACATTCCGTGGAACGCTTTCAGTCCCAGTTTCCTCATGCCGCTGATCTCCGATTCCTGTTTTCCCAACTGAGACATGGGCGGTCCAGACAACGTAAGAAAGCAGCAACCATTCTCGCGAGAAAACGAGGCATTTCGAATTCTGTGATTGCGGCGACGCTTCGGTCGTCACGCTCGACTACGAGGCGATACTACAAGATGTATCTTCAAGCCGGGCCGGAAAAGCTTTTCGCTTGGAATACGACTCGTTACATGGGCGCGGAACAACAGTTTTCCAATCGAACAAAAACAAAACGTATCCTCGAAACTCTCCATCATAAGCCGACCGCCTTTGGTATCAACCGCACGAATTGGACGCAGCCCACACTCCTTAAAGCCTACGAGCAATCATACGGTGAGATCATTTCCAGAAGCACTCTTGCCAGAATCCTGCGACGCGCTGGTTACCGATGGAGAAAGGCGCGACGGGTGCTTACAAGCTCAGATCCGAGTTACCACGAAAAGGTCGAGCTGTTGAAGAATACGTTGCGCTGCCTTGGCGAGAATGAAATGTTTTTCTTCCTCGATGAGTGGGGGCCGATACAAGTCAGGAAGCGTGGAGGAAAGTCATATCGAAACGACCAGGCAACAATTCCGCGCCACCAAGTTTCTCGGGGCACTGTATCGCTGATTGCCGCGCTCAGTGCCACGACAAATCAGGTAACGTGGCGCTTTCTCGAATCAAAAGATTCACGTGCCATGATGGACATGATCGAAATCTTGTACAACCAGTACCACACGAAGATGAAACTCTACGTGACTTGGGATGCTGTCGCATGGCACAATTCCGGGCCCTTTCTTGAAGCGTTGGATCACTTCAATGAAGAGACCAGATCGTTGTCGGTCGGCCCGATCATCGAATTTTGTCCGCAGGACTATCCAAAACTGCCCCCGCTAAAAAATTGCAGCTGGTGTATGTCGAGCAAACTTTGGTGATTGCCACCTGGCATGCTACGTGCTAAGGACACGGCAGGAGGCTAAAGCAATTACCTGAGCCGAAGAGTCTGAAAAAAGCAGCTTTCCGGGGGGAGGCTGTTCATGAGCGCCCCATGACTTAACCGAGTCCGGGGCGCTTTGCTTTGTTCTGACAAAAGAGCGATTTTTCTGGCAATGTGCGGAGAGCGCGTTCCGGGTTTACTTGTGTACTTGCGATTTGGACTAAGCCGCTAGCGCGGCAGGTGTTGTACCGACGGTACGTAAGTACAGTGATGGATACCTTGAAGGAGGTATACATGACTGCACTTCGCGAACGCATGCTGGAAGAGCTACGGCTGCGTAACTTCACTCCTCGAACCATCCGTACCTATACGGCAAGCGTAGCCGACTTCGCGCGCTACTTTCACCAGTCCCCTGACAAGCTCGGGCCCGAGCATGTTCGTATCTATCAGCTCTACCTGCTGAACGAGCGCAAGCTGGCCTGGCATTCCATCCAGGTTCACGTCTCGGCACTGCGGTTTCTGTACGTCCGTACGCTCAAGCAACGCTGGTTCGACACCGCAGTTACCAAGCCCAAGATACGCCGCAAACTACCCGTGGTCTGGAGCCGTGAAGAAGTCGCCGCACTGCTCGACATCACCAAGAACCTCAAGCACCGCGCCCTGCTGGGCATGCTCTACGGGGCAGGCCTGCGCATTCAGGAAGCCCTGGATCTGAAGGTCACCGACATCGACAGCAAGCGGATGATCATCAACATCCGCGAAGGCAAGGGCGGGCATCCTCGTCAGGTGATGCTGTCGCCCAAGCTGCTGGAGTGGCTCCGTGCCTACTGGAAGCAGCGCAAGCCCAAGGACTGGCTCTTCCCCGGAATGAGGTCCGACCGGCCGATGTACGCCAGCGCCGTCAACGCTTTCTGCCATCAGTTGCGCAAGAAGCTGGGCATTGCCAAGCGGCTTTCCGCTCATGTGATGCGCCATTCCTTTGCCTCTCACCTGCTCGACAGCGGAACCGATCTGCGCACCATTCAGCTGCTGCTCGGACATTGCGACCTGGAGACGACCGCGCGCTACCTCCATGTCTCCGAGCACCGGCTGCACTCTACCGTAAGTCCGCTCGATGAGCTTCCAGCTCGCCAAGCAGAGGCCGAAAAAAAATGAGAGAGCATCGGCTCGAAGTGGCCGATGTCTTTCACGCCCACCAGCCAGAGTTTCTCGAGCGCTGGGGCCATGTTGTCTCCCGCCAGCAACGTAAGGTGCTCGGAGCCATCGGTCGATGCCGTACTGCCGCACTCGGCCGTCATCTCGAACGCTGTGACAGCTGCTCCTATGAGTACGTGGCTTTCGACTCATGCCGCGATCGCCACTGCCCAAAGTGCCAGTCGACCGCTCGCGATCGCTGGCTGCAGAAGCAGGCGTCCAGTCTGCTGCCCCTGCCCTACAGCCATGTCGTCTTCACGCTGCCCACGCAACTGGCAGCACTCGCACTCAGAAACCAGCGTCTTATCTACGCTCTGCTGTTTCGTGCTGTCTCCGAGACCCTGATGGAGATCGCCGCTGATCGACACCGCCTCGGTGCTCGCATCGGCATTCTCGCCGTACTCCATACCTGGAATCAGCCACTGCAACCTCATCCCCACCTGCACTGCCTGGTTCCGGCCGGCGGCCTGGCACCCGACCAATCACGCTGGATCGCTTGTCGGCCTCGCTACTTCCTTCCGGCGCCGGTGCTCAGCTGCATGTTTCGGGGCAAGATGCTGGCCTTCCTGAAACACGCTTACGACAACCACCCACTGCGCTTCCCAGGCATTCTAGCTGCGTTCTCCAAGCCAGGCCCATTCCACGCTATGCTCTCCACCCTGCGCCATCAGAAATGGGTCGTCTATGCCAAGCCACCTTTCGGCGGTCCGGAGTATGTGCTCAAGTACCTGGCACGCTACACTCATCGTGTTGCCCTCGCCAATGGCAGGCTCTTGGACCTGAACAATGGGCAGGTGTGCTTTAAATGGCGCGACTCCAGAGACAACAACCGCATCAAGGTGATGAGCCTCGATGCGTTTGAGTTCATCCGTCGCTTTCTGCTTCACGTTCTGCCTTGTGGCTTCGTCAAGATCCGCCACTTCGGGCTGCTCGCCAACCGCAATCGCCGTCAGGCACTGGCTCTTTGCCGTCACCATCTCCAGGCCGCAGCTCCACCAGGCACTGACCTCGTTACCCCTCCGCAACAGTCGGCAATCAATCGCTGCTGCCCCAAGTGCAAACGCGGCACCTTGCACATCGTCGTTCGCTTCACCACCCTTGTGCCCGCAACCCATGGCTCGCATCTCGCCGAGATCAACTCGTCATGATCACCACCTCGCTCACGCCACGAACCCGGATCGGTGCTGCAATGCCCGTCGTGCGCGTGCATGCCGCAGTGTGTCCGCATGCACCTAAAGAGGTTGCCAACCTCCCGAAACCCCGTCTCATTTACCTCGTAATCGGTCGCTCCGCACACATCACAACCCTCCGCTCACATCCCCTGCAATCCGCTTCTTCGCTCTCCGCACCACAACAAACCCATTCAAAACCCATAGCGCCTGGCTTCCCCGAAGCGGCTTAGTCCAAATCGCCGTATCGTCAATGCTCCGCCTCGACTACCCGCCTTCAACACAACTCTATCTGCGGAGCACTGTCGATACGGCACTACAGATTTGCACTACAGATTTATCACCAATACGATCTAAGAAGTACAACTTCGCGCCGGATCGACGCCACTTGGAGGAGATGTACGGGATTGAGGACTCTCCGACCCTGATCTCCAATGTGACCGATGCGGTGATCGAGGAAGTGAAGCTCTGGCAGAACCGGCCGCGAGAAGAGCTGTATCCGATCGTGTACCTGGACGCGCTTTCTGGCCCTCCAGGTTGACGCCCAACACCACGTAGATGGCTTTGTTCTGGATGTGGCCCTCGTCGCGCACTTTCACCATCTAGAAGTGGACCATGCCGATCGATCATTGGCGGGAAGCCCTGCGGCGGGTGGCCCAGGTCATCGGCGTGCACCTGAACAAAAAGGGCTTCCTGAGAAGGAAGCCCGGCTAACTGGAGTAGAAGTGGTTATTTTGATTGTGGCGGGGGAGTTATCTCGGCCAGCCTCTTGTCCTGGCGCAGACTTGCGAATTCCTCGTCCTTGTACACATTTGCCAGATCGCGATAGCCCTCTTCTTTCGCCATCCGCAGGCAGCGGAAGCATTGCTCCGTGTCGCCGCGTTTGGCGTAGATCTTAGCCAGCATGTAGGAGAACTTCGCGCGCTCTTCAGGATTGGCGATCTGCGCGGTGAGCCCCGCTCTGCCTCTGTTGCTGAGCGCGTCGGGATCAAGTTCCAGCGCCCGAGCATACTCAGCGACGGCCCGATCCAGCTTCTTCTGGCCAAACCACGCCGCTCCCAGATTGACATGGAAGGTCGCGCGGGTTTCGTCCAATGCCACAGCTTTCTTGAACTGCTTCGCCGCTGCTGAGAAGTTGTTCTGCATGTAGTAAACGGCGCCAATGTTGCTCAGCGCGTCCGCGAATTTCGAGTTGCGTTTCACGGCCTGCTGAAAATTCATGCGTGCCGCCTCGAGTTGCCCGTCCTTCAGTTCAGTCATGCCCAACTTGTTGTAGAGGATGGCATTCTTGCGGTCCTTGCGCAATGCCTCCTCAAAATACTTAATCGCTTGCCTGTAGTCTTTCTGGGCCCTCGCCTCATCGCCCGCCTTTTCAAGTTCGGCAACCGTCATCGATCGCAGGTTGGTTGTGGCGGTCTGCGGTTCTGTCGCTTGGGTGCCGTATGGAGCAAGTCCCAGAGCCATCGCCCCAATCGCTAATCTCAGGATGAAATTCCTCATAATTTGCCTCTTCCCGGAGAAGCAGCAGTTGTAAGCCCTTGCCTTTATTCTCTGCGTCGGCAATCTGCTCTCCGTGTATAGCTTTCTTATGAAGCAGATGGCTCGAATTGACAACGTTATAGCAGCTACCCACCCGTTACCCAGGCCGTTATGCAGAGTCGGACATACTGTCTCTTCCTTCTCATTGATTACACACACGCAACCGGGCCGACGGCTGCGGAGCGAAGAGGTTACGCGCCGTTACAAGTGCGCCCACACGCCACCGGCGAACCGTTACGTGTTCCCAGACACTGCACAACTGCCTTGGAAAGGTGTATAAGGGGTTTGGCGGAGCCTCTCTGCGGAGGCGGCTATGCCTTCAACGACGGCAGAATCGGTCAGCACGGGAACTCAACGGGCCGAACTGCAGTTAGTACTCCAGTCTCAATTATTTTCCCGTTCCCCCGCGCTCGGACGTTTGCTTTCCTACCTGTGCGAAAAAGCCCTGTCGGGGGAAAGCGCGAATATCAAAGAGTTCTCGGTTGCGGTCGACGTTTTTGGACGGGATGAGTCCTTCGATCAGGACTCAGACTCGATTGTCCGCGTTGAGGCGAACCGCCTGCGCAAGCGCCTGGCGGAATACTATGCAGGCGAAGGCGCAGCCCATTGCATTCACATCACAATTCCAGTCGGCAAGTACGTCCCCGTCTTTGAAGAGCTGGGCGAGAGCGGGGTTGTGCCTGAACCCACGCAGGCGGTTCCCATCCCCGCCCCGCTATCCCGTACGGAATCACACATGCATGTGCGCTGGCTACTCCCAGCGGCGCTGGCGGCGATTGCTATCGCAGGCACAATCATGTTTCTGACCCGGCCGCGAACGCCGCTCCGGGAAATGACAGCGCCTTCTGCAGCGCCGCTGATTGTTTCGCATACACCAGTGGGTCTGCCGGTCGGAGAAGAAGTCCGCATCCTGGCAGGGTCCAGCCGTCCCTACGTTGACCGCTCAGGCAAGGCCTGGAGTGCGGACAACTATTTCGCTGGCGGGACATCAGTACGAAGCCCGGTCCAACATATCTGGAGAACGCAAGATCCCACGATCTACCGCAGCAGCCGCCAGGGAGACTTCGCTTACGACATTCCGCTGAAGCCCGGGATTTATGAACTGCGTCTTCACTTCGCCGAAACTTTCTACGGCCCTGAGGACGTTGGCGGCGGGGGCGAGAGCAGCCGGGTGATGACGGTCACCGCAAACGGCAAGCCGCTGCTCACCGATTTCGATGTGTTTGCGGACGCCGAAGGGGGGCGCACCGCCGAGGTCAAGGTATTCACCGACGTGAGTCCGGCAAGTGATGGGTTCCTTCACCTGGGTTTCTCCTCGGCGAAGGGCGGCCGCGGAATGATCTCTGCGATCGAGATTTTGCCGGGGACCGTGCGGCGCATCCGACCCGTGCGCATCGTGGCTCGCGATGTACCCTATTACTCCGATGACAGTACGTGGTGGAGTTCGGACGTCTATTTCAAAGGCGGACAGCTTGCCGCCAGCCAAGAGCCCGCCACCGCAACGGACGATCCCGAACTCTATGAAACCGAGCGATGGGGCCGCTTCTCGTATGCGATTCCGGTCACGCCCGGCAGATACACGGTCGTTCTGCATTTCATCGAGCGCCGCACCAGCCGCAGCGAGGCCTCTAAGGCAGATGCAAGCGGCGGGGGACAATTATCCCAGGGCCGCGTGTTTAACGTTTTCTGCAATGGGAAAGCGATCGTACAAAATCTGAACATCCGGAATGAAGCAGGCGAGAATCGGC
Organism: Terriglobia bacterium; assembly: GCA_963779255.1. GTDB lineage: Bacteria > Acidobacteriota > Terriglobia > Terriglobales > Acidobacteriaceae > JAIQFF01. The sequence goes on along the minus strand of CAVZXU010000042.1, from coordinate 198,466 downwards.
CCCTGATACGGAAGATCTCCAGCCTGGAGTCGAATGCGCAAGGGAAGCTTCTGTTGGATTTCGTTCCGGTCAATGACTACGCCACCGTAAGCGCAATTGAAGTAGTGCCGCAATAGGGCGTGCGCAACCTGGGCGCGGGCGGGCCAACCCGCCTGTTACCTGCCGGGGTTAGACTCCGCGGCGGGCTTGAAGTCGAACTTCCCCCACCCCTCCTGGTAGAACACGCAATCACTTCCGGCGCGGCAGCCGCTAACGTGTGCCCAGTTGGCTGGCATCATTACGATCGACCCTGGGCCGAAATCCCTCGCCGACGCTGCATCCGCCCCGGTGTACCAGACGCCGCTGATGATCACATTCTTGAGTTCGCTACTATGTGTATGCAGCGGGTTGGCGGTTCCAGCGGGGACCTTTCGCATCTGCGTGTATTCCCCCTTCTTAGGGTCGCCCGAGAGCACGGCGATCTGCATGCCCTTCCTCTCGGGGAGTTCAGTCCACTTCACGTCCGTGAACGAGACCATCATGGGCGTGACGCCCTCCTTCGCCACCGGCTTGGCCGCTTCCTGGGCGAGTGCTGGTGTCGTAAGGGTCATCGCCGCCAGCATCACGAAAAGCTTGTTCATGTAGGACTCCTTGATAACGGAGATATGTCGTCGGGCCCATTTAACACTCGGATATGCTGCAGCGCCCAGCGGCCGCTCTCTGCAGCGAGTGTCAAGCGGCTAAGGGATTGGAACGCATACCAGTTCGCACATCGGACGGCGACAGGAGCCGCACGGGAAATTGTATTCCATCCCTCTGACGCAAACAGGCATTTGCGCTCATTGACCCGTCAATGAATGATAAAGCGAGATATGCGCTGACTACGGGTTTGTCAGCTGGATCGGCGTGCTTGCCCGAGCACTTACATCTGCTCATCACCTGGATTTCCGTCCAGCTTGAGGGTGAGCGAAAACGCTTCCACGCGATTGCGGCCGGCGTTCTTTGCCCGGTAGAGGGCAGCGTCGGCGCTCTGCAGCACGGTCTCCAAGGTGGTTTCGAGATCGCAACTGGTGACGGTCACGCCCATGCTTACGGTGACAGAGAGTGAGCCCGCGGGGGTCGACCGATCAGGTCGCGGGCGACCAGGCGTCTGATTTCGTCGGCACGGCGCGCAGCGATCTGCAGGTCACAGCCCGGCAGCACCAGGATGAACTCTTCGCCGCCGTAGCGTCCGGCCACATCGTAGAGTCGCAGGTCTGACTTCAGCCGGCGGGCTACCTCTGCGAGCACGGCGTCTCCCGCGGGATGGCCCAGAGTGTCGTTGATCTGCTTGAATCCGTCCACGTCCACCATGATCACTCCCGCCGGCCTGCCTTCCCGCTGGGTGCGGACGAGTTCGCGCTCGAGTGATGCCAGGATTTCCGCTCGGCTCAGCAGATTGGTAAGGAAATCGTGGGTGGCGGAAAATCTCAGGCATTGTTGCAGATCGAGAATCCGTTTTCCCACCAGGATGCGGGCCCGCAGCTCGCAAGGATCCACCGGCTTGGCCAGATAGTCGTCCGCGCCCGCATCCATCGCGGTCAGGAGATTCTTCTTGCGGTCCTTGGCCGTCAGCATAACGGTATAGATATAGGTTCTGTTTGAGCCCAGAGTGCGAATGCGGCGGCACAGTTCGATGCCGTCGAATCCGGGCATGACCCAGTCCAGCAGGGCGAAGGTGGGAGCGTCGGGGGCCTGCAGAATTTCCCAGGCGTCGGTCCCGTTTTCAGCCGTGACAAAATCGAAGCCCGACGCTTCCAGGCACTCACTGACCCGCAGCCGGTCCACCTTCGAATCATCAACGAGTAGTATCTTCACCGAGTAAACGCCCCGGGCTGATTGTGGGCATATTAATCGGTAGTTGCAAGATACCGGCTGGAGCACGAATGGGCTTGTACTTCCGAAGGGCCCGTAGATTTCCGCCTTCGTGTGCCCCGTCCAAGCTCCGCTTGGGCGGGGTGTTACTTCCCCCCACCTCTCGCCAGGTTCTTAGATCTGCGATACACCGCCGTCCACGAACAGTTCGCTGCCGGTGACAAAACTGGAGTCGCCTGACGCGAGGAAAAGGACAGCGGTTGTTGTCCTCCCCAAACCAAAAACCCCGCCCAAGCGGAGCTTGGACGGGGCTCGCACTCGTTGGTTTATTCGCTAGCTGGTTGGCTCTCGGCCATCGGCGGGTAGCGCGGATCTGGGGGCGTAACCAGGCGGCCGGTGCGACGCATGGTTGAGCAGTCATAGGAATAGACCGCGCCACAGAGGAGGCAAGCCTGATAGGCGGTTCCGTGGACGCCGGCGTGCGGCCAGGTGAATTCGTGCCGGCAGCACATTTCGATAAGCCGTTGCAGGAGGGAATTTGTCATGGCTGCTTTCGATTCCTTCGTTGTAACTGATGCTGTACACAACCTACTACCAGACGCGTTCTATGCGTGCTTGTTTCTTGGTCATCGGCGACGGGAATTTGGACACTGCATGGTCGCATTACTCAGTTACGGAGGGAGGTGTAACGTAACTGCCCCGCTGACGGCGGCGGGAGGAACTACTGGAATTCCTTGAATGGCGCGGCTTGGGTTACGGTAGGGGTGCAGAGTTTTGAGCCGGTCCGCGGGTCGAGCGGCACGCTCTCCTGCAATGCGCGTCAGCAAAGTGCAGCAGGAAAGCGGGACACCATGAAAGAGGGACAACATGCATAGTGCGAATGTGCCTGAGACCATGCGGCGCAGTTCGAGAGTGCCGATCACCCTTCCCATCGCCGTTACCAGCCTGGAGCCAAGCGCTCCCTTTTCGGAAATCTGCGAGACGCTGGTGGTCAGCGCGCATGGCTGTGCCATATTTTCTCCCACCCGGCTCGAAGCCGGCATTCCGGTGCAGTTTCGGCGAAAGGGAGGCGGAGCGGCCAAAGCCCACGTGGTTGACTGCAAGCCGATGGGCGCGGGTCAGCATGGTTGGCAGCTGGCGGCGAAGCTCGACCGGCCGGAAAATTTCTGGGGACTGGAAGCTTGTCCCGAAGATTGGGGGCGGCTGCTCGAGATCCATTCTGACGACCCGCAACCTGCGCGGAAGATGCCGGGGAGAAGCGACAAAGCCCAACCCGGCGGGCCCGGGTTGAAGATCGTATCCGAGAAGGGCCATGCGCAATTGACCGAGTACGACATGCGCGCCATTGTGGCCGAGTTTGTACAGCCCTTGCATGCAGAAGTGGTAGCGCTCAAGGAAAAGCTCGCTCAGGGAGATGCCAAGCGCAGCCGGTTCGACATATCTCTGTCACACATTCCTCCCGAGGTGGAAGAGAAATTGTGGGTACGCCTGCGTGAAGACCTGGGGACGCAAGTCCTGAAGCAGACCCAGGAACAATCGGCGCAGGTGCTGGGGTCAGCCAAAACGATGATCGAACAGAACATCGTCCAGGCGTTGGAAGGATTCCGGCAGCAGATGGCAGAGCAACTGCGAACTGTGGAACAGAACGCGCAGGGGCTGTCTGAAGAGATCGCCGAGGCGGTGGGCCAGCACTTTAATTCCAACGCGGAGAAATTTCAGAAGCAGGTGGCGGACGCGGGCAGCCGGGCGCAGCACCAAAGCGAGGAACACTTCCGCACCTTGCAGCAACGGCTGGGCGAAGAGCACGATGCCTACCGTCGGGAAATGCAGAAGGCGCAAGCCACGGTCTCAGCCGAGTCCTCCCGGCTGCAGACGCAAGTCACCGCTCTGGGCGGCCGCATCGCACAACTGGACGACACCGCATGCCGGCTGGAGTCCGGGATGGAAACCAGGCTTTCCCAGATGGCCAGCGACCACATATCCGCAGCCCGGGTGCAGTTGGAGAGTGCGGTCGATGTAGTCCTTAAAGAGTTGGGTACACGCAACGCCAAGGAGCTCGACCGCCAACTGGATGACGCGCGCGGAAAACTGAAGATTGTCCAGAAGGGAATCGAGACTTCGGTGTCCGACCTGGTCAAGACCGAAGTTGCGGCCAGCCTGTTGTCCTTTGGGCAGACCATGGAAGAGCTGGCGCAGGATTCCGTGGGACGGTGGCGGACAGAGCTGAGCAAAGACTTGACTTCAGTGGCCAAGATTCTGGGCAGCGGGTTTCAGAAGGAAGGTGCATTCGAGCCGCGGCGAAGAGCAGGAATCCGCGGAAGAATAATAGTGCAGCGCCGGCCTCCGGCCAGCCCGGTAGGCGGGCGCGACGCCCGCCAGACAGCCGGCGAGACGCCGGCGCTACAGGGCCTGCGGCCCGTCTCCGGCTATTGCCCCTTCGGCATGGGCCGCAAATCAATATTGCCGACTCCGCCCGAGACGTCCAGCCGCAGAGTCACTGGTGATTTGCCATACATATCGTCGGCCTGAACTGGTCCCAAACCTTCCCCAGCCCCAAGAAAATCAGCAAGAGCGGCCAGTAACGAGACAGCAAGGGCCACGGGTCCAGGCCCGGGCGAAAATTGCTGTAGAGAAAGGGCAGGCCGAGGGCGACGAGGAGTACTGCCCCCCACTAACGAACTGCGCCGAGTTCCCGGCATCGAGCCACCTCCCAGCGTTCCGCGCTAGTCCGGATCGAACTCGGCCGCACTTATTTCTTCAAGAGAGAGTCGAGTCCCGCTTGTGCGATGACTTCGTCGATTTCGGACTTGGCGCCACTGGCGGCGATTCCGCCCAGGGTCTGACCGTCCACCTGAATGGGCAGTCCGCCCTGGTTGGGAAAAAAGTCGGGAAAAGCCAGGACTTCGACATCGCCCTTTTTCATGGCATCGGCGCCGCCCTTCGAGGGAGACCGGTAAAAGGCCGCGTGGCGGGCTTTTCTCTGCGCGAATTGAATGGTGTTGAGTGAGGCAGCATCCGCCTTTTCCAGAAAAAGCAGATTCCCGCTTTCGTCAACGATACAGATCGTGACTTCGACATTTTGCTTTTTGGCTTCCGCTTCAGCCGCGGCGACCATAGTTTTGATCGCGGCCAGGTTCAGATATTTCCGGGTGGGAAGATCGGCGGATGATGTGGCCGCGCCCGATGAGGCTGTCGCAGCCAGGGTCAGCATCACAAAGAGTAGTTTGAACATGCGCAGGATGCTACCAGTTGGCTTGCCGGTTTTCCAGCAGGTTGCAGGCGGGCAAGTTTCTAATTTCTGGTTTCTAGTTTCGAGTTCCTGATGGCCGGTTTCGATAGTCGCCAGGGATTTTCTCCGGAAACCGGAAACTAGAAACCAGAGACCAGGGTGATTTTTCGTTTCAGCGGGAGTCTGTAGCTATGAGTTCTTGCGGTTGAACCGGCAAAGGGGTTGGGTGGCGCGGATTTTGCCGCACGCCAGCGCCATGGTCTCAAAGGCCCGTTCGTAGCGGAATTCCGGCTTGAGATAAGGCTTCTTGGCAGCCCGAGGGCCCGCCTCTGCAGGCCTTTCCTCGCTCGTGTTCTTCTCAGTCATAGGCTCGTCCCAACCGCTTCATCGGGCAAAGCGGAGTTATTCGCCATCATCTGCAGTATTTTCTCAACCAGACTAACACCAATCCGAAGCCGGCGTTGTTGCCAGTTGTGATGACTTCCCGGTGACCGATTCAGGGGGTCGGCCGCAGCGCGTGAAAAAAGGCGGCGATGTCGCCGGCCAGGAGCTCAGGCTCTTCGGCGGCCGCAAAGTGGGCCCCGCGGGGCATTTCGGTCCAGTGCTTAAGGTTGTACCCGCGCTCGATCCATGCCCGTGGAGGGAACGGCGCTTCCCTGGGAAAGTGTGCGATAGCGCACGGTACGCGAACCTGTTCGCCCGGCTTGAAGTGAAGCGGCGCCTGTTTCGATTCGTAGTAAAGACGGCACGAAGAATGGATCGTCTCCGTCATCCAATAGAGCGTCACATTGCTCAGCAGTTCGTCTTTGGTGAAGCGGCGCTCCACCTCGCCATCGCAGTCGGACCAGTCGCGAAACTTCTCGATGATCCAGGCCGCCAGCGCAGCCGGAGAATCGTTCGGTCCGTAGGCTGCAGTCTGAGGAGTATTGCGCTGCAGGTGAGCATAGGCGCCAAAATCAACGTACCATTGATCGGCGTCGTCGAGGAACTTTTGCTCAATGTCTGCAAGCTTCGTTCCCGGCTCGAGATGTGGGCGGTAGGATCCCGGGACGTAGTTGAGATGAATTCCTATGACCCGGTGGGCATGGCGCAACCCCAGGACGGTGCTGACCGATGCGCCAAAGTCACCTCCCTGGGCGGCAAAACGATCATAGCCCAGCTCAGCCATCAGGCCGGCCCACAGCTCTGCCATGCGCCAGGTGTTCATGCCGGGGTGCGTGGGGCGGTCTGAAAAACCGAAGCCGGGAAGCGACGGCACCACGACGTCGAATGAGTGCGCGGGGTTTCCGCCATGGCTGGCCGGGTCGGTCAGCAGCGGGATGATCTTGAGCATTTCAAGAAACGAACCGGGCCATCCGTGAGTCAGGACCAACGGGATGGGCGCCGGTCCCCTGCCGCGCTCGTGAATGAAGTGAATGCCGATGCCCTCAATGGTGCAGCGATAGTGGTGGAAGGCGGACAGTTTCTCCAGCTGGGCCCTCCAGTCGAACTCATCTCTCCAGTAGTCGCACAGGCGCTGCATGAAGGTGAGATCGACGCCGTACGTCCAGCCCGAGCCGGGTATTTCATCGGGCCAGCGAGTGCGAGCCAGCCGCGAGCGGAGATCTTCGACTTCGGCTTCGGAATAGGGCAGGGAAAATGGTTCGACGCTCAATCGCGTAACCTTGGTAATCAGTATAGATAAAAAAACACGTAGGGGCGGGTGCCCTCACCCCCCGGCCGGGCAGGGCCCGGCAAATTGCGGTTATCTAACCGACAAACCCCAGGCGAGCTTCGCTCGCCCGCCCGGACGAGGGCGTCCGGGCCTACGCATAACCATTTAGCATGGGAGCGTGACTGGCTCGGAACACTCCCGGCATGTGGGATTGGCGCGTGCTCTATCGAAGCTTGGCTACTGCTCCCGGTCCGAGGCCGTGGATCTCATCCACGCGGGGCGGGTGCGGTTGAATGGCACAATCCGTCGTGATCCTCAGGCGCATGTTCACCTGGAGCGGGATCGAATGGAGGTGGACGGTCAGCGGCTGGCCACTGCCGCCAAGATTTACCTCATGCTCAACAAGCCGCGCGGAGCCGTGACCACGGCCTCCGACGAAAAGGGCCGACAGACCGTGTATGCGTTTCTGGATAGGGCCCTGCCCTGGGTCGCACCCGTCGGGCGTCTGGACAAGGCGAGCGAAGGGCTGCTCCTGCTCACCAATGATTCTGAGTGGGCGGCGCAAGTGCTCTCGCCGGCATCGCACCTCATCAAGACCTATCATGTGCAAATCGACCGGGTCGCCGACACCACATTGCTGGAATCGCTCGGCAAGGGGGTCAGGACGGAAGAGGGCGAGTTGTTGCGCGTTGTGAGCGTTCGCATCCTGCGCGGCGGCAGGCGCAATACATGGCTCGAAATGGTCTTAGACGAGGGCAGGAACCGTCATATTCGGCGAATGCTGGCTGCTCTCGGAGTGACGGTGCTGCGCCTGGTGCGGGTCGCGATCGGCCCCGTTCCGATCGGGCAACTGCCCAAAGGCAGTGTGCGTGCGCTGACTCGCGAAGAGAAGAAGGCACTCGATAGAACTTTGCGGGACCAGTCGATCCACGCCGTAGCTCGGCCGACGCGCTCAGGGTCTGACCGACAATCCCGCTAGTCGGAGTTTCCAGAGTTCAAACTGTCACAATCACTGCGTTGCACCGATTCTTGCCCACGCGGCGGTAACTATGGCGGATGGCCGAATCGAAGTAGATGGCATCGCCCTCCTCCAGGACGTGCCGGTCCGAACCTATGATCAATTCCAGCTTGCCGTTGATCAGGCGGCGTGGGGATCGTTCTGCGCACTTACCCCGACCACAGTCTGGCAAAATTTTGTGAGGAAGCGCGGCCGACGATGGTGATTGGCGACGAGAATCCCATGCGGGAGCCGGAGCGATGGCGAGTCAAAGCGGCAACCAGAATTCGCGTGCCCCTGTGGACGGTGGATGCGGATGTGATCGTCCCCACAAAGTTGTTGCTGAAGGAACAATTTGCGGCGCGCACCCTCCAGCCGCGCATTCACGCACTGTTGCCGCAGTTTCTGGTGCGACCGAAGAACTTGAAAGCTCAGGCGCGATGGATTTCCGCGCCGCGCCTACATTCGCTGCTGCCGCATGATGACTTGATCGGCGGATGGAAGCTGGATCGGTCAGTTCATCCGGTTCCAGGCTGGCGTGGCGGAAGCAAGCAAGGGCTGCACGTACTCCGAGAATTCGTGAGCAGACACTTGGCCGACTATCCCGAGGCCCGCAACCGCCCCGAGCAACACGGCACGAGCCAGCTGTCTCCTTATCTACACTCCGGGCACCTGGGCCCACTGACGATCGCGCTCGCGGTACAACGCAGTGACGCGCCTGCCGGGGCGAAGGAGGCGTTTCTCGAACAGGTGATCGTCAGGCGTGAGCTCTCCGTCAATTTCGTGCTTCAACCCGGCCTATGACTCCATGGAGTGTCTGGAGCCTTGGGCGCAACGCTCTTTGTCCGAGCATGCGCGAGACCGGCGGACGGTCATCTACAGCGAGGAAGAATTGGAGCAGGGCCTGACCCACGATCCTCTGTGGAATGCGGCCCAGAAGCAGATGGTGCTGACGGGCTGGATGCATAACTATCTGCGCATGTATTGGGCGAAGAAAATTCTGGAGTGGAGTCCGTCAGTGGGTGCGGCCTACCAGCGTGCGGTCCAGCTGAACGATCGTTACGAACTCGATGGGCGCGATCCCAACGGATATGCCGGCATCGCGTGGGCGATTGTCGGCAAGCACGACCGGGCGTGGTCGGAGCGTCCGGTGTACGGGAAGATCCGCTACATGTCGCTGGCCAGCACCGGGCGGAAGTTCGACTCCAAGCGCTACATCGAGCAGATCACGCAGTTGGAGGAGAGAGCGCATGTCCAATAACCCGTGGCTTACGTTTGCGCTCTTCGCCGGCATGTGCTTCTCGGTTGCGGCCATTGGATCGGTCTGGACCTCAACGTCGGTCCGGGCCTGGTATGTGCAGTTGCAAAAACCATCCTTCAATCCGCCCAGTTGGGTATTCGGACCGGTGTGGTCGGTGCTCTACTTCATGATGGCCCTGAGCGCCTGGCTGGTGTGGCGGAATGCAGGATGGAGCGCCCCCGGGCCGCCTTCATACTCTTCTTTATCCAATTGGGACTGAATCTGGCATGGTCCGGTCTATTTTTTGGTTTCCACCATCCCGGATTGGCGTTTATTGACATCCTCACGTTGCTGGTGGCGGTGGTTGCGACGGCTATCGGGTTCCGCGCATTTTCGGAAACTGCGTTCTGGCTGATGGTCCCCTACGCGCTGTGGGTCACCTTTGCCAGCCTGCTTAATTTTGAAATCTGGCGATTGAATTCGGGGCGGTCATGAGGATCCTGATCACGGGCGCGACGGGATATGTTGGCGGTCAACTGCTCCCAAGATTGCTGGAGGGTGGGCGCGAGGTCACCTGCATGGTGCGGGACGCGGCACGTCTTGTCCGCGGCCTGGAGGGCGCACGAATTGTCGAAGCCGACGCTCTTCGCCCCGGTAGTCTACCTCCCGTAATGCGGGGCATCGACGTCGCGAATTACCTGATTCATTCCATGGGCGGCAGTCAGGCGGGTTTTGAGGAGCGCGACCGTCGCGCAGCGCAAAATTTCGCGACCGCAGCGAAGCAGGCGGGGGTGCAGCGGATCGTATATCTGGGCGGACTGACTTCGCAAACTTCTTCCGTCTCGGATCATTTGAAGAGCCGCCAGGAGACCGGAGCCGTGCTGCGCAGATTTGGGCCGGCCGTGACCGAGTTTCGCGCAGGAATTATCGTGGGAAACGGGAGCATCTCATTTGAGATCATTCGCTGCCTCACGGAACGGCTGCCACTCATGACCTGTCCCCGCTGGGTCATGACGCGGACGCAACCTATCGCCATCGGCGACGTGCTCGACTACCTGGTCGCCGCCCTCGACGTGCCCGAGTCAATTGGCGAGATCGTCGAAATCGGTGGCGCCAGTATCGAGACCTATCGCAGCATGATGCTGACCTACGCGCACATTCGGGGATTGAAGAGATGGCTACTGCGGGTGCCGGTGCTCACTCCACGGCTATCGTCCTATTGGCTCAATCTGGTGACCTCATTTCCTGCCGCGATCACACGTCCGCTGATTGAAGGCCTGAAAACCGAAGTTGTCTGCACCAGCGCCAATGCCGCAAGACTCTTCCCGGAAATAGTCCCGATGCGCTACCGGGCGGCGGTGGAAGCGGCTGTGGCCGCGACAGGTCCTGACAAATCTGTCCGCAGGTTGATTGATCGCAGCGACTCCCACGTGTCTCTCAGGCGTCAGGGTTCCATTTGCGACGTTTGGCAGGCACTCGTCAATGCACCGGCAGCCCAGGTGTTCGCTGTATTGCAAAGCCTCGGCGGAACCTCGGGCTGGTTGTACGCCAACCCTTTGTGGCAAATACGAGGATGGCTCGATCACTGGCTGGGCGGCGTGGGGATGTCACGAGGCCGTACGGGCGGAGCGCAACTGCAGGCAGGCGATTGCGTGGATTTCTGGCGCGTTGAGGAGGTGGTCCCCGGAGAAGTAATTTCGCTTCGCGCCGAGATGAAATTGCCGGGACGCGCCTGGTTGCAATTCATTCTGGTTGCCGAGTCGAGGGAGCGCACGCTTCTCAGATGCTGCGCATGGTTCGAACCTCGGGGACCTGGCCGGCGAGCTTTACTGGGGATTGCTGTATCCAATTCACGTGCTGATCTTCCGCGGCATGGTACGAGCCATCGCACGCAAGTCAGAGAGCAGTTTCCGATTGAAAGCCGAGGCGTTTGGGAACTAGGCGCCGACCTGCATGAATGCGCACTGGCTCAGGGCTTTGGCGGCCAGTTCGAGCTGTTGCAGGTCGTCGAGCGTGAAGTCGGGTCCGGCGGAAACAAGATCGAAGCCCTTGTGGCAGATCTGAACCACGCCCAGTACCGTGTTTGTCTTGTCGAGGACGGGGGCGGTCATCAACTTGTGAATTGTAGCGGGGTGAAGCTCCTCGCCTTTTTCTGAGGTAGGCTTGATGGTCTCAAAGATGCTGGCGTGCTTTACTCGAGTGAAGTTGTTGAACAGCTCAGTTTTTTTGGTGACCGCCGTGTGGGCTGCAACCGCCGTAGAGGAAAGTGGGATCGATCCCGCGGTGCTAAGCTCAAAAGGGCAGAGAAACTTCAGTAATCCGTTCTCCAGCCGAAGCAGGGCCACTTCATTCGGACGTACCCCAAAAATCTTCCCGAGTTCAGCGCAGCATTGGTCGGGAGTGCCCGCCTGTGCCAGCCGGCGTTCCAACGCGCCGAGGTCGCGCGCAGGCGCTGCCGCTGACCCATCCTGACCCGAAGCTCGTTTGTCTCGCGGCATCTTGTAGTGAAAGCGGAGAAGGTTTCCCGCTATTCCATGCTGACGCTATGTCGTGCTGGCATCAAGTTACGGAGGTACTTTGTGGCGGTTCGTTACGGGAGTGGCGAGATTCCGGTGGGGCGGGAAGCCTGCTATTTCGAGATCAGGGGGAAATGTTTTTCCCGCCAGCCCCGAATACCTCCGTCCATGGAGAGCACGTTGGTATAACCCATTTTCTGCAGATTGTCAGCGGCCAGAGCGGAGCGATATCCACCGCCACAATAAAGGATCAGAGGCGTGCTCAGTTCCGGTACGCGCTCCTCGATATCGCGTTCGATGATGCCTTTGCCAAGATGGACCGCCCCCGGCAGATGGTCTTTGGCATACTCGCTCTCTTCCCGAACATCAACCAGCAAGAATTGTTCGCCGCGGTCAAGTTTGACTTTGACGTCGTCAATGCTGACTTCTCGGATCCGCCTCCTGGCGTCTTCGACAATTTGCAGAAAGCGAGCGGAATGCTGGTGCGCCATGCGAGTCCGTCCCCAGTTGTGATTTGCAAGAAGTATTCTAACGAAAATCGCGGTTGCGCTACTCGCCGGAACCGGCAGCAGCCTCAGCGGCTTGTTCGTCGGGGTGAACAGCAGCGGCGGGAGAACTCAGGAATTTCTCCAAATCAGCCTTTAGCTTTGCGCGGTCATCCTCGCTAAGGCCGGCAAACTCGAAGGGCTGGAGGCAGCCTTGAGTGGCCCACATAGGGAACAGCACCGCTACCCTGCTGCGTATTGTGCTGCCGCCTACGTGAAACATCACTTCAGCCTTGATGCCTTCGTCCAGCGGGGTCTCGAGATGAAGCAGGCCTCCGGTAAAGGAAAGCTGGTGCAAGCGGGCCTGTATCTCCCGTCCGCTTTCCAGCCGTACCAGGGCCAGAATCGTCCCGGAAAATTTGACCCGGGGTGCGCGCCTCGCGTCGGCTGCTTTCTTGGAGTGCGGCATAATCATTTCTAATATGCCATTGGCGGCCGCGTGAGGGCAGATTACGAAAGAGTGCGGCCTTCTACTCCCTGCAGGGATGGATTCGCCTTACCTTCGCCTTGGAATAGCCCGGCCTCTGCCTCGGATTTTGCATCCTGAGCGGCTGCAGCGCTGTGCTGGTTTCCAGCCAACGCTTGTCGGGCCTCGCTCCATCGGACAGCCGAGGCCTGTCCTGAGCGAAGTCGAAGGAGCGCCTGCGCCCGCATTGGTCTGCGGTAAGCATCTGGCGATTACTGGGGTTACTTTACCTCAGGCCGTGGCCGCCGTAAGCTGCGGCCTTATGGCATTCAATGCCCTGCTGATGTGCCGTGAGGAACAGGCCCTGCGTATCCTGGGAAACGCCCTGGACGAAGTGGCGATGGAGCAGGAAGTCTGTATTTCGGCGCCCGAGGCCCTAGATTTGACGGTGCAGAGGCACTACTCGGCGCTGGTCATCGACTTCGACCTGCCCGGCGCGGCCACCGTGGCCCGCATGGCGCGACTGGCGCCGTCGCGCCGCCGACCGGTCATCTTCGGGATGATCGGGGCGCTCACTGAAATCTCCGAGACCTTTCAGGCAGGGGCGAATTTTATCTTCTACAAGCCGCTTGGGGTCGAACAGATTGTGCGTTGCCTGCGCGCGGGCCGCGGTTTCATGCGGCCGGATCGAAGGAAATCGCAGCGGCAGAACCTGGAATCGCTGGTCTATCTCCAGTTCGGTATCGCCGCGCTCCCCGCCATGGTGCTTGATTTGAACCGCGACGGCCTGGCTCTTCAGGCTCCCGAACCGTTGCCACCGGTGCAGCAGGTGCCGCTGCGCTTTGTTTTGCCCGGCACCAGTCATATGGTGGAGGGCATGGGCGAGGTGGTCTGGGCCGATGACGGTGGGCGCGCCGGCATGCTGTTCTCTCGCCTAACCCCGGCGTCACGAAGATATCTGAAACAGTGGTTTGTCAAGCGAGACGCCAGGAAAAAGTCGGCCTCGCGTCCCGCTCCGCGAGTCGAAAAAGTTCGGGCCGAGAAAGCTCGCCGCGCCGCGGCTGGTTCCCACTAACATCCCCGTTGTCGTCTGATGTCGTCTGATATGGACCGTGCGTCGGTCCTGCAACCTCGTGCTAGACTTAGGTCTCCTTTTCTCTTTCCTGATTGAGACCGCATGGGCGAACTGACTTTCCTTTCTGCTGTATCCATGGCTGAACAAATCCGGCAAAAGAGGTTGTCACCGGTTGAACTGGTCGAAGCGCATCTCGCACGGATCGAACAGTTGAATCCTCAGATCAACGCCTTTGTGCAGGTCGACGCCGACGGGGCGCGACGGCAAGCGCGAGCGGCGGAGGCGGCTGTGCGTCAGGGAGAAAAGCTCGGAGTGCTGCACGGAGTCCCGCTCAGCATCAAGAGTTCCATGGAAGTTGCGGGTCTGCCCTGGGAGGCTGGCACCAAACTGCGCGCAGGCATCGTGGGTGAGCGGGACGCTCCGCTGGTGGCCCGTCTGCGCCGGGCCGGCGCCATCATTCTGGGCGTAACCAATGCGCCCGAGTTGCTCATGGCCTGGGAGACGGACAACCTCCTTTATGGGCGGACCAACAATCCCTGGGACCTCTCGCGCACGCCGGGCGGATCGAGTGGCGGGGAAGCGGCGGCGATAGCGGCCGGTATGTCTGCTGGAGGCATGGGCAGCGACGGCGGCGGATCGATTCGCGAGCCGGCCCACTTCAGCGGAATTTGCGGACTGAAACCCACTCCCGGACGCATACCTGCGACCGGACACTTCCCGGTTTCGGTCGGACCATTCGCTTTGCTGGGCGTGGTCGGACCGATGGCTCGGAATGTGGGTGATCTGAGAATTCTGTTTGAGGTCATGCAGGGCCCCGACGATGGCGATCCCTCCGCGGCTCCGGTGCCGATGCGGTGGCCCGGCAAGGATGAACTCAAGAACGTTCGCATCGCCTACTTCGAGAACGATGGTCGCACGCCAGTTACTCCAGAAACGCGCGCAGCAGTGCTAACTGCAGCCGGCGCCCTCCGGCGCGCGGGTTTTCAGGTAGAACCCTTCCGGCCCAAGGGTTCGAGTTGGCCCGCCAGTTGTGGTGGAAGCTGTTCGGTGTTGCCGGCGGAATGGTGCTTGGTCCCATCACGCGGGGGCACGAAGCCGAGCTGAGTCCGATCCTCAAAGAATTTTCCGGTTGGGCGGCGGCGCAGCCTGCTCATACCAGCCAATCTTTGCTCGAAACCTGGATCGAGCGGGACGTGGTGCGTATGCGGGTGTTTGCCCAGATGCGCGACTATCCCGTGCTGCTCTGTCCGGTAGCTTCGATTCCGGCATTCCGGCATGGCGAGCGCAGCTGGCAAGTTGAGGGAAAAACCGTGAAGTATTTAGATGCCTGGAGCTATACGGAGTGGTTCAACCTGCTGGGCACTCCCGTCGCGGTGGTGCCGGTCGGGAAGTCGCCGGAAGGCTTGCCCATCGGAGTGCAGATCGTGGCGCGTCCGTGGCAGGAAGAGTTAGTGATTTCGGTGGCTGCGGCATTGGAAGAGCAGTGCGGCCGCTACGGGCACCCGGCAATGTAGCCAGGGAGGACGGGCGTCCTCGCCCGTCATGCACAGGCCATTGCTCGACGGGCGGGGACACCCGTCCTCCATTTGTGGTTTACTTATTTCTTGCATGAAAAAGCGAAGCCTCCTGCTCTGCGCCTGCATTGCCCTGGCCGCGGCGGCCATTCTCGCCGCCGCTCCGGATGATTCCCATTCGAAGCCGGATCCCTCAGCGGAAGCGGCGCGCCTGAACAACTTGGGCGCGGCTTACATGAACCAGCAGCTCTTCGAGAAAGGCCTCAAGGCTTTTCAGGAGGCCGGTGCCCTCGATCCCAAGCTGCAAATCGCATTTCTGAACCAGGGTATCGCGCTGCTGAACCTGGCCCGCATCGATCCTGCGAAGACGCTTCTGGAGGCCGCAGGCAAAAACGCTCCCAATGATCCCCACGCCTGGTTCAACCTGGGATTGCTGTACAAGAATTCCGACAATCCGCAGGGATCAGTGGAAGCTTTTCGCCACGTCACCGAGATCGATCCCAACGACGCCGACAGCTGGTACTTTCTGGGCGCCGCGTTGGCGCAGCTTAAGCAATACCCGCAGGCGATTGACGCTTTTCAGCATGCACTCAAGCTGAATCCGCTGCACGCTTCGGCCGAATTCGGCATTGCGCGGGCCTACCAGCAGTCGGGCGATGCGGCCCATGCCCGCGAACACCTGGCGCGCTTCCAGCACATCACGCAAAACAAACTGGGCTCGCCCATCGGATTGGCGTATGGAGACCAGGGGAAATATTCGACGGTGGAGGAGGCAGTGGGGGCCGCGGAGAAAGCGCTGCCGCCGATTCCGGTGCGCTTTGTGCCGGTGACAGATAGCGCGGGCCTGGCGTCGAAGCCCTCATCTGCGCCCGCCAGTGATCTGGCATCGTTCCTTGGCCCGGGCGCGTGCTTTCTTGATTATGACGGGGACGGCAAGCCTGATCTTTTTCTGGCGGACAACGGTCCTCAGGGCGGGATGGCGCTGTATCACAATCTGGGCAATGGCAAGTTTGAAGATGTTACGAAGGAGGCCGGACTGGATTCTTCATTCCATGCGATCGGATGCACGGCTGGAGACTACGACAACGACGGCGCGACCGATCTCGCCGTGAGTCTCAACGGCCGCGTGCTTCTGTTGCACAACGAGAAGAACGGCACGTTCAAAGACGTCACGGATGCAGCGGGCATCAAGCGTACGGGTCTTAATTTAGGGCTAGCGTTCATCGACTACGATCACGACGGCGACCTTGATCTCTACGTAACGCGCTACATTGATGCCAGTCAGTACGATCCCCGATTACGGAATGCATTCACCGCCGGTGTGCTCCCGGAGGGAACAGCCAGCATGTGGCGCAACAACGGCTAACGGAACGTTCACCGAGGTCACGGATTCGACTGGCCTTGCGGGATCTTCACTCGGCGTGAGCGGGTTGGGGACCGACTACAACAACGATCGCGCCGTGGACATCGTCCTTACGGGATGGGGAAAGACGCCTACGGTTTTTGAGAATCCGCGTGAAGGCAAGTTCCTGGCGCGCGATGTGTGGCCGGGCGCTTTCGCTGCGCCTACTGCGGGCATTGCCGTGCTGGACTTTGATCACGATGGTTGGATGGACTTCGCCTTTACGCAGTGGGGTGGTACTGGGATCACGCTCTGGCGCAATCGTCAGGGAAAAAGCTTTGAACTTGTGACGCTTCCCGCGCCGGGTTGGACCCGCGGCTGGGGCCTGGCCGCATTCGACTACGATAACGACGGCTGGATCGATCTGGTCGCCATCGGCGAGACGGCCGATGGCAAAGGCGAAGCCCGCCTCTTCCGCAATTTCGGGCCTGACGGATTCAAAGACGTAACTGCCGACGTCGGCCTCGACAAGATTCAACTCAAAGACCCGCGCGCCATCATCACCGCTGACTATGGCGGCGACGGCGCGACCGATTTGCTGATCACCCAGAACCACGGCCCGGCGGTGCTGCTGCGCAACGAAGGCGGCAACAAGAATAACTGGCTGCGGCTCTCGTTCAAGGGGCTGGCCGATAACAAGAGCGCGATTGGCACCAAGGTCGAAGTCTTCGCCGGAGCGAATCGCCAGAAATTTGAGATTGCGGGATCGTCCGGGTACCTGGGACAGAACTCAACCGACTTCGTGGTCGGACTAGGCCAGGCCAAAGAGGCCGATGTGGTGCGCATGCTGTGGCCTTCCGGAGTTATACAGGATGAAATCCAGATTGCCGGAATGAAAGACCACAGTTTCCTCGAAATGGACCGCCGGGGCAGCTCCTGTCCCACGCTCTTCGTGTGGAATGGGTCCCGCTATGAACTGGTGGGAGACATGCTGGGCGCGGGCGTGGTGGGCCACTGGGTTGGGCCCGAACCAGCGCGACATTCCACGGCCGACGGAATATATCAAGGTGCCTCGCAACTCGGTGCGCGAGAAAGACGGCAAACTCAGCTTCCGTTTCATGGAGCCGCTCGAAGAAGTCGGTGTATCTCGATCAGGTCAGGCTTTTAGCGGTGGATCATCCCGCCGCTGACGACGTTTTTCCCAACGAATATTTCGCCAGCGCTCCGCCGTATCCGCCGTTCAAAGTTGTCTATAGTCGTGATGCCCGTCCGCCAGCGGGCGCGCGGGACGAGCACGGCCACAATGTTTTGCCCGACTTGCTGGCCCATCGTTATTTTGGCGACTTCGACGTGCTGAAGTTCCAGGGCTTCACCCAGACGCACAGTCTGGAGCTTGATCTGGGCGAAGCCTATCGCGGTGGCCCGCTTTGGCTGATGATGCATGGCGAAATAGAGTACTTCTCCGCCACCAGCATGTTTGCCGCGTATCAGGCTGGAGTCGAGGCGATCTCACCTTACGTGGAGGCGCAGGACGCCGGCGGAAAATGGGTTCGCGTGATGGACGACATGGGTTTTCCCGCGGGCGGCCCGCGCACCATGACCGCCGACCTGACCGACAAGCTGCCGCAGGGAACGCAGCGCATCCGCATCACTACGAACCTGCAGATTTATTGGGACAGCATCCTGATCAATCGCGCTGAACAGAACGGGAATGCCCGCCTGACAACGGTACCGCTTGCCCGCGCCGATCTGCGCTTCCACGGCTTTCCGCTGAAAATAGAAAACCGGCCGCCCGGGAACGTGTTGTACGTGTATGAGAAGACCAGTCCAACCGGGCCTTACGCGCGGCCGGCTGGCGCCTACACGCGTTATGGCGACGTGCGTCCTTTGCTCACGGGATACGACGACCGGCTGGCAGTCTTCGGGTCTGGCGATGAAGTGGTTCTCGACTTCGATCCCTCAAAGCTTCCCGCATTGCCCAAAGGTTGGCTGCGGGATTACTTCTTCGTGGCCAATGGCTATGAGAAAGATATGGATTTCTACGCCGCCGAGGCCAATACCGTGCATCCGCTGCCTTTCCGCGCGATGGGTACTTATCCCTATCCCAAGGGCAGGTCGTTCCCGCTGGACGATGTGCACGTCAACTACTTTTTGGATTACAACACGCGACATCTATCAGGGAACGAGCCCAAGGGATACCGCTTCGACTATCCCCACTGAGTCATCCTGCGCTCAGGGTGACAGAGCAGTGGTGGATAACAGAACGTTCGTGCGGAATCGTTTTAATCGTTGACATTGGCCGCCTCCGCATAATCCAATACGCGGGAATGGCAACCACTCCTGGCCCCACTACTTCCACTTCCGGCCTGCGGCTGCGGCGATCGCTTACCCTTTGGGACCTGATTCTTTACGGCGTGATCGTGATCCAACCGGTCGCGCCCATGTCTGTGTTTGGTGTGCTGAGCCAGCGCGGGCATGGGCATGTCG
Organism: Terriglobia bacterium; assembly: GCA_963779255.1. Lineage (GTDB taxonomy): Bacteria > Acidobacteriota > Terriglobia > Terriglobales > Acidobacteriaceae > JAIQFF01. The sequence goes on along the minus strand of CAVZXU010000042.1, from coordinate 179,628 downwards.
TGACCACCATCCTCATCGCCATGGTCGCGATGCTCTTTACCGCGATCAGCTACGGCCGCATGGCGCGGGCCTATCCCAGCGCCGGTTCGGCCTTTACTTACGTCGGCCAGGAGATCAATCCCGGGCTGGGTTACGTTACGGGCTGGAGCATGGTGATGGACTACATGCTGAATCCCATGATCTGCATCATCTGGATGAGCCAGCAGGCGCATGTGTTTGCTCCCGGCGTGGCGTACTGGGCCTGGGCCGTCTTCTTCGCCGCTGTGTTTACCTTCCTGAACATTCAGGGAGTCAAGACTTCCGCTCGGGTAAACGCGGGGCTGGCGGCCGGCATGGGAGTGGTGATCGCCCTCTTTTTCGTGGCGGCGGCGCGCTACGTCTTCGGCATGCGCAGGACCCGGGCTCCTTCACCCGGCCCTTTTACGATCCCCAGACTTGGAACACCAAGCCGGTGCTGGGAGGCACTTCCATGGCGGTGCTGACTTACATCGGCTTCGACGGCATTTCTACGCTTTCCGAAGAGGCGGAAAATCCCCGGCGAAATATTCTGCTGGCCACGGTCCTCACTTGCGTGGTGATCGGCCTGCTCTCCGCTCTGGAGGTCTACGCCGCCCAACTGGTATGGCCGGCCTCGCAGCCCTTTCCCAATGTAGACACGGCCTTTACTTTTGTTGCGGGCCGCGCCTGGAAACCATTGTTCGCGATCGTAGGGTTCACGCTGGTGGTGGCCAACTTTGGCTCCGGCATGGGCGCGCAACTGGGTGCTGCTCGCCTGCTCTACGGCATGGGCCGAAGCAATGCGCTGCCAAAATCGTTCTTCGGCGCGGTTGACCCCAAGCGCCGTGTTCCGCGCAACAACGTTATCTTCGTGGGCGCGCTGGCCCTGGCGGGGGCCTTTCTGCTGCGCGATTGCGGCGCAGCCACAGGCTATGAACTGGGTGCCAACTTGCTGAATTTCGGCGCCCTCATCGCTTTCATGGGTGTCAACGCCGCTGCCTTTGTCCGCTATTTCGTCCGCGAGAAGAAAAAGAAGCTCTCCAATTTTCTGCCACCTGTACTGGGATTCTTCATCTGCCTGGTCTTGTGGTGGAACCTGAGCACCAAGGCCAGAATCGTGGGAGCGATCTGGATGGCGGTTGGCATCGCCTTCGGAGCATGGAAGACGCGAGGCTTCCGAGGTAACTTGATCGACTTCGAGCTGCCGCCGGAAGAGGTTTGAGAGGACTCCTGAATTCCCAATAAATCAATGAGGCCGAAGTTTTTCCCATCCCCTTCCGCCTGGCATGCCTGGCTTGAAGAGAACCATCAGAAGCATGAGGAACTATGGGTAGGCTTCTACAAGGTGGGCTCGGGCAAACCCAGCGTCACCTGGCCTGAAGCCGTAGACGGGGCGCTCTGTTTTGGCTGGATTGACGGAGTTCGCAAGAGTCTTGGTGAGAGCAGCTATGTCATTCGGTTTACACCGCGGCGGCCGAAGAGCACCTGGAGCGCGATAAACATCAAACGGGTCGCTGAGCTTACTAACCTGAACCTGATGCGTCCCGCGGGCGTTCAGGCTTTCGAACGACGCGCGGGTGACCGGTCGGAAATCTACGCGTACGAGCAGAGAATGGGCGCAAAGCTCAGCGCGGAGTACGAAAAAAAGTTTCGCGCCAACGAGAAGGCGTGGAAGTACTTTCAGGCCCAACCGCCGGGGTATCGCAGGACTGCGAGTTGGCGGGTGATCAGCGCGAAGAAGGAAGAAACGCGCTTGAAGCGGCTCACCCAGCTCATCGACGACTCAGAGCATGAACGAGCCATACCCGAACTTCGCCGCGTGTCGGGCAAGAAGTGACGGAATTGTCGATTTACGGATTGCCGAATTGCCGAATTGAAAACCCGGGGTTGAGGTTAAAATCCGACAATTCCTAGATCCGGCAATCCGTCAATTATTCAACGTTCCAGCCGCTAACCTCTACTGCAGGTTGGGCCGCCCCCAGGTCCTGAGCCCTATAGGTCGCCGTTACCTCGCGTTTCTCGCCGGGCAGCAGTGAGACATAGTTGTCCTGCCAAACCACAGGAAGAATCTCGTCTCCGCCCCTGCCCTTGTTTACTTTCAGACGCACGAAGAATGCCAGGCTCTGGCTGGGATTTTCCAGCGTGACGCTAGTGACGGCCTCTTCTCCCTTACGCTCGGTGCGGTCTGCAACTGTCAGCTTTACCTTGGGTAGCTGGGACAAGGCGGTGTAGTCGGCATAGGAAGCGGTCGGGGTGGTGTACCAGTTCGATTTCTCCCAATCCAGCGTTTCCGGCTTGGTGGAGAGCCAGTAGAAATTCGAACCTACCAGTTTGCCGGAAGAATCGTGCAGCCGGAGCACCAGGAAATACGTCGGGCTGAGTCCGTCAATGTCAGGCAGAGTCAGGATTTTGGCCGTGCTGTCGGCAGCGGCAGCGAGGGCGACCTCTTTGGAAAACTTCTCGGTCATATCCAGGTTGAGGATCTGGGCCCTGAGCTTCAGTCCCATGGCGTCCACGTACTGGCTGCTGACTACCCAGACCGAGTGGTCGTCGTAGCCGTACACAGGATGCAGCGGCTCCATGGCCGTCTTGGCTCCGAAATAGCCCCCGCCGGGGCGCAGGTAGAAGTCGTACAGATGCCAGATCATCGAGGGCCAGGCGTTGTTCAGCATCCACTGGATCACGCCGGTCGAGGTGTATTTGTTGCGACTGTAGGCCTCATACATGGCGCGGATGCCTTCGTAGGCTTGAAGCTGCGATTTGAGAGCGTAGTCCTCGGCGCTGGTGGCTGGACCGAAGCGCGCGTTCAAAGCGTCGGTGAAAACGTGCAGATCCTTGAAGGCCCCGCCACCGGCGTGGTAGTTCCAGACGTCGTCCATGGGCCAGAGGTGGTCTTTTCCCACCATGGAGCGAATGCTTTCAATCGGCGGCACTGCCGGGCCCATGCTGGTTTCGGTGTTGAAGCCGTAGGCCCCGCCGCAGCCGCCCTGGTTGCACTGGCGGGCTGAGTCGGTCTTGTCGGTTTGCCAGTACGAGGGTGCAACGTATTCATACGGTCCGGTCATCTTCACGCCGCTCTCGCCGGAGAAGCCGGCGAGTTTGGCGGTTGCGGAAGACACGACCGGATTCGCCCACAGCAGGTCTTTCTCAACTTCAAGGTAGGTTTGTTCGACATCAGGAGGGGGCGGATTGTCGCTGCCATTCATCCACGCGATCAGGCTGGGATGTCCGCGCAGGCGGTAAATCTGGTCGCGCAATGATTGTTCCGCGATGCTGAAATCCTGCGTCTTCCAGTTCGCCCAGTGCTCCCAGTGATCGCAGCAGCACCAGCCGGCGATCAGCAGAACGCCGTGCTCGTCAGCCAGATCGAAAAACTCCCTGGTTTCGAGCTTGCCTTCGAGGCGGATCGTATTCAACCCCATGTCCTGCACATAGCGGAACTCGTCGCGCAAGCGCTGCGGGTCCTCGCGCAGCATCATGTCGGGAGACCAGCCCCCGCCGCGGATCAGGACGTTCTTGCCATTGACGGAGAACAGGCGCCGGTTGGCCGCGAGCACCTCCGATTTGACCTCGCGAATGCCAAATTTGGTTTCCACCCGGTCGGAAGTCTTTCCGTCCAGATCGAATTGCAGGGCGAGGTTGTAACGTTCGGGCTTGCCCATCTGCGCCGGCCACCACAGCCGGGGATGGTCGATGTTGAGTTGAGGGAATTGCTGCGAGGTGAAAGCTACATCTTTGGATTCGGCGGGTCCGAGTTCGACTTCCTGAGAAAATTCGACCTTTTCGATCTGGCCTCTGAGCGTTCCCTTGACAGGATGGTTGGCGGCGTTCTTTAGCAGCGCCGTGACCGTGAGATGCGCCTCGTCATTGGCCGGCGAATCAACTTTCGATACCACGGCGGGATAACGCAGAGCTACAGGCCCGCTGGTGGTTATGTTCACCTCACGAAACAGGCCCATGTTCTTGTCTGGGGGCGCGGGGTTCCAGTCCACGAAAGTGATGGCCAGGTCGGTATCGGTAGGGGAGAAAACCTGCACAGCCAGCACGTTCGGCTTTCCCAGCAGCGCGGCGTCGGTGATGTTGAACTCGTAGGTCCGCCAGGCGCCGGCTGCGTCGTCGGATTTAGCCAGTTGCTTGCCGTTGAGGAAGATATTAGCGCGGTAGTTGATGCCGCCGAAATTCAGCCAGATGCTCTTTCCCTTAAAACTTGCCGGCAGAACAAATTCCTTGCGATACCACCAGGGCACAATGAAAGGGCTGTCCGGTTGCATCGGGAGGTTGGAAAAATTTGCGCCGATGGGATAAGTGATGCCGGGAAACGTTCGCAGATTGGTGCCGAAAAACGGGTCGGGGTAAACCTTGCGCCTGACCAGAGCTGCAACCACGGTTGTGGGGACGGATACCACATACCAGTCCTTGGGACGAAAGGCTGGGGTGGAAAGGGTCTCGCCCTTCTGGTCCACTTTGCAGGAAGACTGCAGGGCCCATCCGTCGCGAAGAGAGAGGGCAGTTTCGGGATGGGGGCGCCCGGTCCCCTGCGCAACCATCAGACCGGAGAAAGACAGCACCACGATGCACAACAGGCTGCTCTTGTTCATCTTCATCAAGAGATCCTTTGCCGAGAAGTTGATATTCAAAGGCGCGCTCGAAAACGATTCTAGCTTAACAGGGTGCACTATTAATACGTTTCAATGGCTGATTTTGGCAAGGGCCAGACGGCACCCCCGCTGCCCGCGTAGGCCCGGACGCCCCCGTCCGGGCAGACGAGCGCAGCTCGTCCTGCTTTTGAGTCCGGAATCGCGCACACATCCGCCGAGCTTTGCTCGGCTGGGCGGACGAGGGCGTCTGCCGCTACGTGGTTCGCGGCACTAGTTTATAATTTAAGTTTCCGCCTCAAACTCTGGAGTGACAACACAATGATTCGATTTCTGCAAACTCCTGGCCCGATCAAGAAAATTGTTCTGGGCGGACTGCTGACGCTTATTTGCGCCGCTATGGCGATCACACTGATTCCGGGCGGCATCAGCGACAGCATCGGCCTGGGTGGGCCGGGACAGGGTGTGGTGGCCAAAGTGGCCGGCGAGCCGGTGACCACGCTCGAGGTGCAGCGCGAGGCCCGGCAGATGCTGCGCCAGCAATTCCCTCGCGGCGGCGAGCAAACCGCCATGTTGCTGCCCTACTTTTCCGAGCGCGCCGCCCAGAACCTGATCACCCGGAAGGCCCTGGTTACAGAGTCCGAGCGGCTGGGCCTGCGAGTCACGGATGAAGAGTTGCGCGACGAATTGCAGCACGGGCGCTATTCGGCCACCTTCTTTCCGGGCGGAAAATTTGTGGGCCAGCAGCAGTACGAGAACATTCTGCAGAACGCGGACCTGAGCGTTCCCCTGTTCGAGCAGGGCGTGAAGGACGAGATTTTGTTGGGCAAGCTGCGTGACCTGATCGCGGGCAGCGCGCTGGTCACAGACAGTGAAGTGCGCCGGGAATTTGAGAAGCAAAATACCAAGGTCAAATTCGACTACGCCGTACTCCGGAAAGATGATCTGGCAAAGCAGATCAAACCCACGGACGCCGAGTTGAAGGCCTTCTACCAGCGCAACCAGGCGACCTACAACAATTCGATTCCGGAGAAACGCAAAGTCCAGTATGTGGTGCTCGACACGGCAAAGATCGAAGCCGGAGTCAGCGTCTCTCGCGAAGATATGCAGGGCTACTACGATCAGCGCCGCGATGACTACCGTGTGCCCGAGCAAGTCAATGTGAGCCACATTCTGATCAAGACCCCTCTGCCCGGTCCGGATGGGAAGGTTGATCCCAAGGGCGTGGAAGAGGCACGCAAGAAGGCGGAAGACGTCCTCAAACAGCTGAAGGCGGGCGGAAACTTCGCCGAGCTGGCGAAGAAATATTCTGAAGATCCGGGCAGCGGCAAGAATGGCGGATCGCTGGGCTGGATTGGCAGGGGTCGCACCGTGGCGGAGTTCGAACAGACCGCATTCTCCCTGGCCAAGGGCGCCACCAGCGGCCTGGTGCAGAGCAGCTACGGCTTCCACATCATCCGTCTCGACGACAAACAGGCCGCGCATGTGAAGCCGCTCGATGAGGTCAGGGACCAGATCGAGGAGGCCATCAAGCAGCAGAAAGCGGCCCAGGCTGCCACCAATCAGGTAAATGCGTTGCTGGCGCAGGCGCGCAGCGCAGGATTGGAAAAAACGGTCGCAGCCAAGGGCCTTAACCTAATCAACACAGACTTTGTGAGCCGCACCGACACGCTTGCCTGGCATTGGCAGTTCGCCGCAGTTCATGAGTGCGGTGTTTGGCCAGGCGGAAAAAGCCCCGCCTGACCAGGTACAGATAGCGCAGGGTTACGCCGTGTTTCAGGTATCGGCGATCAAGCCGGCGGCCACTCCCACATTCGAGGAGATTCGCAGTCGCGTCGAAGACGAATTCAGGAACGAGCGCGTCGCCGCTCTGCTCACGCAGAAAACCCAGGAGCTGGCCGATCGCGCCAAGGCCGAACACGACCTGAAAAAGGCGGCCAAGGAAGCCGGTGCGACCATCAAGACTAGCGACTTCGTGCTGCCCGACGGGCAGGTCCCGGACATCGGTTCGATGTCGGGTGGCGCCTCGGTGGCGTTCAGCCTGAAGCAGGGCGAGATCAGCGGTCCCATCAGCAACGGCACCACGGGCGTGGTTTTGTCGATTCTGGAGCGGCAGGAGCCGACCGCCCAGGATTTTGACGCCAAGAAGGACCAGGTCCGCGATGCGTTGATGCAGAACAAGCAGCAGGAAATGTTTGGCCTGTTCGTCACCAACCTGCGGGCCCAGATGGAAAAATCGGGCAAGATCCAGATCAATGCCGAAGAAATGAAGAACCTGACCCGGGCCCAGGGCGGGGAACAGGGAGAGTAAAGCGCGGGAACCCACCGCTTCCACGATTGCTGGTAGCATCGGGGTAGTTCAGATGATGTCATTCCCCCGTGCCACCGGTATTCTGCTGCACCCGACATCCTTCCCATCGCGCGGTGGTATCGGCGATTTCGGCCCTGCCGCCTATGAGTTTGCTGATTTCTTGGCGTCGGCGCGGCAAGGCTTGTGGCAGGTGCTTCCATTGGGACCGCCGGCCAATGGGAATTCCCCATACTCTTCGACCTCGGCGTTTGCCGGCAATCCCTTGCTGATCAGCCTGGAGCGCCTGGCCGGGCACGGGTGGATGGACTCGTCGCAACTGGACGACCTCCCGCGCGAGTCTCGAGCCGTTGACTACGAAGATGTCTTTCAGAACAAGTTGCCCCTTATCGTGGGAGCCGCCCGGACCTTTCTGAAGAACGCCCGGGGCAGCCCGCGCACTCGCTTTGAACGCTTTTGTGGCGAGAATGCGTGGTGGCTGGAAGACTTTGTCCTGTTCGATTCGCTTCGCGAGGCCAACGACCGGCGATGCTGGAAGGAGTGGCCACGCAGCCTGGCCCGCCGTGAGGCGGCGACCGTGGCTACGACCCGCCAGGAACTGAGGGTCGAGATGGATCTCCGCCGGGCGATTCAGTTCTTCTTCTACGAACAGTGGCATGCCCTGCGGCGTTATTGTGCCCAACGCTCCATTCGGGTGGTAGGCGATATCGCTATTTTCGTGGCCTATGACAGCGCTGACGTGTGGGCGCACTGCGACCTTTTTCGCCTGCGAAAGGACGATCTCGAACCGGAAGCCGTTTCCGGAGTACCGCCTGACGCCTTCAGCGCCACGGGCCAGCGCTGGGGCACTCCTCTCTATGACTGGGATGCGATCCGGGCGCGAGGCTACGATTGGTGGATCGACCGCCTGCGCTGGGGCGCCCAGACTTGCGACTACATCCGTCTCGATCACTTTCGCGGCTTCGACCAGTTCTGGGAGATTCCCGCCAACGACACTACCGCGGTAAACGGACGCTGGGTGGACGGTCCCAAGGATGAATTGTTCAACAAACTTCGTGACGCTCTGGGCGGGCTGCCTTTTTTCGCGGAAGACCTGGGCCACATCACGCCCGCAGTGCACGCACTGCGCGAGCGTCAGCAGATTCCCGGATCGGCCGTGTTGCAGTTTGGTTTCGCAGACGCCGGCGCACACGTGTATCTTCCGCATCGTCTAACGCCTGATCGCGTCGTCTATACCGGCACGCACGACAACGACACCACGCTGGGCTGGTGGAAATCAGGCGTGTCGGAGAGCGAGCGGCGCGCGATTCAGGCCTATGTCGGACCCTGCGAAGACGGCGTTCACTGGGCTTTCATTCGCCTGGCGCAGGAGTCGATCGCGAGCCTGGCGGTGGTCCCGCTGCAGGATGTGCTGGGACTGGGCAGCGAGGCCCGGCTCAACACCCCCAGCGTCTCTGAGGGGAATTTTCGCTGGCGCTATCAGCCGGGTTCGTTGACGCGTGCATTGGCTGAGAAACTTGCTGCCCTTGCCGAAGTGACGGACCGCGTGCCACCGCCCATGCCTGTGCCGCAGGATGAAGACTTCGCGGCGTGAATCGTCCGATCCGGCTTTGAGGTATTCTTTTCGGACTAAGAACAGGGAACCTGAAACTGAGAGCTGAGATCTCGTACTCATGATTAACCGAGGATGGAGCCAGTAGCTAGAAGCCAGCAGCCAGAAGCGACTTTCATGATCAAAGCGGTTCGAGGAACGCGCGACCTTCTGCCGCCGGAAACGGCGCTGTGGAATTTTGTCGAAGCAGCGGTGCGCGATGTCTTCCGCGCCTACAATTTTCACGAAATACGTACGCCGATTTTCGAATCGACCGAACTCTTTGCCCGCGGAGTAGGCGAGGAAACCGATGTGGTTGCGAAGGAGATGTACACCTGGGAAGATCGGGGGCGGGCACAAAGTGATAAAGGCCAGTCGCTTACCCTGCGTCCCGAAAACACCGCCGGCGTGGTGCGAGCGTACATTGAGCACAAACTCTGGGATCGCGGGCTGAACAAGCTCTACTATATCGGGCCGCAGTTTCGCAGGGAGCGGCCGCAAAAAGGACGATATCGCCAGTTCTATCAGATAGGGGCCGAGGTCATTGGGCCGGCCAGCGCGGGCAGCGAGTCTCCGGCGCGCGATGCTGAAGTGCTGGAACTGCTGGCCACGCTGCTCGACCGGCTCGGCGTCCGGGATTGGACACTGCAACTGAATTCAGTGGGTTGCGCGAACGATCGCGCGGTCTACAACGAAGCTTTGCGCAAGGCGCTGGAGCCGGTCGTGGGCGGAATGTGCGAGGATTGCAAGCGCCGCGCCGTTACCAACCCGTTGCGGGTGTTCGATTGCAAGGTTCCAGAGGACCAGCCGATCATCGACAAGCTGCCGCGCATCAGCCAGTTTCTGGACGAGGGTTGCCGCCGGCACTTTCGAACAGGTGCAGGAGATCCTGAAGGCTGTCGGCGTGCCGTTTGTGCTCAACGACCGGTTAGTGCGCGGGCTCGACTACTACACCCGGACTGCGTTTGAATTCACTCACGGCGCATTGGGGGCGCAGAATGCGATTCTCGGCGGCGGGCGCTACGATGGGCTTTCGGAATCGCTCGACGGCCCCAGTGCTCCCGGGATCGGTTTTGCGATTGGCGAAGACCGCCTCGTGCTGGCGTTGCAGGAATCGGCCGAGGCGGTGCAGCGTAAGCCGGATGTTTACATTGCGCCTCTGGGCGCCGGCATGGACCGCGAGGCCGCGCACCTGGCGAGAGAACTGCGCCGTCACGACCTGGTGGTCGAACTGGGCGACGAGAATTTTCGTCTGAAGAAGTCGTTCGAAACCGCCGACAAGCTGGGCGCCCGCTTTGCCCTGATCGTGGGCGAGAATGAAGTGAAATCCGGTTCGTTCGCGCTGAAGAATCTGGAAGCCGGCGAGCAGGTTTCGGTCCCTCGCGCCCAACTGGCGGGAAAGATCCAGGCGAGGTAGCCCTTCGACTTCGCTCAGGGCAGGCTCTTCGGGACTGAAGTCCCCAGGATGACGGTAGGGCAGGAGTTCGGTTCAAGATTGACCAGTACCTTGAGTGGCGGCAGAGCCTTGCTGATACGGGAGGATTATGAGAAATCCGGGTTTTAGAAATTCAGGTTTGATTGCCTGCCTGCTCTGCTGTTCTTTCTCTCTGTCTGGATTTGCGCAGGCCTCGGGAAGTTCGCCCAAGCCTCTCAGTTCGCTGGAGCAGGCGCTGATTTCGAACACCAATGCGGTTCCGGAAGCCCAGAAAAGCAGGAACGTAGATTTCCTGAAGAGGACGTTGACCGATGATTTCGTCTTCGTGGGCAGCGAAGGCAGGCTGCATGACAAGGAAGAAGTTGTGGGAAGCGCAAGTGAAGGAGAATTGAAAAATTATTACACCTACAATCTGAGAGTTCTACCGGTCAACGATGGGGCCGCTGTGGTGACTTACGATTGCATCATTCACATGCCTGAGGGCGATGCTCCCGGCATGGCGCCGCGCTATCAGCACATCTCCGACCTTTGGGTAAAGCAGAATGACCAGTGGCGGCTGAAGTTCCAGCAGGCCACGGCGGCGCGGCCGATTGACTGAGCGGCAACCCTAGGGAGGGGGCTTCTGTTAGCCCGCACGAGCGGGACGCTCGCGCCTACATTTATAATCTTGGATTCGGCTTACAACTCCATTTTCCACTGAAGGGCACAACTTGCTCGATTTTCTTGGCGATCTACGACGTACCCACATGTGCGGCGCCTTACGTCCCGCCGATTCCGGCAAAAAGGCAGTACTCATGGGATGGGTCAACCGGCGGCGCGATCTGGGCAACCTGATCTTTATTGATATTCGCGACCGCAGCGGCGTCGCCCAGGTGGTGTTCAACAAGGAGCGCGACCCGGCGATTCACCAGAAAGCTGAGGCGCTGCGCAACGAGTACGTCATCGCCGTGGTCGGCACCGCCAAGCAGCGGGTGCCCGACACGGTGAACAAGAACATCGCCACCGGCGAAGTGGAACTGATTGCGGAAGAACTGCGAATCCTGAACGAGTCGAAGCAGCCGCCCTTTCTGCCCAGCGAAACTGTTTTGCCCAACGAGGAAATGCGGCTGAAGTATCGCTACATCGACCTGCGCCGCGACGCCATGCAGTACAACATTGAACTGCGGCACAAGGTCGCGCTGGCCATTCGCGACTATCTTTCCGCGCAGGGATTTTTCGAGATTGAAACTCCCTTCATGACCCGTTCGACGCCGGAAGGTGCGCGCGACTACTTGGTCCCCAGCCGGGTGCAGCCAGGCAGTTTCTATGCTTTGCCGCAGTCGCCGCAAATGTTCAAGCAGATTCTGATGATTTCGGGCTTCGACAAGTATTTTCAGATTGTGCGTTGCTTTCGCGACGAGGACCTGCGCGCCGACCGCCAGCCGGAGTTTACCCAGATTGATCTGGAGATGTCGTATCCGCAACCGGAGCGGGTGTGGGAGGTGGTCGAAGGCTTTCTGACGGCTGCATTCAAAGCCGGCGGGCACGAGATCAAAACGCCGTTCCCGCGTATGAGCTACGACGAGGCCATGCGGCTCTATGGCAGCGACAAGCCGGACATGCGACTGCCGGCGATGGTGGACGTACGCTCTGCGTTCACGTCCGACGAGCGGGAAAAATTCGCGGCGGCATTCAAGGTCAGCCCGGATTTTACTTCTCTGCTTATTCGGATTCCGAAAGCCGGGGATATCTCTGGAACTGAACGGCGGACCATCGGCACCTACGGCGCCTTCGCGCACGCGCAGGGAACGTCATCCGTAAGTTTGATGAGCGATCCCAATCGTTTTGCCCGCGACTATCCCAATTCGCTCGAACCAATTCTCAAGGCCGCAGGCGTCGAGACGGGAGAATTGTGGGTGCTGGCGGTGCGCAAAGCCGATTCGAAGCAGAGTGCGAACCAGTTTTACCTGAGGTGCGGTCAGCTCCGGCTCGACCTCGCCCAAAAGTACGCGGCCAAGCATGGGGCCTTTGCCAAGACCGGCGATCCCGCAAAAGATTACCGTTTCTTATGGGTCACCGATTTCCCCATGTTCGAGTGGGACCGCGAGTCTGGGAGGTGGAACGCGGCCCATCATCCGTTCACGTCGCTGCACGACGAGGATATGGCCAAGCTCGAGAGTAGCTTCGACACGACCAGTGATCCCAAGTCTGCCTTGGGAGAGATCCGGGCGCTGGCCTATGACGTGGTGTTGAACGGCACGGAGTTGGGTTCGGGCTCGATCCGTATTCATCGCCAGGACATTCAGAGCAAGATATTCCGCGCTCTGGGCATGACCGAAGAAGAGGCCCGCTCGCGCTTCGGATTCTTCCTGGAGGCGCTGGAGTATGGCACGCCCCCGCACGGCGGCATCGCGCTGGGACTGGATCGCATTGTGATGATTTTGGCCGGGGCGGACAGCCTGCGCGAAGTGATTCCGTTTCCCAAGACGGCCCGTGCGGTCGATCTGATGGTCGATGCGCCGACGCCGGTCAGCGAGGCGCAGCTGAAGGAGCTGGGGATACAGGTCAAGAAGTAAGGTGCCTCAGGGGCTAAAGCCCAATCCAATGTGGACCTCTCATGCAGGCCTGAAGGCCTGCTCCACCCAGATTTGGGATGCGCGCCCTGAAGGTGCGCTCCACGCCAGGATCAGGGCGAAGGCGGCAAAAGAGGGTGGAGCAGGGCTTTAGCCCTGTATTGCTGACAGCCTAGGCGGCTGGCTTTAGCCACTGCGGTACCTCATCAAGCTTTAGGATCGCGGAACTGTAGGGAAACTCCTCAGGGCGTGGAACTAACCCCCGCCGCACCGGATTCATGTGGATGTAGTGTCGGAACCGGGAATACTCGTCTCCATCTCGCACGCGGTGATCATAGAAGCTGGTCTGCCAAGGTTCACCAATCAGGCCTAGTTCTTTCCTGGCGCGATATGAGAAGCCACCTTTGATGAACTGGACCGATTTTTCCAGGGTCACTGGCGGAACTGACGTGAGCGGTACATGAAAATGATCTGGCATCACCACAAATTCATGCAGCCGGTACTTTCTCTGGTTCTGATAGCTGAATAGCACATTAGTGAACAATTTTGCCATCCGCTCCGATTGCAACAGGGATTTCTTTTCCCAGGTTGAAGCGGTGATGAAATAGGTGCCTGCTCCCGTGGATCCCCGATATGGAATTGTCACAAAGTACCTCAGGGGCTGAAGCCCCTCCGAGGGCAGGCCTAACTAAATGCAGGCCTGAAGGCCTGCTCCACCCTAAACCTGCTCCACCCTAGCGCAACGCGGGCGCGCTTCCCAGCCAAAACTGTTCTGAATTAATTGTTTGTTCTGATTTGAAACTGGGCTGGGTCTGAGGGACGTCAGGTGTTAGTTCGCGGTTCCCGCAGCTTATATCTCTGCAACTTCCCGGTCGCTGTCTTGGGGAGTTCGACTACGAATTCCACCCAGCGCGGGCGTTTGAAGACGGGCAGGCGGCTGACTACGAATTCCTGCAGTTCACGGGCGAGGTCGGCCGTGCCTGTCCTGCCATCTTTCAAGACCACGTACGCAGCCGGCTTCAGCAGTTGGTCGTGGTCTTCACGACCAATGACCGCGGCTTCCTGGACGGCTGGGTGTGCGATCAGCACGCCTTCGATTTCGATGGGGCTGACCCACACGCCGCTGCATTTCAGCATGTCGTCGGAGCGGCCGGCGTACCAGAAATATCCGTCGGCGTCCTGGTAATACCTGTCGCCGGTGCGAATCCAGTGGCCTTCGATGGTGCTTTTGGACTTCTCGTGCTGGTTCCAGTAGTGGGAGCAGGTGGAATCGGATTTGATCAGCAGGTTGCCGATGTCGCCCGGGTTCGTCGGTTGGTTACCTTCGTCCACGATCTTCGCTTCGTAGCCGGGGATGATCTGGCCGCTGGACCCGGGGCGGACCGCGCCCGGCCGGTTAGCGATGAACATATGCAGGACTTCGGTGGAGCCAATGGCGTCGAGAATTTCTACACCGAAACGTTCTTTGAAGCGATGGAAGAGGGCGGCCGGCAAGGCTTCTCCGGCGGAGATCCCATAACGGATTGAGGAGAGGTCGAAGTCTGGGGCACTTGGCGCGCCTGGATAGCCCGGGCCTGTCCTGAGCGTAGTCGAAGGCGCGGCTGTCCCCACGTGGTCTCTTATATGGCCAGCAGTGCCGCGTAGTTCGACGGGACCGAGAAAAATAATGTCGGCCGGTGGCGCTCGATGATTTCGAATACGTGCTGCGGCCTGGGCGGTCCCGGCCACAGGATGCTGGTGCCGCCCACCGCCAGCGGAAAATAGAGGGCATTGCCTAGGCCATAGGCGAAGAAGAGCTTGGCCACGCTGAAGCAGCGGTCCGATTCGGTCATACCGAGAATGCCCTTGGCGTATCGTTCGGCGCAGACTACCATGTCATGCTGCAGGTGTACGCAGGCCTTGGGAAATCCTGTCGACCCTGACGAATAGAGCCAGAAGGCGGCATCATCTTTGCTGGTGGCCTCGGCTTCGAGCTGGGACGAGTTCTGCTCGATCTGGTCCGCGAAACGCAGCGTATCTTTTTCCCGCACGGCGGGCGGCGCCGAGCCGACGACGATGACCTGTTGCAGATAACGCAGCTTTCCCCAGCCCCGCATGTGGGGGTAAAGCGACTCGCTGACCACTGCCACCCGCGCCCGCGAATTGTTCAGGATGTAGTGATAGTCGGATGTTTTTAGCAGAGTATTGACCGGGACCGGGACGGCCCCAATCTTGATCGTTCCGAAGAAGCTGACCGCGAACTCGGGACTGTCGAGCAGAAGCAGGAAGACGCGTTCCTCAATCCGCACCCCGAGCTGGCGTAGCCCGTTTCCGAAGCGGTTTACGCTCTCCTGGAGCTGGCGATAACTGACGCGGACCTCCCCCGCCTCAATGGCAATCTTTTCTCTGCGGCCTTCCTGAATATGGCGGTCGATGAAGTAGGTAGCAGCGTTGAACTGGTCGGGGAGCGGAATGGGCGCGCCCGAACTCATTTGCCCAGGCTCACTTGGAAGTGGCGCGCTTGCGGAAGCTGCGCAGAATAATTACCCCGCTGACGCCAAAACTCGCGACTGCTCCCAATGCCAGCGCCTCCGTGACCTGGGGATTGATGTGAAGCAGGTCCACAAAGAACGCCGCCAGGGCAAAAAGAATGCCCAGGACATTCAGCCAGGCGGGCGAACTGGAGGATTGCGCCTGGTCGCGATTCTGCAAGCGGAGCTGCAGCAGGACGGCAGCCAGTCCGACGGCGCCCATCACCACCACCGCCAGCGGGCTGAAGAAAGCGCCGCGGTTGGTAAACAGCACGACCAGGGCCAGGGCCCCGCACAGTAGCCCGGAGGCGATCACTGTCCAACGGCGCGAGCGGTAGTCAAGGTTCTTCATTCCACCTCAGAGGGAAAGCCCATTGTAGACAGAGTTCCGCCCAATGCAAATCCGATGCACCAGCACGGTTACACAAGAATGAGCTACAATCGGCGATGATTGCGCCGGTGAGTGGGCCGGGTGTACGCCCTTCGCTGTGTCAGGATGTCCGGGATCAGTCATTTATCGATAAAGTGAGAGGTCACTCCGCCATCGCCCGTGCGGGGCGGCGCCACGACGCACGCTGATGTGAGAATTCGCAACTGAGGAGGAAAATTATGGCAACCGTACTATCCAACGTTCAAATGGACGACAAGGTCACAAGTTATATCTCCAAGAACCGCAAGATGCTGATTAACGGACAGTGGGTAGAAGCTGCCTCGGGAAAGACATTCCCCACGTATAACCCGGCCACGGGAGAGGTTCTGGCTCGCGTAGCCGAGGGAGACCGCGAGGACATCGACCGCGCTGTCAAAGCAGCTCGCGCCGCGTTCGAGACCGGCCCCTGGTCAAAGATGACGCCCTCCGAGCGCGGACGCCTGATCTGGAAGCTGGGAGATTTGCTGGAGCAAAACCTGGAGGAATTTGCCGAACTGGAAATGCTGGACAATGGCAAACCTCTCAAGATAGCGCGGGTTGCGGATGTGCCGCTGGCCGTGGACCTGTTCCGCTACATGGCAGGCTGGGCCACCAAGATTGAAGGCAACACCATCCCGATTTCCGCCGGCAGCAAGTTCCTGGCTTACACCTTGCGGCAGCCGGTGGGAGTGGTCGGCCAGATCATTCCGTGGAATTTTCCCTTGCTAATGGCGGCCTGGAAGCTGGGGCCGGCTTTGGCTACGGGATGCACCGTGGTGATCAAGCCGGCGGAGCAAACCCCGCTTTCCTGCCTGCGCCTGGGCGAGCTGGTTCAGGAGGCAGGCATCCCCGATGGAGTCGTGAACATCGTCCCGGGCTATGGCGAAACCGCAGGCGCTGCCCTGGCGGCGCATCCGGATGTGGACAAAGTGGCCTTCACCGGCTCCACTGAAGTGGGCAAGCTGATTCTTCAGGCGGCGGCTGGGAATTTGAAGAAAGTGTCGCTGGAGTTGGGTGGCAAATCTCCCAACGTGGTCTTTAACGACGGGGACTTGAAGACGGCGATCTCGGGCTCGGCCAGCGCCATCTTCTTTAACCACGGACAATGTTGCTGTGCCGGCTCCCGGCTGTATGTGGAGAAGAGTATCTTCGACCAGGTGGTCGAAGGAGTGTCGGCGAAGGCACAAAAGATCAAAGTCGGTCCGGGATGGGAGGAGGCCAGCGATATGGGGCCCCTGGTTTCCGAGGAGCAGCTCAACCGGGTTTGCGGCTACCTCGAATCCGGGCGCTCCGAAGGCGCCAAGGCCGTGGTAGGTGGCGGGCGGCATGGTGACAAGGGATATTTTGTCCAACCCACGGTGCTGGTCGATACCAATGAAAACATGAAAGTGGTGCGCGAGGAAATTTTCGGCCCGGTGGTTTCAGCCATTCCTTTCACCGACTACGACGACGTGGTCAAGCAAGCCAACAACAGCGTGTACGGACTGGCTGCAGGCATCTGGACACGCGATATCGGGAAGGCGCATCGCCTGGCTTCGCAACTGCGCGCCGGCACGGTGTGGATCAACTGCTACAACGTATTCGACGCTGCGCTGCCCTTTGGCGGGTACAAACAGTCGGGCTGGGGCCGGGAAATGGGGCACGACGTCCTGGAGCTGTACACCGAGGTAAAGTCGGTGTGCGCCGCTCTCTAGTCTTGTCGAACAAAGTCCATCAGACGGGAAGCTTCGGCTTCCCGTTTTCTTTTGGCCGTTGACGATTGCGATCGACCAGCCTAATCGGCGTTACACTAACGTTTCCTTCTGGTACAAAAAATCGGGCGGGCGATGGTCGTTGACCAGCCTCCAGTTAGTCTTAAGAGGGGGCGACAATGAAGCTGCTGACCAAGTTCAATCTGATCCTTTTGGTCTTGTTCGGAACTTGCGGGCTGATTATTTCGCAAATTGCCTACGCCTTCTCCTCAAGAACGCCCGCCGAGAAGTTTTCCAGGAAGCAGAGTTGATGATGGCCAGCGCCAAGTCGGTACGGGACTAAACCTCTTCCGATCTGGCGCCCTTGCTCGAGCAGAACCCGCAACACGAGAAGAGGTTCCTTGCAGACGATACCGGCCTTCGGGGCGATCAGTACTTTCAACCGACTGCGGCAGAAATATCCCGACTACACCTACCGCGAAGCCACACTGAACCCGACCCATCCGGAGCATCGTGCTACCGATTGGGAAGTCGACGTCATTGGATCTCTGCGTGACCACCCGGAGCGGAAGGACCTTACAGGAGAGCGGCCGACCGCGACTGGACCTTCGCTGTACCTGGCAACACCGATTCCGGCGGATCCCGCTGCTCGCAGCGAAGTTTGACTGGCACCAGCAGTGATTGGACAAAGTTTACTCTCTTCAACGGTGCGAAGGGGTCATAGCTTGTTGGGTTCTCTGTACTGAACCCAATAGCCAAGACGGGGGTGGGAGGGATCCCTAGCTAAAGGCTGTTGCGAAACCCAGGGCTCAACCCCTTGATTGACGCGGGTAGCTGACACGGGGGCGTGGCAGATCTGCAGATTCGCTTATCTTTTTCGCTCACTTTCCTCAAAAAAATTGCACGGCTTCCGCTCTTTTCGCTTGACAAGATTAATCTTACTCGATATACTCGAGTACGTAATGATCCCCTCGACTTCCCACCAAGCCTGGCTCTTCTACTCCCCCTTGGCCCGCCAAGCCGCCCTGCTCAAAGACGATTTGCTCGATCCCGTCGATGCGCTCTTGGACGATCCCGCTTTGCTCGACTTGGTCCGCCAATGTCTGGCCGCACGCAGCCCGCTTTCGACGCGCACCGGGCGCGACGGCATGGCCCCCGATCGTCTGCTGCGCTGCTGTGTCATGAAGCATCTGAAGGGCTGGAGCTTCCGCGATCTGGAACGGGAGCTGCGCAGCAACCTGGTGTACCGCCGCTTCACCCACTTCGATGCCGAGGCTACGCCCGATTTCACGACCTTCAGCCGCAGCTTTGCCCTGCTCAGTCCGGCCGTCACCGCAGAGATTCATCAGCGGGTGGTCGGCCTGGCCTGCGAGCAAGGCGTAGCCCAGGGCGATAAATTACGCACCGACACGACGGTCGTAGAAAGCAACGTTCACTATCCTACCGACAGCTCGCTTTTGGGCGACGGCATCCGTGTGCTCAGCCGCAGCCTGCAGCGCATCGCCGCCGAGTGTAAGGCCGGAGCCCTGGAAGTGGTCGATCACGGGCGCGCGGTGAAACATCGTCTGCTGGAAATCAGCCGCGCCGCCAAGTGCCTGACCGAGGCCAACCAGCAGCGCATGCGGGACAGTTACCAGAAGTTGTTGGGGCTAACCCGAGGCGTGGTGCGACAGGCCAGCGATGTGGTGCAACGATGGGCCAAGGGACGGCTGAAAGTGGTGGGCAAACTACTCCGGGTAGAAACGCAGATCGGCCAGCTTCGGCACTTTCTTCCTCTGGTCGAGAAGGTGATCACCCAAACCAAGGAACGGGTGTTGGGCGGCGACAGCCACGTGGAGGGCAAGGTGTTGAGTCTGTTCGAGCCCCACACCGAAGTCATCCGCAAAGGCAAAGCGCATAAGCCGAACGAGTTTGGTAGGCTAGTGCGGATTGACGAGGTGGAAAACGGCATCGTGAGCGGCTACCAAGTTCTGGCGGGCAATGCGGCCGATACCACGGCCTGGATGCCGGCCCTGGAACAACATCAAGCGTGCTTCGGGCGAGCGCCGGAGATGGCCACCGCCGACCGAGGATTTTTCTCCGCCCAGAACGAGCGGGAGGCGCACGCTCTTGGGGTAAAGAAGGTGGCGCTGCCGGCGCGCGGACGACTCTCGGCCACGCGATCCCAGCAACAGAAGCAGCGCTGGTTCCGGCGCGCGTTGCGCTGGCGGGCCGGCTGTGAAGCCACCATCAGCACCTTGAAGCATCCCTTTTCCATGTGGCGAGCCACCTATAAAGGAGAGCTTGGATTTGAGCGCTACGTGGGCTGGTGTGTGATTACCAAGAATCTGTTTTCCATCGCTCGCTCTCAAACAGCGTCGGAGGGACCATGGCCAGGTCGATTGAGGGTACTGCCCAACGACGTAAGCTGCTGGGCGAGATCGAACGTCTGGCCGAGGTCGCTGTCTTTGGAACGCTCTCGGAAACCTACCGCACCTGCGGGCGAGCGGGCTGTCATTGTCAGGGCGATGGACCCAAGCATGGTCCGCATCTGAATGTGAGCTACCGCGGAGAGAAAGGAAAGACCACCGGCTACTATGTTCCCAAGGGAGCCGAGGAGGCCACGCGAGAAGGAGTAGCCGCTTGGCAACAAATGCAGCAATGTTTGCGGGAACTGGCGGAGTTGAATAAGGAGCGCAATTTGCAGCGCGCCCGCGAGGCCGATTCGCGATGATGACATGGTTCCGTCTAACTTGCAGCCTGGTCTGCTGGATACTGCTGTGTCTATTACTCGGTCTTACTCCGCCCGTCGATCTGGAATTACCCAGTCGCATGTCGTCCGCTCGCAACCATGCTTCGATCAAGGTAAAGAAGCCGCATCCGACTCGCCCACAACTTCGGTTGTCGGAAGCATGGAGTTCGATCCGGCTCGCGCTGGACCTTTCGGTATCTCTGGTCCTCGACTGTGCGTCGACTGCCGGCAATATTGGTCCACCCGGCCAGGAGAGCCATGGGCCACCGGAACCGATCGGGCCTTGGCAAGTTGCCGGTCAAGCCGGCAACTCAAACCAACGCCATCGCGCAACCTTCTCCACGAAATTACTGGCTTCTAACCGCCCAATTGAAGAATCGGGGTTTCACAACAGCCTTTAGCTAGCAGCCCGTGGTGGAAGTACGTGGTGTGCGGCATTGCCGGCGGCGTATTCGCCGTGGTGATCCCGCAAAGGAGTTAGTCTGAGATATTGCCGATTGGCTTCGCGAGAGCCCGTTCGGACTTCCCAGGGCGCGGAGCAGCAAGTAAACAAACAAAGTGAGTATGCCGCCGCGGTTCTTCCACTCCCGCGGCGTGCCTGCACCCAGCAACTTCCGCAGAATCAGGCCCAGGTTTAACTCGCCGACATGGATCAATTGCCGCTTGAGAATGTTTTTGTGCCCGCGCAGATGGCAGCGTCGCATCCCGCCCGTCTCGTAGCAGTGCGCGAAGCTGCGCTCCACGAACTCGCCCCGCCGGCGCAATAGACTCTTGCCGTA
Source organism: Terriglobia bacterium (assembly GCA_963779255.1). Classification (GTDB taxonomy): domain Bacteria; phylum Acidobacteriota; class Terriglobia; order Terriglobales; family Acidobacteriaceae; genus JAIQFF01. The sequence goes on along the minus strand of CAVZXU010000042.1, from coordinate 159,030 downwards.
CTCGCCCTGCACCCGCCGCCGGTTCGCATACACCGCTTGTTGCTCCGCTTGCTTGCCCTTCCAGTGCCGTTGCCCCTTCTGTTTCTTCTCCGGAATGTAACTGCGCAGCAAGTACCCTTTCATCCGCTTCATCACCGCGCCACTGTGATACCCCTTGTCGGCAACCGCCTCTTCGATCCCAGCCACGTTTACCTTGGGCTTTTCCTGGGGCCGCAACTCTACTTCGCGTTTCACCTGCTCCGCCACTGCCATCCCCGCTTCGCTCAGCGTCTCATCCAAGCTCTTCGTGTCGCCCTGGTCAGCGCCTTGCAGCGTCGCCGCTACTACCGCCCCGGTGTCCAGATCCACCGCGTGCTCCGCCTTGTGGGCCAGATGCGTCCGCCCATCCTTCATCTTCGCGATCCGTGCGTCACCATCTGCGGGGCTCTTCCACTCCTTGTTCGACGACCTTTTCTTACGCTTGCGATCCAATCGCACCATGTCTTCGCGCGTCGGCGTCGCGATCCCCGAGGCCTTCGCCAAGCCACACAGAAACTCCTCGTAGCTCTCCCCCGTGTCCCGCCGCACTATCGATCGCATGGCCGCGTTGGCCTCCAGCGTAGTCGCGTCAATCCCGATCCGCTTGCCTCTAATCAACCCACGATCTGCCAGTAACCCCAGCACCCAGCCGAACATCTCCCGATGCGTTTCCAGATCGATCAATCGTCGACTCCGCGAAATGGTGGAGTGATCCGGCGTGCTCTCGTCCAGCCCGATGGCCACAAACTCCCGCAGCGCCAGTGAGTCCGCCAGACGCCACGCGATCCCCCGCTCACTGTCGATCCCCTCAAAATACCCGATCAACAACGACCGAAAGTAGATCCCTGGCGTTAGCGACGGCCGCCCGTACTTCCTCGCATAGAACTTCGCGCATAGCCCTTCGACAAATTCGTCGAACTTTTCCCCCTCCAGCAGCTGGTTCAGCCGCCGATAGAAAGGATGACTCGGAGCCGAAGCGATTTCCGTATGCACCACCCAGAAATCTTCTTGCCGCTCCCGCTGCTTGCGTGTGCCCATTGCCATGCGCGCATTCTACGAACCATCGCTGTGGATCACGAAATCCTTTTCGTCAAGGAATCGAGACTTGCACCACGGGCTGCTACGGCTTTACGGGCTGTTCTGGAAGTCACACAGTGACATTATTCGGAGTTCCTCGTCTATTGAGCATGAAAATGGTCCGCCATTATTCGCTCACCATGCTCCTCCTCTGCCTGTCGGCTTTCGCCCAGGACGCTGCCATGTTTCGCGGGGACCTGGCCCACACCGGCGTCTATAGCGCGACCGGCGTCCCGAAGTTCAGCCAGGTCAAGTGGAAGTTTCACACTGATGGCCAGGTGATCTCATCGCCCGCGGTGGCCGATGGCATGGTCTTCGTGGGGAGTACGGACGGGAATCTGTACGCGGTTGATCTCGCATCCGGCACGCAAAAATGGAAGCTCTTCACCGGAGTGCGGGTGACGTCGTCGCCTGCGGTCCAGAACGGAGTCGTATATTTCGGCAGCTATAGCGGCAGGTTCTACGCGGTCGAGGCTGCCAGCGGGAAACTGAAATGGAAATTTCAGACCGAGGGTGAAAAGCGGTTCGAAGGCAAGCATCTGCACGGGTCTGAGCCCGCCGCGGAGACCATGCCCGATCCCTTTGATTTTTACTTATCGTCTCCGGCGTTGTGGGGCGGGGCTGTGTATTTCGGGAGCGGGGATGGCAACGTCTATGCCCTGGACGCGGCAAGCGGGGCGCTGAAATGGAAATTTCACACCGGCGATGTCGTCCACGCATCCCCTGCGATCTCCGACGGGACATTGTTCATCGGCAGTTGGGATAGCTACTTCTACGCCCTCGATGCCTCCAGCGGAAAAGAGAAATGGCGCTTCAAGACCGGCGAAGACCACAACATTTACAACCAGGTCGGCATTCAGTCGTCCGCCGCCGTCATGGATCGCGTGGTGTACTTCGGCTGCCGCGATTCGAACTTCTATGCCCTGGATGCCCGGACGGGGGAGAAAAAGTGGGCCTTCAACAACAAAGGCTCGTGGGTCATCACTTCGCCGGCGGTGCTGGATGGCAAGGTGTACTTCGCCACGTCCGACACGGCTACGGTCTATGCCCTGGATGCCAAGGCGGGAACTCCCATCTTCTCTCTGAAGTTCGGCGGCTGGCCCCTGTTTTCTTCGCCGGCCCTTGCCGGCGGCATGCTGTATATCGGTTCACACCAGGGCAAGCTCATCGCCATCGATCTCGCCAGCCAGAAACCAGCCTGGACATTTGAGACCGACGTTTCCCGGCAGAACGGCCCGCCGCTTACCAAGCCCGATGGAACCCCCAAATACGAAGCCGCATTCACCGACAATTTCTACGAGAGCATGGTGATCGGCGTCCAGAAGATGATGAGCGTCGGCGCCATATTGTCATCGCCAGTGGTAGTGAATAACGTGATCTACGTGGGCAGCACCGATGGATTCCTGTACGCGCTGATGTAAGTCCTGCCCCCTATCCATAACTCCAGAGGGTGGCCCCGTCCAAGCTCCGCTTGGATGGGGCACCCTCGAGTGTATATCCGCGGGATGGGCTGTGCTTTATAGTGGGCCAATCGGACTGTTATTGATTAATGAGAAACCTGTGGCTCATTCTGCTTTTGTTCCTGATTGGCTGTTCCGCCAAGAAGAAGACGGTCGCGCCGCCTCAGCCGCCCCCGCCCCCGCCGGTGCGCAGCCAGATGCCGCCGCCAACCGCGGAGGTCATCGAACATTGCGTGGTGACCAAACGGGAGAACGCAAATACGGTATCTTGCCGCTGCGTGCCGGTAACCACGCGGATCGACTCCAAGACCGGGCACACCGTCATCGTCTGCCAGAAGATGCCGGAGACCCGGTGACGGCTGAAGTCTTCAGATTCGCGCCGTCCCGCGAGGCCTGATCCACCCAAAGTCAAAGGCTTGTCGTCACCGCGTCAGGCGCCAATTCCGGCGACCCACTCGGCTTGACGAGACCCACCGTGGCTGAGCGCGTACAGCACCAGTTCCACGCGGCTCGATATGCCCAGCTTATCGAAGATACGGAACAGATATTTCTTGATGGTGTGCTCACTGAGGCAGAGTTCACGCGCCACCTCGCGATTGCTGAGGCCGTCTGCCACCAGGGCCACGACCTGCTCTTCACGGGGAGTGAGCAATCGCATTCCTCGCGAATTGACCATGTGCAGCGAGGGTACCTGGCTCAATGCCTCGACGAGGTATTGCATCTGTTCGCTGTTGGCCCACACCTGTCCCTGATGCACGCTCTGGATACACTTGCAGAGCAGGCGAAAAGGATACTGGGAAAAACAAAACAAGCCGCGGGCGCGGGAGCGAAAGGCCTGGAACGCATGCTGCGGTTGCTGATCTCCGAGCCCGAAATCAGGAAGGCTGCCGCCAATAGGGCCAGGGAGAGAGTGTGGGAGCACTATTTGTGGGGACGGGTGGCGCGAGATTGAAAGCAGATATTTGGAATTGGCTACCGGAGAAGAACTTGCCCAAACCTGCCGCTCCGGCGCGGACAACTGGTTATCGTCGTCGCGCAGCGTAGGCTCCCGCCCCGAGGGCGCGCTGCCCAGCAGCGTTGCCACGCAGCAAAGCCCCACACTTGTGTGAATAACGTTTCACACGGGGCTGCTCTCTTTCTTGATTACAATCAGAGCGGCGCCGCCGATTGACCACTTTACAACCGGCGCGGCCTGCTCTCATGGGAAAAACGATTGTGGTGACCGGAGGTTCGGGGTTCATCGGTTCCAACTTCATCCTGCAGTGGCTGGAGCAGGAAGGAACTCCCGTGGTCAACCTCGACAAGCTGACCTACGCGGGCAATCCGCGCAACCTGCTCCAGGTTTCTTCTGATCCGCGATACTCCTTCACTCAGGGAGATGTGTGTGACCGCGACCTGGTGCGCAAATTGTTCAAACTCCACCAGCCGCGCGCCATTGTGCACTTCGCGGCCGAGAGTCATGTGGATCGTTCGATTCATGGGCCGGATGATTTTATCCGCACCAATGTCTTCGGAACATTCAGTCTGCTGGAAGAAGCGCGGGCCTATTGCGACGGGCTAGGGGAACAGGACCGCAAGTCGTTCCGCTTTCTTCACGTGTCCACCGACGAAGTGTACGGATCGCTGGGCCCGAACGAGCCGCCTTTTTGCGAGACCACGGCGTACGCGCCCAATAGCCCGTATTCCGCTTCCAAGGCGGGTTCGGACCACCTGGTACGGGCCTATCACCACACTTACGGCCTTCCCACCCTGACCACCAATTGCTCCAATAACTACGGGCCCTACCAGTTTCCGGAAAAATTGATTCCGCTCGTGCTCTTGAACGCCCGCGCCGGCAAGCCATTGCCGGTGTACGGCGACGGGCAGAATGTTCGTGACTGGGTGTTCGTCGCCGATCACTGCGATGCGGTGCGCACGGTGTTGGCCAAAGGCAGAGTGGGGGAGACGTACAACATTGGCGGGCGGAGCGAGAAACGAAATATCGAGATCGTGGAAACCATCTGTGCGATCCTGGATCAGTCGTGTCCCAACGATCCTACAGTGCCCCATCGAAAGTTGATTGCGTTTGTGAAGGACCGCCCCGGACACGATCGTCGCTATGCCATCGACGCCCGCAAGCTCGAGCGCGAATTAGGGTGGAAGCCGCGTGAAAGTTTCGAAACCGGCATTCGCAAAACTATCGAATGGTATTTGCAAAATGAGGAGTGGGTAAAAGAGGTCACCAGCGGCGGCTACCGAAAGTGGATTGCCACGCAGTACTCGTAGGATTGTTACCACCTGGTCTCAACGGAACAGAGAACTGACCGCATGCGAATCACTATCTTCGGCGCCACCGGCCTGCTGGGAAAGGCGCTGATGCGTGAATGGAAGGATGACGAGGTCACTGGATTCGGCTCCGCGGACGGCGACATCCGGGATGCAAAACAGGTACTGACTCTGGTCCGGGGCTCCGGCCCCGATTGGATCGTCCTGGCGGCGGCTTACACCGATGTGGACGGCTGCGAAACCAATCGTGACCTGGCTTTCGACGTGAACTGCCGCGGAGCGGTGAATGTGGCGCGAGCGGCGATGCAGCTAGGGACCCGCCTGCTCTTTCTCAGCACAGACTACGTCTTCGATGGGACCAAAACGACACCCTACGCAACCTATGACCCGCGCGCACCGCGCAGCATCTACGGCCAGTCGAAGGCCGAGGCAGAGGTGCAACTGGGTGAGATTCTGCCGGAGTGCTGCATCGTCCGAACCTCCTGGCTTTTCGGCGCGGGCGGGAAATGTTTCCCCGACACAATTCTGAAATTGGCCGCAAGCCGGCCGGAGTTGGATGTAGTTGGCGACCAGCGTGGCTCCCCGACCTACTCGATCGACCTGGCCCACGCCATCGTTCAACTTTGCCGCCAGGGGGCAAGTGGCATTGTGCACGTCACCAACCGCGGTGAGTGTTCGTGGTATGAGTTTGCCCGCGAGATCATTGCGCGGGCGGGCTTGAAAACGGTTGTGCGCGAGACTACCAGCGTCAAGTTCGTGCGTCCCGCAGAACGTCCCAAATATTCCGTGCTATCTCCAGAAAACTTGCAGAAACGCGGCATCGCCATGCCCGACTGGCAGGACGCGCTGACGAGATACCTGCTACAAGTCATGTAGGGACGGATGGCCCTATTCGTCCGGCGGAGCGAAGCTCCGCTAGTTTTTTCATAGTAGAGAAGAATTTTTTGTCGTGAAAAAGAAAAGGTCGAGCTGCGCTCGACTGGACGGATGAGGGCATCCGTCCCTACGTGGTCTGTGGTGATTCAGGGGCGAACTACAGTTGCTCCAGGAGCGCGGTTCGCATCTTCTCCTGATGTTTCGGATCCAGCTTGGCGCCGGCGCAGGTCACGTGGAACACGTCGGTCGCCGTTTGGCCTTGCGTGTCGATGATCGCAACCTCGATATTGCAGCCCAGTTCAGCCATGGTGGAGCTGATGTCGTAGAGCAACCCAGGACGGTCCTGGGCGATGATCTCGATCAGGGTGCTGTGTTGCGAACGGCTGTTGTCGGTCTGGACGCTGGTTTCGATTTTTACTTTCGGGTTCTGCACTCCCGGCTTGAACTTCGTCTCCATGAGGTCAACCACGTTAATCTCTCCCGAAACGGCCTCAGCAAGTTTCCGTTTCAGGCGGTTTATTTCGGTAGGATTGAGCTCAAGAGTGCGGAACCGGTCCGAGAAGCGGAAGGTGTCGAGGACCACCCCCGCCTTGTTGGCAAAGGCTTCGGCCTTCAAGATATTCATGCCCCAGGATGACAGGGTGCCCACTACGTGCGAAAACAGGCCAGGGCAGTCCAGGGTCAGAAGAACAAGTTCGAAGTAGCCGTCGCGACGGAGTATTTCGATCTGCGGCTCCTCATCTTTCTCTTTGAGGCGATCGTACATTCGGCAGTGAGCGACGATCTCGCTGGGCGTGTGCATCAGCAGATAGCGTTTGGGAAAACCCTCCAGAAAAGAAGTGATGTGCCTGGCATCGGGCTCGCCCGCGACCGCAACGACCTCCTTGATGCGCTCACTGTTAGTGGCACTCGCGGTCAGACGTTGGTCGTCTACGGTCCGGCTGAGGTGGTTGAATGCAGCCGCATAGAGCTGCCACAGCATTTCGGCTTTCCACGGAGTCAGAGCTTCCGGGTTGACTGACTTAACGTCGGTGTAGGTAAGCAGTGTCAGCATCTTCAGCCGTTCCGTAGTGCCGACAGACTCACTGAACTCCGCCACCACGTGGGCATCGAAGATGTCCTGGCGCATGGTGGTGGCCGACATGCGCAAATGGTTCGCAATCAGAAAAACCACAGTTTCACGCTCAACCGGTTCCAGTCGCAGCCGCTCCAGAGCGCTGGCTGAGGCCTGCAGGCTTCCGGCCACATGGTCATCCACGGGCATGCCCTTGCCGACATCGTGAAACAGGAGCGCCAAAAACAGTAGGTCCGGACGTTCGAGTCCGTCCAGGATGTCGCGGAAGCGGCGTTCTATCTCGCTGTCGGGAGTTCGCAACGCGTGAATGTTCTCGATCGCAACCAGGGAATGCTCGTCGACCGTATAGCGGTGGTAATAGTCGCGAATGACGAGGGAATCGACCGCCTGGAACTCGGGAAACAGCAGGACCAGCACCCCTAGCCGGTGCATGGCGCGCAGAGCGGCGCCGGCATGGGGCGACACCAGGATTCGCCTGAAGTACGACCATACCTCGGGAGAATCATGGGCCCATTCCCGGAGGCTGGGAAGGGCCGTTTCGACGCAGCGCTCCGTTTCGGCGGTCAGCTTCAGGCCGTGACGGCCAACGAATTCGAAAAGACCCAGCAGTAGGGTGGGGTCCTTTACCGAGGAGAGTTGGCGCAGAAAGACGCGGCCTTCGACCACGGAGAAATCTGCGTTCGACAAGCGCGACTTGCGATTTTCAAAGAGCCGGTACAGACCGGAGCGTCCGGGCGGCACTTCATCGAAGAGGACGGTCAGCCGGTAAATCGATCGAACGTGGCGGAAGTAAGTTCGCATCCAGACGGCGGCCGAGACCGGCGCGCGGTCTGGCAACCCGATTCCCGCCGCAGCGGCCTCAGACTGAAGTTCGTAGGTCAGATTATTCAGGTCCCTGCCCTGGCGATAGTGCAAGAAACATCGTACCGCTGAAAGAAAATCCAGGGCCGCACCACACTCCGCGCGAAAAGCGCTGGGCCGCAAATTCTCCGGCGCGGGCCACACGCCCGTTTTCTCCAGCTCTGAAATCAGGCTGAGCCAGCAAGCGACTTGATAATCCCGCAGGCCGCCGGGGCAGTCCTTGATATTGGGTTCCAGGTGAAAAATGGTGTGGCCATATTTCTTGTGGCGCGCAGAGGTTAGATCGATCAGCCGCTGCTGCAATTCAAGCGCTTCGCGCGCCACCATTTTCGGAATCACCTGCGAGCGAAGCTGTTCAAACAGTCCCGCATCGCCGCAGATGTAGCGGCAATCCAGCAGGGAAATGTTGAACTCGGGGTTATCGTGGTACAGTTTGCCGCACTCGGCCAGCGAGCGGGTCGCGGGGCTGAGGCGAAGATGCCGGTCCCAGAGAGCCTGGGAAATCCCCCGGATTACGCGCTTCTGCGCGTTTTCGCTCAGGGCCGATTGGTGCAGGAAAAGGACGTCTACGTCCGAGCATGGAAACAACGCACGACGGCCGTAGCCGCCCATAGCAGCAACGCAGATCCGGTCGGGTGAGCCAGGAGAAAACTGGGTCCATAACTCGCCGATCAACGCATCGGTCAGATTCGTCCGCTCGCGGACGGCCGCTTGCCCGTCATGCGAGCGTTCAAATCTACCGCGTATCTCTTCCGACTCGGCCTGGTATGCGTCCTGTGAGATTGAGCTATTTGCCAGCACTGGCCTCGGACTCCGGTCCGCTTTCGTGAATCGGCGCCAGAGTGCTGCCACTCCGCACCCCAAGGAGGAGCCACGTGGTTCGACTCTGTGATCGAGGATTCACGCAGAAGCTCGCCCGGGAAGTCATTATGTGGTTTTTTGACGGGGATGGCTAATCTATAGTTTTTATCCGTACGATTCAGAACAGTTATGAGCCCTGACGGGCAAGTCAGAGCCCTGCCCCGCACCCAAACAACCGGTGGGGCCTTTGATTTCAAAGCTTAGAGTGCTGCCACTCCGCGCTCGTGGTTCCGAATCCGTATGGCTTCGTCCACTTTAGAGAGAAAGATTTTTCCGTCGCCGATCTTTCCCGTCCCCGCGCTTTGGACGATGGCATCGACCGCGGCGTTCACCAGGTTGTCGGCGAGCACCATTTCGATCTTGATCTTGGGTACGAGATCGACGGTGTATTCTCGGCCACGATAGACCTCAGTGTGACCCTTCTGCCTGCCGTGCCCGCGCACGTCAGAGATCGTCATGCCCTCAACCCCCAGTTCCGCCAAAACTTCCTTGACGGCCTCAAATCTGGACGGCTGAATAATCGCTTCAAGTTTTGTCATTGTGTTTATCCTCGCACTGGCTGATTCCAGTCCTAAAACCTTTCTAAGTTTCCAGTTCCTACCCGACCTACTACCTGCGGCTCAAAGAGCAGTTTACAGAGAAATTTCCACTGCCGCAGTTTCCGATACCGAAGCCTGCAAGTGCTCCTTGGGAAAGGCATAACGCAACAGCGCCGGCGTGATCAATGTCGTGATCAACACAAGTACTACGGTTTGCGAATAAATGTCCCGTGCGACCAGGCCCGCCGCAAAACCAATGCTCGCCGTAATCAATCCGACCTCTCCCCGGGGAATCATTCCGATCCCTACAATGAAAGAGTCGCGCTTGCCGAATCCGGCAAAGCCGGCACCGATGCCGCAACCCACAATCTTTCCCACAATCGCGACCACCAGAAGGAGATCGAAGAATGCCGAGATGTCCGCCCGCCTGCCACGCATCCACCTCAAGCCCGATAGATACCAGGAAGATCGGCCCGAAAAAAGAGTTGGTCATGGCTCGCAGTTCTTCAATCACGCGCTCGTGAGATGGCGTGGAAGCGACGAAGAGCCCGGCGAGGTATGCGCCTGTGATTGCCGCCATCTTCCCCAATGATTCAGCCATGAAGGCCATCAAGAATGCAATCGACAGGGCGGCAGCGACCTCCATGTGGTGGCCATGCATGCGAGAGGCCTGTTTCATCAGCCAGCGCGTGAGAAACGGGCCGGCGGCAAACATTGCTACCAGGCAACCCGTCATATAACTTACCGGCATGACGAGGGCCTTCCAGTTGCCCACGCTTCCGCCTCCCGAACGTGCACTCACTGCGATGACTAAGGAAAGCACAATCGAGTCCCAACACATCGTCAATAACGGCTGCACCCAGAATCGTGGAACCAGCCTTGGATCGAATCTGGCTCAGATTCATCAGCGTCTGCGCGGTGATAGTGACACTGGTAGCCGTAAGAATTGTCCCGATGAATAACGCCTCTCGCCAGCTGAACCCAAACCATCGAGAGAGCAGGTAACCGCCCGCCATGGGCAGGACCACTCCGCCGGAAGCCGCCCAGAAAGCCGGTTTCAGTGCGCGCTTGGCCATCTGGACGTCAGTCTCCAGGCCAGCCACGAACATGAGTACCACTACTCCAAGCTGAGCCAGCACCTTGAATACGCCGGCGACCGAGGCCCCGCTTTCGCCCGTAGTAGCCAGCCAGTGCATCTGCCAGATGTTGAGCGCGCTGGGACCTAAGAGAACTCCCGCCAATAACTCCCCCAGCACTGCAGGCAGTCCGAGACGAGTTGCCAGAGAACCGGCAGTCTTTGCCGCTGCGATCAGCAGGGCGATGAACAAGAGTATCTGGAGCGAAGTGCTCATCGGCCTCCACGAAGCCGGACGCTCCCTGCCTGACTTCTGGGGGCAGAGCGTAAGGTTGAAATCGCGATGGCCAGCGCACAACCAGCAATCACAGGAAAGACAGGAGCATGCCCCAGGAGTATGAGGAAAAGCCCGACGATCACAGCCCACGACCAAGCCAGCCGCTGCTTTTTGATGGTTTCGAACAGCCTGTCAGTCACGCGTCACCTCTCCCTCTCTACCAGCGAACATGTAGCAGGAGCGCCACGATGGCGGCCGCTAGGCCACCACCCGTAAGAAAAAGTCCCGGCTTGCTGAACGGTGTGTTGAACCAGGGCCGTGCAATCCCATTTCGTTCGCGAGCCCGTTCTTCCTTGAGCAACTGGGTCAGCAGCTTACGCTGTTCCAGCGTGGCCACGCAGCGCAATGCCTGTTCTGCAGCAGCAAAGCCCTTTTGGGGAATACGCAGCTTGAAATTGAGCTGTGCCAGCGTGTAATGCGCAGCAAAGCTATCCGGCTGGATCCGGGTTGCAAGTTCCAGATGATCAATCGCAGGGTAGATATTGCTCGTCAGGGCATTGGCGAGACCCAGAAACACGTGAGCCTCTGCAAAGGTTGGAGCCAGATCGGTGCTCCGGGAGAGCGCAGCCAGCGCTGCTCCCGGAGCACCCATTTGAAGCAGTTCCACGCCTTCCTGGAAGCACTCAACGGCTTCGCGAGGGAAGTCAAGTGCCGGGGGACATTGCCAGGTAAGGGAATGCCCGCCCAACTCACCGTTAATGGGAAAGGCGTTTGTCATTACGCTGTCTCCCGCGCGACCTGCAAGCCGGCTTTGACGTTCGCGGCCGCGCCACTGTGCGTCGTGTCAGGTTTTAGCACGAACTCGGGATAGCACAGAGCACCCATTTCTGGGATGTCCAAGCCTTCGAGTTCAGCGGCCGCGGCCACCCGCTGCCCGACAATAGCGTGAATCGCCAGGTTCGCCACGTAAGAGGTCGTGAAAACGAAACCCAGCAGCGTACCCACACCAATGAGTTGGGCGACCAACTGCGTAGGATCTCCGTAGAACAATCCCTTCACGCCGTTGGTGCCGTCAGCGAAGAGACCGACGGAGATAACGCCCCACAGCCCGTTGGTTCCGTGCACCGAGATGGCGCCCACGGGATCGTCCACGCGCAGCACGCGATCTACGAATTCAACGCTTACGCAGACCAGCAAGCCCGCTACGAACCCGATGATGACGGCGCCCATGGTGTTGACATAGCCGCTGGGAGCCGTAATGGCGACCAGGCCGGCCAGCAGCCCGTTGCCCGACATGGAGGCATCTGGCTTCCCATACTTGATCCACATATAAAGGAGTGCGCCGAAGGATCCGGTACAACCCGCCAGCATTGTGTCCACCGCAATGGTGCTGATGCGCAGGGCACCTGACGCGCCCAGCGTGCTGCCAGGGTTAAAGCCGAACCAGCCGAAGGCCAAGATGAAGCAGCCCGTCAGCACGATGACAATGTCGTGTCCGGGCATGGCATTTGATGAGCCATCGCGATTGTATTTGCCGATACGGGGGCCGATGATCATGGAGAGAGCCAAGGCGGTGAGGCCGCCAACCGCGTGCACCACTCCCGATCCGGCAAAATCGGCGTAGCCCGCTCCCAGCCCGTAGTTTGCGCCCAGCTTGGAGAGCCATCCCCCGCCCCATGCCCAATTAGCGTAGATGGGATAGGTAAAGGCGCCCAGAAGCAGGGAGGAAACCGCGAAAGCGACGTACTTCCATCTCTCCGCCGCCGCGCCAGTCACAATGGTCAATGCCGTGTCCATGAAAACCATCTGGAACAGAAACAGGACCATCACGCCCACGTCGTAGGTCGCACCGGAAAGGAAGAAGCCTTTGGTGCCCCACAGGCCCCAGTCGTGTCCCAGCAAATGAATGGTGAATTCGTGACTGAGCGGGGCGGCGCCGCCCAGGATTGAAACTCCAGCCGCTCCGCCCATCTGCAAGGCGAAGCCGCAAACCCAGTACGCGAACAGGCCGAATCCATAAACCATGAAGTTCATCATCATGGTGTGGTTGGCGTTCTTGGCGCGGCACAGTCCGGTCTCAACGATAGCAAAGCCGGCCTGCATGAACATGACTAGAAAGCCTGCGACCAATGTCCAGACAAAATTGACGGCGATCCGGTTCTGTCCCGCCTGGTTCACCAGATCCACCAGGGTGAGAGGTTTGGTGGGATCGGCGCGAACCACGTCGTTCGCGGTTCCGGTCTTGGTCCCGCTGGGATCGCCAGCGGCCTGATCGTCAGCGCTGGGGCCGCTTACCGGTAGGGGTGCGTCCACTGCGAGTGGCGGTGGCGTGGCGGCAGCTGCTGGAGCGCTGGGCGCAGCGGTTTGACCCTGGGCCCACGCCGGTATTCCACATACGAGCAGCGCTACAATCGCCGCCCACAAACATGGTCTTAACCATGTGCAACGTGTCATTGCGTATCTCCTAGTGAGGTTGAACGCGAGCTTAGTCGTCGCCGCGCCCCCGGTCTCTAAACTTTGCCGCTATGCTGCTCATCCTTACGTTCTGCTACTGTTTCCACACTGCTTCCTTCTCGTGGGAGCTGATCAGCAGCTTGAGAATTGCGGTGAGCGTGATAGCGATCCCCACGATGCAAAGAACTAGCCTGGCCCCGGTGGATGATGTCATCCCCAGGCCTACAACCGGAAGCAACCATCCGAAAACTGCCAGCAAAACTCCAACTAGCTTCATGTGGTTCCCCTCTTTATTGATCTATACAGCTTTGATCTTGTAAAAGCCGGCCGCAGAGACAAGCAGCAAACCCGCCCCCACGATGGCAAAGACGATGCCCAGCCCACCCCCGCTGTGCAAACCCGCCACAAAGGAAGTGAAGCCGACCAAGGTAGTGCCCAAATACGTTCCCTGCTTTGCATTCGCACCCATTGCTTTGCTCCTTACGTCGAGTATTTGAACCGAGGCAAGCTTACGACCCCTTCCGTTCTCTGCGTCAATAAGAGGCAACTTTGTCTCCTGTAAAACTCGCTTACCTTCTCCGAACTCACGATTGGCGCGGGCACGGCTTGGGCGCTGGCACTAGGGGTGGTTTGAGTTGGGCCCAAGCCGTGAGCCCACGTAGCAACGGCATTACTGCCGCTGAGTAAAAATCGTTCTTCATTTCTCCAGTCCATGACTTCGGTCATTGGATAAAGAAGTTCTTGCTTCAAGTCGCTCTCCTGTCTTACTTGGCATCGGCGCTGCTGAACGCGTAGATCATGCCGAGCGTGACCGTGTTCTGACTGCCCCGGAAGTCACCTGTGTGATATGGAAAAATATTCTGGTCGGATGTGTCGTAACGGTATTCCAACCGGCTGATGATCTTGCTGGCCAACATGCGCTGCAGTGTGAGCGTAACTTCGCCCAGATTCTGTGCCGTTCCGGTCGCGAACCCATCATGGTCCTTGAACCATTCACCGCGGGTAGCGAAGTACCACTTATCGTTGGGGGCGTACTTGATGTAACCGGCAATGCCGGTCCACCACACCTTGGTCCCGCCGCCCAGGTTGTCATGGCCGTAGTCATAGTTGGCCATGAGCGAAAGCTTGCTGCTGGGCGTGTAGGTAACGACCGTGTCGCTCAGGTGTCTGAAGTTGCCGTTATCCCCACCTTCAGGCCCGACGAGATAGTTCTGGATGAAGCTGAATTTGGCGCTTGGCGTCCAGGCGGCCGTGAAGCCAGTGGTCTTGCCGCTGTTGCCGTCAACACTATTGTTCCAGCCATTCACCAAATAGCCGGTGAGTGCAAACTTGCTGTTAAACGCGTACTTCCCGCTCACGCCAAAGTGGAAGTACGGGATGGCCCAGGAGAAGAGGAGGCCGCGGGAGTAGTTCCAGTTGTCCTTGCTCTCGATGACTTCGGCACCGGCCGGTGTCACAAATTTGCCGGCGTTGATCTGGAGTCCCTTGCCAATCGGAGCCAGGTATTCGAGATAGCCTTCCTTCAAATACTGATCAAAGTTCGTTTCGGTCGTAACTGGCAGGCCTGGAGTACCGGGCGTGAGCGGCGCGGATGGTTCGCTTGCGTTTACCAGGTTCATCGCCTGTCCAAAGCCAAGGGCGACGTGGTAGCCGACACGACCCGTGTCTGTGCTCACAGGTTTGTCCGCCACCAATTCCAGCATGTTCAGTCCGAATTGCCCCGAGTTGATGTCGAAGTTGCGAAGCGCGGTAGTGTGGCTGGCCGGCTGGTTCGAGTTATAGCCGTAGTAAACATCCACGAACCCGCTCAGCGTGGTTGGCCCCAGAAGGCCAGCCAGTCCGGTAGGTGCGGGGGCCGCAGCCGGTGCCGGGCTGGCAACCGCGGCTTGGGCGGGCACAGGGGCGGCAGCCGCAGCCTTCTGCGCCTCCATCTGACTGCGCAGGTCCGCCAGTTGTTTTTCCAAAGAGTCGATACGGCCGGCAAGATCGGGCGCAGGCTCCGCTTGAGCTAGCGCACGATTCCCGGAGCCGCACATAATTCCGAGACTTACGGCGAAAACCAACACCCTCCAACGGAAGGCACGATTCATCTAGACGACTCTCTTTCTCCCCTAGTTATGTGTGATGTGAACCACCGCACAGCCCCGTAACCAGCGTGCTGCACAGTACCGCCCTGCGGCTGTGAGAGTCCAATGCATAATTCTTTTCGCCCCTATCACAAATACTTTTAAAAACATTAATTTATCGAGGAGATAAGAGAAATTTATTGAGTGATCGCGGGAGTGGCGTTGCGGTCATGAAACCTGCCTGCCTTTGCGTACCATGGTACATTGGTACCATGAAACCCAGCGAGGGATTCCTGGTCGAGCGGGTGCAGACCGGAGTTCGAATCGAAAAACGCCTGCTCAAAGTGCTTAAAGCCTTTGGCGAGTACCACGACTTGACGCTGGGTGATCTGCTGGAGGGAATCGTCCTGCACGCTTTTGACGGCAAGGCCCCCTTTGGCCATGCATCCCTTGACCAGATCAAGGAGTTGAAGAAGTTCTACGGCCTCGAACTGGATTCGAGCGCCAGTCATCGATTGAAGGAGGCGAAGAGAGAGCGCGCGCTCCGCAAACGGGATTCCCGGTCCCTATGAAAATCACCGGCAACCCCATGCTGAGCCGCGATTCGCTGCGTGCCCAAAATGACAGATCAAGAGTTGATGGAACGCTTTGAAGATGGAACGCTTTCGAATGAGCACTTTCATCATCGAGAGCACGTTCGGGCAGCGTTCCTATATCTGACTGAATACCCCGTTCTGGAGGCCCTGCAAGCGTTTTCCAGAGCTTTGAAGAGATTCGCCGCGGCCCATGGGAAGCCGCAGCTCTATCACGCGACTGTAACCTGCGCGTACGTTTTTCTTATTCACGAGCGCATGGCGCGGGGTGGCGACAAACAGAGCTGGGAGGAGTTTGCCCGGAACAATCCCGATCTCCTGACATGGAAGGACGGAGTCCTGGCGCGCTACTATCGTGCCGAGACCCTTGCCTCGGATTTGGCGAAAACCATTTTCGTTCTCCCCGACCTGCATGCAAACAGCACGTAATTCCTGACTGATATCCAATAGGCAAGAAAAGACTAACGAGGGAACCCGGTTCTCAGTTGCCAGTTTGGTGTTCCCAGTAGTTCGGTGCAGAAGATTGCTCGCATCAAAGTTTCAGACCTCGGTGCCATACACTGGGATCACGGCTCCATTGACATCTTTGCCGGCATCGCCGGCCAGCCATACGATCAGGCTGGCGACAGCGGCGGGGCGAACCCATTTGGAAAAATCCGCGTCAGGCATGAACTTCCGGTTGGCCGGCGTGTCCATCGTGCCGGGCAGGATCGCATTGGCGGTCATTCCAGCGTCCTTGTTCTCCTGGGCTACGGTCCTGATCAATGAAACCATGGCAGCCTTGGAAGCGCTGTACGCGCCGACGCCTGCTCCAGGTTCTAGCGCGGCGCGACTGCCGATGGCAACGAGGCGTCCATTCCCCGCCTGACGCATGACCGGGACCGCAGCGCGCAGAAGATAAAAGGTGCTGTACAAGTTCACATCGAACATGCGCTGGAAAGTGGCATCGTCGGTTTCGGTAATGGACTGGCCGCCAGCAAACCCACCCACCGTGTGGGCGAGAAGGTCCAGCCTGCCGAAGCGAGATACTAATTCGTCCACCGCAGACTTTGCTCCGGCTGCTGTCGAAATTTCCGCCGGCAACGCGGTAAAGTTTGGGTGGTTGAATTGTGACTGCTGAATCTTTCGCGATAGACCCACGACCGTGGCGCCGGCATCGAGCAGCGCCTGCGTAACAAAAGTCCCCAGACCACCGTCGGCACCGGTAACCAGCGCGATCTTACCTTTCATGGAAGCTCCTGTGACAGTGTTGCATTCTGTCATTGACTAAAAATAAACCAGAACCCGGTCCTCCGAGGCATGTACCTAGTGCAATTGGGAGGTTTTACCGTTTGACAAAAACTGTCAACCGGATGATCCAGAGCGTCAGTACCTGGGACGAGCCTCTGATCTTTGGCCAAACCTGGCTCCTAAGCCCCTGATTCTGCACGGGCCAGAGATTTGTCCCTCGGCCGCCAGGTGGCCCCTAAAGTGCGGCCACCAGCTGGGCGATAAGTAGATCAATGTAGCCGCACTGGGGGATTTCCGTGGGAAAAGGTAATCGGCGACACAAGCGGATCAAAATGGTTTTGCCGGTGCGGATATCGGGGAAGGACTCGGCCAACAATCCGGTGAACGAACTGGCGCACACCCTGGACATCACCCCCAACGGGGCCCGGCTGGGAGCGATTCACCATGCCTTGAAAGCCGGCGACAAACTCACCTTGCAATACCGGCAGCGGAGGATCCAGTTCCGCGTGGTCTGGGTAAAAGCGATGGAGGGGACAAGCGAGTACCAGGTCGGTCTGGAAGGACTCGGCTCCGTCGGTGAAAACTGGGGGCTTGAGCTTCCCGAGTCCGGCATGGCGGATGAATACCAGACCTCCACCACTCCCACTCCCACTTCATAGTTCGTCAGTAATCCAAACCTCGTCGTTCCTCAATCTACGTAGGCCCGGACGCGCTTGTCCGGGCGGGCGAGCAGAGCTCGCCGGATTGGCGGAGCTTCGCTCCGCTGGGCTCCTACGCGTGCATCTCACGCCGCTGCACCGTAGAGTTTGCGTAACGATTTGACGTTGGTTGCCGGTCTTTCATGCAGAAGAAGTTCCGTGGCCTGTACCCGCCGGTCATTGTGAAACCAGCGCTGGACCACGCCGTCGTGCAGGAAGTTAGCCAGGGCAAGCAGGGTCATGCCCTGGTGGTGGGCCATCCAGCAGCGCACTAGTTCGTGGCGATGGCGCCAGTTGCGGCGACCGGAAGCCGTGCTGTAATCGGCTGCCTCGTAGAACCCGTACGCACCCAACCAGCCCTCGCCTTCCATTCGACGCAGGTTGCGCAACGCCGCGGAGGCATCCACGTGCAGCGTGAGGAATGTGGAATAGGGCGAGATGACCAGCATGTTGGCCTCACCCTGATGGAGCGAAATATCAGGCAGGCCGAATGCCTGGTACTGATAATTCCCAGCCTCATCCCGTTTGGCGTAAGCCGATTCCGAAATCCCCCACGGCACGCTCTTTTCGGCGGCATACATCTGCTGCAGGCGGACCGCCGCGATGCGCGAATTATCCAGGAGAGTGTTGGGGTAGGTCCGCATCCAGAGTACCGGCATCAGGTACTCGAACATGGTTCCAGTCCAGGAGAGCAGCACCGGAAATCCGTGCTCACGAGTGTGCGCTCGGCCCAGCAGAAACCAGACGTCCTGCGGAATATCTTCCTTGGCGATCGCGGCGAATACGGCGATGCGCGCTTCCGAAGCCAGCAAATCGTAACAGGCGGGCGGAAGCTTTCCGGCTTCAACATCGAAACCGAGGGAAAGCAACTTGCGCCGGGGATCAAGCAGGAAGCGGAAGTCCATCTCGTCGGCAAACTTCCCGGCCGCGTCGGCGATTCGTTTGAGATCTTCAATCAGAGAGAGAGCCCGCGAGCGTGCTTCCGGCAGCATGGCCTGCAATCGTTGATAGAGGGCCTTGCGGTCGCCGGAGCCGTTGGCATGGTCGAGAGCAAATTGCAGACGAGCCGTCAGCCTGTCCACCACGTCCGGCAAGCGCGCTATGGTCAGGCTTTGCGAGTCGAATTTGAATTCCAGCGTGGCGTCTTTCCACAGCGGGACAAACTCCGGCAGCATCCACGGAGCATAGACCTGGACCGCTTTCCTGAGATTTCTCACTCGTGACAGAGATTCGGTCGCGAACCAGCGAACATCCGACTCGTACTTGGGGCTCACCGTTTCCAGGTCGCTCTCAAGCAATCCTTCTTCAGAAGGCGCCAGCAGACGCTGCAGCCAGCTTCTCTTTCTGATCTGTTCCTGAAACGCCTTGAAACGTTTCTGCGGAAAGGCATGACTTTCGACCAGAATCCGGAGATGATCGGCCAGACCTTCCGCCAGCTGTTTCTCCAGCAACGGACGCTGCAAAAGGTCCAGACAGCCTTGCTGCAATGTCCAGAGCGACGCTACCAGGTTGCCGCTATCCACGGCAGAGACGAACCGGGGCCGAAGGGGTTCGAGGGTGCGCGTGTCGTACCAGTTGAGCAGGTGGCCACGGGACTTGCGAAAGCTTGTCCATGGTGGCCAGAGTGCGTAAGGTTTGTTCGGCGAATTCAGGAACCGTCAGGATATCCAAACTCGCAGGCCACCTGGCGGGCATTCAAAAGGAATCCCAGATTGGTGGGCGAAATGCGAGCGGCGATAGAAGGCGGCTCTTCCTGCACATTGTCCGGAATCAGCCAGTTGTGCTCCTGCCGTGCTGAACTCGGCGAAATATCGCCAGGTGTGCAGCGCCGTGCGCCGCAGAAACAATTCATCCTTGTCGGATGCCTCGATTGCGCTGGCCGCGACGGGCACGGTTCAGCCATATCGACAATCCAGCTTGCTGCACGCCCCAAGCAACAGGATCGGCAGCGCGGCAGAAATAGCGCGCGGCGGATCGAACGAGCCACACAGCAGAGCCCAAGCCCAAAGCCAGCACGGGCATCCAGTTCAGATAAACATCCACCGGGGTGCGCTTGCGCGTGCCTATCTCCGCTTCGGCCGCAGTCTCCCATTCC
Organism: Terriglobia bacterium; assembly: GCA_963779255.1. GTDB lineage: Bacteria > Acidobacteriota > Terriglobia > Terriglobales > Acidobacteriaceae > JAIQFF01. The sequence goes on along the minus strand of CAVZXU010000042.1, from coordinate 139,510 downwards.
AGCAGCCGCTGCCGCGTTACCAGTGCGCCGAATCAGCGCGCGCACCACGGCATCCAGCGAAAGCAACGTCTGGTGCGCCAGAAACGTCAGTGTGAAAAACAGATTCACGTCGGCGGCAAAGCAGGTCGCTGAGCAGCTTCACGGGCCATGCCGATTGCGTTCGCTCGAATGGCGCCCGCACCAGGTCGAATCACAAGCTGGAACCAGGCGGGCAAGAACAGGATGCCGATGGTGGCCAGGTCCAGTAGCCAGCGGACTCGTCCGGGCAGCACCAGCCAGCCCAGCACGAGCAGCAGGAACGTGGCTGGTTCCACCAGGCTGCGGCGCAGATTGTCGAGAATCTTCCAGCGCGAAATCAGCGAGATGGGATTCGGCACCCGCGTCCCCGACTCATCCGGAACGCGTCGGAAGCAGCCACTCGTAATCTGCCAGTCGCCGCGCAGCCAGCGGTGTTTGCGGCGATTGTAGGCGCTGTAGTGCGAGGGATAATCTTCGATCATCTCGATGTCGCTGACCAGGCCCGCGCGCGCATAAGCGCCTTCGATCAGGTCATGGCTGAGCAGGGCATTGCGCGGGAAGCGGCGGTCCAGCACGCGGTGCAGGTGTCCACTTCGTAGATTCCTTTGCCGGTGAAGATGCCTTCGCCGTACAGATCCTGGTAAACGTCCGAGACGGCGCGCGTGTAGATGTCGAATCCGGTCTCGCCCGGAATAGATGGCTGGCCAGTCGCGAGCGCGCCGTGCTCTGCACGCTCACCCCGACCCGCGGCTGCAGAATGCCGTAGCCGGCGACAACGATGTTCTTCTCCGGATCGATGATGGCCTGGTTCAGAGGATGCGCCATCGCTCCCACCATGCGATGCGCCGTTCCGCGCGGCAATTCCGTGTCCGAGTCCAGGGTGATCACAAAGCGGACCTGCGGCAGTATGGAGAGATCGCCAACCTTGACCGGGAAACTGTCGTACTGCCCGCGCAGCAGCTTATTCAGGTCCAGCAGCTTGCCGCGCTTGCGCTCCCATCCCATCCACGCTCTTTCGCGCGGGTTGTAAACGCGGTGGCGATGGAAGAAGAAGAAAGACCCCGATGCCTTGACGGCATATTTCTCATTCAGTTCGCGGATGAGTTCGCGCACAGAGTCGACCAGCGGGCTCGTCTTCTCGGCGCGGGTTCAGTGCGAATCCGGCAAGATCGGTGAGCAGCGCGAAATGAATATTGCGGATCGTGGTTGCCGAGAAAACGAACCTCCAGATCCTCAACCAGCCCGCGTACCTGCTTCTCGTTAAGCAGCAGAGCTCGGGACGGCGACCAGCGTCACGCAATCGTCGGGAATCGCCTCCGAAAAATCCAGCTTGGGAAGAATCTCGGCCGGCAGCAGCAGCGTTACCAGGTAGTTCATCATTTGCACCGCGCTCTGCGAACTCGGCAGCAGCAGCACCAGCACCGAAAACAGAAGCAGTCCCAGCGAAGTGGTAGGAGTCGGCCAGCAGGAGCACGACCGTCAACAGTAATGACGAAGGTGAGAACTTCGATCCCGGACAGAAAGAACTCATCCGGGATGCTGCGTAAGCAAGCTCCGGAATCCGCTGGCCCACGGAGGCCGGAAGCCGACTCTCCGTGAAGCAGATGCCGACCCCTTCGTCCACGAGGTAGTAGCCAACGTGCGATTCCGCAGAGCGTTCCGTGGGATCGCGGACTAGGGTGCGTTCTTGGCTGCGCCGGCCAAGCCAAGCGCTGCGCCGGCGACCTCCACTCTCGGTGCAGATCGGAGTGTTCCGCGATTTTTGACAACCTCGCTGCGATAGAGATCGCGGCTCTCAAAATCCATGCGCGCATAGGCGCCCGCTGGGTCCTGCCGCAAGTACGTGATCGAACAGCAATCAGCGGCTCGAGAACTTCCTTCCACGCGGTCTGCTCAATATCGCTGCAAGCTGCGTACGCAAACACCCGGCTCCATAGGAGTCCCGCCGGATCTGTCAGCAAGACGGAGCCACGCGGCCGCGATTTGTTCCAGCAGAACCAGCTTCAGCGCCGGGACCAGCGCCCATAGCTCGAGCAATCTAAGCACCGTGCTCTGTTGAAAAGCTTGACGACATAGGTGAACGCGAGCTCACTGAACTCGTAGCCGACGGTGGCCAGAAATCCTTCGGCCAAGGCCAGCACCCGCGGAACGATGGCGCCGTCAGGAGTGCGGACGTGAGGAAGCTTGTGAGCGCAGTTTGAAGCCGTCGCTTCGTGCTCCGCAGGTCGGCATGTACAAGAGCGCAGCTGTTGTCGTGCAGCCAGCGGAAATCGTCGCGACAGAGATCTTGGGCAAGCGGCGACTCCAAGCGTGCGAAGCACGGGCCTGATAGCGCGGCGGAGCGCGCGGCAGCGTTCGGAGAAAAGTCGGGATGAGTGCATCCCTCGGCAGCCATTCCAGACTTCGCGCCAAGTCCGCCGCGGCTGCCCGCAGGGTTCGCACGTTGGGGCCGGTTTCTTGGGAGGCTCAGCGCAGGCGCTCGGCTTCCGATCGCTCAACATTTCAATATGGGTATTCTGTGGCATGACTTATGGCTCGCGACCTCTAGCGATAGCTGGCGGCCTGCATTTCGAACATCTCCGCGTACCGCCCGCCCAGGCTCGCCAGTTGTTCGTGACTTCCTTCTTCGGCAATCTTGCCGTTTTCGAGGACTACGATGCGGTCCGCCATGCGCACGGTGGAAAATCGGTGGGAAATAAAGAGCGCCATTTTTCCCGCAGTGAGTTCGGCAAAGCGTTGGAATACCTCGAACTCGCTGCGGGCATCGAGAGCGGCTGTGGGCTCGTCCAGAATCAGCACTTGCGCGTCGCGCAAGTAGGCGCGCGCCAGCGCAACTTTCTGCCACTCTCCGCCGGAGAGATCCACGCCGCCTTCAAAGCGTCGGCCCAGCATTTGCTCGTAGCCGCCGGGAAGCTTTTCAATGACCGCGTCGGCCATGCTCTTCTCGGGCGGCGTCTTCGAGCAGTTTGCAGATCGTCGATTTCCTCAATCCGCCCCACCGCGATGTTTTCGCGCGCCGTCATCTCATAGCGCATGAAGTCCTGAAAAATAACGCCAATCTCACGATACAGGTCTTCCAGATCGATACTCCCGCAGGTCCACGCCATCCAGCAGGACCTGCCCTTCGGTGGGATCGTAGAGTCGCGTGATCAGCTTAACGATTGTGGTCTTGCCTTCACCATTCTCTCCAATCAGCGCAACCCGTTCTCCCGGATGCAGATGGAAGTTCAGGCCGTTCAGCACCAGGCGCGAACTGCCCGGATATCGGAATGAAACATTGCGGAATTCAAATCCGCGAGACGATCGGCCGCGGAGCGGGCAAGGCGTTAGGCTTGGACTGGATCGTCGGCCGCATATCAAAGAATGCCAACAGGTCGGTCAGGAAGAGGGCCTGGTCGGCGATCCCGGAAACGGTGGAGAAGATTTGCTGGATATTGCTGCTGGCCTGCAAAATTGCGCCCGACAAAAGGTACCACAGTGCCGATGCTGAACACGCCGGTGACGGTTCGCCAGATTACGAAGACATAGGCCGAGTAGTAACCCATGAACGCGATCACGGAAAGGAAAGCTCCGGCAATCAATTTCCGCCGTGACAGGGCGACGTTCTCTTCGTAGATCCCGTCGGAAAGTTTGGTGAATCGTTGGGTGAGGAACTGGCTGAGTCCGAATAGTTTGAGTTCCTTCGCGGCTTCCTTGCTGCCTCCAACCTGCCGCAAATAGTCCAGTTGACGCCGGACCGGAGTCTGGCGGAAATTCTTGGCGTACCCCAGAAACGCAAAGTGGCTTTCTCCCAGAAATGCGGGAAGCACTCCTGCAATCAGCATCAACATCAACCAGGGCGAGTAAACAATAATAGCGACCGACAGAGTGGTGGTGGTAATCACCAACTGGATCAGCCGCCCGATTGGCTGAATCATGCCCAGCCGGTCGGTTGCCTGCACCCGCGCCCGCTCTAGCCGGTCGTAAAAAACCGGGTCCTCGTAGGCGATCAGGTCAAGTTCGGCGGCGTGCTTCATCACCTGGATGCTTACGTGGCGGGTGTATTTGTCCGCCAGCAGCGAGTCCGAATAATCAATGGTGCGGGCGAGAATGCCGCCCAGGACGGCGAGGCCGAATTCACTCGCCACCAGCCACCACAATCGGGGCGACATCAGGTGCGCTGCGAACTTCGGCTGCACGATCTCGTCAACGATCAGCTTGGGAATCCAGAGCAGTGCTAGCGGCAGCAACGAAGCGAACAGGCGGGCCACCAGACCAAACACCACGACCCCGGGTCCGGATTGCCACACGATCTTGAGCACCGGCGGCGTGTTACGGAGCGCCGTAAGCCGCTCCTGCCAGCTGCTCAGGAAACTCTGCTGCTCCGCCATGCATGAATCCTAACTAAGTTCTGAGGTTTCTAGAAGCTATACCGAAAATCGGCGTGACATATAGATGCCTCAGGCGCCCGTAAGGTTTGTCGGCTCATAGAGTTATAGGTGGTGTGGGGCGGACACTCCTGTCCGCCGCTTTTGACTTGAACGGTTGTTGCGCCGGCGTCCCGTCGGCTGTCCGGAGGGCGTCTCGCCCTCCGCCGTGAGCACGCTGCAAAGCTGCAAAACCAGGCAGGCAGAGCCGGCCCATCGGTCGGCAAGATGCCGGCGCTGCGCTGGTCAAAAAAAACAACCCCAAAGGCGGCGGACAGGAGTGTCCGCCCCACACCTTATCTATATCTATATCTATATCTATTTCCTGATTGCAATCACAGCCAGGCCGTTGGCTGGCAGCGTCAGACTGAGCTCACCGCCTTTTATCTCCTGGACCTCCGGCGCACCCAGCACAACCGAGTCGCGCAGCTGCTGCAATTGCGCCTGGGTCGGATAAACTGCCGAACCCATCTTTTCGTATGCGGGATGTGGATCACCGTGGTCCCGGTCCACGCGGGAAATCGATGCATGGCGCGCCCTGCCCAGATTCTTGAACCGCAAGACTACCGTCCTGGCTCCGCCCGCTTGCTCGGGCGGAATGAGGTTCCATAGCGCCAACACCAGCGAACCATCCGCGGCGCGAGTCACCAGGGCAGAATCGGAATCGAGAGCGAGGCGTTCACGTCCCAATTGGTGCAGAAGTTTGAACGCCGCGTACGCCGGCTTGGGAATTCCTCCGGCCGCGAGCAGACCATAGCCACCGTAAAAAGGTTTCTTTACCACGCCCTGCTCTTCAAAGACATCCGAGAAGGTCCAGTACGACATCTCGTCCACCAGCCCGTCGCACTGGCGGATGGTGTCGGCCATCCAAGGACCCATATATATTGAGTCGGTAATCTCCGGCTCGTTCTTGTAACTGGCGTTGAACTCGCTCCAGATCAACGGCAGGCTGGGCAGGGCCGAGGCCTTGATCTGATCATGCACCTTCTTTACCGCCCGGCACACCATGCGGTCGCGGGGAATGCTTTCATCCGTGCCAAACACATCTTTCGCGCTGTCATTTCCGTACACGTGGGTGGAAACAAAATCAACCGGGACATGCTTCTCGATGCAATGCTGAATGAAGGCGTCGGCCCAGGCGGCTTGTGCGGTGGCGGGGCCGCCCACGCGGAAACGCGGGCTGACGCGCTTAATAGCCGCCACAGAATGATCGTAAAGTTCCCAGTAGCTGGACTGTTTTGGATCGCCGACCCAGAAATCGATATTAGGTTCGTTCCAGACTTCGAAGTACCACTTGGCTACCTCATCCTCGCCGTAGCGATTCACCAGATGCTTCGTAAACTGGTAGATCAGGTCATCCCATTTGGCCCAATCTTTCGGAGGCGCAACATTTTGCTTGTACCAGAAAGCATGCAGGGCATCCTTCGAAGCCAGTTTCTTAGGCATGAAACTTAACTCGACAAAAGGTCGCACGCCGTTCTGCAAGAGGCCGTCATAGGCCTGGTCGACGTAGGAGAAGTTGTAAATCGGGTGGCCGGCGCTGTCTTCGTCGTACACGCCCATGTCATCGAGAAAGATGGCGTGAAAGCGGACGTATTGCAGTTCCGTGATTTGTTTCGCCTGGCGCAAATCATTGCGGTAGCTTTCGCGCAGAGTCAGGTTGGCTCGGCCCGATCCAAACATGTGCTCCCAGAAATGCGGGAAGGGATGAGCGGGCGCCGAGGCGTCAATTACCAGAACGTCGGACGGCTTCGCCGGCGTTTGTGCTCCCGCCCCGCCAGTGAACACCAGGATTGCAGATAGAACCGGGAACAGCACACTGCGGTTGCGCCTGATCATTCTCTTGATCATAAGATTTCGTCCTTGGGACTATTGATTTTGCCTCGTCTATTCTGGCGGCACATTCGGACCGGCGAGAAAACCTCCATCCAGAACCAGGCTTTGGCCGGTCATAAAACTGGCTGCTCTGGAACACATCCACACCACGGCTTCGGCCACCTCGCTGGATTCGCCAAATCGGTTCATGGGATAAAACGTCAGCACCTTCTTCTTGACGTCAGGCGCTCCGAACAGACGGTCCGCCATGGCGGTCTCGATCGCCGCCGGACAGACCGCATTGACCCTGATCCCATTTCTCCCGACTTCAATCGCGGCAGCCTTGGTCAGCCCCAATACGCCGTGTTTGCTGGCAGAGTAAATTGCGGTGCCCTGGCTGCTGATGAATCCGGCAATTGATGAGTTATTGACGATAGCGCCGCCGCGGCCTTGCTTCAGCATTTGCCGTATTTCATATTTCATGCACAACCATGTGCCTTTGAGATTGATGTCAATGGTCTGGTCCCATTCTTCCTCGGTCTGCTCCACGATGGGGACCCAATGGCCCTCGATGCCGGCGTTGTTAAAGGCATAGTCAAGGCCGCCAAAGGTCGCGACGGTTTTTTCGACCAGGGCTTCGACTTCGGACGCCCGTGATACGTCCGCCCGGACAAAGATTCCTTCGCCACCGGCGCGACGGATCAGGTCTACCGTGGCGTTCCCTTCAACTTCACGCCGTCCCGCGACCACTACCCGGGCACCTTTCTTGGCAAACAGAACCGATGTTTCCCGTCCGATGCCCGAGGTCCCGCCCGTCACCAGCGCTACCTTGCCGTCGCACTCAGCCATTTTTCTTCTCTCCAATTCAGATTTCGAGCGCGGGGACGCGATCGGTGGGAAGCATGACATCAGCGTTTGCGGTACGCCGGTGTCACGTGAAGGATTCTACCCGGGATTGCCATTTTAGACTTAGGAGGCCATCTTCTACCTGGGTACGCTCGGGCGGAACGACACCTCCGCCACCCCGATGTCGGACCTGTTCAGGGGCGGAATCCCTTAGGACTTCGCTTTCTTCGAAGGTTTCGACTTGCCAGAACTGTTGAGGGCGACCGCTTGGCGAACGAGCGCCTTGAAGGCGGACTCGTCAACTTCTTCTCCTTCGTGGATGTCGATCGCGCGGCGTGCGTTTCCGTCGAGACTCGAGTTGAAGAGACGGGCCGGATCCTTCAGAGACGCGCCCTTGGCGAAGGTAAGCTTCACGACATTCTTGTAGGATTCGCCAGTGCAGATGATGCCGTCGTGCGACCAAATCGGAGTGCCCATCCACTTCCACTCCTCGACGACGTCCGGGTCTGCTTCCTTGATGAGCTTGCGCATTCTGCTGAGGGTTTCCCCGCGCCAGTCCCCGAGTTCGGCGATTCTTTTCGAGATGAGCTCCGATGCCGACTGGCCTTGGCTCGCGCCCGACTTTTTCATGTTCTCATCCTAGAAGTTCCAGATATATTTCATTTGCAAGACAGTGGAGGATAGTCATGTAAGTCTACATGCAAGGGGGCTTCGGCAGCGGATTCGAACAGCAGGCTGGGTAAGCCTTCACCGTCAACCGGCGGATTTGCCACATTTACCGGCGCGGCAGCCTCGAAGTGCAGGTGCCTGAGTTGTTTTCCGGGGCGAAGCGAAAGTGCGCTAGCTGGCTGCTTCCCCGGAGCGGGGATACAGGTCTTTCATATGCTCCTCGAGCGCGCGGTTCAGTTGATCAATGAGATTCATCAACTTTTTCGGGTCTTGCTCATCGCGGGCCGCTTCGGCCAGTTCCTTCCAATCGTGGCCAGGCATTTCAGTCATGCGCGTCCTCCTGGAAGTTCACCAGGCCCTATTGCAGTTAGTTTGCCAAAAGCAGTTTGCATGTCTTTTCTGTGGCTTACGTAAATAGCGACCGTTCGGCTTTCCGGCCAACTGCGCAATTCGTACCTACAGAATCTACTGTAGGTCGCGGAGGGATGTGGTCGTAGTCGCCGCCCGCGGGACCAACCATTGGCCCACTTTGATGCCTCGGTATTCTTTCATCGACTCTTCTCCGTCTCGAACCAAGATTAGGGATCGATGCGATAAAGAAATTCGATTGGACTCGATTTGCACCAGCGTCTAAGTTTCGCAAACGAAGCCCAAACTGGATTCCGAACCAAAATGACACCTGGTTGTCGTGGGGGCGGGCCCAATGCCAGAAGTGCAGCACTGTGCTGCGCCTGGCAGCCGGTCATTGGAGTTTCCAGCAATAAAATCGAGATTGCAGTGGCCTCTGGCCGCCGGGAGCCACATCGTAAACTAGTCGCTTCATCTTCCAGCAGTTACACTATTGAGATGCGCGAACAACCGCGCCATGAACCCTAAATTGACTGCCAACGACGAGATCATTCAGAACATGAGCCAACCCGCTCCCGCGCACGACGAAAATTACGTCCTGACCCTTGAGGAAATCGGCAACCTGGCCGCCGAGGGCGGCAATTCGGCCGAAACGTTAATGAACGTTGTCGCCTTGATCGCCAAACGCTTTCAGACCGACGTCTGTTCCGCATATCTGTTGGAGCCGGACCGGGCCAATCTGGTGTTGGCCGCGACTCTGGGACTTCGCCCCCAATGCATTGGCACCCTTCGCATGGGACTGCATGAGGGGCTGGCGGGCCTGGTCGCGGAACGGGTAGGTCCGGTGGCGGTGGAACAGGTAAAAAACCATCCCCGTTTCAAGTATTTCAGTGAAGCCGGAGAAGAGGCATTCCAATCGTTCCTCGGGGTTCCGCTGATTGATCGCGGAGTGCTGCAGGGAGTGTTAGTGGTTCAAACCATTGCCCCCCGGGTCTTTCGCGAGGAAGAAATCCGGATGCTGGCCGAGGCTGCAACCCAGGTGGGGTCGGTGGTGAGTGAAGCCCGCACTCTGGACCGCTTCATCGCTCCCGCGCAGGAGCGGCTGTGGACCCTGGCGCGCAACCTATGGTGGTCCTGGGACCATGACACCAGCAGTTTATTCCGCGACCTCGACCCGACGCGCTGGCGGCAGCTCAACCACAATCCGGTGGCTTTGCTTTCGGAGATCCCCCTGCCCGAGATGGAACGCCGCGCCCGCGAGCTGGTGCTGCACAGCCGCATCAACTATGCCTATCGCCGCCAGCGCGAATATCTCGATGCCGACCGCACCTGGGGAGCCCGTCACGCCGGCATTCTGCGGCCTCGCCCGGTAGCTTACTTCTCCGCTGAATTCGGTTTGCACGTCTCCATTCCGGAATACTCCGGCGGCCTGGGCGTGCTGGCCGGCGATCACGTCAAGAGCGCGTCCGACTTGGGGATACCCCTGGTGGGTATCGGCTTGTTTTATGGCCAGGGATATTTCCGCCAGCGCCTCGATCGGACCGGCTGGCAGCAGGAAGAATACATCCAGACCGACGTCAATCAGTTGCCCATGGAAGCCGCCATCGGACGGAACGGTGAACCCGTCACCGTCCAGGTAGAGACCCGTGGGGCGGCCCTGCGGGCGAAAGTCTGGCGCATGAAGGTGGGGCGGTGCGACTTGCTTCTGCTCGACTCCAATATCGAGGGCAATCATCCCGAAGACCGTGAACTCACCTCGCGTTTATATGGAGGAGATTCGCGCATTCGGATCCGCCAGGAACTGCTGCTGGGTATTGGAGGTTTCCGCGCGCTCCGGGCCATGGGCATCACGCCCGGTGTTCTGCACCTCAATGAAGGCCATAGCGGATTCGCCGTGCTGGAAGCAGTTCGTGACCGGATGCAGAGCGAGGGCATCGCCTTTGATCACGCTGTCCGCCGGGTTTCCCGCGAAACCGTCTTCACCACCCACACGCCCGTGCCCGCCGGCCACGACCGTTTTTACGCCGAGTTGATGGAAGAGCATCTGGGCCCCCTGCGCGAAGCTCTGGGTATCTCCCAGGAAAAGCTGATGGAATTGGGACGGGAGAATCCGGGCGATCGCAATGAAGATTTCTGCATGACCGTGCTGGGTTTGAAACTCGCGCGCCGCGCCAACGCGGTTTCCGCTTTGCACGGCGAGGTGTCCCGGCACATGTGGACCGGCCTCTACCCCGGCAAGCCGGAAGACGAAGTTCCCATCGGGCACATCACCAACGGCGTGCATGTCCCTTCCTGGCTGGCGCCGCAGATGTTCCGCCTTTATGACCGCCATCTGGGGACGGGCTGGCAGGAGAACAACGCCGATCCTGCGATCTGGGAGGGAATCGAAAACGTGGACGATGGGGAACTGTGGGAAACCCATCTTCACCTGAAATCCCGCCTGCTGGATTTTGTGCGTCACCGGGTCGTCGAGCAGGCCGAGCGCCGCGACGAGTCTCCCGAAATGTTGCTGCGCCTGGGCCGGGTGCTCAGTCCGGATGCGCTGACTATCGGGTTTGCGCGCCGCTTCGCTACATACAAGCGAGCCGATCTGATTCTGGCTGACATCGAAAAACTGACATCGATGGTGAACGATCCCAAGCGTCCGGTGCAGTTCATTTTTGCCGGCAAGGCCCATCCCCGCGACGAACCCGGCAAGAAGATGCTGCAGCAAATCGCCAAATTGATGCGGCACATGGAGTTTGCCGACAAGTTTGTCTTCGTCGAAGACTACGACATCAATGTCGGGCGGCACTTCGTTCAGGGAGTCGATGTCTGGCTGAACAACCCGCGCCGTCCCCTGGAGGCATCGGGCACGAGCGGACAGAAAGTAGTCTTGAACGGCGGTCTTAACTTGTCTGTTCTTGACGGCTGGTGGGCGGAAGCCTATGACGGCCTGAACGGATTCGCCATCGGGACGGGCAGAACTCACGCCGACATGAGCATTCACGACAGCCGTGATGGAGAAGACCTGTACCGCGTGCTGCGCGAAGAAGTAATTCCGCTTTTCTATGACCGCGACCGCGACGGCCTGCCCCGCGGCTGGATCAAGCGCATGAAGCGCACCATCCGCACCCTGGGCTGGCGCTTCAATGCCAATCGCATGGTGATGGACTACACCACGAAATGCTACGTGCCCGCGGCCGGAGGCATGTCCAGCGATCTCAGCAAGAAATTGTGAACCGAAGTAGATGGTGTGGGGCGGACACTCCTGTCCACCCGCTTTTGACTTTGCTCTTTGGTCTTGTCGGTTCTCTGCGAAAAAAACCAAAGCTAAAGGCGGCGGACAGGAATGTCCGCTCCACACTGTCGCAGGATCAATCGGCGGCAAATTCTTCGGCGGAACTTCTTCGCTCCAAACGCGGCAGAGTTGCCACAACCCGGGTGCCGTAGCTGTCGGAATCCATTTCCAGCCGCCCTCCGAGTTCGTTGATCCGTTCGCGCATCCCGGCCAGCCCCACGCCGCCATGAGCGCGTTTGTGACGAAAGAGGTCGAGAATGTCCGGGGAGATACCCTTTCCATAGTCTCTCACCTGGAGCACGACCTGACCGTTCGACGCTTTTACGGAGACCTCCGCTTTGCGGCTCGTGGAATGACGGTGAACGTTGGTCAGGCTTTCCTGCAGAACACGGAAGAGAGCAAGCTCGAGGGAACTGGACAGGCGGCCGAGCTCTTCCGGCATGTCCAGACTGGTTTGAATGCCGCTGCGTTTCGCGAAACCTTCCACATACCATCGCGCCGCGGAGGCGAAACCGGCCTCGTCCAACAACGGCGGATGCAACAGATGGGAGATGGTGCGGGTCTCCGTCATGGCCTGGTCCAGGAGCTTGAGGCATTCCGAAATCAGGGCATTGGCCGGCACCGAGTTGGCCAGCATGGTCAGGTTCATCTTTGCCCCCACCAGGTACTGCCCCAGGCTATCGTGAAGTTCGCGGGAGAATCTCCGACGTTCCTGATCCTGCAGCTCCAGCAGGCGCACACTGAGAGAGCGCAAGGACGCTTCGGCTTGCTCCTTTCCGTTCAGCTCCGAGTTAAGCAAGCGGTAGTGGAACAAAAACAGCGACAGGGCAACGATGAAGGTAGCGCACAGAATGTACACGGTAATGCGGAACAGTCGCTCCGATTGTCCCCGGCGCGTATCCAGAAGCAGCTGTTCCTTGTTCTGCATGGTCTGCAACACCGAATCGGCCTGGGTTGACGCATCGAGAATCTCCTGCCGCAGGCGCGCTTGCTCCTGCACATCCGGAGAACCACCCTGCTTCAGCTGGACCGATCGGTTCAGCAGGTCTAACCTGCGCTGGGTAACGCTTTCCAGACTCTGCAGGAGCTCGCGTTGCTCGGGATTGTCCGCCACCAGGCGTTCGAGCAGCTTCATTTTCAAGGGAATCTGGACGGCCGCCGATTTGTAGTCTTCGAAAAAGGAGTTGTCGCCGGTATCGACATACTGGGTGCGTGCCCGCCCGGCCCGGGCGCTGATGTTGTTGAGATCAGCTAGAGTGGTTTGAACGTCGCGGGTGTGACCGACCCAGCGTTCTGCGGCGCGCAGCCGAACCACCGTGGCGTAGGCGGCCATCGCACTCACCACCAGCAGAATTACAGCCGCGCCAAATGCCAGTTGGGTTTGTGTCCGTTCTGACAGTCGTTTGTTCACAGCCCCTTGCCTTGGTGATCTAAATACAAGAGAAGCCTCATTCCGCCGGAACGGTGCCGCGATGGCGTGTCGTGACTACGCGCAGGAAGATTTTATATCAGTTCAGGAGAAATGAAGAATCGCAGCGCGGCAGTTTGGTAGCGCGTTCTGGCGGAAGCGTGTGCGAGTCGAACGCACCCGCGACGGGGTAACCCGCCGCACGACGGTTTTGAAGACCGCGGCAATCACCGGACTGCATGCGCTTCCGCGATTGACGATCAATACTCTAGCAGCATCGGCGCTCGAATCACCTGTTGCCTGGTCGATTTAAGTCCGGGAATTCGGATTTCTTCCGCCAAACAAATCTCTTAGCGCTTGATATTAGAGGATGGGGAAAACGGCAGGGACGACCGGCTAGGTTTTCGCTACAGCGGCTGAAGCCGCCTCCTTTTGCGACTCTTTTCGCACGGCTGGAAGCCGTGCGATTCCACGAGCCCGTCCGCGACGTGCTTCACGGCGCGCCTCCACGCGCGCGCGCTTGCACGACGCACTTTCGCGAGGCCCGCATGGGGTGCCGTTACGCAATTCGCCTGGCTCGCTTTTTTCCCGAGGCCTCGTCGCGATCCGGTTGCATGCGATCCCCGCCCAGGGCCTGCTGGTAAATCTGCCCGGCTAGTTGAGTGAGTTTGTCGTCCGTTTCCTCTTCTTCGGCCAGGGTCGCTTCCAGCAGAGAAACGTGATCGCTTTCACCCAGGGTCTCGGCAAAGGCGCGCGCCGTGCCGTAGGCGGCGATTTCATAGTGTTCGACCCGCTGCGCGGCCCCGATCAAGGCGGCATCCATGACGGCGCCTTCAAAATCCTCCTTCATGACCTCGGAGCCCTCCTCAACCAGGCCCTCCATGCCGGCGCACTTCTTGCCCCTTGGACTCTCACCAAGCATTTCGAATATCTTTTCGAGCCGCTCGACATGTCCCTTGGTTTGTTCCAGGTGCTCCTCGAAGCCCGCTCGCAATTCTTCCGAGGAACTGGCCTTGGCCAGCTTGGGGAGCGCTTTCACCAGTTGATTTTCCGCGTTGTAAAGGTCCTTCAGTTCGTCGATATACAGATCTCTTAATTCCTGGTTTGCCATGACTGCTGCAATACAAAAATTTGATTCCGTGCGTTGGATGCGGTCACGATCCAACACTGTGGTTCAACCGCCCAAGATTTTTGTCGACTCGCCGCCGCCCCCTGTCTTTTCTGAACGACGGGACTTGAAAACGTGAGATTAGGATGAATACGCGCGAAACATCAGGCTGGCTAAACGGCGGGTTATGCGCGGAACGTAAAATTCCGGACGGTGCGGCTGGTCTTTGGAGCGATTATCGTCGCCCCAGAGCGCTTTGGCGGAGGGATAGTTTTTATTGATACGGTCAATGACTTCCTGCAGGGTAAGGTGGGGCACGGCTCCACTCCAGAATTAAATTAATAGCATGTACAGAGTGTGCCCGGCGTGCAGTTCGATCGCAATACAGTGGATTACCGAGATTTGATTAGAAGGCTTCACGAAACTCGACAGGAAAGTTTTTGCCAACCCGGAAAAGTTTGCTCGATCCGTCTCTGGCTGAACGATCAATCCGCAAAGGAGTCCCTCTACTTTTCGCGGTGAGCCCGTGTAGGTGAAATGCGCGCTCGATATTGCCCGCACTGGGCCTGCTGCTGGGCCTGGGCTTGTCCGCAGTTCAACTCAACGCGCAGCAACCGGATCCGCAATCGCCCAATTCACCTTCGCAGCCACCGCCTCAGTAGCAGACAGCGCCCGATTCCCACGCCCAGTCGCAGCAGGCGCAAGTTCAGACTTTCGCCGGTACGATCGTGAAGACGGGCGACAAATACGTGCTGCAGGACGCCAGCGGAACGTCCTTTGACGCCGACGGCAAGACCATCCACGTGAAATAGCCGCGTCCAGCCAGGCTGGGGGCAAAGGAAAAGGGGCCGAAAATCGGCCCCTTTTACTTTTTGGCGCGACGGCTTGTCAAAATCGCAGGAACGAAAGGCGCCAGCTCAGGCAGCCAACAGAGAACGGACGGCATAGACAAGGTCGGATTCAACCGCGCCTGATTTGGAGAGCAACTTCGCAATACCCACCTTCCGGGCCTCGTCCAATAGCTGGGGGTAGGTATGCAGAGTGAACATGACGATGTGAATATGGGGCGCGATCGCTTTGATGTGCCGGGCGGCGTCGAGTCCGTTCATGACTGGCATCGAAAGATCCAGGAGAACCACATCGGGCTTGAGTTCTTTAACTCTCGCGATGGCCTCCCTGCCATTTTCGGCCTCTCCGCATATTTCCCAATCGGTTTGTTTTTCTATACCGAAGCGGACGGAGCGGCGAATGGCCTGCGTGTCATCGACGACAAGAATTCTTGGGGCCATCACCGTCTCGAGCTTCAGGCTACTGCATCAGCCGAAATCCACAATACACCGGATACTGTACTCGACCGTACACAAGCCGGAGATGCAAAGGCATCCGCTCGACCTCTTGGGCTAACGGGAAAACCGCCGCCGGTCGCCTTTAGCGGGACCCGGAGGTTTGCAGAGAGGGCAACTTCCAGGCCGAAAAGTCACGATTGAGCAGGCCTTCAAGTTCCTCCACCTCCGGCCGGAAATGCTCGTAAAGCTTATGCGAGAGATCCACTGACAACTTCGTGAAGGGGGGACCGCCGCCCAGAACCAACTTCAAGAGAGGTGATTTCTTGACGGCCGCGACCACCGTGTCGAACTGCCGGAGCTTTAGCCATTCCGCCATGGCGGTGGCGCTACGTGTCCGATAGTAATTTCGCGGGTAGGTCATGGTCTCGGAGGTGAAGACACGCCCGACTTGCGACGGACCCAGCTCGAATCGTGGAATGCCGATAAAGTCCGTCACGGAGTCGAGATAGGATTGAGGCTCATCCCGCAGATCATCGTAAACCGTTGCCAGGACCTGGTTCGCGCCCAGGGTGTGCAGCCACGCCTTGAGGCAGGAACCGTACTTACCCGATTCCATGAGCTCAGAGTCGCGGACGATCGCCTCCTCGAAGCTCCACGGAATCATGCCATACGCCCGCTTCAGCCGGTACAGCGAGACCACCCGCTCAACCGGATCACGGAAGATACACACCACCTTCGCGTTGGGAATGGTTTCCGCTATCCGTTCCCGCGCCTGGGCCGAGGCGAAATATGTGGGTGCAATCTCGCCCACTAACGGATCCCCAGTCGAGGTCGGAAAATGGGCGTGGTACCAGTCAAATCCGCGCTCAAAGTGGATATCGAAGAAACGCGTCTCTTTGGTGGGAGAAGGTAAGATCGCATGTCGGCTTAGCACTTCGTATAGCCAACTGGTTCCGGTCCGGGGAGGCCCGATGATAAAGAACGAAGGCAGCGAGCGCCGAGTGTCGCGCGCGACCCGGCCCGACGGTGCCAAAGGCTTGCTTCCTTTAAAGCCGCCCATCCTTATCTGCTTGAGCATTTTCGCTTTACCCTGCCCCCGGGGTATTCGGCAACAGGGGTTCGATGGTCCGCTCCCAAAAGCGGTTGGCCGTAACTGGTTACTTTTTCGAATCCTTTACCCCTGGTTTCTCAAGCGGGCAACCTCTTCTGCCTGAACGAAGATTTACAGCACCCCAAGCATCTCCTGCCGGAATTCGACATCTAACCCCGCATTCATAAGCCGGGAAATGCCAATTCAGGCTGCCTGCTGGTTCGGAACGAGGAAGGGAACCGTGAATAGTATCGCGCGTGGTTCGGATCCGCCACAGGCGGGGACCGCAGGAACTCGTCGGTCCCGCGGGCCGCTTGACCTGACTCCCCAAGCTAACCGTCAGAATCCTTCTCCGGTGAGAGAGAGGTTGGGCCGCCTGCTCAGAAGGCTGCGCGAGAATGAGTTCGTTTCAAAGATGATGGTGTCCGGCTTCCGAACCTTGCAGCGCGCGGGTATTACCGTCACCCCGAACCATTTCTACTGGCCGGTGCCGGACATCAACGACCTGGAGGCGCGGGCTTGGGCAGCCGATACCGTCCCGGTGGGATTCGACCTGGGCCTGGAGAGGCAGGTGAATTGGGTCGGGCAACTGGCCGCGCGCTATCAGCATGAGTGGTCCTTTCCGGATCCGACGACGGCAGACGCCACTCAGTACCACTACCACAATGGTCTCTTTGAAACTGTCGATGCTGAAATCGCCTACTCTATCGTCCGCGACTTGAAGCCCTGGCGGATCATCGAAGTGGGAGGCGGGTTCAGCACACGAATTCTTGCCGCTGCCGTGCAGGCCAACCGCATCATGGATGGCATCGAAGGCGAGCTGATCACCATAGAACCCTTTCCCAGCCCAGCTTTGCAGGGAATTACCAACCTTATCCCGACCCGCATCCAGGACGTTGATCTGGACCTGTTTCTCTCGTTGCAAGGCGGAGACATTTTGTTCCTGGACTCCAGCCACGTGGTCAGCGTCGGCAGCGACGTAGTCCGCGAGTATCTGGAAATCCTTCCCCGGCTGCAACCCGGCGTGATCGTGCATGTGCACGATATTTTCCTGCCGTCGGACTACCCTCGCGATGCGGTGCTCTCCAACTTCTGTTTCTGGTCTGAGCAGTACCTGCTGCAGGCCTTCCTTACCTTCAACCCTCACTTTGAAGTGCTGTGGGGCAGCAGCGCGATGCAGTACTATCATCCCGACGTCCTGCTGGAAAGTTTTCCACGATGGGAACACAGCTATCGGGACATGCCTAAGGGAGTCCGCCAATACCTGCCCACGCGCGACCGCGACCGGGTGTGGCCTTCGAGTTTTTGGATAAGGCGTATCGCCGTTTAAGCGCGTAGCGCCGGCATCTTGCCGGCCCGATGGGCGGGGTTTGCCCTGGTATGGATTGTGGTTCGCGCCCCGACGCCGGCGCTACGATCCTCACTTTTTTGCCGGAACTGCATTGACCACGATTGAACTAGCGGTGTAATTCGCGCCGTCGAAGGTCGTGGTCACGGTCACGTCCCCGCCTTCGTGGAGACGGTCCTGCACTCCAGTCAGCGCTGGATCGAAGTGGATGTCATAACTCTTCGAGTCTCTTGGATCCACCAACACCAGGAGTCCGATATGCAGGTCAAGGTGCGAAACCCGGCCTGCGAATACGAATGTCCCTCCCGGCCCGGCCAGGATAGAGATTTCCCGCACCAGTCCCGGACCTTTTGCCGAGGGGCTGAACTTCAGACTGACCAGCGAGCCGGGACGCAGCTCGGAGGGGGAAGCGGGTTTGCCATCGCGCAGAACGGTCGCATCCGGAGCCAGCCGAAAATTCGCCGGCTCAGGGGCCAGCACGTCGCGCAGAACGAGGTCACCACTGGCGGCGTCATAACTCTGCACTTGGCCGTTGCTCTGTCCGTTCGCGCTTTGGGTCAGAATGCGGACGCTGCGCGCAAATATGCCGGAGCCGGCCATCGCGGTATCCAGGTAAACTCGCTCACCGATTTGCAGGTCGCCGGGAGAGGCCGCCACGCCATCACGATAGAAGTGAGTACGATCATCGAAAAGCACGACCATGTCGCGGCCGCCAAAAACGCGGACCGTGACTTGGTCGCGAACATGGTCCAGGAGCCGGATTGTGCCTCCGACCAGGGTGGTTTGTCCGTGAGGCTGCGGCAGCAGTTCGAGCCACATGCGGTCGCTGTCCAGAGGAGACGTGGTTGGAACTGAGACGTCCCGGTTCGGCCCTATGACTGCCATGGAGGACGGGGTCGAAGGTCCCTGCGCACTGGCAAGTCCGATGAACAAAAACATCGCAAGAAATCGTCTCATACCTGCCTTTGACCCTACCCGCTGGCCCGTTCTGAGAGCTCTATTTCGATGCCTTCCCCGGGTGGCAGGTAGCTTGAGGGAAATTAATTTTTTCACGGGAAACAACACCTCTGGTTCTGGGGCATCTTAGTACCCGCGAAAGCCTGTACCGAAGGACCCAACAGGAAAGGCTCCGATGGCTTGGAAGGGATGGCTGGTTGTCTTGTTCGTGGGGGCGGTTTGGGGTATGCAAACAGCCCGGGCCGGCGACTTGAAGATTTCTCTGCCCAAGCGGAGTAAGCTGACCCCGATCCAGCGCCTCAACCGTGAGGGCGTTGAGGCGATACGCAAGAACAAGCTGGAAAAGGCGAAATCGCTGTTTTACAGGGCGTATCTCTTCGATCCTGATGATCCCTTTACCCTCAATAACATGGGCTACGTTTCCGAACTTGAAGGCCAGGCCGAGCAGGCCCGGCGCTTCTATGCCCTGGCGGCGCAGCTGGGAACCGATGCCGTGGTTGACCGGGCCAGTTCGCCGCATATGGAAGGACAATCGTTCTTGAGCGCCCTGAGCAACGCTCATGATGTCCCCATGGAAATCAACCGGTCAAACGTGGCCGCGGTACGGCTTCTGTCGGAAGGACGCGCGCCGGAGGCCGAGCTGGTTTTGCAGCATGCCCTAGACCTGGATCAGAAGAATCCCTTTACCCTGAACAATCTGGGAGTGGCAAAAGAGGCGGAGGGGGATTTCGAAGGAGCCTTGAAATACTACACGGCCGCCGCCGATTTGCACTCCGAGGAAAGAGTGGTTGTCTCCCAGAGTGGGGCATGGGGGGGTAAGCCGATCAGCGAGATGGCTTCAGAGACCGCGAAACGGCTGAGCCAGCGAATGCAAACCGTGGAAGGCCCGGAAGAGAGGGCGGGTTTGCTCAATCTGCATGGAGTCGCGGCGTTGAACCGTAACGACCGGGAAGCCGCCGGCAAGGCTTTCCTGCAAGCCTATCAACTTGATCCCAACAGCGCTTTCACGCTGAACAACCTCGGTTATCTGGCAGAAATGGATGGCGACCTGGAAACTGCGCAAGTGTTTTACGAGAAAGCACGGTTGGCGCAGAACGCCAAGGCCCGCGTCGGCCTGGCCACGCGACAGTCAGCGGAAGGGCTGAAATTATTTGAAGTCGCGGACGACAGCAACCAGAGCGTGGGAGTCAAGATCGGGGAACAG
Organism: Terriglobia bacterium; assembly: GCA_963779255.1. Lineage (GTDB taxonomy): Bacteria > Acidobacteriota > Terriglobia > Terriglobales > Acidobacteriaceae > JAIQFF01. The sequence goes on along the minus strand of CAVZXU010000042.1, from coordinate 119,727 downwards.
AGCGCAGCGAGGCGCCGAGAAACTGGTCCTATTGAGCTCAAGCGCCGCGACGGCAAACCGGTGGACGAGCCGTCCCAGCCTGACGCGCCGCAGCCGCAGGACGATTCGGCGCTGCCGCCGAAGTAGGCCGACGACTGAAGACCGACGACGGCGAAAAGCAACTTCAAAAGCGTCGGACAGGAGTGTCCGACCCACACGTTATTTTCCTGTCAGGTCAGAATTGGGGGCATCCGTGATGTCACGATTGCCTGCGACTGGCGCGCCTTCCGTCGGACTCTGGGCCGGCTCGCCATCCCCCACCACCCCGGGATGCAAGGTCCAGCTCCACGAGGGGCCGGCAGTTTGCCGTATGCTGGCCGCGTGCCTCAGGCGACGTCGGGATTGAAATAGCGGAAACTTGACGAAGCCGCTCATGGTCTGCCGGTGCCGGGACAGCTCGAACCAGCGCAAGTAGTGGCGAACCACGCTGGGCATGGTCATCCGCATCGCGGCGGAAAAATTGTGGTGGGCCAGTTGCCGCTGTTGTTCGGGAGACTGCAGTATCGCGACCAGCTTGTCCGCGAGATCGGACGGGTCGCCAGCTTTGTAGAAGCTGATGGCCATGTCTTCGTCCGCCGCCATTCTGCGAAAATCAGCCAGGTCGGCGCACACGATGGGAACTCCATACTCGCAAGCCTGATGGGCCGGACCGCTGGATCCGGTCGCCGAATCGTAGGGCATGACTACAATGCTGGTGGTTCGATAGAGGTCTGGAATATCGTCTTCGGCCACATAGCCGCGAAACTCGATGCGCGGGTTTCCGCGTTGCTGCTCCCGGATCGACTCCCAATAGCCGGGCTTGGTGTGGTGGTTGGCTCCGGCGACGATCAGGCGGGCGTTCCGGAACCTCCTGCAAGACACGCGGAAAAGCCTCCATCAGGGTTTCCAGCCGTTTGTAGGTTCCCCAGTGCCCGATGGCCAGAATGCGTTGGTCGGGATTACCGCGCAGCGAAAAGTCAGGGGGAATCGGGCGGGGCCCGAAAACACCGTGCGTGCCCAGCAGAACATTCCGCGCGGAGTACTTCTCAATCAGAGTGCGCTGGTATCCGGAAAGCAAAACGGAAACAGAGTGGGCCATCAGCAGTACCCGGGTGGCCATGTCACTGCCAAAGCGAAACAGTGTTTCCTGCCGGACACCGGCGCTGGCAAAGTCGACGTGCTCGATGATGTGGTGCAGCGTGACATGGGTGCGGAAGCCGAGGGCTCGAGCCAGCGCCGGCGCCCACAGCCCGGCAAACGCGGCCACCGGATGTTCCTGGGTCGCGAAAGTGGAGAACACCAGGTTGAACCAGACCACATCGGGTTTCAGTTTACGTATCGTCCTCAGGAGACGGACCGGCGTCGCCAGATCGTTAAATTTCCAGCAGCGGATCACATTGAACCCCGGGAGTTCGGCCTGCGGCCTGGAGCTGAGCGGTTCGCCATTCTGGTCGGTGGCAAATTGATAGTCGGTCAGTTCATCTGCCAGGATGATCAATTCGATCGTCGGATTGCGCTGGAGTTCGCGCGCAATGTGAAAAGCGTACTCGTTCAACTGACGGCCGCTCGGGGGAAAAGTTGCAACCAAACAGATTCTCATGGGGGCGTGGTCTCAAAAAACCGTCGTCTCAAGAAATCAAAACAAGGTGATGCGCACAAAAGGTCTGAACTGTTGGTTATTTCCTCCACTGAAATCGAAAAAGGTCTCTTGCTGTAAGCCCACGGAGAAGCGAATCGGATATCGCAGCAAGACTTCGTTCCCGCCATCCTTAAAGGCGCGTCCGACCGGCATGCCATAGGAAACGGCGAATGAGCTCTGGACTGCGTCGTAAACGTGGAATCCCATGTTGCGGGAGTAAGCGACCGATCCCTCCACGCTCCAATTGCGGGTGGGCGAATACTCCAGGTTCGCCGCCGGACGCAGCGCTTGCGCAATCGCGAACTGGTTGCCTTCGACGCGCCAGGCACGCAGATGTTCGGCCAGCACCTTGAAGGTGAAACTGTCGGACACTTTGCGCTCAACTCCCACATACGACGAGGTGAAGAAAAACTCGCGGATCGTCGGCGAGAACTGCAGATCACGAACTCCGTATCCGGTCAGCAGAGCGGTCCGTCCCCAGGGCCTGCCGATGCGGAAGTTCAGCTGCCCCCCCAGGTCCCGGGAGCGCAGATCACGTTCCGTGAAAGGCCCGGCTTCGCGGATGGCAAAACCATTGACTGCGACCAGATTGAAAAAGGAGCTGGTGGACATGTACACGAATTGCCGGAAGAGGTTCTGGTTCATGTCCAACGGATCTTGCGAATCCCGCCTCATGGTTTCCTGCACGCCCGTATTGAAAGTGAAGACGTTGTCGCCCAGGTGGAAAGTGGGGTTCAGTCCGAAGTTGAAGGAGTAGTCGGTGGTGTCGCGGTTGACGATCTGGTTTACGCTGGGCAGCGATATCTCGCCGCGGCTGTTGCGCACCTGGAAGAATCCCGTAGCGTCGGGCAGATTGTTGAGGTGCAGACGATAGGCGCCGGTCCATTGTGTCTCCAGCGAAGAGCGAGGAAGCGGCAGCAGGGATGGATTGCCGGAGCTGGTACTTGTAACCCCCAACTTGGCGTCCAGAACGTAGATCGTTGTGTCTTCAAAGATCGGAGTAATTGAAAAGTTCGATTGGAAACTAACTTTAGGATTAATTCTCAGCCCTTCAGTACCTCCGACTTCCAGCATTTCCCTCTGCGCCGCATCATCTTCTCCGGCGGCCTCGGCGGCTTGCGCAAAGGCGGTGAGCGCTTGCGTGGCGTTACGCTGCTGGCGGTAAACATTGGCCTTGGCCAGCAGATAGTCGTAGGACTGCTCTTCGTTGTTGTTGGCGTTGGAGCGATTGACCTGGGTGAGTTGGGCTTCTGCCCGAGGGGTGTCGCCGAGTGCCAGGTAAGTGTTGGCCAGACCGATCCGCACCGCGGTTTCCGGCGCCCCGGATGCCAAGGCGCGTTCAAAGAACGACTGCGCCAATTCGAATTCATGCATGGCCAGAAATACATCGGCGGCCTGCAACCACTGCTTACCCGAAGGCGGGGGCGCCTGGCCGCCGCGGACTTCCATCAAACCCAGCGCGACCTGGCGCCGCGCGTCATCCCACTGGCCGTCCTGGGCCATGAGCTTGCCGACGGCGAGGCGCACGCTCAGCCGATCGCTTCCCGGGGCCAGTAACGCTGTTTCAAATCGCTGCATGGCGCTGTCACGCTCGCCGATGACGCTCAGGGCCTCGCCAGTGGAAACAAATACGTCGCTTTGTCCGGTTTGCTCCGCCATTCCCACATAGCGAAGAGTCTGTTCCCGGTCGCCCAGATGCGCATAGGAGCGCGCTAGAAGGGCGTAGGCAACGCTGTTGCCGGGGGCGAGCTTCTCCGCCAACTGCAGTTCATCGATGGCTTCCTGGTAGCGATGCAAAGCGAACAGGCTGTCGGCCAGCGCCAAGTGAAGGCCGGTCTGGCCGGGCGAAAGCTTCAACGCTGTTCGGTACTCGCTCACCGCGTGGTTCAGCAATCCCAGATCGCCGTAGGCCGTTGCCCGAATCAGGTGGATGGGCAGCGAATCTCCCATCTGATCTTGCGCCAGTTGCACCTGCCGCAGCGCTACTTGGGAATGATGCAGATCGAGGCTGGCAAAAGCCAACCCCAGGTGGGCTTCGCCGTTGTTCGCGTCCAGACGGAGCGCGGACTCGAAATCCGCTGCCGCGTCCCCGGGCTGGTGCAGGTCTTTCAACACATATCCGCGGTTCACGTAGGCGGTGACCACGGTGGGATCCAGGTCCAGTACGCGCGTGAAATCTCCTCGGGCCTGCTCCAGCTGCCCCGAGTGTTTGTGGACGTAGCCTGTCAGCAGCGGAATGGCGGGCTCTTTCGGGAGCGTGTCGCGGTAGCGTGAAGTGAGTTCTGCCAGTTCGTCGTAAAGCTCTAGTTGAAGCAGGTCATAGCCCAGGTAGACAATGACGTCGCGGTCAGCCGGAAGTTTCTTGATCGCCTCGCGGCCGACTTCGGCGGATTGCTGATATTCGCCAATCCAGCGCAAGTAGCGTTCCTTCTCCCGCATGACCTGGGCATCCTGCTGCATTTCGCCTGACGCACGGTTCAGCCATTGCGCGGCAAGCGGATACTGATGGGCTTCAATGGCGGCATTCATGCCTCCGGCAACGATCAGAGAGTTGCGCGGAGCCAGTTCGAAAGCCTTGCGATAGTTGGTCTCGGCCTTGGCAAAATTCCGCCTCGAGGTGTACATATCGCCCAGCGCCAGGTAGGGCACGTACAAGCGCGGATAAGCCGCGGCCAGGCGCTGAAAATACTTCTCCGCCTCCTGATCGTGCCCGGCTTCGCGGGACGCATAGCCCAGGGAAGTTAGCGCGAAGCGATTTGCCGGGTCACCCTCCAATATCTTCCGATACGCGGCAATGGCCTCGTCAGGCCGGCCTAGCTTGGCCAACAGGTCTCCGTCGAGTTGCAGGGTGTTGGGGTCTTTGCCGTCGATCGTCAGAGCTTCATTGACGTCCTGCCCCGCCCCTTTGAGGTCCCCCGAGTTCATTCGGATCAGTGCGCGCAGGCGCAGGAATTCGGGCCGGGCCGCACCCTGCTCATTCATGGTGCTGATTTCGGACTGGGCGATTTCCAGGTGACGGTGTGAGGCAGCTTCGTCATGCAGGCTCTTGTCGATCTCCACCAGGTTCATGTGAAGCTGAATGCCGTAACGTGGTCCCTCCGCAGGAGCTTGCGGCAAACGATCCAACGCGGCGGCGTATTCGCGGGCGGCTTCGGGCAGGTTCTCCCGCAGACGCGCCATTTGCCCGCGGATGGCGTGCACCCGATAGTTGTCCGGGTCAACGGCCGCGGCACGATCGAGATATTTTTCGGCTGAGTCGAGCCCGCCAACGGTTATTTCGGCCTCAGACGCGGAGAGTTGCAGGGCCAGGTTTTTCGGCGCGGAGTCGGCTGCCTGGGCGTACAGCTTCGCCGCTTCGTCTTGCTTGCCGGAGAGTTGGTAGGTGTAGGCGAGTTCGGCTTTTAGCCCGGGGCTCCTGCCGGCAATCGGCTTCAGAGCGGCAATCGCCTCAGGATAATTCCCGGTGTCACGATAGTAGCCCGCCAGCGATCGCTGTACCTCAGGGTCGTTCGGGGCCCGCTGCTTCGCCAGTTCGAGGTAGTGGAGTGCCTCTTCGGGCTGGTTCAGGTGCCGGTAGCAGAGAGCAAGCAATAGTTCCAGGCGGGCGGTGGGCAGTCCCTGTTCGGCGCGGCGCAGGGTGCCCAGGGCCTCCGGGTACTGGCCCGATTGCATCAGTAACTCGCCCAGGATTACCAGGTCACCGCTTCGCTTGGGATCGGAGGCCAGCACCTGGGTCAGGATCCGCTGCGCCTCGTCGAACCGGCCGCTCTGGCCGTACACCTGGGCGAGTCCGGACAACCCGTCCAGCGAAGAAGGATTCAGGCGCAAACCCTGGTTGTAGGAATCGATGGAAAGTTGTGTTCTGCCCGCCAGTCGCGCCGCGTAGCCCAGCAGGAACCACAACTGGGGATCGTTTGGGGCTCCCTGGGTGGCGCGCTGTGCGTAGTCCAGAGCGGCCGCGTACTTGCCGTCCTTCAGGGCCATTTCGGCAGCCCGGGCGAGGCGGGCGTTTTGGATGTTCGACCCCCATCCCATTGATTTTGGGGGAGATGTGTTCTGACCTTTGTCGCTCTTTTGGGTCTGGGGTGAAGGCGGAGAATCGGGAGACACCTTGTACGTCTGTCCTCGCAGTGACGAACCAAGGGCGAGCACGAGCCAGCACAAAGACAGCCTCTTCAGGCGACCCATCCGCGAACTCAAAATGCCACCACTCCGGTCACTGATTTATGACGCCGCTTTGATTCCGGGGAGGCTGAAGTGTTGGCTGATGCTGTCGCCTATTTGTCGTAGCTTGGGCGTCTCTTAAGCAACCCCATCGGCTGCCATGGAATCGAACCGCCGTTCGGGAGGAAGACTTTTGCCTAGGGCTGAAACCGGCGCTCCGCGGCCGATACCCACCGCCTTCATCTTTCTGGCGGCTTTTGCCATTCACGCGCCCGCTGCTCCTGATGAAGCTGCCGTTGAAGTCGTACGACACGAACTTCCATATCTTTTTTGCGTCGCACTACGTGCATCACTGGTTCGATCCCTGGAACCCCAAGTGGTATGCGGGTTTCTCCCAGACCACGTATCCGCCTCTGCCGCAACAATGGCTGGCGCTGGTTTCCGGATCTCACCGGCCTGGACATGGCGTACATGCTGGTGCAGCTTGTCGCCATCCTGCTGCTGACGCTCGGGGTGTACCGCTTCGCGCGGCTCTGGGTTGACCCGCGGGCAGCCTCCTTGGCAGCTCTGGCCAGCGTTTTCCTGGGGTCGAGAGTCTTTCTGGTGTATTCCGCCGGCCAGTTGTCCACGACCTTTGCGGCTCCGCTCTACCTGAACGCGCTGCCTTATCTGTATGAGTGGGCTTCGACGCGGCGAGTTGGCGTTCTTTCTTTAAGGGATCAGTGCTGGCGGTCGCGGCCGCCGCCGCCCATCACGCCACATTGTTCTTTGGATCTTTGCTGTTTGCCTTGCCGGTGTTGGCGCTTGGCGTTTCTCGACGCGAGCGGACAACGAACGAGTTCGACTTCAGCTCTCGTGCTGCGCGCCGTTGGCGTGATGCTGTTTGTGGGCGCGGCCATTGGCGTAGTGCTGCTGCCATTCTGGATTGCGCTGCTCAAATATCCGGTGACGCAGACCCCCATTCCCGCATCCCAGCCGCGCCAACTACATTCTAAGCCCGCAGTGGGGCCTCAACTATTTCGTTGTGCCTTACGGAGCGTTGATTCTGGCCCTGCCCTTTATCTTGCTGCGTGGTTCCTCGGCTCCCCGGCTGCGCCCACTGCTGTTTGGTTTCTGGCTGGCTTTCCTGCTGGGGCTGGGAGGGACGACGCCGGCCGGAAGAGTACTCCTGGGCCGCGCCTTTGAAGTATTGACCATGGAGCGGTTCACCTACTGGGCGACTTTGCTGGCTTTGCCATTCGTCGGGCTGCTGGCCAAGGAATTGATCGATCGCTTCCACATGCGCGCCGTCGTGGGATTGGCGCTGGCGGCGGCTAGCCAGTTGTGCTCTGGCGGTGGCCTGGTCAACTTACAGGCCGGCGGACGCCGAGAACCTGAAGTAGACTGCGTGGCCGCCTGGCTCAATCGCGATGGGCATGACCGCTATCGCTACGTCACACTCGGATTCGGCAACAAGATTCGCGCCTGGCGGTGTTGACGGACGCCAGCAGTGTCGATGGAGAATGGAACTCCGGCCGCATGTTGCCGGAACTGACCGAGCACGGCGCCGGCGCGCTCACCAGTTCCAAATATTTTCGGGAAGTCGGGCCTCGATGCGCTGACCGCGATCCTTCATCACGCCGACCGCTACGGACTGAAATGGGTCTTTGTGCGCGATCCGTATTACGAGCCGCTGCTGGTCTTTGCCGGATGGCGCAGAGTGGACGATCTTGAAGACCGCACCATCACGTCTGGAGCAAGGATGCTGTTCCACCCGCCACGCCCGTCAATGCGCCACAAATGCCGCCGCGCTGGCAAGGACTGATGTGGGGCTATCTTGCCGATCGGCAGCAGCATTCTGGCCATGCTGCTCCTGCTGATTCCCGACAAGCGAAACGTTACCAGCCTGAGGCCGAGCCGGAAGACGGTTCGGGAGCCCGCCGCGGCCGAGGACCTGGTGCTGGGGAGGACACTCTCGTGATACGCGGGATGGCTTCTTGGCTTTGACTATTCGTCGTCGTGACCGCGATCCTGATTGCGGTAGGCACCTTGTGGCCGATCCAGACTGCAATTGCGATGGCCAGTCCGTCGTCGAGCAGCAATTCGTCATCGCCGGAAGGCGCGGCTCAGGGCCTGCTGCAAGAGATCCGCCTGAGAAACTGGCATGCGGCCTATGCTGCGCTGGCCAACAAGTCCGAATTTCCGGAAATCGATTTTATTCGCGATCTGACCGGCAGCCATACCAGTCTGCGCAGTTACGCCAGCCTGGAAGGCTTTGACTTCAGCCCGCTGCGCGCCTCCGCTGACGAAGCCAGATTCCGCGCCAGTCTGCACTGGTCGAGCGTGGTAGGAACCTTTCAGGACGTGCGCGATTTGCGTGTCGTAAGAGAAGGCGACCGCTGGCAGGTGCTATGGCCGATCAACCGGGAGCCGAAAATTCCGCCGCAGGTGATCCCGGTCAACTACTTGCGCTGGGATGTGATCTACCGCGGCGCCGAAGATGACTGGGGCGCTCAGGATGTGGAGTCGCCGCACGTCCGTATCGTGGCCATGCGTCCCGTGGATCGCGGCGGGGGCACCATCATACTGGGCGAGCTGCTGAACGAGGATGTCGTTCCCGCGTTTGTGACTGTCAAGGCCACCCTGCTGGCCAAGGATGGGTCCGCTATCGCCAGCGAAGATAGTTTTGACGAATATTTCTCATGTGCTCCTGCCCAAGCAGGTCACGCCTTTCCGCATTGATTTTCAAAAGGTGCGGCTCTCCCAGGTGGACAACGTCCGCATTGAACCGTCTTCGACGCTGGTCGCGGCCTCAGCCGACCCGGTGATCGGAATCGAATCTCAGAAACTGAATCCCTTGCCGACGACTTCGTTGAGCGGGCAACTGGTGAATCAGAGCGGCCAGGTGGTCAATATCACGCACGTCCTGGGCACGTTTTACGACAACAGCGGACAGATCATCTGGGTCTCGGACGGATATGCCGACCGGGCGTTGCTGCCGCAAACGCCAGTCGCGTTTTCGTTGCCTTATCCGGCAGACCTGGCCGACAAGATCAACAACTATCGGGTGGTGACCAGCACATTCAGCGTGGGCCGGTTGCAATGAAGCACAGAATCACATTGGCGTTGGCAGGCTTGGTGCTGATGGGCATGATCATGGCAAGCGGAGTTCAGCTCGCCGCGGCCGATGGCGAAGGCTTGCGAATCCCCAAAGTGGTCGAAGCGGGAAGCGCCTTGTCGATTCCCACCAGCGCTGCCGGCAAAGCTGTCTTATACATTGTGAGTCCAGCGCAGGTATTGCGACGCAATGTGGAGCCGGGAGAGGCCGTCGTCATTGAGTCGGGAGCACTGCACAACGCGGGGCACTACCTCGCTCTCCTGGTAAGCCAGGGGGCCACGGACAAGGCGGAGTTCGACGTGGTGGCTGCCGGTCAACCCGCATCGGTGAATTTTCTGGCGAAACCGTCTCGCCTTCCGGTCAGCCGGCCCGATGGAATCAGCGGCGTGGCCTACGTATTTGACGTTTTCCGGAACCTGGTTCTGGAACCCACGCCGGTATCGTTTCAACTCTCGGATAGTGCGGGCGTTACCCAGAGCCGAACTGTGGCGACTCGCAACGGAGTGGCGTGGGCAAAGATGAATTCCGCGCCCAAGGCCGGAGCTGCGCAGTTCCAGGTCAGCGTGGGGGGCGTCGCGGAAAGACGAGTGGTGCAGCAGGTCCCGGGTGATCCCTGCAATCTAACGATGAGTGGCCAGCGCTCGGGCCAGCGCATGATCCTGGAAACCGCGCCGGTGCGCGACTGCAGCGGTAATGCGGTGTCGGACGGAACCATCATCACTTTCACCCAGACCTACAACGGCCGCAGCGAAGCCACCGTGGATGTGCCCCTGAAACGTGATGTGGCCCGAACCGAAATGCCAGCTCGAGATGGGGCCGTCATCTCGGTGGCGACCGGGGTGGTATTGGGAAATGAAATACGAGTGGGGGCGCAGCGATGAAGACGACCTCCCGGCTATTGGCGCGCCGTCACGGAAAGCTGTTCCCGCTGGCTTGCGCGATCATGGCTGGGTTGCTGCTCTCGGGTTTTGCGCAGCCCGCCGTCCGTGTGGACGCTGACGCAGTGGGCCCGCGGTCACTCGAAGAGCAGACCAAAGCCGCAGTGGTCCGTGATTACCTGCAGGCATGGAAGAGCATGAGCGAGGCGCTTCAGGAAAACCGGGCCGATCTGCTGGACGCATCGTACCTCGGACTGGCGAAAGAGAAACTGGCGGAGGCGGTCCGGGAGCAGCAAGAGCTGGGCATGAAGGTCCGTTATCGCGACCTTTCGCACCATCTAAACATCGTTTTTTACTCGCCGGAGGGATTATCGGTGCAGCTGTTGGATACGGTGGAATACGACATGCAAATCGTGGATCACGATCAGGTGCTGGCCCCACAGCATGTTCGCGCGCGCTACGTCGCAGTTCTGACTCCAACCGAAGTGCGTTGGAAAGTACGCGTCTTCCAGGCACAGCCTGAATGATGCTTGCAGAACCGGAGCGAACATGGTTCCGGAGCAGGGAAAGAACGAGCCAAAGGAGCTACACATGATCTCGGTGGTGGTGCCGATTTACAACGAAGAGGAAATCATTCCTCGGCTTCACGATGCCGTGGTGGGTGCCATGAGCAAGCTGCGCGACCCCTGGGAAGTAGTCTATGTAAATGACGGCTCGAAGGACTCGACCTTGCAATTGCTGCGCACCCTGCAACTGAACGACATCGCACGTCGTGGTTGTGGATCTTTCGCGCAACTGGGGGCACATGGGTGCGATCTCTGCTGGTCTGCAGACCGCCGGCGGAGATGCCGTCGTGTCTGATGGATGGCGATCTTCAGGACCCTCCCGAAGTTGTTCCCGAATTGGTGGAGGCCTGGCGCCGCGGAGCGCAAGTGGTGACGGCGGTGCGACGAAGCCGGCAAGAGAGCCGCAAGGCCCTGGCCCTGCTGTTTCCCCTGTTCTATCGCGTTCTGGGAGCGCTTGTCGGATTATCCCATTCCGCTGAACGCCGGAATTTTCGGGCTCCTGGACCGGCAGGCTCTGGACTCCATTAATTCGCTGCAGGAGTGCAACCGCTATCTGCCGGGCTTGCGCGCCTGGGTCGGATATCGCACCGCGATCGTGTATTACGACCGGCAACGACCGCGTCGGCGGGGAAGGCAAGCTCTCCTTCGTGAGCCGCATCAAGTATGCGATGGATGCGATCACCAGCTTCAGCTACAAACCCCTGCGCTTCAGTTTCGTGCTGGCGGGGCTGGCACTGTTCGCGTCTTTTGTCCTGATGATCGCGGCCGTGGTCTCCGCGGGCCCGGTGAATCCCGTGGTGTATGGCATGACGGCAGCGGTCTTTTTTGTGGGGAGCCTGCTGCTTCTATCTGTCGGGCATTATGGGAGAGTATATTGGCCGGGTTTATGACGAGGTGAGGCGCCGTCCGCTTTCGATCATTGCCAAGGTGTACGCCGCCGAGGAAGCAGCCTACCGTGCCCAACCGGCGCGGCCCATGGCGGTGAAGTCGAACGGACAGAACGGCGATCTGGAGAAAATATTCCCCGCAGTGTGAGACTCTGCGCCGGTGCGCCAAGACGCTTCAGGACTGAAGTCCTTCAGCATGACGCTGGCTAGAGAGTTTTTCTTCGAAACTGAGCCGTGGGAGCTAGTTGGTGTTGGGAGCACATTTCCCCAGCCCGCGTTCAATCGCCGTGCCCTCTTCATAGTCATTCCAGGTCGCAATCAGGAGGAACGGCAGCGGAGATCCGATATCTCCCGTGAGATTTTCAGGGTGTCGGCGAAAGTTTCGACCGCAACGTTGGGACATGTGACGATTCAGGCTCCACGATGCCTTGCTGTCATCGAAGCCTGCCCAGGCCGCTCCTACAGCGATCTTGTCCGGGTATTTCGACTGCATCCGCTGATAGAAGCCACGCAGATAGTCCTCTCCCCAGTTGCTGCCGTCGGAGGCGAACCCTTTCTTCCCCGGATTCACCCACGCGTAGAAGCCGTCGAACACGCTGGCGTACGGCGTGGAACGGTCCTCGTAAATGAGCAGAGGCGGAGGATCCCAGTGGTCTGGTGCCTGCACGCACGCGATTCCAGTCGGTTTCCGTGCTCTTGGGGAAGATGAAGATCATGGGCCGTCCGTTGTACGTCGAGATATGCCTCGCGGCCGGGGGCGTTCGGGGCCAGATAAGCTCCGACGAAACCTGTCAAAAGCGGCCAGCGTGTCGTCGGTGGACTGACCGTTTTCGGTCTGAGTTTCGTCGTACATCATGGCAACTTTGAACTGTTTTTCGGCGAGCAATCGACTGGATCAGAGCGTAGCTGTGGTCCAAAAAGGGCTCGCGGTCCCCGTACCAATCCACCACGAATCCTGAAATTCCCATGGCCTTGGCCTCGTCCATCTGCTTGCGAATGACCACCGGGTCTTGAGAAGAATAGCCCACCGAGATGTGGCTGGGATGCCCAAACCAAGGTTCGTAGACGGCCAGAACCTTACGTTCCGCCTCCATCGACGATAGGTTCTGGATGAGGTCGCGGTGCAGCCTGGGCTGGGTGCAGCCCTGGAGCAGGAGCAGCAGGAGCGCATACGAGAGCCTAAGCGGGTGCTGTGCCATCAGATGGATAACCCATCCTTAGAGGGGTTTGGCGGTATTCGGGTTGCGTGATCGGACCCCGAATTTGCCGGCCGAAGCAGGCAGCGTCGCCCCGGCTTTCGGCATCTGAAGGCGCGCGAAGGGATAGGTTCGCCGGGGCTGGTCCTCGTCGGCGAAGGCGGATGGGACTGCTTCAGAGTAGTCTCCCCCGGTTGCGTGGTCGGAGCCCAAGTGATCAATCGTTTGAACCCTAGTCCGGATAGTGAATCCAAAACACTCCGAGCCAGGGTACTTTCCGGAAGTTTCATGCTGCTTGCGGGCACCGGCTCGGTGACCGCGATCAACTTTCTCTACAACATAGCGGTAGCGCGGTCTCTGGGGCCGAGCGGCTTCGGTCATGTCAGCGCCGTCTGCACCCTGTTGATCCTTATATCGGCGGTCACACTTTCTTTTCAGATCGTCTCGGCCAAGATCGTGGCCCAACAGGAGTCGTTGCCGGCCAAGCGAACGGCCTATCGCGGGCTTCACTGGCGCTCCTGGGCCTGCGGCATCCTCGCCGGATTGTTTCTGCTGGTGATTCGCAACCTGATTGCGGGCTACCTCAACCTACCCGGTCCCCTGCCCGTGACCTTGATGGCCATCGGAGCGGCTTTCTACGTTCCACTGGAAGCGGCGGGGCTACTTGCAGGGCTCCTGCAGCTTCCGCCGTCTGGCGCTCAATGTCGTGGCGGAGGGAATTGTACGGCTGGGCGGATCTCTGCTGGCCATTGAGTTGGGTTACGGCGTCACGGGTGTGATCGGTGCTAATGTGGCCGCGGTTGTGATGGCGTACCTACTGGCCATTCCGGCGCCGTGGACCAAAGTTGTTTATCATCCGGAACCAATCTCGGTGGCCTTCCGGGAAGGATTGCAGGCCATTACTTTCTTTGTGGGCGCCGTAATCATCAACAATTTCGACATCGTGCTGGTGAAGCATTTCTTTGCGCCGGGAGAGGCCGGCCTGTACGCCGCGGTGGCCCTGGTTGGACGGGTGATCTACGTCTTGTCCTGGTCGGTGGTGAGTGGCATGTTTCCGATTGCCGCGGGCACCCGCAGCCAGAAGCGGGACCACGGCGTGCTCGCGACGTCCCTGTTGCTCGTCCTTGGCATCTGGATCTGCGATCACGATGGGGCTCTGGCTCGCTCCGGCGTGGATCTGGACGACCCTGTTCGGGGTGCGCTTCGGAATGGCCGGCGATCTCCCCTATTTGCTGACGCTTTACGCCGCCACGACCAGCGTTTATTCCCTCAGCATTGTGTTCATTGCGTACGAGATGTCCCATAAGATCGCCAACACGGCGTGGGTGCAGTTGGCTTTCAGCGGTGTCCTCATCGGCAGCATTTACAAGTATCATTCATCGCTCGAACAGGTGATCCGGGTGCAGCTGGCCATGATGATGGTGCTGCTGGTGGTGGTGGCGGTTCCCTTCGTTTTCAACCTGCTTGCTGGCTCGGAAGCGCTGCCAGGCAATCTCGGCTCCGGCGAGTTGAAGACGATTCGGCGGGTCTCAGAGCACGAGGTGATGGCGGAGTTTCTGAAGACTGACTTTCACAAGCCTGAGTTCAGCAGGTACCAGCAGAGTCTGGGCGGAATCGTGACCACGCCAAATCTCGGCGATGTGGTGGAGAATGCGGTGCGACGGGCCTTGCTGTTCGTGCGACATGGCGCCTTGTGGAGAGAGCTTCCATCGGGGACGCAGTGGTTCGAGGTGGAGATTGAAAGGGCGGATCTGGAGCGGATTCGCGTATTTCCGCGGGCCCAGTGGCGCAGGCTGGCGCGGGGTAATTTTGGTCTTACCGAAGTGGCACAGCGGATCGCTTCGGGCGAGTGCACCGGCTTTGCCGACGAAGCCTTCCTGTTGAAGATTCAGCAGCTGCGCACTCGATTGGAACAGGGCTGGCAGGCTGGAGCCATACTTCTGATCGGGCTGGATCAGCGCGGGGCCTTCACCCTTCTGGATGGCAACCATCGGATGGTGGCGGCACTGCTGGTGTCACCGGAGGCCCTGAGCAGGTTCCGTTTCTTCTGCGCCCTGTCTCCTCGGATGAGCGAGTGCTGCTGGTACGACACTAACGTTACAACTCTGGCGCGCTATGGGACCAACATGGTCAGGTATCTGGTTCACGATCCTCAGGAAGAGCTGGAGCGGCTGTTGCAAGGTTTTGACTGAAATAATTTTGACTGAAATAAGATGACAGCGTCTTACCACACGCCTTTGTCATTTCCCCTAAAGCGATAGGCGAGGAACGCAGAAATAGCCAGCGGCGGCAACAGAGGTAACCGGTACAGGGCCCGGAAATCGGCGTGCCGGCCAGCGTTCAGCAATTGGGAGCCAAAGAGGCCCGCCGCCGGTCCCTTGGAAACGCGCAAGAACTTGCCGCCCAGATGCACTCGCAGACGAGGAGAAGGCACCGCCGCGAGCACCTCGCGCGGTATTTCAAGCTGGCCACCGTAGGAATTCACATATTCCACAATCAGCAGCAGGAAAGTGGCCACGCCCGGCCAGATCCCGCCCAGATCGGCTGCCCGGCGAAGCTCCGAGAAGTCGATAGCGCGGTCATCGAGCAGAGCCGCAAAATCCGTCATATCGCACAGCCTGAAATAGAGATGGCGATACATCCGCTGCAAGGTGGAAATGAGAACGCGTTCTTCGGGCGCGGGCACGCGGAAGCTGTGGCCGTCGACGGTCCGGGTTACGCTGCGCTCGAGCACGCGTCGAGCCAACGCCTTCTGCTCCCCGGTCTGTCCCAGATAGCGTACGTGGATTTCAACCAACTCCGGCAAATCGGGCAGCTTGAAATTCCACTTGTTGGCCAGGCGATCTCCCCAACTCCGGGTTTCCTGTACCGCATCAAACTGCTGAGCCATGACCCGCAGGACCGTGCTCTCGTCGCCGTCAGTATAAAGATCAAGATCGGACCCGAGGTCTGGCCAGTGATCGAGGGACTTTATCACTGCCACTTGCGCCCCCGCCGCCTCCAGGGCGGCACAGATCGGGACAAGGCCCTCCACCGCATGGGCGATGCGGGCACCTTCGTGTGCCAGGGTACTGTCACACCAGGACCGAATCCGGTCATGGCCCGGAAGCGCGGATGCAGACCTCTGGAGCGCTTCCAGAGCGCGCACCGTCACGTGATGAGCATCGGCAAGGCAGAGAAAGTCAGCGAGTTCCACCGCGCTCAGGTCGGAGACCCGTTGCAACAGGGGATAGAGATTGGCCGCATTCTCAGGGCACGGTCCGTGGTCATCGTGCTGCCCTGGGAAGACCAGACGTGAGAGGATATCCACGTTTTGGGCGGTTCGAGAGTTGTCAGAGGGCATGGATATGTTGGAAAATCGCCAGTCTTTGATGTAGGGAGTACCGCCTGGGGTTGGTTACCAGCCCGGACGCCGCTCCTAATCAGGCAAATCGGCAGCCAACATATTCGCCTCGCGCGTCATCCAAGAGCGATACGAGGGGGAACTGTGGTTGCAAGCGCGATTCTCGTAGTCGGCACCCGGTCGTTATTGAGCCCAACGGGCGACGAATCCTTCTCTGGAGACGGCGGGGAGCCGCCCGCAAGTCCCGTTGCAGGGCTGGAAATACTTGGACAATCGATTGTCGAACACACCATCACCCGCCTGCACAGTGCGGGTGTAAACGCGGTTTTGGTGGTGCACGAGGCAGGCTTCTCGCTTACGGCTGGCCGTCGTTTCGTTCCCGACGTTCTGATGAAGCAGGCCCGTAAGGGCTTCAAAAGGGTTCTGCTGATCAGGCTGGGCGCGTACGCAGAAGTTGATTTCGCGGACCTGCTCCGGTTTCATGGCGACGGGGACGCCGGCGTGACTCGGGTGTGCGATGCCTCCGGGCCCCTGGATTTTTGGGTCCTGGACTCCGCTCCCGGAAGGCGCAGCAGGCTGAATCTCGACTCGCCCTCGGACGTCAACCCACCGTCGGACTATCTCACCGGGGGCTATGTGAATCGCCTGGCGGATGCCCACGATCTCCGGCGCCTGGTGGTGGACGCCTTCCAGGGGCGCTGTGCCATCCGGCCACGCGGACGAGAAGTAAACCCGGGAGTCTGGATCGATGACGGCGCCCGAGTGCATCGCTCCGCAGGCATTGTAGCCCCCGCCTATATTGGACGGGGCACCAGGGTGCGGGCATCTGCGCTGATTACCCGCTTCAGCAATTTGGAACGCCGTTGCCTGGTGGATTACGGTACTGCCATTGAAGACTCTTCGGTTCTGCCCTGTACCCACGTGGGCAGGGGACTGAACGTGGTCCACGCCGTGGTTGAAGGAAGCCGGCTGGTGAATCTGTCGCGCAACGTGGCGCTCACGATCAGGGACGCGAACCTCATTGGCCCCACCGTCTCCCGCCGGCATTGGTTTGGATACGGTGGCAAGAGGGCTGGAGTTGCGGCTCCCATCACCGAGACGTTTGAGATCGAGCCTGTTCCTTACGTGGCCCCGCGGCCGCGCGCGGCTCTACGAATACTGTCCAAAGGTGAAGTATGAAAAATGCGCCTTCGGCCAGCGCGAGAACACTGCGGGTGTGCATCGGTCGGGCTTGGGAGAAACTATGAGAATCATTGACGGGCTGGTGTGGTCGCGGGCGACTCGCCGGCGTGACGGCATCCGCCGTATGGCCGCTCGCCTGGTGGCCGGCTCGCTGGTGCTGGCGGTCCTGACCTCCAGTAGCGCGTTGGCGCTCCCTGGGCGGCAAGAAACGAGCCCCGATCAGTCGCGCCCGGAAGGGGTAAACGGCTCGACGCAAGCGCCGGCTGCTGCCCAGTCTGGCGTGGAGCCATTGCCAGACAGTCCCGGCGCCGGACGACCGCAAGACGCTCAAAACGCCGCAGGTCAAACCGGTGCGGCGCAGTCGCTTCCGCAATCGCAGAAAGACGGAAACCAGAAGCCGGTAGGCACCGCTGCGGCAGAGACCTCGACCACCACGGGCTTCGCAGCATCGAAGCCGGGGGTGCGGCACTGGCGCCCGCGAAACAGAAGCGCGCACGCACCATCTTGATCAGCGTGGGCGCGATCGCAGGGGCAGCCGTCGCCCTGGGAATAGTCATGGCACTGTCAAAAGGCACTCCCAGCAAGCCGCCTGGCAGCCAGTAGCAGCAGATTCGAGGAGAGCTCTACAATCGGGCCGACCGTCCATCATTGACCCGTTCCATGACTGACCCATCAGGAAACCGGCGGCCCGTGCTGGTGAGTTTCTCTGGAATCGATGGTGCCGGCAAAAGTACGCAGATCGAAATCCTTCACAGCCGCTTGAGTGCTGCCGGCCTCCAAGTCCAACGGCTTGCCTTCTGGAACGACGTCGCAGTGCTGAGGCGCTTTCGCGAATTTTCGCGAAGCGCGCTGCTCAAGGGAGACGCCGGCATTGGCGTCCCCGATAAGCCGGTAAACCGCCGCGATAAAAATGTCCAGACCTGGTACATGAACGCTTTTCGTTTCTTCCTTTATTCATTCGATGCTGCGAGGCTCAGGGTCGTGGTGAGAAAAGCCATTCTCTCCCACGCCGATGTGGTTATCTTTGACCGCTATCTTTACGATGAACTCGCGAATCTTCCCTGCGCTCTCGCCTCACCTGCTCCTATGTTCACCTGATGCTGAAGTTCGTTCCTCGTCCGGACGTTGCGTACCTGCTCGATGCGGATCCAGTCCTGGCGCGCCAACGAAAGCCGGAGTATCCGTTGGAGTTTGTCCAAAGCAACAGGACAGCGTACCTGGCCCTGAGCGAACTCTCCGGCAGCATAACAGTGATCGCTCCGGGTACGGCGGATGAGGTCGCGAGCAACGTGATCCAACAGATAGAGAAAAAACTGTGTAGGTCGGACACTCTTGTCCGACACCTTTGATCTTGATTTTGACCTGGATTTTGGCCGTGTGTCCGGGCCCTTGAACTAGATCTTGACCGGGTGTCCGCGCGGTGGAACTTGATTCTGACCTTAACTAGCGGATGGTTATCTTCGCTACGGTTGAAGCCTGGGTCGATGCAGATGTTGCAATCACTCTTATGGTGTAGGAGCCGGGAACGATTTCAGCCGAACCCTCAGCCGCGCCCGGGATCCCAGCACAAGAACTGACAAGCAGTACACACGCGATCAAGCCCGGCGAGAACCAGGCCTCGCACAATACGCTTCCTGTCCATTTGACCAAGCACCAGCACCCCAACAATCCCCATGCTGTAACCGAACAGGGAGCCCCGGCGTGGCGGCCTGGGCGAGCGCTCCGGATGGTGTGCGGGACGGACTACGGAGACTCTGAGAACTGAAGTCGCGGCTTTTGAGCCCGGCGTAACCACGGCCGGTGAGAAGGTACACGACATCGCAGCCGGGAGATCGGAACATGAGAGCGAGATGGGGTCCGTGGATCCTGATCGTGCGGTTACCGTGATCCGGGGACTTCCCGACTGCCCGTCCACGATAGTGACTGACGATGGGGAGGCGCTAAGCGCAATGGCCCGGGCAGAAACCGGCGGCGCCGTCGAAGTCGTCGGAGGAGGGGTAGGAACGGTCTCCGGAGGCGTTGCAGGCTGCGCCGGAGTTGCGTCGCATTGTGGTGCGTAAGCTACGGGTGCAGAAATCTGGTTTTTCAGGTTCGGCTTTCCGATGGCCTGCACAAACAATTTGTACTTCCCGGCGGCGAGGGAGTAGCCGCACATGTCGAGGGCATAGGTGCCGGTGGCCTGGTCTGCGAGCGGCATGAGACTCTGGCCATCGGAACTGACATAGACCGTGTAGTGATCGATGGTGTCTTCACTCCCCGTGATCTTCCACTGCAGCGAGTTACCGGCCAGGGCCGCCGAGACGCCCACGCAGTTGTCAATCCCGGATTCGATCTCTGTTCCTTCTTCGTAGTCATTCCAGGTGACCAGCTGCATGGCCGCGAGTTGATTGGTCGAGTTGTAAAGGCTGTTGATCTTTGAAAACGTCTGCAGCCAGGTCTGTCCGCATCGCTGGTCCATGATGCGGTTCAGTCCCCAGGAAGCCAGTTTGTCGTTGAATCCTTTATAAGACGCGCCCCAGGTTTCCTTGCCCAGGGCGGCCATTCCGGTCTTGTAAAAACTCGTCAGGTAGCCCATTCCGTAGTCGGTGCTGTTGCCGATGTCCCAGGAGTAAGCGCCATCGCTCTCACCATGGCTGAAGCCTCGGCTATGTTGAAAGAGGAACAAAGGATTGCTGGCCATTGCAGCTTTGGCCGCACTCCAATCAACCGTGTAATAGAGGTCGATATCGAAGTTGGTTACGACGGGGCGGCCATCCACTCTTAAATATGCGGGTGAAGGGAAATACGTCTGCTCGACATATTGCAAATCATGCACCAGGGCGTGCTGAGGATCGCAGCCCGAGCAGGAGTTCCAACGAATGGCGCCGTTGTCCACCATGATGGCGAAGATGAAGCCGGGATGGGTCTCAGCTTCCTGCATCACCAGTTTGGCTGCCCGGTCGATCGCGTTGTTCGGTCCGTACCAGACCATGACAACTCCGTCGATGCCGCGGCTGATCATGTCTGAGATTTGGCGCTTGACCTGGGCCGGGTCAGTCGAGCTGTAACCGACATTCATATGGTTGGATTGGCCGAACCATAGCACCAGATGAGCGAAGACCTTGGTCTGGGCCGCGGGGTAGAGCAGGGAATGAACGTCCAGCTTGCTTACCGTGGTTGCGCCCAGGTTTCCGTTCGCTTGCGTGACAAAACCGCTGGCTGCACTGGTGTTGTTGCTGGTCTCCGCGGCAAGTGTCGTGGTCGGCGCGATCACCAGGTTGCCAGCACGGCCGGCAAGCGGAAAAATCAGGACCGCTGCAATGACGGAGAAGCGGATGCGGCGCGTTGCCTTCAAAGATAACCCTTAACGCGATCGAATTACTGCTCGACCTTAGGTCGGCTTGAAGGAATCTTATCCAGCACTCTCAGGTTAGGCATGTTACGGACGGCGTTGGCCTTCGAGATGACGCGGATTGCAACTGCAGGTTACCCCCGGCTCGTGGGTGCCCCACCCTCGTCTCTCCGTTTTTTGGAGAGACAGGGTGGGAGATGTCGGCTTGAACTGGATAACTTCGGGAGGTGGAGGGTTATTCCAAAAACTCAGACACCGGTTTTTCTTACCAATAAGTGAAGTGCAGCTTGTCCACGTAAACGGTGTAAGGCGTTTGCTTGTAGTTCCCGTCCATCTGAAAGTTGAGCGTAATGCCGAGCCATCCGGCCGGAGCCGAATGTTGTCCGTAGTAACGGTTGACTGCCTTGGTGACGCCATTAAGCATAATCGACTGGTAGAAAAGTTGGTTGTCCGAGGTGCGTTGTACTTGAATGACCACGTGGTTCCAGGCGTTGTTTACCGGATTGCAGGCAATGCCGGTGGGCACCCACTTGTTGTTCACGTTGTCCCAGATGTCCCATTCATGCCCGCCGGCGATGCGGCACTGGTTCCCAAATATGAAAGCCATCCCGCTGAAATATTGGTTGACGTCAAACTCCAGGACTTGGGAGGCTGGCAGGTTGTCGGAAAAAAACCAGGCATCGTAAATGAAGCTCCTGAGATTCGGAACCAGGGTGTGATTGTTATCGGGAAGCCGCTGGGTAGAGCCCTGGCCAATGACAGGGTTGCTCCAAAGAACGTCGGAATAAGGCACGGTGCCGCCGATGTCAAACTGGGTCGCTCCGCCGGTCTGAGTCATCTTCCAGGTCACCTGCGGACCGCACGACGAACAGATGGCGTAGTCTGGCGCCAGTTCTCCCCATCCCTTCCAGCCGTCACCGGCCTGAATGTTGTACAGCGTGGTTCCACCCACCTGGATCGTGACGGGAGTAAACGAGGCGCCTCCGCAGTAATCCCACTCTTGCACCACGGTGTTGTAAGTGCCGGGACTCAGGGACAAAGTGGTGTTGAGGCTGGCTCCCTGCACCGTGTACACCAGCTTGTCGGCCAAGGGCGCGGTGTAGATTCCCATCGAGGCCACGCCCTTGGCGCATGTCGAAGTCGTTGCCGTCGCAGTGAAACGTACGGGAGAGCCCACCGTGCTGTTGTTCGCGGGCGAACTCACCCACACTCCGGTTTGTGCGCCTACGGTGATCGGGACGGTGGTGAAACTCGAGCCACCACAGTAGTCCCACTCTTGTACCACGGTGTTGTAGGCTCCGGGAGCCAGAGTCAATTTCGTGTTCAGACTGGTTCCGTTGGCTACGTAAGTCAACGTGTTGTTGATGTACACGCCCATCGACGCCACACCCTTGGCGCAGCCGGTATTGGCGTTGGCGACGAAACTCACCGGCGAGCCGACCGTGGAGCCACTTACCGGGTTGCTTACGGTGACTCCTGCCCGGGCGGTTGTGGCTGCGCCCGCAATCAGGCAGAGGTACACGCAAAGACTTCTCATGCCAATTGCATCTCCAGAATTTATTTGTTTGACTCTCGCGAAGTGGGCGCCACAGAAGCGGCTAATTAACGCGAATTTTATAGACGGAGCAGTTCGGGCACAAGAATAAAAGCCAGTTTGGCAGACCGGAAGTACATCAGGCCCTGATGACCACGTGGGTCGGAAACTCCTGTCCGACGCTTTTGATTTGTTTTTGAAGTTCGGTCTCGGGTTTTTGCAGCTACCGCCGCGACTGATGCAAAGCAACACTCTCAACCCAGAAAATCAAGGTCAAGCGTCGGACAGGAGTGTCCGACCCACACTAACTAGTCTGGTTGGGCGGTTTCACCCAGCGAGGGCGGTAACACCATCAGGTCGGGATGCTCCTGGTCGCGCCAATAAACTTGAAAGCATTCTCCGTGTTGTTGTGGTACCCACGTGGTGCCGTCCTCGTAGAAAATCTTTCGCGGGAACAACCCCCAGCCCAGGATGGAATCGCCGCCTTGCAGGTACGAATCTTTTTCTAACGTCTGCTCGCCTCCGGCTGAGATGGGGCCTGATGCGGGCCAATTGGCGTCGAAGGGACGGTGGAGGTATTGCGGCGCCAGAAAATGCTCGGAGGTCAGGATCCACTGCGTGATCGGCTTTCCACTGGTGTTTTTCACCCGGACCGAGTATTTGCCCGGCGTGTTCCAGAAATTTCCCGAGATGAATTGCAGCGGACACGAACGGGCCGGCGGTTCGTAGATGGTGAATGTGCTCATCATGCCTGCTTCCATGTGGTCGGCCACATGACAATGGAACATCCATACTCCGGGATTGTCGGCCACCATATCCACCGAGAGGGTGCTGGCAGGAAGCAGTTCCACGACGTCCATGTGGCGGAGCGGGTCGCTCACCGTCATCCCGTGCCAGTGCGGGGTGTGCAGGTCCTTTTCGTTGCCCATGCCCATCAAATGCCAGCGCACCTTCTCCCCTTTTTTCATCACCAGGCCCGGCAGGTTTCCGAAGACGTACCCATTGATGGCATGGAACATTCCCGCGTCTTGTCCGTGAAGTTCGTCGAAGATCATGAATGAGGTGACAAATTCCCGGTCCATATCTTTGGGACTGCCGTCTGGCTTTGCCTTGCCTTTGGCGGTGACGATGATAGGCCCCATGAGGCCGGCATTGATCTCCATCGGACCCGCCGAGTGCGGGTGGTACCACCAGACCACGGAGCTGAGCTGGCCCGGTCCCGGTCCGCTGCCGGCGTCGGCGAACCAGTGGTAGGTGAAGCGCGCATTGGGCGAAACCAGCGAACCGCGTCCTGCGGGCACGTAGTAAGCGCCTTCGTTGTCCTTGTCATAGCGCAAACCGTGAGGATGAATACCGTGAGAGCTGCGGCTGCGGTTGAGGAAGTCCACGACGATCTCATCGCCGACTTCGCCGCGAATGATGGGGCCCAGAATTCCCAACCACTCGGGCTGGGGCTTGCGAACTTTAAAAGTGGCGTCGGTGTATTCGATGTAGCGGACCTTCTGCCACTTGGTCTGCTTCGCCCAGGGCTGCGGGATGGGACGGCCCTCCACCAGGTTCAAGCCACTGGGCGCGTAGTCCCAGGTGACATCTTCCGCCGCAATGTAGTAATGACGGGTGACGGCAAGAGCAGGGGACGCCAGGAAGAGAAGCAAAAGTGCGAGCGACCACCAGGGCACAGTCCTCATGACTCCATTATCCCTGAATTGCCGCTCGCAGCGGCGTCGAACTCAGGGCAGATGGTCCATGTAGCAGGGCATCGTATCGGGTTGTGCCGGCGGCGTGGGTGGCGTCATCCAGGGAGCGTTCGCAAAGTCGAAGAACTCGCTCATATCGAACTGGGCCGCGTCGCGCTGAGTGAGCGGAGCCAGGCCGAAGCGGGTTTCGATCAACTTGAGGATCGCGGTGTAGTCGGCGGGCGTGTGGGAAACGTAGTTCTTCTTTGAAAACGGCGAAATGACGATCAGTGGCACGCGATATCCCGTGTACACGAAATCACAGGTGGGGCCGGTCGTTATAGTGCAGATGTCGCCGGGCAGCAGGTCAATGCTGGTGCTGGGCTTTATTCCATCTGGACTGGGCATGGGACTTGGAGGCACGTGGTCATAGAAGCCACCACCTTCGTCCCAGGTAAGAATGAACACCGAGTCTTTCCAGTAAGGACTCTTCATCAAAGCATTAATGAGGGTGGCCACATAAGCCGATCCCGTCTGGATCCTGCCCGATGGCGCCGACGGATCCACGCCGGCGTGCTCGTCCAGGCCGGCGGCAAACCCCGGATCAATTTCCACCACAGACGGCAGGTTTCCGGTGGTCAAGTCTGTCAGGAACTGCGACGCGGGTGCGAAGTGATCGAGATGGCTACTGGTAAAAGTGTACATGCCCAGCTCTGTCCCATTTCCCAGAGGCAAGTTCTGGTCATCGGTCACATAAACCCGCCAGGATATTGATTTGTCATTCACGGCTTCGAAAATGGTCTTGTTGGGAAGGTGAATGGGGGGTAGGGGATAGGCGCGGCCGGCCGACGTTGCCGCCATGAGGTACATGCGGTTGGGCTGGGTGCGGGTCATGGCGGGAGAAAACCAGCGGTCCGAAGTGCCAAACTTCGACGCCATGAAGTAGTAGTAGGGAAGGTCGGTCGCATCGTAATAGCCCATCGCCCGGATCCCATTGATGTCGTTGAATATCGGATTTTCCGTCCGGGCATCATGCCCTGCGGTGCGGACCCATCCATCCATGGTCGCCGTTCCGGAGAGCGGGCTGTTCATGTTCCAATCCACGTGCGATTCATTCCAGGAAGGACTGGGGTTCTCAACGCACTGGGAAAGCATGTGGAATGAAGACACCGCTGGACTGTTCGCGCTGGTCTTACAATCGTTGGGAGGAAAAGGCTCGGACAAGTTGGGATCGCAGCCGGGACTGGTGGCAGCCAGTTGTGGCGGGTTGTTGAATTGGGGCAGGCCGTCAAAGGTCGCGCCGCGAATTCCGTTGGCCGCCCAGTACTCGCGCATGGCGCCGAAGTAATGGTCGAGACTGCGGTTCTCCTGCACCATGAAAATAATGTGATTGATCGATTGCATAGTGGCAACGAACGTTGCCGTGGCGGTCTCCGTCGAGGTTAGCGTGACCGTGCATCCAGCGCGGCCGCTGCACGCGCCGCTCCAGCCGTTGAACGCATAGCTGGTGCCGGGTGTGGCGGTAAGTGTTACTTGCGTCCCCGAGGCGAAGTTCGCGCTGCAGGTGCTGGGGCAGTTAATGCCGGAAGGAGTGCTGGTTACAGTTCCCGTCCCCGAGCCGGCCGAGGTCACCGTCAATTGCACTCCGGAGCCTCCACCGGGACCGCCACCACTCACCAACCCGCGGCAACCTGCGAAAAAAACCATGCCCAGCACAAGACCTGCTGCTGGGAGCAGCCTACGCGAAGCCGCCATGGACTTTCCCCTCCAGAATTGCGCTTTGGATGAGAAATCATGGGGATAGGTTGTAGGGGTGAAAGCCCGCCTTTCAGTTTACGGGCTGGAATCGGCCTTGGGCGGCCGGTCGGGGGCCGCCGGCCTCTTCCGTGATTTCAGGCACTTACAGTGGCCTGTTCGCCGAAACCCTGGTGGTGGCTACGCCGGCTGCAGCATCAGGTACGGAAAATCGATAAAAACTGTCCACTGCCTCGGAAACAGTGGCAAAGATCTCAAACAGGCGATCGACACGCGTCAGTTCCAGAATGACAGCTGAGGCCGGAGGGATAGCGGCGAGTTTCAGGTCGCCATTCTGCTTCATGGCCTGTTCCATGCAATGCAGCAACAGGTCCACGCCAGCGCTGTCGATCTCGGTAACCTGGGAAAAATCAAAAACGATGCAGGGCCGGTCCCCGGTGATGATCGGGGTAACGTCGCAGAGAAAGTCACGGACCTGCAATGACTTCAGTTGCAAAGGTAACTGTTTAACCGCCACGCGTCTCCGAGGTGTCATAGTTTCATCGACCTATTCAGGATGTATAGCCAGTTCTACCCGGCCGACGAGACTGAGATGCTGATGCGGTCCGAGTCGATGCCCGAAGCCTTGAGGGTAGCGGCGTTTGTTACATCTCCCGTAGCCCTCAGGCTCAGGGAGTAAACTCGTCTCGCGTGCGCCTGGAAGAGAGCCAAAAGCGCCTGCCGTTCGCCTTCCTTCGCGCGTCCACAGAGTGTGGTAGCCAAGTTCGTTCCCTCCAGATCGCCCCGCCCAATCTCCAGGCTTTCACAGCTTAGGCATGTTGCGCCGGATGGTCTATCCGGTCATGTCTGTACTCTCTCCTACGCCTTGCTGTACCAGCAGAGCATGGGGCATACGAATCCTTTTCGCCCACACGTCGCGCTGCGCCTACGGGTTTTTCCGCGATGAAATTACCCACTAGACAGGATGGTGGCGCCGCAGTCCGCTGGTTACTCTCTGCGCATGCTTCTAG
The DNA here is from genome assembly GCA_963779255.1 of Terriglobia bacterium. Taxonomy (GTDB): domain Bacteria; phylum Acidobacteriota; class Terriglobia; order Terriglobales; family Acidobacteriaceae; genus JAIQFF01. The sequence goes on along the minus strand of CAVZXU010000042.1, from coordinate 93,451 downwards.
TTTCCGCTTGAAATCCCCCACCAGGCAGGCACCCGGCTTCTTTTATGGAAAAAGGGCGCCTGCCTCTCGCCTTCAATTGAACGGATTAGCCTGACGGTTCGGAGAGGAAACACACAGCGGTAAGGTCAGCATGATCCCGAAAAAAGCCACGGACTCGCGGACTTTCACGGATCAGAACTTCGAAAATAAACCCAAAAAGCAGATCCGTGTTAAGTCGCAAAGATCCGTGGCCGGTCTATCTTGCCACCTACTTCGGCTGAGGGACGATGCGCAGGTACGGCTTGGGCGACTTCCAGCCTTCAGGATATTTCTGTTGCGCTTCTTCGTTTGAAACCGATGGCAGGATGATGACTTCGTCGCCCTGCTTCCAGTTCACCGGCGTCGCCACTTTGTGCTTGGCCGTAAGCTGCATCGAATCGAGGACACGCAACACTTCGTCGAAGTTCCGTCCTGTGCTCATGGGATAGCTGAGCTGCAGCTTGATCTTCTTGTCCGGACCCACCACAAAGACGGTGCGCACGGTGGCGTTGTCCGCGGCGGTGCGCCCTTCGGACGTGTGCCCGCTCCCGGCGGGCAGCATGCCATAGAGCTTGGCGATCTTGAGTTCGGGGTCGCCGATCATCGGGTAATTTACTTTATGGCCCTGGGTCTCCTCGATGTCCGCTGCCCACTTGCTGTGACTGCTTACCGGGTCAACGCTGAGTCCGATAATTTTCGTGTTGCGTTTAGCGAATTCCGGCTGCAGTCCGGCCATGTAACCGAGCTCAGTGGTGCACACCGGGGTAAAATCTTTCGGATGCGAAAACAGGATGGCCCAGCCGTCGCCGATCCATTCATGAAAGTGGATGGTACCTTGCGTGGTTTCGGCGGTAAAATCGGGCGCGGTGTCGTTAATGCGCGGAACACTGGATGTAGTTTGAGTTGCAGGTGGAGTAATGGGCAACGCACTCATGGTTGTTCTCCTCAGTCGTTAATTTGACAATCCCGGAAGGCCGGAATTCTGATCTGCTCCCGCCGAGGCTCTCACAAACGGGCAAGAATCAAAAAAGAACCCACCCGATTGGGACCGGGTGGGTGTCGAAAATCCTGCGGCGCTACCCACACCCCGGCGTCGATCTACAACAACACAGGACGACGGGCGTGAAGCGCTGTCGCATCAGTGCATAGAATACGCGGCCCTGGAAATTCAGTCAAACCGCGCAGGTTTGGGGCGGACACTCCTGTCCGCCGCCTTTGAGCTTGATTTTCGGGCTTTGTGACCGGTGACCAAACAAGATCAAAGTCAAAGGCGGCGGACAGGAGTGTCTGCCCCACACAACAGGCGCTACAATAAAATCGCCATGAGTCCGGACCTCCGCCGTTTTCCTTTCGTGCAACTCGATGTCTTTTCTTCGCGCCCCTTCGAAGGCAATTCGCTGGCGGTATTCCCCGACGGGCGCGGGCTCAACGACCAGCACATGCAGGCACTGGCGCGGGAGATGAATCTTTCCGAGACTACTTTCGTCCTGCCTCGTGATCCAGCCACCGAGCTGGAACGCGGCGTAAGAGTTCGCATCTTTACCGTGCAGGAAGAGTTGCCCTTTGCCGGACATCCCACGCTGGGCACCGCATTTGCCTTACGGGGTTCGACTGGCGCCGGCGAAGTGGCCCTCGAACTGAACGCAGGCAGGGTGCCCGTCCGTTTCGAAGACAACGCGGGCCAGCCCGTCTTCGGTGAGATGACCCAGGTGGAACCCAAGTTCGGTCTGATCCACGATCGCGAAACCGTAGTACGGGCGACCAGTTTGCGCGACGGCGACATCGACCCTTCACTGCCGATTCAGACGATTTCGACGGGCTTGACCTTCACTATTGTTCCACTGCGAGGGCTGGACGTCATTCGCCGGCTGCAAGTCGATCTGGCGAGGTCCAGCGAGTATTTGCAGCAAACCGGAGGCGGCAAATTTTTTTATTTCGTGACTCGCGAGACCGTCGATCACGCCGCCCGCCTGCACGCTCGCATGCTGTTCTACGGCGGTGAAGACCCGGCCACCGGTTCCGCTGCCGGCTGCGCTACTGCCTGGATGGTGGCTCACGGCGTCGCTCAGCCCGACGAACGGGTGCTGATCGAACAAGGGCTCGAAATGCTTCGCCCGAGCCGGATTTTTGTGCGCGCCTCGCGCCTGGATAACCGAGTGGTTAACGTTCGCGTGGGAGGAAATGCTGTGGAAGTCCTGCGCGGAGAAGTCTCTTTCTGAAGTGCCTCGCTTCAATTGCCGCGAAAAAATCCGCGCATGCACAAGCCCGAATTTTTTTCAATGGGGCTAATTTACCATTAGCATCGGTGCCACTTTACAGCCGACCTTCCTGGCTTTAGGATTCTGTCTCGCTCTGAGTTCTCCATATCAAAAAGTTTTGACCCTCTGGCGCCTTCATCACGCGTCAGGTTGCCATCTCGGAAGCAGGAACAAAGCCGGAATGAAGCCGAAACGAACCATCCTTTGCGTTGACGACAACGAACAGTCTCTTTCCATCCGCAAGGTCATGCTCGAGACTCGCGGGTATCGCGTGATCGCCTGCAACAACGGGGAAGAAGCTTTGGAGCTGCTTTAAGAAAGGCGGCGTCGATCTGGTGCTCACCGATCTGGTGATGCCCGGCGTGGATGGCAGCAAACTCATCGATGCCATCAAGAACCTGTCGCCGCAAACTCCCGCCATTTTGCTCTCCGGGAAAGTGCGGATCTATGATCGCGACACCCGGGCGGATGTCTTCCTGCCCAAAGGCATGTATGCGCCGGTGGAATTGCTGGAGCGCATTCGCCTGTTGCTGGTGCGCAAACGCGGCCCTAAACGCGCTCAGTCTCCAGGACAATCCGCCAACCGTGCCGGCGCTGCCTGAAGCGTTGTCCAGCCGAGAGGTTTCCCATTACCGGCGGTCCTGATTTCAGCAGAAACCCATCTCCAGTAAGCCAGGACGCCGACGGCACCCGTTCGACCAAGCAAATCCCGCGCACCGTGGCCTTCGTGTAATATCAATCAGTTGGATGCCTGCCTTCATCGAAGCCGTCGAACTTCGCAAGACTTACCGCGTGGGCAGAATTGACGTTCCCGCGCTCCGGGGTATCTCCTTTAATGTGCAAAAGGGAGAATTTGTCAGCGTTGTAGGCCCTTCGGGCAGCGGCAAATCAACGCTTTTCTACCTGCTGGGTGGACTGACTCGCGCCGATTCAGGGCACGTGGTCATCGATGGAGACGACTTTGCGCAGCTCTCCGACGCCGAGCGTACCCGGCTGCGCAAGCGCAAGATCGGATTCGTGTTTCAGAAATTCAACCTGCTGCCTACCCTGGATGCGCAATCGAACATTGATATCGCGGTGGACATCGCCGGCACGAACGGTGTTCGCGATGCCACATACTTCAACAAGATCGTAGGACTGTTGGGACTGGAGAAGCGCCTGCCTCATCGGCCTTCCGAACTCTCCGGGGGCGAGCAGCAGCGGGTGGCGCTGGCCCGCGCGTTGATCAACAAACCGGCCATCGTTCTGGCCGACGAGCCGACGGGTAATCTGGACTCCAAGAACTCCGAAATCGTGCTGGCCATGCTGCGGCATTCCAACCGGGAACTGGGCCAGACCGTGCTCATGATCACCCACAACCCGGAAGCGGCCAGCTACGGCGATCGCATCATTCATATGCGCGATGGCGAGATCGTTGCGCCGGAAAAAGACCCGCAGTGGACCGGCCACTCGTCACAGGTCTGAATTCGCGGCATGAAGTTCACAGCCGTGCAGCACTTAGCCGCGGAGCGGCGCAAGAATGCAGCCCGGGGCGTACGCCCTGAGTGAAACTAGCGATAGCAGCATGGATGACCTGCGAAAACCCATTCTGCCAGGCAAAGGAGCTTCGGACTACGAACGCTACCTGCACACCGATGAACTGCTGGCCTTGCAGAAAGGCCCGGAAGAATTCCGGCATCCGGATGAGATGACCTTCATGGTCGTGCACCAGGCGTCAGAGCTGCTGCTGAAAGGCGTCGCCTGGGAACTGGAACGGGCCCGGGTCCTGATCGCCGAAGGGGGACTTTTTCAACTCCTCCCAGCTCCTGCGTCGTGGCAATCACATGCTGGAATACCCCATCTCCATGCTGCACGAACTGGAGACCATCACGCCCTACGACTACCACCTGATTCGCGCCGGCCTCGGACATGGCAGCGGTCTCGACTCCCCCGGTTTCCTTGGGCTGCTGCACATTGGTCCCCGCCTGGGAGAAGCCTTTCAGTCCCAGTTGACCAAGCTCAACCTCACCGTGGACGAACTCTATCGCCGCCACGCGGAATTCTTCGGCCTGCACGACGTGGCCGAGCGTCTGCTGGATTTTGATGAACGCGTCCACCTGTTCCGCTTCCACCATCTCAAACTGGCTCAGCGCATCATTGGCGGCGGAGTGGTGGGCACCATGGGCACGCCGGTGGAAGTCCTGCATCAGCGTATGGAGCACTTGTTCTACAAAGAACTCTGGGACGTGCGCAACCGCATCACGGCGCAAGCCATGCAAAAGGAATAGCATGATAAATGTGGGCGCGAGCGTCCCGCTCGTGCCGGGGCAGGGATGGCGAGGGGCGTCGTTGCCGGTCCGCCGTCATTGCTGCAATCTCGCCACCTGTTTATAATCACATTGGTCGAGCGGGAGTAGCTCAGTGGTAGAGCGCGACCTTGCCAAGGTCGAAGTCGCGGGTTCGACCCCCGTCTCCCGCTCCAGATTTCATGCCCCCCTTCGCTTGGTGGGGCTTTTTCTTTGTACCCGTTTTTGTACCCGCTCCCCATCTTCAGGAATCGCCCCCTGCGCCCGCCTGCTTTCTGGTGAAAATAGCGCGAAGCATCCGGGCGCCCGTCCGGCGTAGCATCCGCTGGATCACCTTTACGTCCGTGCCGGGTTCCGCGAGGAAAGTGCCAAGCCGTGGCGCATGTTGTGCAGGCCGAACCTTGGGCACGACGCGTCGATCACCTTCGCCTTGTCGCTGCCGGGCGAATGTAGTCCGTCAAGATCATGCTGCCCAGCCTCGGCTGCGTGCCGTTCTTGCGCTCCGAGGCGAAGATGAAATCGTCATCGGCAGCGTACATGGTTTGCTTGCGCCACTCCAGCATCACTGCGCCCAGCGACTTGTGCATCTCCACCCGGTTCCGGCTCGCGATGGACTTCGGATCGCCGATATTCCGTCCACGAAACCGCGCACAACAACGAAGTTACCGTCTTCGAAATCCAAGTCCGACCATTTTAGGGCCAGCGCCTCAGATGGGCGCAGCCCGGTGACTGAGAGCAGAATCACAAGGCAGCGCACCAGTGGTGGCTCGATCTCATCAAGGATCGCCACAGCCTCTTTGGGGCCGACGTCCACAGCTTCGTATTTAGTCAGCGCCGACGCACCCACGTCCTTCACCGGATCACAGTAAGCCGGCACCAGACCCTCGACGCGTCCAAACCTGTAAATAGCGGAGAGGGTGTTGCGCAGCTTGGACTGGAGCCCGGCGCTCTGACTTCCACAGCCAGTCTTTGATCTGTCGGCGCGGATGTCCTTGGCGACTGCTGTCGAAATGTGATAGATGGAAGCGGCAGTTCCGCAGATCGGTAGCCTTGGTGGTGTGCGCCCGCTCGCGCCCGGAAGATGGCCAGCTGCTCAGCGGTTGGAAACTGGGCCATGTTGTCACCTACCCCGGCTAGAAGAGCCCACGCGGCCACTCGATCGACCCCTGGAATCGTGTCCCAGCGAGCAACCGCTTGCGACAGCTCCGGCCTTTGTCGCCCGATGTCCTCCAGACGTTCTTCGAGCAATGCAATTTCGTGTTCCACAAACTGCATTTGATCCAGTAAACGCCGAAGCAAAAAGCGATGATGGGAACGGATCTTTCCTTCTAGAGCAAGTCTTAATTGCGGAATCTTCTTGCGCAGATGCCCCAGGGCGAGGGAGGCGAGGTGCTCCGGATCATCTTCACCGGCGATGATGTCCTCCAGCATTGCCCGTCCACTCTTGCCGAGAGCGTTGGTCGCCACGCTCGCCAGTTTTACGTTTGCGTCTTCAAGCACTTTCTGAATTCGACTACTGATGCGCGAAGCTTCCTGGGACAGACTCGCCCGCATTCTCGTCAGGTCGCGTAGATCGCGGATGATTTCGCAGGGTACATAGCTGGGCCGCAGAAGACCATGTTGCAGCAACTGCGCAATCCATTCCGCATCCTTCTGGTCGGTCTTGCGACCTGGCACATTCTTGATGTGCTGCGCATTCGCCAAAACGACCGTGAATTGTCTCTCCAGAATGTTCCAAACCGGCTTCCAGTAAACGCCGCTGGATTCCATCGCTACATGAGTCACACCGAACTGCCGTAGCCATTCGGCGAGCTCGCTGCAGGTCTTGGGTCATCGCACCAAAACGACGCTGCTGCTTCTGCACTCGTCCCGCTTCCCGCAGCAAAATGCAAGCAGAAATCGAGCTCTTATGTACATCCAAACCGCAACATCTCGGATGCAGCACGTCCATGATTACACCTCCATTGACGTGTGATCCAGGACGCGCCGATAGGGTGAATCTCCCTCGCGTGCTCTCCCCTCACGAGGAGGCTACAGTCCGTTGTGCCAAAGCGCGTCCCGGGTCAAACTCATCCACGGGCTCTTAAGCACCAGTAAGGTCGAAGACCTCTGGACCACACGCCTTGGCACAGCATACTGCCAACGCTCCCGTTTTCATTGATCGTTGTGGCGCTGTGCGCCATGCAGAACTCATCCCATCTGTTTGCAGCAGCTATCTTGCGGTAGATTCGGGACGTGAAGGAAAATCGCACGAAATCGGCGTAAGTCCGGCAACTGAACAGTCGAAACCGAATTGAAGCTTTCGAAGCTGCGAAGCGGGCGTGGAGCATCGATGGCAGTAGCGGCAGACCTTAATACGGACATTGCGAAGTGTTCGACTAATCGACCTGTCACTTCTGGCAGTTTGCTGGCGGCCTGCCGTTGGGTTAATCTCGTGTACCTCTTAAGCTTTGATCGGAGGCGCCATGGCCGCTCGACCTCTCCCCCTCCTAAGCCGGACCCAACCCACAAAAAGAACGACCCAACCGGGACTGCGGAAGGATCCATGAAGCAGCGGTTCCTTGTGATGATTCGATCCATTTCCAGAGCGCCGGGCCTCCAGAAGCACCTGCAAGCAGTTATAAAGAAACGTTGGTTTCGCGTTGCGGGAATCACGGTTGCGGTTTTTCTCGTGCTATTGGTCGCGCTCCCATTCCTAATCAACGTTAATAGCTTCCGCCCGAAAATCGAGTCGGAATTGACGAATGCTTTGGGACGGCAAGTGACGCTTGGAGAGTTGAGCCTCTCAATTCTTTGAGGCAGCGTTGGTGTTGATGACGTGAGCATTGCCGACGATCCTGCCTTCAGCAAGTCACCGTTTATCACCGCAAAATCGCTGAAAGTCGGCGTCGAATTGATGCCACTTATCTTCTCCAAGCAGTTGAACGTGACCGGAATCGTCGCTGGATGAGCCTCAGATCACTTTGCTTAAATCGGCCAATGGTACGTGGAATTTTTCGAGCCTTGGCGGACGAGTGCGAAGAAGTCGCCTGAACCCGCGAAGTCGGGAGCGTCCCCCCAGACTTTTCCGTCGCCAAGTTGGAGATTAAAGATGGAAAACTGACTGTCGGGAAAGCGAACTCCACGGCCAAGCCGCAGGTGTATGACAAGCTCAATGTCGAAATGACGGACTTCTCTTCCACCTCGCAGTTTCCGTTTAAATTGACGATCAACCTGCCCGGGGGCGGCAGCGCCAACGTATCGGGCAAGGCGGGACCCATCAATCCGCAGGACTCGGCCAAAACTCCCTTTGACGCAACCATGAAGGTGAAAGACATGGACATCGCGGCGTCGGGTTTCGTCGATCCGGCCAGTGGCTTTGGCGGTTTGGTCGGATTTTGATGGATCCGTGAACTCAAACGGCAGCCAGGCCAAGGCAGCTGGAGCCATCACCTGCGAAAAGCTAAAGCTCTCACCGAAAGGTTCTCCAGCTCCCAAAGCTGTGACCATCAAATACGCGATGAACACAGACCTCGACCGGGAGGCCGGGACCATCACCCAAGGCGACATCGCGATCGGCAAGGCCGTCGCCCGACTCACGGGCGGATTTCAGACCCAGGGTGAAACGCAAGTGATGAACCTGAAGCTCAGCGCCCCAGACATGCCGGTCGATGAACTGGAAGCGATGCTGCCAGCCCTTGGCGTAGTGCTTCCCTCAGGATCGAAGTTGAAAGGAGGAACACTATCGGCCGACTTGGCAATCAGCGGTCCGCTCGACAGACTGGTGATCGCCGGCCCCGTGCGAATGTCCAACACGAAGCTGGCCGGTTTCGATATGGGTTCGAAATTAGGAGCTTTATCAGCCTTTAGTGGAAAGGCTCCCTCGAGTCCCGACACAACCATTCAGAATGCCAGTTTGAATGCACGCATCGCTCCTGAGATGACAAGGGCCGACGCCATCAATGTGACGATACCGTCCCTGGGCGTGGTGACCGGAGCCGGCACGATCAGCCCGGCCGGAGCGCTCGATTTCCGCATGACTGCCGACCTGCAGAGCGAACGGGCCGAAGCACGGGCGCAGAGAACGGGCCGGGGCGGCGACAGGGGAGGTGTGTCCTTCATGATTCAAGGGACGACATCAAGCCCAAAGTTTGTTCCGGATGTAGGAAGTATGGCCGGTAACGCTGCAAAGGGGGCGCTACAGAAAACTGTCTCTGGAAAGACCGGCGGCAAGACGGGCTTAGGCGGCATCTTGGGGAAGAGGAAGCCGAACTAGCGCTGCATGGAACGACTTCAATCCGGTGAATCAGGCTGCCGACCTTCTTGGTCACGGCATACTGTGAGACGAGCCATGCCTAGCGGAAGACCGTCTGACAGCCGCAGCTCGGTTGTTTCGAAAAATCGTCATTACGACCTACGAGAAAGGACTAGCGATCCGCTCGGCCCTGAGTCTTGCGCTGATTCCCGCGAGGGCGTCAGCGAAGCGTAGACAGGGGAATAGGCGGGGTGGGCAATGGAGCTTCGAAAAGATGCAATCCGGACGCCGACGTCTTTGTAATGCGCGGAAGGCCACATGAACAGGAGCGAGTACGCGAGTTCCTGCGCAGTCCGGCGTAGTCGAAGACCCCAGACACGCCTAGAAACTTCATGCACGAGAACCGGGAGACCTCGGGAATGCCTGCGGGGAAAAGCAGCCGCAGGACGGCGGGAGAAGGCTTAGGCCGTACGGCCCGCATGCAGGTCTCGAGGGGGAAAATTTTTTCTTGACATCCTCCGCCTGATCGTCAACAGGTAGGAACTTTCACTCCGCAGTTAACCCACGCCCGTGACCTGAGTGCTGCACCGTCTTACGGAAACAACTGGCAATCCTGATAGTCGAAAAACGTGCTTATGTCCTGTTTCACTTAGTGGGAACGCTGACAGGCAGACCTGGCATCGTGACGTTCCGCAACCAGCTCCACAACGATAAGGAGGGCATCCCAATGAGGTTCAGAATAATCGCTTCAAGCCTTGCAGCGATCTTGTTGGCTAGTGGTTTGGCCAGTGCTGGGGATTCACCCGACAAGAAACGGGAAAAGACTCGCAAGATGGCAGCTCAAACTCTGCAAGACTTGTACAAGATGGAACCCACAGCTCAGGCGGCTATCCAAAAATCTGCCGGATATGCCGTTTTCAATAACATGGGGACGAACCTGTTGCTGTTGAGCACGGCGCGTGGCGCCGGAGTCGCCGTCAACTCCAACACCAAGCAGGAAACTTTCATGAAGATGATTTCGGGTGGCGCCGGTCTGGGTATAGGAGTGAAGGACTATCGGGTGATCTTCGTGTTCGAGAACGATAAAGCGTTGGCCCAATTCCTCGATTCTGGCTGGTCGGGTTCAGCACAAACTGATGCTGCCGCGAAGGCTGGAGAGAAGGGCGCAGCCTACTCGGGAGCGGTCGAGGTTGCCCCGGGCGTTTGGGTCTACCAGATTACCAAGAATGGTCTTGCCCTCCAGTTGACCCTGCAGGGTACGAAGTACTACAAGGACGACGACCTCAACCAAAAATCATAGCTCCTGATCGCGAAGCGCGGAGCCACAAAAACTGTGCGGTGCAGGTGTGCGTAGGGGAGACGGCGGACGGGCATGCCATCTCGTGGATTTGCCCAGGGTTATTGTCGGCCACGCAGCCAGGTGGTGAAGGCTGGCAAGAGGGTACTAAGTACTACAAGGACGACGAGCTGAATAAACCATAGCTCTCGGTAGGAATAGAGCATGCCAAGGAATGCCAGGAGCTCCCTAACTGGCTTCCAAGGAGGTCCCCCAACGCACCATATGGGAATCATTCACGACTTCAAGCTGCCAGGGACCCTGAGATCTGCGCAATGAGTGTTGCCGTCCGAGCCGACCGAGAAGGAGACCGTGCGAGTATCGTACCGACCGGTCCGTTCGACTTGGCCCATGCGACGGCGGCGGCCAGGGCAGTCGAGAGCGCCGAAGCCCGTCTGAGTGGGTGTCGCTCGGTCGATGTGCACCTAGCGCAGCTCGAACACATCGACGGCGCCGGCGCAGTCTTGCTGGCACGCCTTCTCGATCGGCTGGACGCGGGTGGGTGCCGCGCGTGCGTGGTTGAAGGCCAAAACCCCAAAGCGGCGCGCTTAATCGCGCTGTATCGCGAGCGCAGGGGGGACCGCCCAGCGCCTCAGACACCCGCGACGAGTCCTCTGGCTCGGATTGGTGCACTTGCAGCTCAGTTGCCTAGCAAGGCATACGAGGCGCTTAATTTCATCGGTCGCGATGCCGCCGCGCTGCCGAAAGCGGCCGCCAAGCCGAGCTCGGTCGATTGGCGTTCGTTGCCGAGGCTGATTCAAGAGATCGGCGCGGACGCGCTACCGGTCACTAGCGCCGCCAACTTGCTCGTCGGCGTCATCATCGGGTTTCTCGGCGTCTCGCAGCTCGGGCGCTTTGGGGCGGTCGCCTATGTTCCCGAGCTGGTGGTTGTCGCGCACTTCCGGGAGCTCGGACCGCTGGTCACCGCGATCGTCGTGGCCGGGCGATCGGGCGCTGGTCTCGCGTCCGAGCTCGCCACGATGAAGGTATCGGAAGAAATAGACGCCTTGCGGTCCATGGGGTTCGACCCGGTAAGATGGTTGGTCGTGCCACGATGTCTCGCACTCGCCGCCACGGTGCCGCTCTTGACCTGGGTGGGCGACGCTCTGGCCCTCATCGGCGGTCTGGGGGCCACGGTTTTCATCACGCACATGACGGCGCACGCCTATGTCCAGGCGACCATGTACGCAATCACCCCCGACCACTTAGTGGCGGGCCTCATCAAGAGTCCGTTTCTGGGGCTCGCGATCGGATTGATCGCATGTGGTCAGGGGCTGCTCGCACGGGGCGGCGCCGCCGCTGTCGGCGCCCGGACGACGACCGCCGTGGTGTTGGCCATTTTTGGTGTGATTGTGATCAGCGCCGTGTTTACGTTCTTCTTAGCGCTCATGGGCATCTGAACATGCCGCTATCAAAGCTGCACATCACCGTTGACGATGTGCGCATCGGTTGGGGAGCACGAGTTCTCATGGAGCACGTCACCTTCCAAGTCGAGCGCGGAACGGTCTTCACTATCCTCGGCGGATCAGGGTGCGGCAAGAGTTCGCTGCTGCGATACTTGATCGGACTCGAAGAGCCCCAGGCCGGTCGTATCGACATCGATGGCGTTGGAGCGCCGCATCGCTACGAGGGCATGCCTCCCTTTGGCGTGCTCTTTCAGTCGGGCGCGCTCTTCAGTTCTATGACGCTCGCGGAGAACCTCGCGCTCCCCTTGACCACACGGTTAGCATCTATCATGATTACGATCATATGCCTTATCGCGGCATCCATCTAAGGCCACAGAGCAGATCCAGCATTCGGAGAAGTGTTTGACAACAGTAGCGCACAAGCTTAGTATTGTTATTGAGCAAGCTACCTCTTCTTACTCATTTCAGGTTCTCTGAACTAAGTCAGCCCATCTGAAGTTTTTCCTCTTAGCTTCCCTCTGAAGGAGGAATTGCGTTATGACACTGTTGACCCGTTTGGAGCCTCTCCGTGAGTTTTCCGCCATGCAAGACCGCCTGAACCGCATGAATCGTCTTTTCCGTGAGTCGTATGGCCCCGAAGGCCCGGAAGAGGCGTTGACAACCACCAGCTTCGCACCGGCAGTGGACACCTACGAAGATGAACACAACATCACGCTGAAGATCGAAGTTCCGGGGATTGATGAGAAGGACATCGATGTCCGTATCGAGAACAATACGCTTACCGTCCACGGCGAGCGCAAGATCGAGAAGGATGAGAAGGAAGAAAACTACCGTCGCATCGAGCGGCAGTACGGAAGCTTTACCCGCTCGTTCACTCTGCCCAGCTCCGTGGACCCAGGGCAAGTGAGCGCGGACTATAGCCAGGGCGTGCTGAAGATCAAGCTCGCCAAGAAGGCAGAAGCCAAGCCCAAACAGATCAAGGTGAATGTTGGCGGCGAGAAGACCCTCGAAGCCAAGGTTCGCGGCAAGGCCTGAGAGAAATGGGAGGCGGCTTTCGTTTCGGGGTGCCGCTGTGGGGCGGGTCAGTTTGTTCAGAAAACGAACGGTTCGCCGTTCAGGCCGCCTTTACCTCGTCAGTCTGCTAAATTAGCAGGAGACGCATTATGAGTACTGGTATTTGCAAGTCTCCGGACAGCAGATATTGGAGAGCGCTTTACAAAGCTGCACTCGCTGAGGTTGGTAAGAGCAAACTACTGGAGCGCATTGCAGAAGCAGAGAAGGCAGTTGTGCTAAGAGCGCGCGAGTTGTTTCAGGCTGCCGACGACAACGGCGAAGAGAAAGAGGCTCTGGAGGACGCGATGTATGCTTTGCGCGCTTTAGGAAGCAACTGTCAGATGCGCCAAGGGCCGGACTAGAGTCTCAAAAAACGGGGAGCCGCTCACTCTCCCTGATTCGCTCTCGTGAGATCCAGGTGGGCTTTGTAAGCGGTTCCTCTGGAGGCTCGACAGGAGCTGGGCAAGTTCATGCGGTCTTCTTTTGCTGCCTCACCTTTGCCCACCTCGCCCGTTGCGCCGGTGCAATCTTGCGACGAGCCGATGCTGACATCGTCCGCTTGGGCTTCGCAATTGAAACGACCTTGTGCTGTCCCTTAACTTTCGCCCACCGTGCTCTCTGAGCGGCAGCGATGCGGGCGCGGCCTTTGGCTGAGATCTCGCGCCGTTTGCTTATCGGCTTTCCTCCGCTGTAGACGCTGGCAAATGCTCTGATGGCAGCATCAAGACCCCACAACTGTCGCTCGACTTGAGCACGTTCCTTTTTCAACTGCTTCAGAATCCCAGGTAAGTTCGCCAATGTTGGTTCCTCCTCGGACGGGGATTGTAACAGAGGACGCAGGAGATTGCGGACGTATCCTGCCTTCATGCCGTGCCCTGCCACGATCCATAACCGATTGCCGACGCGTGCGCCCACCGGAGTCTGGCGCGGCTTTCCGGTCGTGCGACCAATCGTTTCGAGGAGCGCATATCCGGGCGGCACGACGCCGATGGCAAAGGGAAGCTTAATTGGCGGGTTGAGCACGTATTTCTGCAGCGCGTGAACAATGCGATGTTTCATATCGTGTCCTCCACGACCTCGGCTACGCCGTGCGCGAACAACTCTGAAGGCATAGAATAGAACCGCAACAGGAGGCTCTATGGGTACTGCGCCTTCTCACGTGTATTGCATCGACGATCCACGACTGAAGGTTAAAATGGCGTCGGAGCGGCAGGAAAAGGACAAGTACACGCACGCGGAGGTCGGGTTCGAGCACCCCGCGAGGGGCAAGGATATCTGCGGCGAGTGTGCGCACTTCATCCGCGGGTCGCTGGGCGGCTGGCACGTTGGTGGCTGCGAGATCGTGAAGGATCCGATCGAGCCGGAGAACTGGTGTAATAGATTCAGGGCTGACCCCGATGGCGGCGTGGATATCCATTCTTCACTGCACCAATCTTGGGTAATTGACTCTATTCTTTCACCGGGCGTACGTTTGCCTCGAAGGAGTTTCCTCCATGAATGAAAACCCCCCGAAGAAACTGCCGGCGACCGTGACAGACGAACCACAACAGCTCGAACTCGAAGACCAGATCCGCCTACGCGCATACGAACTGTACGAGAAACAGAGCCGAGAAGACGGTCACGAGCTAGACGACTGGCTCCGCGCGAAAGAAGAAATCAGGGAGAAGAAGTTTCGAACCGCCACCGCCTGATTACGCACCCGACGCAGAAAACGAGCCCTGCCCCGGACCCGATCCGGGGCCTTGGCGCGGCTCCAACCTCGTTTTAGCGCTTCCAGATAGATGCGCTTGCCAAACTGTTCTGCCGTTTCGATGGCCCCGGTGTAGGTGGTGGAATCCGGATCGCGGATGGCGAAGCCTTTCTCGTCCCAGGTAGTTTGCGTGAACACACATCCCAACTTGACCTCCCGTGTATGAGCGGGTTGGCCCTCGGTCTTGCCTTGCCGGCCCACCGTCTCTTTCTTCACGACGGGAACTCCGGTCCCGTCCATTTGCACATACAGGATGGGAATCGGCTGGCCGACCAGGACGGGTAGATCCAACTGCATGGCTTTCTGGATCTCTGCTTGCTCGCGCTGGGCGATATCGCCTCCGATGGCCTCGGCGATACGCTCCACGGATTTAGTGGTCACCTCCAAACCGGCCAGGAGCTGCATCTGCTCGCGACCGTGATCGAACGGAGCCTCTTGGCCCACCAGAGCATGCATGCGGCGCACTCCGGGAGAAAACTCCGTATTTTCGATGTCCAGTTCGACATCCACCGGAAACTGACCGACGTGACATTGGGAGCATAAGTAGTAGGGGCGGGCAATGCGCACCCGACCTACGATGGTTAAGATGGGTTTGGAGCGGATTTCCTGGTATTGGGCGTGATGGCCACATCGGCACGGCAGCTGACGCTGATCCCCCGCTGGGGTGTCGAATTGCAGCAGTTCGCTTAAGGCGGTGGCGCCCGCTTGGTGGAGAGCAGTTCGCAAGGCCGACTCTACCGCTTCCAGATCGGTCCGGCGGTCCTTACGGCGTTGTGCAAAGACATGGCCGAGCAGTTGATTTACTTCCCGCGCCACCTCTTGATGGATCGCAGCAGCCGTTTTTTTTCCTGCTCGCTCCAGCCACCCCGATGCTGCTCAACCGGGCGGAGTCGACAGATCTTGTCGTTGAGGGCGACCAGGTCCTGGCTGAGCTTCTGGAAACGGTGAAACTCGGCGACTTCTTGCTGTGCCTTGCGCAGCGCGGTGGGATTGGGAAAGGTTTCTGTCACCGTCTTGCCGGACACGCGGCGAGTGAGGCGAAATTGCGGGTCATGTCCCGGGTCGTTGTGTTTGGCGCAGTGGCAGGAGGGCTTGCCGCAGCGTCGGGTCACGGCGGTAATGGAGCCAGGTCGCAGATCACCCAAGCGGAGGAACTCCTCCAGGAGCTCGGATCTTTGGGTCTCCAAGGTGGCGAGATCGTCAGACATAAGGGGTCTCCTTTCTGTAGCGCATCTTGTCTGTACGTATATGTACGTTCAGAATCATGCCACAAAAAAAGAAAACCCGCTAGATGCCCCTTCCATGTCGCCCGCCCACCCTCACCCCTACGGGTGCGGCAGAAAGATGCTAGATGAGACAATCTCTCCGGCCCTCGTTCGTCTCGCTCGACTGATCAGTTACTTACACGAGTCACTGACCATCTTCACTTCCGTGACCGTCAAATGTCCGTGCTCAGTATTAGTCTTCGTCATGCCGCTATCCTTCGCAGCATCTTTCGCGTCTTCCTTCACGTTGTGCGCGGTTGCATTGGAGACGACTCCGGTCGCAGTCACGGTGTGACCTACATGCTCGGCGAGAGCCACTTTACTGCTCCGCACTTCCCAAGTGCTCCCGTCGTTTCCGGTTAGCAGGAACTCTTTGGCGCTATCCCCCTTCGACAGGCACCCGGTCACATCCCTTACATCCGCCTTTTCCTTGGCAAATCCAAACGTACATCCAGCAAGAATCACACACAGAAGCAGCTTGATTTTCATATGTCTCCTCTCAAAATGAGCTTGCGCCCGACTGAGATGACCAAAGCACGGAATCATCTCGTCAACAATTAACCCAGACATTCTATGAGACTGCACCACTGCACCCAACAGTATTCCGCATTCGCAATGGCAATACTGTGCAGGATTGCTCATCCGCCACAGCCTCCGATCCCAGCGAGGTGAGCTAAACATCCTTCAGTTGGTTCTCATCCATCCCGAAATAGTGGCCCTGTTCATGGATGACCGTCAGGCGGATTTGGTAGCAAAGTCGAGTAGCTGACAATGCTACGTAGGCGGCGGTCAGGATTTTCCAAGTCCTTGAGGGGCAGAACTCCTGCTACAAGAGCTCAAGACGAGCTACGATGACCAACGAGTGTGAAGGATCCGCCGAGCAGTAGCGCCCACGCCGCTCCGAGTGCGATGCCGCTCACGACGTCCGTCGCATAATGAACGCCAAGGTACACGCGTGAGGCGCCAATCATGATAAGCACCACCGACACGGCCAGAAAAATTGCTGCTCTCGCGCCCGAGTGCTGTACATAACGCCCCGCGATGATCGCGATCGTCAGGTAAAGCGCGGAGGTCGAAACCGAATGTCCGCTCGGGTATGAGAAGCCCGACACTACGATGAGTTGCTGGGCCTCCGCTGGGCGAATCCTTTCGATGAGGTCCTTCGTTACGAGCGTCAATATTCCTGCTCCCACCGAAGCCGTGAGCAACTGGAGGGCGCCCAGCCGATCGCGCAACACAAGCAACACCACGAGAGTGAAGACGGAGAACAAAACCACCAAGGTGATCGATCCCAGAGCTGTCACGTCCACGGCCGTGGTTGTAAGCCATGGTGTACGCTTTTTCGCCACAGCAAGCAGGATCGCGCTATCCATGGCACCGACGTCTCCTTCGATCAACTCCCGTGTAATACGGACGAACATCCCAAATGCGAGCGCGGCACCGCCCAACCACAGAGAGAGGCGCCCGGCACCGGCCGAGAGCAAAGTATGACTCATGAACTCAAACCCTCAGGAATAACTCGCGACTTCTGGCCCGGCTTCACTGCTTAGAAAAACAAATTCGACGAACGGAGGTTATTCGAAAAGTGGTCCGAAGAAGAAGGTTAGTCCGTCTCTCCCGTAACCACGGCCGGAGCCGCCTTCTTCAATTGTTCAAGTTCGGCCTGAACTTTCGCCCAGTCTTTTGGCTTTTGCTTGGTCGCATAAGGAGCATCCGGATGCCCAAAGAATTCCAGAAGTTCGGCCCGAACCGCCGGCGAAGCACCACTGAAATTCTGCTTTGCCAGCGCGTCGAGCAATTTTGCATGCGTCTCATCGTTGAGGCGATATTTCCCCGGACCCGTTATTTCACCGGTGTCAAAATTGTCGTTGGGCAGGTCCGGCTGGCCGGTGCCTACCTGGCTGAGCAGCTCTCGGTAGCGATCCAGAGTCGCGTTGAAGCTCGCTTCGAATAGTCGTTCCGTCGCAGGCGTAGGTGTTTTGAGCTGTAGTACTCTTAAGGGACCGATCTTTGGGAGAATCCGAGTAAGGAAGGCGAGAAATCTTTCCCAAAAGGTGGGCGGCTGATAGTTCTTTCCCCAGTTCTTTTGGTAACTCGCGCGAGAAAGATTATAGAGAAACTTCTTTCTCGTCATGCTGGGCTGATCCTTCAGGATCTCGTCTTTCTTCAGGCTCCAGGCAATGCGCGTCGCCTTGGGAAGAAGCTGGCTGACAGCGTGACGGTACGAACCGAGCACCTTGTCTTCGTCAGAAAGAACGATTTTCAGATCCAAACCGTAAGTTTCCTGAAAGGCTTGTTCCAGTAGAGGAACCGAAACCCCAAAGCCGATGAAGTCGTGGTAACTATCCGGAGCGTAACGTCCATGCGCTACTTCCAGAACGTCGAATCCAAATTCCGTCTTTACGTGCGCCAGCCGGTCTTCTTCATACGTAACCGAGTCACCGTATTTCTTCTTCAACTTGGGATACAGGAGCGGGACCGCGCGATTCGTGCCGATAGGGTGACCGTTGTTGTCCGCGGCGTAATGAGCGAGTGCCCCAAGCGCAAACGCGTAGCCGTCAAGGTCCTTGGAATCGCGGAGAAGCGCCAGGACAAAGTCTCCGCTCCGCACATAGTGCGTCAAATCGCTGAAGAAAAAACTTCCGTGCGGGTAATAACCCATGTCCTGGATAATGGCCCCGCCGTACGCATAGCCGTGCGCTTCTTTGATTTCTTCTGCCGTCGCACCAGGAAACGCTTCAACAGTAATGGGCGTATGTTGGTGTCCCACACGCTGTCAATGATCGCTTCATGCGCAAGGACGGCGTAGGCCGCGGTCTCGCTTGGCCAGCCCAAAGACAGGACCAGCGCCATGATAATGGCGAAGGCTCTCACAGAAAACGCCTCGCTGCTTCCCATTCTGCCCATTCCAACCTCGCTGTGATCTTAGCTCGCTTTCTATCTTCCTCAGAATTCGTTTGGGCGGCCGCCAACACCAAAGTAATCCTTAAAGTCACGTGCCCGACCTCTGCATTCCTGTCATGGCGGAAGACGCAAGAAGGCATCACTGTGTGTGAATTTGGTAACCTGAAAGCTTAATGGCTCCCCGCCACAGGATCGCTGTTTGGCTGGGTTTGTTGGTGCAATGGCGACGTTACAAACGCGACACACGATGACGTAAACTTCACGCCTCCATTGCTCGGAACCATTACGGCTCGCACGTTGATCGTGTTCGGCGACATCGATCCATCGATCCGCTGTATCCCGTCACGCTCGCATTCGAGTTGCGTAGCGCCATCCCGCGATCATCGGCCGAACGGAGGTCACGGCCCCGTTTTTGGATCGAATGCGCCGAAATTCAAGCGATGGATACGACCGTACTGGGGCCATTTGGAGATCCGGGATGTCCGAACTGTCGCGGTAGAACGCTGGCTTAAGCAGTTGTGCCGCGTCCACGGCCGCCTCAAAGTGTGCAATATTGCACGGACTGCGCCCTGCGCCCCGCGCTACGCTTCACCGTTCTCGGAACCATAGATGAGAAAGGGGCCTGTGGGATAAGCCTCTCCCCAATCGCAAGAGCGGAAAACGGAGGAGGATTTATGTCTCGTTTGCGGATGTTGCAAGTTTGGATAGCGACGGTGGTGCTGTGTGCCGGATTGGCTGTTGTGCCGGGGTGGCCGCGGGCAACACCCAAACCTTTACCGGAAAGGTAAGCGATGCCATGTGCGGCGCTAAACACACGGAGGGGGGATCGCCCCCGCAGCCTGCGTTCGTGTCTGCGTGCAGAAAGGCGCTAAGTACGCTTTGGTAGTTGGCGACAAGGTTTATACCCTTGATACCTCGGATCAAGCCGCGCTAGACAAACTGAACGGTCTGGTTTGGGAGCAGGCCAAAGTTACGGGGACAGCCAACGGGGATACGATTTCGGTGAAGTCGGTGACTGCCGCCAAGTAGGAGCCGGGGGGAGGGTGCCTGCCCGCAGCAGAAAGCCAACCGTTAGCAACTTGTGTTTGTGATCGGTCGAGTCCCAGTCGGCAGAAGACGTGGATCGCAGAGCCCACGAACTTGGGGAGTGCTGCGTTGAATCTAACGAACTGAAAACGGCAGCGATATGGACGACACTCTAAGGGCGAAACTCGATGAAGCACGAGCACGGATGAACAGTCAGCAGGCTGGAATCAACGCGAATCGCAAACATGATGATCCGGCAATGCGTGAGTGGGCCAGAGGTAAACAGCGGCCAGCGAATGCGGAACGGGCTCAGTTCAGGAACTCGCCGATGAGGATCGTAGCCAGATTGAAGAACGCATAGAGCAACTGGTACGCGATAACCCGACATTATCTCCACAAACCGGGAGTTATCTGGTGGTGGCTCGCGCTCGCCCGCTGTAGGTAATGCCTGACATTTCAGACACTACCCCGCTTGCCCCAAGTGAGCGACGCTTTTCCCTGGGACTATAATGGCGCGCGGATGGCCCTCACCTCTGGCACCAAACTCGGGCCGTATGAGATTGTCTCTCCACTGGGCGCGGGTGGCATGGGTGAAGTGTATCGCGCGCGCGACACGCGTGTGTCTGGCGAATTGTTACGGGGGAGCTGATTTTAACGGTGATCGCCTTGCGAGAGTGAGCTGAGTCGCATTTTCGGGATGCACCGGTGGCAGGGAAACGATCGCAACCGAGCAATGCTCTGCGATGGGGAAACGCTGAATGATGTCTTGGAATTGGAATGGAAGTTTTCTCGAGGTTGACCGAAGATCGCAGCCAGCGCGTCTCTGACAAATCAGGCAGCCACCGGCGTCTGATACAGGGCCCGACAGTGGGGTTGCCATCGAAACGAGCTGAGATTGGCTGCTGGTTGTGACCCGGGCGGATCCGGCGGTCGCCCTTCCCGCGAGGTATGCGTGCGATGGTGGTTGAAGTAGCTCCTGAAATCAAGCAGCTTGTTTTCCAGATCTGCCGTCGTCCAGAACAACATGTGATCTAAATACTCGCGTCGAAGCGTGCCGATTAACCTTTCCACGAACGGATGAGACAGGGGAACGTAGGGGATGGACTTGATTTCTGTCACCTCCAGAATCCGCAAGTTGGCTTGCCACTGGTGGAACCGATAGAGCGGATCATGGTCGCAGCTCAAATACTTCGGCAACCAGCGATGCCCTCGAAGGGCGCGGTTGAACATCCGACAGAGTGCGACACCGTCGACCGTGCCGGCATGGACACCGAAGCCAAGGATCCGGCGCGTATATTGATCCATGACGACCAGGACCCAGTGGGTCCGCAAGGTGGCCGACTCGCACCGGAACAGATCCATGCTCCAGAGGCTGTCTTTCATGTGGCCCAGGAACGTCAGCCAGGAGGGACCACCGGAGGGCTGAGCTGGCCGGTAGTGATGGGCGAGAATCCTGCGAACCACGTCTTTGTCGATTGGGATGTGGAACGCCGAGGCCATCTGTTGTGCGATTCGCGGGCAGCCCCAGTTGGGATTACGCTGCTTCGTTTCGACGACCGCATGAATGAGTTCTGCGCTCGGTCCTTTCGGACCGGGCTTGCGACGGCGATTCGGGGAGAACAGCATGCGGTACTTTTGGTTGCTCAAGGCTTTGTGAAGTCCTAACAGTGTCGAGGGTTTCAGTGCAATTGCGGAACGGAGCAGACGAGTTGGACGCACCCAGAGCGCCAGCCAGCCGGCGAAGATGCGGTCCGACGCGGATAGATTCGGCGATCGTTTTCGGGAGCGATTCAGGATCAGGAGCTGGTGTTTGAGGAGAAGCGTCTCCGCGACGATGGAACGGACGCCGCCAGGACCGAGCAACCGAGCCAGGGTGGCGAGCAAGTGGATGAAAAGAACGGCCAGATTGCGCATCGAAGAATGGTAGCAGGACGGGAAATCCTGAGTAATCATGGGCGAAATAGCAATTCGCCAGCCACAGGCTATTTGGAACAGAATCCGATGGCTGAAAAGCGGGTCGAACTCCCCCGCGGTTCAACTAAGCGAAGAAAACGACCTGTGCAGCTGACTGCAGCACAGTTCCTTTACCTCCTCCCTCGGTTCCAGACGCGGGAGCGAGTTGCGGTGGCTTTAGCTGGATGGCTGGGGCCGCGAGTAAGCGAAGCTTTTGGTTTGCAGTGGCAGGACTTGGACACGGAGTCTCGTGTTGTGCGGTTCCGGCGGGGCTTCGTACAAGGCCGGATCACGCCGCTGAAAACCTGAGGCTTCCCGGACAGACTTGTCATTGCCGGATGACCTTGTTGAACTTCTGGAACAATGGCGCTCGATCACTCCATACAACCAACCGCAAGATTGGGTGTTCGCTTCGCCGTACAACAAGGGAAGCCGGCCGCTGTGGTCTTGCCAGGTGCTGAAGGATTACGTGCAGCCGGTAGCAGTCAAAGCGGGTCTTCCGAAAATTGGCTGGCACAGTTTTCGGCACACCGTGAGCGCCTGGGGCAAGGAAGCCGGGTTTACCCTCGAAGAAGTGAAGACTCTGCTTCGGCACGAAAACATCGCCACCACCTCCCAGGTGTATGGCGCACCGCAAATGGAAGCCAAGCGAGATCTGCAACGGCGCTTGGTGGCCTTTGTGAAGCGGAGAGCAGCACAGGAAGGCTGGAAACCGGAGAAAGATGTTTGGGTCGAGTGCCCAACGATGGCGACTTCGGTGCAGTAACGGCTGTTTGTGACCCTTATTTGACCCAGATGGAAATCGGTGAATCCCTCTAAGTGACTGATGGAGTTGGTTGCGGGGGGTGGATTTGAACCACCGACCTTTGGGTTATGAGCCCACAGGGAATAGGAATTACAACCACTTACAAGACGCGGGTGGCCCTCGAAAAGCTTTGTAAGAAGCGGTTGGGAATCCTTATTGGACAGCTAACGGACAGGCGAACAAGTGCGGCTTTGCCGTCGCTTGCGCCGCAATGTGGTGGTTGGTTTGCTGCGCCCATGTGCCGGATAGCAGACTGCGGGTTTCTTACGTGCGTAGCACCGGCCGGTCTGATGTGATCGTGGGCACCTGCTGAAAAAAGCGTTGATAACGCTATTCGCTAGGTGGCATCCACAGGTCAGTGCTTTGCCAATCTTACCGATTTCGGTGTGCAACCCGGTTGCCTCTGCGACTGCTTGGAACAGGGATTGTTGTTCTACCCGCAATCTCGATGCTCATGTTCGGGGGGCACTGGATCAAAGGTCTCATTCTCCTTGCCTGGGGACTGGCCATTGTCCACCCAGTGGACAATTTATTGCGCCCACATCTGATCGGAAGCCGCACGAAGCTCTCGACACTATATGTTTTCTTTGCATTGCTGGGAGGATTGAAAGCTTTCGGCGGCTTGGGAGTATTCATCGGCCCGATCGCCCTCGCAATCACCTTGGCACTTTTGAAGTTTCTCCGCGAAGAGAAGCGCGCTGGTAACTGGAGCTTTGACCGTGAAACGTCACAGTCTCCGCCTGGCCCGACCGTGCCTTGCGGTGTAAGGTAGGACTTGTCAACCGCGCGACGGACCGATTGCCCTCTTCAAGCGGACAACTCGGGCCGATAGCGACAATTCCGTTGGCGTTGGTGGCCGGCGTTGGGGCGAATACTTGCGGAGGAACATGCGAACATATTCGTTTACGAGCCGCGAGTCGTTATCGGCTCTCATGATCACGCATGTTTCAAAGCACAACGATGCATCCGAAAGCGGCTTTACGACCACGCCGTCCGCATGAATGCCTCGCGCGATCGGTTGCGTAAGGATGTCTCCAGTCGTTCGCGGCGTGTTAGACCGCTTCACTGTGTGCCTAAGAGTGTAAGTTTTGGTACAGCTTCAGTGAACGACTCTCGCGCTTGTAAACGGAATGTTTTGAGTGCCGGCGGAGGCGGGTTGAAAGGTTGAAACGAGGTTTTCGGCACAAGTACCTCTAGCCTGCCTCAGCCGTCTCGTCACTGGTCCAACCGGTGGTGCCAACAGCAAGTATTGGGTAGATTTTGAAGACTTTTCCTTCTATCGCATGGATGTGCTGGACGTTTATTACGTGGGCGGCTTCGGAGTGATGGGCTGGGTATCCGCCTCCGAATATGACCGCAGCCAACCCGACCCTCTGGCTGACTCAATGGCCGAAATCATTCAGCACATGAACACCGACCACAAGGATGCGCTCGTCTTGCTTGCCCGGGAATTTGCTGGCGTTGAGTCAGAGGAAGCAACGATGACGGCAGTAGATCGTCTCGGCTTTCATCTGCGGCTGAAGACCCAGTATGGCATCCGCGGCGCCCGCATCGCATTCCTGCGGGCCGCGGACGTCGAACAAAGCCAAGAGCGAATCCGGGATCCCGATGTGATCTCGGCTGCCAAGGTCACAATCGCAGTTGGTAAATTCAGCGGATGACTGCCCTCACGCGCAGTTGTGATCCAGGACACATCTCGTATCGACAGAAGTTCTTAGAATGGCTGCGATCGGATCGTCGAAAAGGCTTGGCCTCGCGAGAAGGCGTCAGGGCTTCGGACTGAAAAGCGACGACCAAAATAGAGGCCAGATCGTGCATGCCTCGATCCGATCGACATTGTTACGGACGGTATTAGGACCAAGCTAGCAGCCTCTCTAAGATTCGCTGGAGCGGCACAAAAATGATTGCTTTTACTTTTTCCGATTATGAGCATTTGATTGAGCCGCTGGGGCGAGTTGCCGACAAAGGAAACTTTGAAATAAACCGATTCAAAAATGGTGAGCTGTTCGCCAGCATCCGGACGCCGGTTCGATTGGCACATTGTGTGGTCCTCGGTTCGATTGCTCCTCCCGATGAACGACTCTTGTCCCTCGCCTTGTTGGCTCACACGTTGAAAAAAGAGGGCTCTGAGAGGGTAACCGCATTCCTTCCATATCTCGCTTATAGCCGCCAGGACAAGGACAAACCAGGCCAGAGTCTCGCGGCCGCCTGGGTCGGTTCTTTCCTACGAACTTCGGGGGTGGATGAGGTAGTTACAATTGACGTTCACAGCGAGCGTGACAAGCAGTTGTTTCCTGTCCCGTTGATCTCAACTTTCCCAGCAGAGATCTTTGCTAACGCAATCAGGAAGCACCAATTGACCGATGCGACTATAGTTGCCCCGGACAATGGGGCCATACCGCGCTGCAAGGCGGTCAACAAAGCTTTGAGCAAACCGACAGCAAGCGTTCCTTACTTTGCGAAACAGCGTGATGAAACAGGAATCAGGCACACGGACCTGTGCGGCAAGGTGGGGTCGCGAGCTCTGATCATCGACGACATGCTGGATACGGGCGGCACATTAATTTCAGCTTGTGAGAAATTGGTCCAGGCCGACACCCAGGCGATCTATGTCATGGTGACTCACGGCTTGTTTAGGGGTACGGAGTGGAAGAAATTGTGGTCGCTCAAAGTCCAGCGTGTGTTTTGCACTGAGACAGTCCGGCCGACAAGAGACGTGTTGGACGAGCCTCGGATCACAACTTTGCCGGTCGTAGAGCTGCTGATGGAACAACTTGAACACTTGCAGAGGACGCCCTGAGCCGCTGGTGACCTGCAGCCATTGCAGCAGCTGTGACCAAGTGGATGAAACAGTTCAGTGCTTTCAATCAAGTCCAGTGGAACGGTGCAATCATTCATTTCTTAATTGACTTGCCCAGTTTTTTAGCCACAGAATCTACCGCCGCGCTCAAGCGGCCAGTGCGGTCGCCATAGTCATCAGCATGCATGATGGTGACCACCCTCTCAGTCTTTTTACGCATTTCATTGTGGCACCTCTTGGCCACATCCATGAGCTGGTCCCACGAGCGTATGCGATGTGTCGGGCACACGGAGAAAACGTGAAATCGCTGTCGATGTTCCGCACTATTGTCTGAGGGTTGCCGCCCAGCACGGGAGCACGATACAAATCGAAGTAATTCTGCAGCGCGTTCCCAGACTTCCGGAAATAGATGTAGTTGCCGTCAGGCGAAAACGCTAGGCTGGCATAAACCAGCGGAACCGGCGAAAGGATTTGTGTGTCACTGCTCGTAGGCACGTTACGCAACCACAGGCTTTGCATCCCGTTTTCATTCATCACACTCAAGATGTATCTGCCATCGGGGGAAACCGCTGCCAGCGCGGCTTTGCCTGAATTGGTGACCTGTGCGATCGTAAAATCCGCAAATGGTGCCGTGCGGCCGCCACGTACGAATGAATAGATTCCAAATCCTGCCGCGGCTAGAAGCACAAGAGCGATCATTACCCCGGCGGCGACGGGCCATTTCTGGCGGCTGACAATCGTTGATGCCGGGCCGGATGTAGTGGTAGATCCACTTGGAGTTGTAGCGAGGGTCGTGGCACCTGACTCCGCTCCCTCATCGGTCGTGAGGCCGGACCGTTGGGATTCTGAAGCCCGCTTCAGGCGCTGCAAGTCGGCACGCATCTCCGCAGCGACCTGATAGCGAAAGTTGCGGTCCTTTTCGAGTGCCTTGGTGATGATGTCTTCCAGCTTCGGCGGGAGATCAGGATTCAGACGCACTGGAGGGACCGGGTCAAATTCCAGAATCGCATGAAAGATTACGCCGGAACTTTCCCCGCGAAAGGGCATGACTCCGGTCGCCATTTCGTATAGGACTGCCCCAAATGAAAACAGGTCCGTGCGAGCATCCAGCTCCTTCGCTCTCACCTGCTCCGGCGACATGTAAGCAACCGTTCCCAAGGTTGTTCCCGGACTGGTCAGGTTCTCTACGCTGGCCTCAGCCGTGGCCGCGCTCATAAGTCCAGCCACCCCACCGACTACCGGGCTCACCTTGGCCAGTCCGAAATCCAGAATCTTGGCGTGGCCGCGCTGGGTTACGAAGATGTTTGCCGGTTTAATGTCGCGGTGGACAATGCCCTTGGCATGGGCCGCCTCGAGGGCGTCCGCAATTTCGATGCCCAGCGACAAGAGAGTTTCGGCCTCGAGTGGCCTTCCCGCGATGCGGTGATTTAGCGTCATTCCATCCAGGTACTCCATCACGATAAAGGCTCGGCTTTCATGCTCGCCATAGTCGTAGATGGTGCAAATGCCAGGGTGATTCAGGGAAGAGGCGGCGCGGGCTTCCCGGCGGAAACGTTCCAGGGCCTGCGCGTCCAGCGCCACTTCGTCAGGCAGGAACTTCAGGGCAACGGAGCGGCCTAAATTGGTGTCCTCGGCCTTGTAGACAATACCCATGCCTCCACCGCCGAGCTTCTCGATGATGCGGTAGTGCGAGATGGTTTGCCCGATCATTGATGTGCTTACTGCGGCAGCCCCATTCGGCGCAGCAGATCGGCGTAGCGGGGGTCGGAGCGCAGGCTGTCAAATTCCGGGTCAAAAAGGAAGTACCATGTCAACCAGCCCTCGCGCTGCTCGTAAGCCTTGTCGAGCCATTCGAAGGTGCGGTCTTTTTCACTGAGGCCAGTGTAGATAACAGCAATGCTCAGCGCGGGTACGTATGTTTGCTGCGAAAGCCTCTTCAGTTGTTCAATCTTTTTCTCCGCGTCCGATCTTCTTCCGGAGACGGCATAGCCGTAACCGAGATAGCCTAGGGCATAGCTCGAATTCCCTGAAAATGTCGCCGCTTTCTCAAATTCCTGCAGCGCTTCCCTATATTTGTGCTGGTGGGCGTACACTCCGCCCAAGTCCTGATGCGCCATCCAGAAATTAGGGTCAATGTCGAGAGTCCGGCGCCACTGTTCGATCGCTAGGTCATACTGGTGGGAGCCGCAATACAACCCACCGAGTTGTTCGTTCCAAAACAAAGAAAGCGGGTCTAGTTCCACCGCGCGGGTTAGCTCAGTGATCGCTTCTCGGAACCGTCCCACTCCGCCAAGGTATGTGGCATAGCCGTAGTGGGATTCAGGTATGTTCGGATTGAGTTCCACAGCGCGCTTAAACTCCCGCTCAGCGGTCGGCGGATCGTAGTCGAAAGCGAGGCTAATTACGCCTCGGAGATAATGCGCTTGGGCGAAGCTACTGTCTAGGTCTAGGGCTCTTGCCAGAGGTGATTTAGCTTTCGTCATATACTCGATGGGTGAATAACCAATCCACGCCATGAGAGCGTAAGAGTCAGCCATCCCGAAATACGCGGGAACGTAGTTGGGATCTTTTTCGATCGCCTGCTGACAAAACTGCAAGCTCCTGTTCAGCTCTTCCCCAGTTGCCTTGTTCCAGTGGTAACGACACTTGAGGTAGAGCTGGTATGCCTCGACGTTATCGGTATAGTGTTTGTTTAGGCGTTCGCGCTCTTCGCCTGTCAATCTAAGCCGTAGTTTTTCGGTGATTTCTCCGGCAATACTCTGCTGTACCGCAAAAATGTCAGTGAGCTTGCTGTTATACTGCTCACCCCAAAGCTGTTTGTCCTCGCGTGCGTCCACAAGTTCAGCGCTCACCGAGAGGTCGTCGCCACGCTGATCGATTCTGCCAGTGACTAAGGCATCTACGCCAAGCTCTTTCGCCACCTTCTGTGGCTCGATCTCCCGCTGTTTGTAACGGAAGGCAGACGTGCGAGAGATCACCTTCAGATTTGGGAGTCCCGACAACCTGTCGATGACGCCCTCCGTTATTCCATCACTCAAGTATTCGGTGTTTGGATCACCGCTGGCATTCGCGAAGGGTAGTACAGCCACTGAGTTGATGCGGGCGCGACCGCCACTGCCAAAGTAGAACGCTGCGACCGCGATGATCGCGATGACGAACACGAAAGCTACTGCACCGATCAGTACCGACCTGCGTGACCAGCGGGAAGATGCTTCGGGAATCACCGCCGCTCTGCCAGATTCAGTGTCCCGCTTCAGCCGTTGTAGATCAGTGCGAATCTCGGATGCGTGCTGGTAGCGAAGACTCGCGATCTTTCTCCAGACACTTGCTGATGATCTCCTCCAGCTTTGGAGGCAGATCAGGATTCAACCTGATTGCCGGGGCTGGCGTTCTGATTGAGAATCGACTCGAAGATAACCCCAGATGTGTCGCCCCGGAACGGCAGCATGCCTGTGCACATCTCGTACAGCACCGCCCCGAACGAAAACAGGTCGGTGCGAGCATCGAGTTCCTTTGCCCTTGACCTGCTCAGGAGACATATAGGCGACGGTGCCCAGCGTCGAACCGGGACTGGTAAGATTCTCCTCTGAGTCGATGGTCGGGGCGCTCATGGCAACGCTTTCCGGCTTCAGAGGAGACCTTAGCCAGCCCGAAATCGAGAATCTTCGCCTGACCTCGATTCGTGACGAAGATGTTCGCGGGCTTGATGTCCCGATGGATGATGCCCTTCGAGTGTGCGGCGTCTAGCGCATCGGCGATCTGGATGCCCAGATCGAGCACCGTTTCGATCTCCAGCGGCTTGCCAGCGATCCGGTGCCGGAGCGTCTGCCCCTCCAGCAGTTCCATGGCGATGAAGGTTCGCCCATCGGCCTCGTCAATTTCGTAGATCGTGCAGATGTTCGGGTGGTTCAAAGAGGACGCAGCCTTGGCCTCCCGCTGGAAACGGCTGAGAGCCTGTGCGTCGTGAGCTAGTTCGTCGGGAAGGAACTTCAGGGCGACGTGGCGACCGAGCTTGAGGTCTTCCGCCTCGTAAACAACACCCATCCCCCCACCGCCAATCTTGCGGAGTATGCGGTAATGGGAAACCGTCTGCCCCACGGGTTGGGACGGAGTGGACACTGGCGAGAATGTTACGGGGAGGCTGGCAGGGGGTCAATGTTATCGTCTTAAATGCAAATTGTGGAGGCTAATACCAATGACCATTCAACGCATCGGGACAACCGAAGGTATGCAAGCCATTCCGGGTATTAAAGTAATGCCGATAATCAGCTTCGCTGTGGTGCACAACGGCGTGGTCGATCTTTGCGGCATTACTGCCGACCCGGAAGGTGACGTAAAAGTGCAGACCAAGAAAGTCTTGGATAGCATTGACAAGCTCCTGCAAATGGCTGGCACTGACAAGTCGAAACTGCTTTTTGCCCAAGTATGGCTGGCAAACATGCGGGACTTCGATGATCATAATTCCGTTTGGAACGACTGGGTTGATCGCCAGAATCCCCCTGCCCGCGCTTGCGTCGGTGCTCCCCTGTGGCGACCCGGCATTCTGGTCGAAATCAAGGTGACCGCAGCCGTATGAAGCATGCGTTGAGGCTTTGAATCGTTCGATCCGCTGAGTAGGTCGGGCAGTGAGGCAAGGTATTCCCGAATGGACGCATCGCATCTGGTTTGACCGCTCGCCGCTTCTGCTGGATCATTGAGACGGAATGGACGCTGAACAGAGCATTGCGGAAATCGAGTGGCTAGAGCGCATCTTTACCGTGCCGGACACCAGACCGCTGAGTCCGAGTGACCTCTCGGCTGCGAATCGGAGACACGACGATTTGCTCGCGCACAGTCCGTGGTTTCGACTTTGGCAGCGTTATGGAGTTTGCTGCCGCTCGTGACACTACTGCGCATACCAATCGGAATGCGGCGACCAGCGGGCGCACGAAAGGCACTGGGTTTCAGTCCACTGGTGGAGGCAGGCAGGGCATACGCCGCCCGTATCAAAGGTGTTCCATTCGTGCCCGCACGTGCAGAACCACTTGTCTTCCTTGCGGGGCGACCAGCCGCAGAGTGGGCACCGAATACGTGGAGTGCCGGGGTTCTTCTCCTCCTCAAGGTCGCGGTTTGGAACGATGACCGGATTGTCCGCAACCGGGCTCATCCCTGCTCCAGTCGAACTGCGCACCCAGTGCGAAGCGTGTTCTGAATCTCGGTAGCAGCATCTGTGGCGCGAATCAGATCGTCAATTTCGGCTTGGGCAGCATCAGCACGCACTTGGACTCGGTAGCTGATGTCGCGTGCTGGTTCGCCCGGATTCCCGAACGTGCCCGTTACGTTAACGGTGACCTCCTCAACATCAATGCTGCGCTTAGCCGCTTCACGATAGAGGTCATTGCAAAAGCAGGTAGCGAGAGCAGCAAACAATAGTTCGCCCCCGTTGATGCTGGAGCCTCGTCCAACGCTCTTCGGAGCTATCGGAATGGGTTGTTTGCGACCCTCGGTTTCAACTTCAACGGTGTGACCTGACGCACTATTTGAAAGGCAAGCAGCGATTTTCATATCGGTTCAGTTTCATGTTTCAACGGAACAGATTAGACTGAGCTTCCGCGATCTCGACAGGTCGCGAGCACTCCTCGTCATCATTAGCCACGTGATTGATCCGAGTGCATATCGGGTAGCACCGCATTTGCCGAGCATCGCACGGTTTCAGCTGACGCCGATTTTACATCTGGAGACTGATGTTCATGAGTGAACCGGGACGCTTGTTGTGCCGCGAGGCGGTCTGGCATTCGGGCAATAGCCAACAGCCCAGCCGAAGGCGAACGCCAGCAGTACCAAGACAAAGCGCTTCATTTGTGATAGCCAAGACTCGACCTTGCACGCCGTGCTGTCGGATGGGGACAATACTGTCAGGTAGGCCCTTGGGTGGGGGCGAACAAACGGCGCATCGCGTTCGGAAAAGCTTGGAAGAGGAGGAACTGTTAGTGAGATAAGCGAAACCTCTTAATGTCATCCAGCGGGTGCAAATCCCGCCTGATCAAAGTCGAGCAGACAGGTCAGTAGTGAGTCTTGCCATTCACCGGGCGACTGGTGGGTGCGAAGCGTAGACAACGAGGTAGCAGGCCGTGAGGATTCAGCCCCGAAATCTTGTATCGTTGCGAGGCCGACGTGTTTGCGCCAGCGGAAGGCAGTATCTGGCGGCGACCGTTAATGCGAGGTCGCGCCGACTCGCCGGGGTCTCTAGCCCAAGGCATGCTCCACAGGGATGGCCCAGGAACCGAAGAGAGCTTTGGCGAAACATCGCCATTACACTCAAAATCCCCGACTGGCGGCGAAGAAACGGCGCAAACTTGCGCTAACGCCTGTTGAACGAAGTCGCTGGCGCGACGGACGCTTCGCGTGAGGCGAGGGGTAGGAGTTGTAAAGGGTATTGAGAGATTGAGATAAGAGGGTCACACAACTTAAGGAGGTCACTGTGACCCAACTACGCAAACGGATGCTGGAGGAACTCCAGCGTCGTGATTACTCTCAGTCTACTGCAAGAATCTACCTTCACGTCGTCAGCGATTTTTCCCGGTACTTTCGGCGGTCACCGGATACGCTCGGCCCGGAACACATCCGACAGTATCAGCTTCACTTGTTTCACAAGAAGTTGTCCCCCTACACCATCCGGCAACACACCGCCGCGCTACGTTTCTTCTACTTCAAGACTCTCCACCGGAACTTCCGCGCCGACTACATTCCTTTCCCCAAGTTCCGCAAACGACTCCCTACCATCCTCAGCCCTGAGGAGGTAGGTCGATTAATCGATGCCGCTCGTAACCTTTTTCACCGCACCTTGATCATGACTCTGTATTCCACGGCCATGCGGCGGGCGGAACTGTGCCAGCTCAAGGCCAGCGACATCGACAGTCAGCGCATGATGGTTCGCATTAATCAAGGCAAGGGTGGCCGCGACCGGGAGGTGCCGCTCAGTCCCACCTTGCTCCAGACCCTGCGCGTCTACTGGCGCTGGATGAAGCCTCAAACCTATCTGTTCCCAGCAACAGTCAACGGCTGGCGCGCCGACGTGCCCATCAGTCCCAACACCGTCTGGTTAGCCTGCCACCAGGCGGCCCAAGCCGCTGGCATCACCAAACGCTTTTCTCCGCACAGCCTGAGGCACAGCTGTGCTACCCACTGGCTGGAAGCCGGAACCGACCTTCGTACCATCCAGCTTTTACTCGGTCATTCCACCCTCGAACACACCCTCGTCTATCTGCATCTGTCGCACAAGCATCTGCAGACCGTTCCCAATCCGCTGGACCAACTGCAGATCTCGAACCTGGATGACGTTCAACGATCTCGGAGGCTACAGAAAAAATGAATCGGCCACACCTGGAGGTGGCCGACATTGTACGGGCACAAGGCGAACAATTTATCGCCAACAACCGGAGCTGGATCCACTGGGTGCACCAGAAGGTGCTCCGCGCCATCGCCCACTGCCGTACCGCAGTCCTGGGTGGACATCTCCATCAGTGCCCCAGTTGTGGCCATCGCGCCATCGTTTTCCACTCCTGTCGCAATCGGCACTGCCCCAAGTGTCAGGTCGCGGCTCGTCGGCGCTGGCTCGCGGCTCGCCAAAAAGAACTGCTCGCCGTCGGCTACTTCCACGTAGTGTTTACCTTGCCTCACCAACTCTCTCCACTCATGCTGCAGAACAAGAAGCTCCTCTACGATCTGTTGTTCCGGGCCAGCGCCGAAACTCTTCTGGACATTGCCCTCCACCCCAAGCATCTTGGTGCCGCGATCGGTTTTCTTTCTGTGCTCCATACCTGGGGTCAAAACTTACGACATCACCCGCACCTTCATTGCCTAATCCCAGCCGGAGGACTTTCTCCCGATCACCGCCGCTGGATTCACCCTCGCTACCACTTCCTCCTGCCACGCCACGTGCTCAGCCGCGTCTTCCGCGGCAAGTTCGTCGACGGTTTACAAAGAAGCCATTCCCAACTTACTCTCTCGGCAGCCCTCCAGCCCCTCCGTCAGCCGCAAGCCTTCGCCTCCTTCTTGCGCACCCTGTTCCGGCAAAACTGGGTGGTCTACCTCAAACCGCCCTTCGGCGGCCCCCAGCATGTCTTGCGCTACCTGGCCGGCTACACCCACCGCGTCGCCATTTCCAATCATCGCTTAGTCGCCTTCGAGCACGATAAGGTGACCTTTCGCTACAAGGACTACGCCCATGGCAACAAGAAACGCCTCATGACTCTATCCTCGCAAGAGTTCCTACGTCGTTTCCTACTGCACGTTCTTCCCCGCGGATTCGTCCGCATTCCTTTCTACGGTTTCTTCGCCCATCGACGAAAAGCCAACTTACTCCCTCTCTGTCGACAGCTACTGCTCCATCATTCCCAATCCGATCCATCTCCCGGAACCCTGTCCCCAGCCGCGCCTATCACCGGCTTGCGCTGCCCCCACTGCGCCACCGTGATGCTCATCCTAGAAACTTTCCCCGCCTCCACATTCGTGCCAAACACTCCCAGGAGCACACCCCTTGATTCTTCCTAACTGCGAAACCTACCTGCTCTACCCAACGCGAACTTCAGCTCGCACCGCCGTCGTGTCTCTACTCGCCTCTACACTCTCTCACCAGCCCCTTATAACTCACAAAAACCTGCCGCCTCCCGCCCAACTTCCACCTCCACCTTCGCCACCCAGTCCGTTTTCTCCAACCCTATCCCTGCTCTCTACCCCCAACCATCCAATAATCTCAATCCAATACCCATAGCCCACCGCGTCCGTCGCAAACGCCAGCGACTTCGTTCAACAGACTTTATCGCAAGTCCCGCCACTGCCCTCCATTCGCCCGGAATTCTTGCATGGCGGGACCTGCGATAAAGTACTAACTGTTTACGTCAGTTATTCACACCTGTGCCTCATCAAAACTCCCCGCGTCCGCCAAGCAAGAGGCGACTCGTCGCCATCGTCTTCCTTTATTGATGCGGCGTATACGACCAAGCAATCACGACGGGCGAATCACAGAGTGCGACGTCTCACGCGGACAGGCCCGCGCTTCGTTGGAGAAGAGACCTACGCCACCGCAGCATAGCGATGGTGCAGTCCGCCGAGCCGGGGGAAAGACAGGATCTTACTTCCCACAGTGGGGCAGGCCGCAGTAGGCCGGCCTGCGGGAGTGTCCTTGGCCAGCCCCAAGTGGGTGCGGTCCTCGTGGTAATAGCGCACATACTGGGACATCAAACGCTTGAGGTGCCGCTCATTCAAGACAATCACATGATCCAGCAAGTCCCGGCGGCAGCTCCCCACCCAGCGCTCCGCTACCCCGTTCTGCCACGGACTGCGGAAGGCGGTGCGCACGGGTCGGCTTCCCAGGTCCCTGGCAAACGAGATCACCTCGTGGCCAAACTTGGAGTCGCGGTCGAAGAGCAGGAATCGGTGCGCAGGGGCATACGGCCATGCTTCCCGCATCTGCTGCACGATCCAGAGAGCCTCGGGATTCCGTGTCACGTTGAAACGTAAAATCTTCCGCCGGTCGTGCCCGATGACGAAAAAGCAGTACAGAACGCCGAAGGTGAGCGTGGGAACGGTGAAGAAGTCCATGGCCGCGATGGCCTCACGATGATTCCTAAGGAACGTCAGCCAACGCCTGCCCATATCGGGGCTCCTGGGCGTGCGCCGAAGCCAGCGCGACACGGTGGGCTCCGAGATGGCGAAGCCGAGCTTGAGCAATTCGCCGTGGATACGCGGGGCTCCCCAGGTCGGATTCTCGGCCGCCATGCGCAAGATGAGGGCCCGGATTTCCTCGCTCACCCGCTTTCTGCCTCCGATTCGTCTGACGCGTGAGAGCCATCTCCAGTACAGCCGGAAGCCTGCCCGATGCCAAGCCACAACCGTTCTCGGTGTATCCAGAATGAGCGGCTGCTTCCATCCCGACCAGACTCTTCGCAGGGCAATCCAGAACAGCTTGTGCACGGTCGCCAGTCGGCCACGAGGTCGTTTTGTGTGCAGAGCCAACAACTGCTGGCGGAGAGCCAGGTTCTCGAGGATGAGATCCTGACGGGAGCGGAAGAGGTTAAGAATCCACCCAAGGAGATGACGAAGGGATGAGGTCATGGCCGACATCTTATCGAAACACGAAGCCCCAGCACTCCAAGTTGTTCATTCTGCGAATGCGCAAGGTTTTGATGAGGCACAGGCAGAATGGACTATCTGGACATATTTACAGCACATATCCAGTACACGGACTCGATGAAATTCTGACGGAATTAGCGCTGAATCTTGATCGTGCGAGGGACAGAGTGCGCGGAGATTTCGTGTCGCGCTGAACCAACTTCGTCAGCAGTTTCGCGACCGCGGACTGATTCTAAGATGCGGGCATCGGGCGTCGGGCTTCCGGCGAGGGGCACAACAAATTCAAATGAGAGCAAACACAGGCAGTATTCTGTGCCTACCTCAGCGCCCCAGTTTTGCCCGACGCGGCAAGTTGACCAACTCGATTTGGGGTTTTGAGCGTTATGGCGATATAACAACAGTTGACAAATCCCTCGGTTCGCCGATGTCAAAAACTCACAGCGCTGTTGGTGGCTTCTAAAAGGGTGCCGGATTCCCGCTATTGCTTCTCATACACCTCGTTTTTACTCACCCTGTGGCCCTTCGCGTCTGTTCCGCTCATGGTGACCGTGCGGCTCTTGCCGTCACCAGACACGACAATCCGACCGCTGGTAATAAGCTTGCCGCCTTTCATGACGTTGAACCCCAATATACGGTCGTCGATTTTGGTGTACGACCGCGCATCTGACAGCGGGTCACCGCTGACTGGATATTCTTTGCCATCGAACTTGCCTGTCCATTGGTAATGCGTTGGCTTGCCATCGCTGCTGATACTGTCCACCGTGACTTTCACTTTGTCGCCTTCGACCTCGTAGACCACAGTGCTGTTCTTCGGCGCTCCCGGGGAGAATTCCGACTTCGCCTCTTTCAGTTTCCAGACTCCCATAAAGGCGTCTTGGGCGAAACCCACTGGTACTCCCACAAGGCACAGGGCCACAGTCAGCACGATCGTTCTTATTTTCATGTCTCTTCTTGATTGGGAAACGGATTGTGGGCCTAATTATGCGGATCATTCTAGTGCCGCATGGCGCACCCGGCAACTCGCAACTCGCAGACCGCAGTCCTTCCGCCCCAGCTACTCTCATCCGACGACGGGCTTTTCATCCGTTGCTCCCTCCCATATCCCACGACGCCTCTGCGAGAGGCTTGGTCGCGCGAGCGGTGCGGGAGGACTCAGTACTTCTCAAAAATGAAGTGCCTCCCTTTCAGCGGTGCCTGATCGTCGTAGTGACCTTTGTGTTTTCGTGGCGGCAATTTCACCTTTTCGTGCGGCACCTTTCGATAAGGGATCAGGCTCAAGAAATGCGTAAGGCAGTTGAGACGCGCTTTCTTCTTATCGTCGGAGCGGACGATGTTCCAAGGGGCGTGCTTGCTGTCGGTTGCCTTCAACATCATGTCGCGCGCGTGCGAGTAGTCATACCAGCGGCTAAAAGACGCTGTATCCATCGGGCTGAGCTTCCATTGCCGGAGTGGATCCTTAATGCGCGCTTCGAAGCGGCGCTCTTGCTCTTTCATCCCCACTTCCAGCCAGTACTTGATGAGGATGATCCCGCTTGTCACGATGTACTTTTCAAACAAGGGGCAGCGGTCGAGGAACAAACGATGCTGCTCCTTTGAGCAGAAACCCATGACATATTCCACGCCGGCGCGGTTGTACCAGCTGCGGTCGAAGATCACGATCTCTCCCGCGGCCGGAAAATGCGGAATGTAGCGTTGCATGTACACCTGAGACTTTTCGCGGTCGGAGGGAGCGGGCAGCGCGGTGACGCGGAACACCCGAGGACTCACGCGCTCGGTGAGTGCGCGGATCGTCCCACCCTTGCCGGCGGCATCGCGGCCTTCGAAGACAACAATCACGCGCAGGCCCTTGTACTTAACCCAATCCTGAAGTTTGCACAGTTCCGATTGGAGCCGGCGGAGTTCTTTCATATATTGCTTGCCACTCATGTCCATCTCATCTTTTTTCTTCTTGGCCATAGACGGTTGCTCCCTGGAGCCTGGCTGCGAGTGGTTCTGTGCTGGAGAACCCATCCGCTCCGCGAAGACGATTACGCCTCTTCTGAACAGTGACCGAGACTAGTGGACGAAGCGGGCGATACCTACTGTTAATAGTTACAGCGGAAACCGTGCTTCGTGGAGCGTGTTTCATAAATACCTTTTCAGCCTGGGAAGTAGCTCCCTCAGGGGTTAAAAAGCCCACACTCTTTCAGGGCTCTGAACGGCACGACTGAAGCCGTGCCCTCCCAAAACCGACCTAGGAAACACGCTCTGGCGAAGCACTGCATGGTGGGTTATTTTTCCGCTTGATCTGTATTGACCCTGAACCTATACCGGCTGCTTGGCAACCCAGCCAAGTCGCACGAATGATCGCTACCTGGAGGCTCCGATGATGATGATGAAGCGGTGGTAGACAGGTGGCGCACACGATTGCTTGTCGGCAACAGGCGTCACGTTCCGGTGTGTGAATTCGCCTTTCAGCGAGAACACCGACCTGGTCGGCCTGGCGCTTGCCAATATTGGCGCGGGCCTGTCCGGAACCTTCGTCGTCAACGGCAGCCCAACGAAGACGCAAATCGTCGACGACGCCGGCGGCCGTAGCCAACTGTCGCTGCTGGTGATGGCGGCGATGGTGGCGCTGATCCTGCTCTTTCTGACCGGCGCGCTGACCTATTTGCCCGAAGCGGCTTTGTCGGCCATCGTGTTTCTGATTGGGGTCGGCTTGATCGATGTCGCTGGGATGCGGAGGGTTTTCGATCAAAGGCGATCGGAGTTCTGGTTGGCACTGATCACCGCGTTGACGGTCGTGATCGTCGGTGTCGAACAGGGGATACTGCTCGCCATCGCGTTGTCGCTCATCAGTCACACCCGGTACGGGTATCAACCGAAGAACGCGGTGCTTCTGCCGAGCGACTCCGGCGGTTGGCAGCCGGTGCCTGTGGCCAAGGCCGCTTCGGCGGCTCCGGGGTTGGTAATCTACCGATTCACCCACAGCATGTACTACGCGAACTGCCGGCAGCTCGCGGAGGAGATTTCATTTCTAGCGGACACCGTGGAGCCGCCTTTGCGCTGGCTCTGCATCGATGCGTCCGCGGTGGACGATGTCGACTATTCCGCGGCGGAGACCATCCGGTCGGTGTACGAGAAGTTGAAGGCGAGAGGAATACGGCTGGTCGTTACGGAAATCATGGATGACCTAAATACCAGAGCACGCTACCGGATGTGGGAGTTGATTGGCGAGGATGCCCACTACGACAGGCTGGAGGACGTCGTGAAGCAGTACCGGCAGAAGTTCAACATTGCTCCTCCACCTAAGCATTCAGACCCGACTCCGGGTTGAGTTGATCGGGGGCGTGGGACGACAGTATCGCTGAGAAAGACCCTGGGCCCCGCTCACGACTCCCAGATACGGCTCCGAAGACGAAACATTTGTCGGCTTATTGCTGCTGAGATTGGAGGGCCGGGTTTTCTTCGCCAAGCCGCGCGCGTAGATGCAGCCGCGAGCTGATCCCGTGGCGCAATGCACTTGAACTCCGACTTCAGTCGGACCAATCCGAGAAGCGCGTAGCAATCTTTGGAAGTGCATCCGAAATTGACCTTGGGATAGGCCGCCAATGCGGGATGTTCTAACTCATTACCGCATCCTGGAGCAGATCGGGGCCGACGGCAT
The DNA here is from genome assembly GCA_963779255.1 of Terriglobia bacterium. Taxonomy (GTDB): domain Bacteria; phylum Acidobacteriota; class Terriglobia; order Terriglobales; family Acidobacteriaceae; genus JAIQFF01. Next base: position 54,599 of record CAVZXU010000042.1, on the reverse strand, counting down.
AGGTGTGGTCTACCGTGCCCACGATGAGCGAGTACTCAACCCTTCCTTCGCATTCACCGCACTGCAAAGAGTTCTTGGCCAGAGCAAATTGGAGCAGATCCTTCCCCGGCAAGAGCCAGTTGCATGAAAGCGTTGAAGCGTTGCAATCGTGATGCAAGTTACAGATCTGTCAGTTTTGACAGCGTACAAGGAACAGGCGTTTTGTAATCGTGTTGTGCGCAGCATGTGGTTTAGCGCTGCAAGCGGCCCTCGCGCACAGACGGAACCCGACCCGCTGCGCCGGCGTGATTAGCAAATGATTACGGGAAGAAACCTTCCGCGGATACTCATTGCCGATGACCACACGTTTGTTGCCGAAGCATTCAAACGCCTCCTCGATACCGATTATAAGGTTGTCGGTACCGTTGGCGACGGTCGCTCGTTCGACCTGCTCCAGGACATGCCGAAGTGCAGGGCTTTCGCCGATGATGCGCCCATGGCCGCTGATCACTTTCCCAACAAACCAGCTCTACGTGGAAATGCAATGAAGGTTGATGAGGGTCTGGCAAACGCCCTGCCTCCGGCTTCTCGGAGTTTCCTCCGACCTATCGGAACTACCACGTTAGAAACGCATCTTCCCCTGACTTTCGCGCTTCCAGTAAGCCGCTTCGTTGTAGGGACTTACGAAACGGCAGCGCGCTGGCAAAGCGATTGGCCCCACGAGTGCCGTTCTCAAATGCAGGTTCCAAGTCGATGGTGAAGAAGATGATGCCAGCGGTGCAGGCGTCGGCGACTGCGATAGAGAGAAGGAAAATGATCACGAATTTCACGAAACAGCTCTTATCAACGACGCTATCTTTTCTGCTGGTCGTCGGCACGACGGTTTGGAAATTGCAGCTCAGCAAACGGCTGCCCCAGAGGCGGGATATCCGGGACAAGGTGCGCCGCTTTCCGCGGAAGAGTTGCAGACACCTTGCTCCCATCGCGCTCTACCCAGACGCGTTGGTAGCGCAGATTCTGGGAGCCGCGACCTTTCCAGACCAGATTGATTACGCCGCCGACTGGCTTCACCAGAACAAGTCTCTCACAGGCAAGGCCTCTGAAGGCTGTCGATGAGCAGTCGTGGGATCCCAGTGTGAAGGCGCTCACCCAATTTCCCTCGGTGCTTGACAACATGGCGAAAAACCTCACTTGGACCTCCGCACTAGGCGAGGCGTATCACACGCAGGCTGCCGATGTCATGTCGGCCGTTCAGTTTTTGCGGGCAAAAGCACAAGCTGCCGGCAATCTGAAATCAGGTTCACAGATTAGTGGTGCAACAGTCGCCGCAAGTCATCGTCATTCAACCAGCGAATCCGCAGGTGGTCTACGTTCCCGTGTACAACCCCACGGTGGTTTACGGTTATCCCTATGTGGTTCCCGGGTACGTTTACTTCCCCCCTGCGGACCGCGATGGTTGCGTTTGGAGTTGGCATCGCGGTGGGCGCGATGATGAGCAGCAGATTCGGCTGGGGCTATAGCAGTTGGAATTGCAACTGGCACAGCACCACCGTGGTCTATCGCGGCGGCGCGTACTACGGCAATGCTGCCTGGCACGGCGGCTACTACGGCTCCAGCGGCGCCGCCCGCGTCTCGCACTATAGCACCGGCTATAACCCATCCACTGGGACTTACGCGCGGTGCGCAACCTCCGTAACCCTTACGGCACCCAAAGAGCCGGTCAGGCGTACAACCCAAGGACCGGGGCTTATGGCGCCACCTGTGCAAGGCTCCAATGCCTATGGGAGCTATGGAGGCTCGACGGCTTCTAAAAACGGCAATACCGCCTACACCCAGCATCAAACGACTTCTCAAGGAACCACTGGGTCAGTGCAAACTACGAACGGCGGGTAGGCGTTTGGCCGGGTCAGTAACTACAACAGCGCCGCCGTAGGTCAGACCGCCAACGGCAACAAGTATGCAGCCGCGAATGGCAACACCTACAGCAACACCGGAAGCGGTTGGAACAAGAGCGGAAACTCGAACAATACCCCGAAATCCGGCTCAAGTTACTCCGGCCAAAGCGCATCAGTCGAGCAAGTCGCGCTTCCAAGGCTGGGGAGGGCAGGAAAAGAGCGGCGGATCATCGGCCTTCAGTGGGGGGGAGGTGGAGGCTGGCAATCCAGATCGGCGAGTGCTCGTGGTTCGGCAAGCAGGGGCGGCGGTGGTGGCTGGGGGCGAAGCGGGGCGCAGTTGTCGAAGATAGAACCCAACGGCATCTGCTATCGATGTCAGTTCGGGGAGCGGTATTGGTGAACTGTCTCACAGTCGATGTTTTGGAGGATATGTTATGTCGCTCGAGACCCGCGGAGTCGCGGTTGCGGCCCGCTGATCCTTGTGGCGATGATCATTCTCTTTGTCGCCTGCAGCAAACCGGCGCAGCCTTCATTCAGAGTGTTTGCTTCACCGGACGATGCCGGCAATGCGCTGATCGAAGCAGCCAAGTCAGGGGATCAAAACGCGGTGCTGGCAATTTTTGGTCCGGACGCAAAGGATATTATCTCCTCCGGCGACGCCGTACAGGACAAGGCCGCGATCGATGGATTCGTGGCGGCCTATGCGGTCAGATGCACCGCTGGCGCAAGATGCTAGATGGCGCCCAGATCCTGCTGGTCGGAGCCGACAATTTTCCCTTCCCGATTCCCCTGAAAAAGAATGCGAGCGGGCAGTGGTTCTTCGACGCGGCGGCGGGGAAGGATGAGATTCTGGCCCGCCGTATTGGACGGAACGAACTGGCAGTCATCGACATCTGTGGCGCGCTGGTCGACGCTCAGGCCGAGTATTTCTCCCAGGGTCGTGATGGCGGCAGCGCGAAGCAATACGCCGCTGAAGTTCATCAGCGACTCTGGAAAGCAGAACGGTTTGTACTGGGAGTCGCCAGAAGGCCAACCCAGAAGTCCGCTCGGGCCGATGGCGGCATTCGCTACCGACGAAGGTTATACCGTAAAGGCGGCCCCGCACCAGCTTTCCATGGGTACTACTTCCGTATTTTGAAAAAGCAAGGCAGTCACGCGCCCGGCGGCGTGAAGGACTACGTGGTCGACGGAAAAATGGTCGGTGGATTCGCTTTTGTCGCTTATCCGGCGGAATACGGCAATTCGGGAGTGATGACCTTCATCATCAACCAGGATGGCGTGCTGCTGCAGAAGGATCTGGGGAAGACCACGAAAGAAACCGCTACCGCAATGGCCGAGTTTGATCCCGATCCCAGCTGGACAGTGGTCGGCCAACCGTAACTGCAACTCGAATATCAGGTGGTTGGCCTTCTCGGATACAAGATCAAGCCGAACCTGACTCTGCAAGCGGGATATCGCTATTTGTATGTGGATTACGAGAAAAATGGCGGCCTTGACGGGGTTATTACTTCTGCGACATCCGGCGTCATGTTTGGTGTGACCCTAGTTCTCAAGTGAGTGCAGGACCAGAGTCATGTCGTCGACGCGGAGCGAGCCGTCTGCATGTGCAGGCTTGCGAGGATCGCAGCCATCAATCCGATGACACGTTTGCGGCCCTCATCCATCCCAGCATAATACACTTTCGCTTTGTCTTCGCCAAGGCGTCAATTCGCCCAATGTTCGCTGTGACAGTTGATACGCTCTACCGATGGCATTCCAGCCGATGCCGCTCTCCCGCAAGCCTGCGCCCTTCGACCACCCTGACTGGGTCTTCGAGTTGAAGTACGACGGGTTCCGCTCACTCGCCGTCATCCAGAAGGGTCGAACTGAACTCATCTCCCGCAACGGTCATCCGTTCAACTCTTTCGATTCTCTTCGCAAGGCAATGACTGCGCCGGGTGGCGACAAGACGGTGCTCGATGGGGAGATTGTCTGCCTAGATAGGCGCGGACGACCGCAGTTCAATGACTTGCTCTTTCACCGGGGCGAACCTTCCTTCTTTGCATTCGATTTGCTGATGTGTGACGGCAAGGATTTGCGAACGGAGAGATTGACAGACCGCAAGCACGAACTCAGGCGTCTTTTATCCAAGGTCTCAGAATCCAGAATGCGTTACGTCGAACACGTTGAGCAGTACGGCACGACTTTGTTTCAGCGCGTCTGTGAGATGGACCTTGAAGGGATTGTGGCGAAGCATAGCTACGGGCCTTACGTCACGGAGCGGGAACGAACGACATGGTTCAAGATCAAGAATCGCAGCTACTCCCAGATGCAAGGACGAGAAGAACTGTTCGAGCGCGAACGCCACAAGGAACCTGTCGCTGGCTGGCATTCGTGCGATCTGGCTTGTGCAGAGGTGGATCAAGCATGACACCCGAATCTCAGCGCGACAAAGCGTCCACTGTGGCGTACCAAAAGATTGAAATCAAGATTGGATTAGGATCGGTGATCGTAGAGCAAAGCGAACTGCACCATTTAATCGAAGCGCTGAGCGAGATGAGAGCGCTTGCTGCTGATAGTAGAGCCTTAATGAATATTGGGTCTGCATGAGCAGCGAATTGTGCAGAGCTGCCTTGCGCGGAGGTGTGACAATGAACTGCCAAATCGAATACGTATCGAGTGGCAGCGACGTAGGGATGCCGTGCGGCAAGCCTGCTGTGGCAAAGTGCGCCGACTGCGGAACAGCGATTTGTTCCGATTGCCAACTGGAGTGCTGCGGGGATTCATTCTGCGGTCAGTGCTATGACTACCACGCGACTCATTCATGTGTGAGGAAGCCTGTTCAAAACGAGCGCCATTCATTTCCAAGCGGTGGTTTTTGGTTCTCCACCCGACCAAGCTAGTTAAGACCCCAGGCCCCAACCGCTCATTTAGGCGCGTCTGCAACTCTCATCGGGTTCGAACGTCTCACCACCGATGGACAGCCTGATCTTCGGTGTCTTCTGGACGTTGCGCACCCACTGGCGGTTCACGTTCGCGGTGCCGATGTAGAGCTTATCGTCATCCAGAACGAACCAAATCGTGACTTCGTGGGGCTTCCCGGTCTTGCGTCCATAATGAGTCAGGGTCGTGGTCTGCTTGCCCGCTACCCTCTTCAGTCGCTTAAGTGCGTTCGGTTCCATAAGCTCTCGTTTCCCAAGCTGCAACAGAATCAGGAAAAGCCTAAACGTCCCTAAGTTGTTCCTCCGTCATGCCGAAATAGTGCCCCAGTTCGTGGATAAGCGTCTGGCGGATTTGGTGGCGGACTTCTGCCTCGCTCGAACAGACCGCTTCGATGTTCTTTTGATAAAGCACGATGTGGGCTGGGCCTAATGGTAAGTCAAAGACGCTCTTCATGGTGGCTGGCACGCCATGAAAGATGCCAAGAAGCAATCGCCGTTGTTGCCCCGGCTGGGGTGGTGACTGGTTCGGCGGGAAATCCTCCACGAGAATCGCGACGTTCTTTATACGGCTGCGAAATTCTTGCGGGACCGAGTCTAATGCCTCCTCGACCACTTTGACAAAATGTTCGCGCTTCATCCTTCACCTACTGAATTAAATGCGGGCACGCTCACTCCGAGTAGCCGTCGTCGTCTTGGTCGTCATCATCTTCATCTTCTGTGCCGTCGTCTTCCTCTTCCTCTTCGTCTTCCTCGTCTGGCTCTTGTCGAACGACGACATCGGCGGCTGCCGACCGATCACAAGGGTCTGAGTCGGGGCATTCCGGATATATTCTGCTCATATCCAATGGTAGTCCTCGTAGCCCCTTGGCAATCGCAGCGTTCCCAATGCCCCGGCGGGAGGAACCATTCGAGCAATAGGAGTGGCTTCCACCGCAGAACAGGCGCGATGGGCAGCGAATTCAGCAAGATAGGACGACTTTGACTTTCGACACCAAGGGTGAAATCATTATTTGTGTCGAGTGGATCGCAGTTTTGCCCGCAAACTCGACGTTGTTCTCGCCCTCATCCGCACTTATTCATCCTTCATTCTGGGAAGTTGCCTTCTCGGCATTCGGAACTCTTGAGAAGGGGGCCAATCATGACACCCGTGGTAGCGGCCAAGAAACTCAGCAAATTCGATCCCAAGACATTCCTTTCGACCATCGAACGGCGGTAGGAAGATCGCAGCTTTTCCCAAAAAGCAACCGATCTTTACTCAGGGCGACTCGTCCGATGCTGTTTTTTATATACAGAAAGGAAAGGTAAGACTCACCGTTGTGTCGAAGATCGGGAAGGAAGCCACCATAGGCATTCTGAACGAGGGCGATTTCTTCGGAGAAGGTTGCCTTACAGGGCAGCCTCTCCGCCTGTGCTCCGCAACTGCAATGACCGATTGCTCCGTGATGCGAATCGACAAGAAGTCCATGATGGAAGTGCTTCACCGGGAACACGCGTTTTCCGATATGTTCGTGGCATATTTGCTGACACGGAACATCCGATACGAAGAGGATTTGGTTGACCAGCTTTTCAATTCCAGTGAAAAGAGACTGGCTCGGATACTGCTGTTGCTGGCTCACTTCGGCAAGGAAGGCGTGCCCGAGACTGTAATCCCCAAGATCAGTCAGGAGACCCTCGCAGAGATGGTAGGCACGACCCGGTCGCGGGTCAGCTTTTTCATGAACAGGTTCAGGAAGTTAGGCTTCATTGACTATGACGGCGGGAGAGTTGCAAGTTCACAGTTCACTTCTCAACATCGTTCTTCACGACTAGAACTTCATTTCGAACAATGTGGTAGTGCTCTCGCGCAGACATAGCCACCCTCGGCTTCGCCATTTCCTTGACGACTTCTGCGAGTGTTGCTTTGGCCGATTGTTTCTTGGTTTTCTTTTTACCCATAGTTCCCATGATGTCCCGAGTACAAACCGATCACAAATCAATTTCGAGCAAGCGAACCGCCTTCTGGCGTGCTATAGTGCCGCTGGGGTGGTTACCACCTTCTCCTCTTTCAGGTCCTCTGACCTAAGCCAGTCCATCTGAAGTTCTCCCACCTTAGGTTTTTCAGCGAGAGAGCGGTGTACCCGTGCCTTTTGAAGCGATCTTGCGCGAAGTCGATCAACTCCAAAACGTCAGCATGCGTCTTGAGGGACTGGCGGTGCAACATCCGTCCCTGGCGGAAGCGCTCATAACGATTGCGGGAAACGTTCGCATCACCGCCACTGTTTTGGGAGTGCTGGTGGTGACTAAAAGGCCCAAGCCGATCTGATGTACAGCAAGAGTTGCCCAGAGCAAAGATCGTTGGAGATTAGAACTGGTCCCGCTCAGGCGTGGTTGCGTTTCATCAGCGGCTCAATCTCGTGATCGATTTCAAATCTCACTGGCATGCCACATGACTGGCAAGTCGTTTGGTGTATTCCGCCGTTCAAACTCGTCGCTTCCAGTCTGTTGGGACGCAGGCATTTGGGGCACGTGATTATTAGATACCCTGCTTTGTCTCTCGGCACGAAGAGTGGGGCAATCTCGCTTTTCTTTCTTTCCGAGCTGATGGGAGAAGCCGCCAAAAGCTTCGCGATTTCGTGGAAAAGCTCCTTGAGAGTGTAGTGTCCTTTTTGCAGGAAAGCGTCCGCCAAAACTCCCGGATGGATTTTCGCTTGCGATGTACTCTCCGCTTATTGCGATTGTTGCGATGTGCGGAAATCGCTCCCGTACTACCGCCAGAAATTCAAATCCCGACATCCGAGGCATGTTCAAATCGGAAATGATTAAATCAGGCAGGGACTTGCTGAGCGCGTGCAAGGCATCCACCCCGTCCGCTGCCGTGAGCACCTCATAACCCTCCCTTTCCAACATCAGCCGCTGCGGTTTCGCGTATTGAGGGTTCATCATCCACCACTAGGATACGAAAGCGGAATTGAGCCACAGTCTTGGTTTCTGAGCCAGTGTGCTCGTCATACGAAGGCGCTGTTTTTTCGGCCGATACAGTACTTTGTGGCTTTTTCTGAATGTCTAGTTCCAGTGAGACGGTCTTATCCAATGTTCGTCCTGGCTGGTAGGCATGGACAGCCTCACCTTCGTTCATGAAAGTTCGAGATAGCCGAATAATACCCTGTGCGAATCAACCCAGTCTGTTCAATATTGACCAGTAAGCTGAATCGAACGGTTACGTTCGTCATCGAAACGAGGGGTCAACGAGAAGTTTGGATCATGAGGAAGTCTCGGCGTGAGCTTAGTAAATGTGATGGAGGCTGGTTTCATGCCCCACAGTGCCGCTACGAAAAAAGACGATCCTGAATCTGGGCGAGTTCCACTGGTGCGGAGCATTCCTTGTCATCGTTCGCCACGCTATTGATCCGCGTGCTTACGGGATAGCACCGCATGATCCGGGCATCGCAGGGCTTCAGCAGTTCGGAAACCTCGCTGACGTTACTCATCGTCGGATCGAGCCAGAGATCGTAGCTATCTGGATCGAGGATGACGGGCATTCGGTCGTGGACGGGAGAGGTCACTGCATTCCCTGGCAGAAGACCGGCTCTCGAACGAGAATCTCGAAAAAGCCTATGCACTCCGTGATCGCGTCAGTGAACGGGAGAGATTCCGCATATCCTTCCTGTACTATGACACGGTAACCGGTGAATGGGAGAAGGCAAGACCGATTCTTGAATTGTGGGCCAAGACCTATCCCCGAGATGCTGTCCCATACATCAACCTGAGTGCGGATGCCATATTTCTAGGCTAATGGGAAAATGCGCTGACACCAGGCCTAGATGCTTTGCGATTCGATCCCGGTGACGCTGTTGTGGTGCGCAAGAATTCTGTCCGCAGGGACTCAGCCTCAAAACAACGCGCCAAAAGCTCATAATCCCTCTTTTCTAGAGATCATTGTCGGCCAGGATTCTGCCATAGCCGTTAGCTTCCAGCCAATGAAAGAGGTGAACCTGGTAGGGTACGACGGGACCACCTCTTCTCCCAGTTCATGAGTCTCCGTACATAGGAACGGAACTGCAAACCGGCGAGGGCGGCGATCAGAGACTGTGTCATCTGATTCGAGCTGCCGCCACCGTAGGGCTGGGGAGACTTTATCTGGGTTAGAGCTGCGGTGATCACGAGCAGGCGGTGGGGATATTGGCTCATCAGCCGCAGGCGATGGACAAACATCGGACGCTCAGCGGTGAAGGACTGAGTAAGGTCGGGTAGGTCTTTCCGCTCCACCACACAACGGTCCTCCAGCCCCGCGATGGAATAATCTCCCAGTTTCAGCGCTCTCGTCTCGATCCCAGCAAACCATCCTTCAAAACGAGAGAAGTCGAGCGGGTTCTGTTCGCGCGTATCCACCACGACCGTGCAGCGGGGTGTTCTAGCTGCGTCCCGCCACGCTCGGCAAGAACAGGAATAACAGGATGCGGCACCGGAGCTGCGGCCATATGCCAATCCAGTGGCGACTTGATCAAGCTGGTGGCCCGTCTCTTCATGCCGCAATCCTGTCCCAAGCATACTCGTGGTGCAATCCACCAAGAACGGAGCGGGCACTCAATTGAGAAGCCTCTGCGATCGTGTGGCGATTGCCTCCAGTCGTGACCGTCGGCCCTCGCCCTTGGTCCGGGATGCCGGGTCCGAGACTGCGGTGTGGACGACCGCCATTGTAGTGGCGGACCCATTCGCCAAGTAGCCGACGGAGATGCCTCTCCGTGAGAGGGATCAGGTAGTCCAAGCACTCACGCCGTACCGTGCCCACGAGTCGTTCACAATGCGCATTGGCCTGGGGTGATTGGGGTGGCGTTCTCAGCACCGTCAGCCCAAATCCCTGTGCCAGTTCTTGGTCGAACTCAGCGGAGAAGATCGAGTCCCGATCGTGAATGAGAAACCGGTATCGTTGCTCGCTTGCGATCGCTTCCCGAAACTGCTGTGCGGTCCATTCTGCCGTGGGGTGGGCAGTCACGTTGCAGTGCAGAATCCGTCGCGAACCCAGTTCCAGAATAATGAGCACATAGAGAAACTGGAAGCGAGCGGTCACCACCACCAAAAAGTCGCAGGCCACCATCGCATTAGCATGATTGCGCACGAAGGTCTTCCATGGCTGTGAAGAGACCCTTCTCCCGCGGCAATCGCTTGGCTCCCACGGCCAGTACTTGCGCACCGTGCGGGGTGACAAAACAATTCCAAGTTTGAGCGAGAGTCGTCGGCGACTCGTGCCTGACCCCAGGTCGGATTCTCCCGTGCCATGCGCACAATCAGCTCTCTGATGTTCTTCGGCAATCGAGGTCTTCCCGGCCTGGACTTCCAGCGCCAGAACAAACGGAATCCCTTTCGATGCCAGCCAATCAAGGTTTCCGGCTTGACGATGATTAGCGCATCCTTCCAATGGAACCATCGAGACCACACACCAATGTGAGCCTGGCAGCGTCTGTCAGCCGGCGTGGCCTTACCTTACGCTCTTGATAGAACGCCAACTGTTTCCGCAGGAAGAGATTCTCGGCTACCAGTCAGCCCTGGGAGCGCACCGATGGATTCACCAGCCGGAGCAGGTCGCCGAACAGCTCGGAAACAGCAGGAAAGTCGCGTGAGAATAGACGTTCGAAATCGAAGCATGCCGAACGGATTGTACCGGCAAACGTGTCGCGGAAAAACCGGAAACTGGCCCATCGAACGTATCCATTGCGAAAAGATCGAATCGAAGGGAAAGCCCCCGACCTTCTCCCCTTGTTTACGCCACCCGGATTGAATTTCTGCGTACCACAGGGGACCGTGGGACATGAACGTATTCCGTCGTCGCAAGATGCGGATACTGCTCAAGTCTCTCGGGATTCGGCAGGCAGGTTTCCACGCCTTCCGACACTTCAACGTCGCATTGCTTGATTCGCTCTGCGTCCCGCTGAAGGTCATTCAGGAAAGAGCAGGCCATGCATTGACTGGCTCTTTCACGCTTGACGTATACGGTGGAAAGCCAGAGTGGACGGGCAATGTCGAAGCCGCACGAAAAGCAGGTCAAGCAATCGAGCAGTCTGTAGTAAACGTTCAAAAACACCGAGCCATTTGTCGGCTTAACTGCAGTCAAAGAAGAAAGGCTCCGATCACAAAATCGGAAGCCCTTATGAATCAATGGTTTTTGGTTGCGGGGGGTGGATTTGAACCACCGACCTTTGGGTTATGAGTTTTAGGAGAAACGGAATTTCAACGAGTTAGCGGGCGTGGTTGTCCGTACTAAAGAGTGGAAAAGAGCATGGAAGAGCCACCCGGAGTTGTTATTTTGGGTTGGTTTTGGGCTGGCACCAGCGCATGGTGACCTGCCACTCTCCGCTTAGCAGCTAGGATCGCGTATTTTTTGAAGGGTACCCAGCAGTGATATAAACTGCTCTGCATATATGAGTTAGAAAGTCTAGGCGAGGTTTGCAACGGAGCAGGTTTGCTCGGATTTGGCGTTTTTTTAAAGGAATGCCCTACAAGAGTTCCTACACCCTTGATCGGCCGTTTGCCCGCTGCAGAACTAATAGCACCAGCCTCTCCTTGATTCGGCTCTCGCGCACGTCTCGATTCAGACGTTACCCTGGCCGCCTTCTCGCGCGAATGGAAAACTCTGCCACAACATGTGGTGGAAATCGAGTCGACGGCGCCGGCGGCGAAGGACCCCGGGGGCATGATCAGGATTCCCGAAACCGACTTTAATTTCCAGGTCACAGGCATTGAAATTGAGGGGATGAATGACGAAGGAGTGGACGTGCAATATCCCTGGGAGCCGTCCGCGCGCCGCTATCACGCGCAACGGATGCACATCAAGTCGTTCTGGATCGACCAGTATCCTGTCACCAACGCGGAGTTCAGGTTCGTCGATGCCACCGGCTACCATCCGGCAGACGATCACAATTTTCTCAAGGACTGGCGCAACGGCGACTATCCACCGGGCTGGGAGCACAAGCCGGTGACATGGGTGTCCCTGGAAGATGCTCGCGCCTATGCGAAGTGGGCAGGCAAGCGGCTGCCCCGCGAGTGGGGGTGGCAATACGCAGCTCAGGGAACGGATGGGCGAGCCTATCCCTGGGGAAACGTTTGGGACAATGATGCCGTCCCGAAACCGGACACGGGGCGGGACATGGCCGCTGCCAGCGACGTGTTGAGCTCACCCCGAAGGAGCAAGTCCGTTCGGCGTCATGGATCTTACCGGCAATGTCTGGCAATGGACGGACGAATACGTAGACGAACACACGCGAGCCGCGGTGCTGCGCGGGGGGAGCCACTATCAGCCGCAAGGCTCACGCTGGTACTTTCCTCAAGCATACAAACTGTCAGATTACAGCAAGTACCTTCTGATGGCTCCGAGCATCGACCGCTCGGGCGCGGTCGGGTTTCGCTGTGTATTGGACGTGGAGAAATGAACTCGGGAAAAGAAATTCGGCTTCATCGATTATTCGCTGGCGATGAGAAAACGGTTATCGCCGCTCTCGATCACGGGATCGCCGGCCTGACCCCTTTGGAGGGTCTCGCACGGCCCGATCGTCTTCTTCCCGCGGTTGTATCGGCGGGCGCCGACGCGCTGATCGTGACTCCGGGCCTGGCCCGTAGCTTCGCCGGTCTGTTCGGGAAAGCCGGCGTCATTGTTCGGGTGGACTGCGGCCCGACTGCTCTCACGGCAGCCTGGCCGGAAACACGTCCAGCGATTTCTGTCGAAGATGCCGTGCGTTTGGGCGCGGATGCGGTCATTGCCATGGGAATCGTAGGTGCTCCGGGAGAATCGGCCAGTTTGCAGGCCCTGGCGGAACTTGCCGGGCAGTGCGACCGATGGAGTATTCCATTGGTGGCGGAAATGTTGCCCGGAGGTTTTGCCGCATCCGAGTGTTCAGCCGACCAGGTCGCCGTAGCGGCGCGGGTGGGCGCGGAGCTGGGCGCGGATTTGATCAAAATACGCTATACCAATGCGGAAACCTTTGGGGCGGTTACGCACGCCTGTTACCGGCCTGTAGTTGTTCTGGGCGGTTCCAAGCAGAGTCTCGAACTCCTGGTGACTTCGACTCGGGGCGCGATGGCGGCGGGAGCCAAGGGGGTCGCGGTCGGACGCAACATATGGCAAGCCGCAGATCCGGGCAGTGTGGTCGCATCTCTGGTGGAGGCGGTCCATGGCTGAGCTGTGGCGCCGGGTGGGATTAATTGTCAACCCAGCGGCCGGAGTTAGTCCTATCGAGTCTCTGGGGGCGGCACGGAGTGCGATAAACCGGCTGGCGCCGGACCAGGTCGTTACCGGACAGGAAGTGCTAGGCGCCGCGTCCTTGGATGGCTGGCCCGGACAAGTAAAAGTGTTCGGGAGCGAAACAGGTCGTGGACGCGATCAAACCTGCACGCTGGCTCGCTGGATTGTTCAACAGACAGTGGACGCCCTGATCGTGGTAGGCGGCGATGGAACTCTCTCAGACGTGGCGCAAGTTTGTCTTGATAGTTCCTTACGACTGCCCATCCTCGGCATCGGCGCCGGCTCGACCAATGTCGGGCGGTTAATCACGTGCCACGCCCACCGGGCTGCGGAGTTGGAACCCGCGGCCCTTGAATGCTGGAGCGTCGACTGCCTGACGGCCAGCGTGAACGACGTACCCTTGGGATTGGCATTCAACGATGTGGTGCTCGGCAACACCGTGGTGGGAACGGTCAACGGCAAGCGCGTCGATCTCGACGCTGCGCAACGCGTGCAGGGAAATATCGTCTCCGGCAAGCCCCGCAGCATAGGCGGTCCTCGGACTCGCGTCGCTCGAATCGGCGCAGGAACCAAGGTCGTGGTGGGCGAAGGCGAGAGTATCGGAACACTGATCGTGGGTTTCGCCGAACCAGCCTTCTTCGGCAAGGCAATCACGGGCGGTATCTGCCTGGCCAGCCTGCGTGGATTGCCGGCAGGCTGCCTGGTTTGCGATTTCCCCCTCGCGCAGGCAGGAGTCCAGGCTGCAAACCTGACCAGCGGGGCTCCGATGGTGTCAAAATTTGTGAGCCTGGCGGATGCACACAGCATTGTGGCTGAGGCCGTCAGCGCAGGTACAGCTCTGTGCGCGGATGGCAACCCGTTGCATCTTCTCCAGGAATCCGATCGTGTGACCGTCTCCGTCCGCAGCGGCGCAGTGACCGGGGTTCGCTCGCGAAAGGTATTGAAGTACGTATGAAGTCTCTCAAGTACTACGGCCCAGGAAATCTCCATCTCGAAGACACACCCGTACCCAAGATCGGGCAAGGTGAGGTCCTGGTTGCAGTGGAAGCCTGCGGTATTTGCGCGACCGACGTCAAGACGTTCCTGCGCGGCCATCCCAAGATTCAGCCTGGTTCGGGCCTGGGGCATGAAATTTCTGGGGTCGTGGTCGAAGCTCCCCAGTCTGCTGTCTGGCGGCCCGGGATGCGGGTGACCGTGGCTCCCTACGTGCCTTGCGGAACCTGTCCCCAATGTCAGAGAGGCCGTTATAGTCTTTGCCCAAATCTCTTTCGCGAACTTCTCGATCCGGGGGGCTTCAGTGAATTTGTTGCGTGCCTCCGCAACTGGCCCGGCGAGGAATGATCGCAGTGCCCGAGTCGTTGGATCCGCACGCGATCTGTTTCGCTGAGCCGGTGGCGTGTTGTCTGCATGCCTTCTCGGGCATTCACGTGAGTGCGGGCGATTCCCTGGTGATCATCGGGGACGGTGTTATGGGACTCTTGCAAGCCGAGATTGGCCGGTGGCTTGGTGCTCACCCCATCATCCTGAGCGGGATGATGCCTGGAAAGAATGGCGCTTGCCTCGAAGATTGCCGACGTGGTGGTCGACGCCGGTCACGAAGACGTAAAGGCAACCGTGCTGCGCACCACCGGCGGTGAAGGCGCGGACCGGGTCGTGGTCTCGGTTGCGGACGTGCGCGCAGCACAGACGGCAATGGATCTTGTCCGCAAAGGCGGCGCCATCAACCTGTTTGCCGGGATGTCCGCCGGCTCTACCCTCAGCGTCGACATGAACCGGATCCACTACGACGAGATTCTCCTCACCGGTTCGTTTGGATTCGGACCCGACAATTTCAGCGCCGCCGTCAATCTCATCTCGAGCGGGAAGCTCGAGGTGGCGCGGCTGGTCACTTCGACCGTCCCGCTCACCCAGGCCGTCGGCGCTCTTGAAAAGCTGGTTCGCCAGGAAGGCTTGAAGACGATTGTCTTGTGCACAAGCCCGGGAGGCGAATAGCTCAGTGTGGGCGCACCTTCAACATCTCATCGGCTCGATACCTCGCACCTACAGTCCCCACGCCATGTTTCTGATCGGGATGGTCTTGTCGGTGCCGATGACTCTTGTGCTGGTGGCTGAAATGTTCCACTACCAGTTTCGATTCTTTCCTCCGCGACTGGTGAAAATGCAAAGACGCTGGAACGCCAAAGCAGTCACGATGATGGCCATGACGGCGGCGCTCTCGGTACTTCTGCAGACGGTGAGCGCGATTCTGGTGCTGATCCCGGGCTTCCTCAGTTTTCGCGTGGACGCTCTCGTGCGCTTCCCGTTTGGTGCGATCTTTGGCATGCCCGCGGTCTGGGGAGTGGCGGTGGCCAATCTGCTTGGCGATGCCCTGACCGGATCACTTTCACAGGGGTCCGTCGCTGGAGCAATCGTTTCCTGGTGGATGCCCTATCTTTTTTACCGTTTCTATCGCGGACCGGAAGATTACTGCATGGCAAGACGCTCGGCGTGGTTCAAATACTATGGCGTCGTGTTCTTGTGGTGTGGCCTGGGCTCGTTTTATCTTTGCACCAATTTCAGCTACCTGCGGCTGTTTCCTGCTCAAGTGGTGTGGACGGCAATTTTTCCGGCGGTGGGCATCACGACTTTCATCGGCGGTTTGCTTGGACCCCTGGTCGCTCGTGTGGTTGGTCCCGCGGCCGAGCGCTACGGACTTTCTCGCGATGAAATGGGCTACGAAAAAGAGGAAGGGCCCGACCCGCAAAATATTTGACTCCAGCATGGATCCCGTCATTCAAATTCGAGGGCTGGTCTACTCCTATCGGCGGCAACAGGATCGCCCCGCGCTGCAGGGTGTGGACTTGGCGTTAAGTCAGGGTGAGTTTGTCGTGATCGCGGGCCGCGCCGGTGCGGGCAAATCCACACTGTGTTACGCGCTGAATGGGCTGATCCCTCACAGCTTCGGCGGCGAAATGAAAGGTGAGGTCGTCGTCTGCGGACTGAACACGCGGAAGGCTCTGGTTCCGGAATTGGCACGACACGTTGGGTTCGTCTCGCAGAACGCCGAATCACAACTGATTGGCTTGAGCGTCGAAGAGGATGCCGCGTTCGGCCTGGAAAACGTGGGATTGCCCAGCGACGAAGTGACTCGCCGGGTGGAGTGGGCGCTCCGCATCGTGCGTTTGGAAGACTGCGCGACCCGTTCGCCGTGGACCCTTTCGGGCGGACAGAAACAGCGCCTAGCCATCGCTGCCGCGATTGCATTTCAGCCTCCAGTGCTGGTGCTCGACAATCCCACCGCCGAACTCGATCCCGTCGGCAAGCAGGAAGTCATGGCGACACTGGCGCAGCTTAACTCGGAGTTCGGCGTCACTCTAGTGGTCGTGAACCAGGAACTCGAAGAAGTTCTGCCCTACGCGACACGCCTGATTTTGATGGACGGCGGGCGAATCACCCGGATGGGACCCCCTGCCGAAGTAATCGATTCCGCCGATGAGATCATAGGCTCAGGATTGCATCTGCCGGATGTCGCGCAGGTCGCTCACCAACTCAGAAAGAGGGGCCGATGGACAGGGCCGCTGCCGGTCACCGTGGAGAGCGCGGTGAACCAAATGCGGGCGCTTCTGCCCGCGCGGCAGCAACCGGCAGTCTCGAACTCTCCGTGTAATGGGAGTAACGAAGCGCTCGTCGCACTCGAGGACGTTTCGTTTCAGTACCCGAATGGAGCGCAAGTACTCGGCAAGATCAACCTGACGCTGCGCAAAGGGGAATTTGTCACGCTCATGGGGCCCAATGGAGCGGGCAAAACGACTCTGGCCAAACACCTGAATGGGCTGCTGACCCCGTCTTCGGGGCGTGCACTGGTTCGGGGAGTAGACACCCGCAGTTCCAGCGTGGCCAAGCTCGCCGCAACCGTGGGTTACGTTTTTCAGAATCCAGACCACCAGCTCTTTTCCAGGACCGTTGCGGAGGAACTGGCCTTCGGACCGCACAATCTGGGATGGCCCAAATCCCGCATTGACGATGCTGTCAAACGCGCTCTCGAACATACCGGCGGCCTCAATCGCGGACAAGCAGACCCGTTTTTCCTGGGTCTTGCCGAGCGCAAGCTGGTTGCGATTGCTTCGGTCCTCATCATGCAACCGGATGTCCTTGTGCTCGACGAGCCGGCTACTGGCGCCGACCACGAGGCCGCTCTGCGCGTCATGAATTATCTTTCCGACCTTCATCGGCAAGGGCTGACCATCGTCATTGTCACCCACGACGTCTCCCTGGCCGCCAACTATGCGGATCGTGCCGTGGTCCTGCGATCGGGAATGGTTGTACTCGACGGTACACCGAGCGAGGTTTTTCGCCATGGCCAGGAATTGCAGTCCTGTCTGGTGAGACCACCTCAAGTGGCCGCGCTCGCACAAAAGCTCGACCCAGCGTCGCTCACGTGCCGGGTCGACGACATGGTGCAGCAACTGGGGGAGACTAGGGATGTCGACGTTGCCCCACAACGCTGGTGTACATGTTGAAGCCGTGTCTCGACGGCTGGATCCACGGGTGAGGGTCCTTTATGTTATGTGGGTGTTCCTTATGGTTTCGGTCATTGCACACCCGCTCATCCAGTCGCTCATTCTTCTGGTCACAATAGCCACTGTCTATACCAGCCGTCTTTCGCTGTGGGATCTGCTGAAGGCAGGCCGGCTCGGCCTGTTCGCGGCAGGGGCGTCGTGGATTCTCTGGATAATCTTTTTACACCGACAGGGCCCTGATTTGTTCACCATCGGCGCCTGGCAAATCACGGTTCCTGGCGTCATCAATGGATGGTCGGTCGCAGCGCGCATCGGCGCGATTTTGCTCGCTTTCCTGGTAGTGTTCAAAACGACTTCGACTCGCGAAATAATGACAGCGCTTTACCAGTTGCGTGTGTCCGTGCCATTCGCGATGGTGGTTGGCATTACATTGCGTTTGATTCCCCAGCTCCAGTCCGAACATGCGATCATCCTGGAAGCCCAGCGTTCTCGTGCCGTGGAATTCGAAAAGGGAGGCTTGCTGGCGCGCATGCGCAAGCACACTGCCTACATCATTCCCCTGGTTATGCGAGCGTTGAAGATTACCAGCGACTTGAGCCTTGCCATGGAAGCACGCGCATTCGATCCATATGCCCGGCGGACTTTCTCGCAATCCGTGGAATTTGACACTCTTGACGTTGTGCTGATGGTCCTGATGGGAGTGACTTTGCTGGTCAGTGTTATCGCGCGTCTAAGCGGATTCGGGGGTATGCCAGCACCATGGATCGCCCGTGTGGGCGGGTAGCGAATGACTCTAACCGGGGCGAGCGATCACTAGCCAAGCACTCGTCCGGTGCATTCTCCGAAGCCGATCCGCGTTCTTCCTGGTGATTCACACCAGGCTCGGAGAACCACTTCATCACCATCCTCGAGAAATGCGCGCTGTTCGCCCGTTGGAAGTTCGATTTTCTTGCTTCCTCGCGAGGTCAACTCCAAAAGACATCCACGAGAATCGGGCGCGCTTCCGGACACCGTTGTGGTTCGTCAGAACCTCACGTGAGCTGGCAAGAACTTGCTTCCGCGTGGTGTGTCAGCCTACTGGCTCGTTACTCCGCCCGATGTTGCTCCAACCGACAGGTTCGGCTCGCGGCGAAAGCGTCCCCCGCGGTTCTGAATTGGGACAGAGAGAGTTGCTCCGATAGACAAAGGTGTCGCAGTCTATGCCGCGACGGCATAACGATGGTGCAGTCCACCCAGTCGAGGGAAGCAGTGGATCGTGCCATCAGCCCCATATCGGATCGCGATTGGCCGACCGGTTGGCGTATCCTTCGCGAGTCCGAGGTGCGTCCGATCTTCATGGTAATAGCAAACATATTCGGACATCAGCCGCTTGAAGTGCTGCTCATTCAGCACGATCACGTGGTCCAGCAGGTCTCGTCGGCAACTCCCCACCCAGCGCTCTGCGACGCCGTTCTGTCACGGACTGCGAAAGGCAGTGCGGATGGGTTGGCTTCCCAAGTCTTTCACAGCCGAAATCACATCGATTCCGAACTTGGAGTCGTGATCGAACAAAAGCAATCTGTGCGCCGGCGAGTACGGCCATGCCTCCCGCAGCTGCTGCCCGAGCCAGAGAGCATTGGGATTTCGGGTCACGTTGAAACGCAGAATCTTCCGCCGATCATGGCCAATGACAAAGAAGCAATACAGAATGCCAAACCTGAGCGTCGCTACCGTAAAGAAGTCCATGGCAGCGATGGCATCGCGGTGATTCCGTAGGAATGTCAGCCCACGTTGGGCCGGATCTGGAGTTCTCCGGACTTTTCGCAGCCATCGCGAGACCGTCGGCTCCGAGAGAACGAAACCCAGCTTGAGCAACTCACCGTGGATGCGCGGCGCTCCCCAGGTTGGATTCTCGGCCGCCATACCGAAGATCAAGGCCCGAATCTCCGTGCTCACGCGCTTTCTGCCGCCCACTCGTCTGGCTCGTGAGAGCCATCTCCAGTACAGCCTGAAGCCCGCCGATGCCAAGCCACCACCGTTCTCGGGGTGACCAGGATAAGTGGCGCTTTCCATTCGGACCAGAGTCTTCGCAGAGCAATCCAGAACAGCTTGTGCATGGTCGATAGTCGGTGACGGGGCCGTTTGCTATGCAGAGCTAACAGTTGCTGGCGGAGAGCCAGATTCTCGAGGATGAGATCCTCTCGGGAGCCGAAGACGCCAACCATCCAGCCAATGAAGTGCCGGAGCCACAGGATCATGGGCCAAGATCTTATCGCAACACCTGGCTGCTCGCTCTTTGGAAGTCGTTTATTTTACGAGTGCAGGAGGTTTTGACGAGACACAGGTGTCTACAGCATCGCCACTGTGGTAGACGACCTCATCGACAGAGTCATGGCAGACCCGAGGCTGAACGCCAATCCTTTGGTGGACGAAGCGCACCATCGCGTGCCGCCTGCGGGATTCAAGTATTTGGTGACGGAGATGGTCTGCTGGGCTGCGGGTGGCCCGCAAAAATATACGGGCAGGTCGATGGCTGATTCTCATAGCCACTTGAAAATTACTGGCAAGGAGTGGGATGCCTTCATGGACGATGTTTGGCTGACGTTGGACAAATTCAAAGTGCCTTCAGAGGAGCAAGCCGAACTGCGAGCGATCGTCAATAGCACCCGCTCGGATATCGTTGCCTCCACACTGGATGCGGAAGTCGCCTAGGCATTGCGCGGGCCGCCGACCGGCTGCACCAATCTTGGGTAATTGACTCCCTTCTTTCACCGGGCGTAGTTTTCCATCCAAAAGGAGTTTCCCCCATGAACGCAAATTCCCCGAAGAAACGACCAGCGACAGTCACGAGCGAACCACAAGACCTAACTCGAAGACCAGATCCGCCTACGCGCCTACGAACTCTACGAGGCCCGCGGCCGGGAAGACGGCCACGAGCAGGAAGACTGGCTCCGCGCGAAAGAGGAGATCACAATCAAGAAATTCCGAACCGCCACCGCCTGATTTGTGCACACACTCCCAGCCAGAAAGTGAGGCAGGCCCCGGACCGCTCCGGGGCCTTTTTATGTACGCTAACGCTCCACCATCATTTCAATCGCCAACTTGAGTTTGGCGGAGTACGATCCAAACCGGGTCTAACTTTATGCCTAATAAGCGCGGCAATCCCAACTGGGGGCGGCCCATGCCGCCCGCTTCAGTCCTCTGTACGGAATTCGAAATGCAGGTGAGGCAATTACAACTGACGCCAGAGACCTATGTCTTCTCGGATCAGCTCCGCATCTGGTGCAGGCAAAACAGGAACCGCTTCTACATCCCAGAATGGCTGCTTGATCAGTGGGGGATCGCTGTAGATGCGGACCTCACCGGCACCGCATAATAACCTCAGCGCAATCCGCTTGATATATACTGGGCGACCACCTGCAGGGAGAGCGGCCCATGGCCGTCAATTGGGTACAAACCACAACCTGGGGACCAATCACGAACCCGGGCGAGTTGCAGAACAACTATGCGCGAATCCCGTTCCAGGGCTTGCCGCATATTCTGGCATCCGCCTACCTCAACGAGGTCTCAACGGGCGAACTCGACAGCGTAGCGGGCACAGCGCTCGCCGCGTTCAAGCGCTTCGAGTTCATGGATGATAACGGAATAGTTCAGGAGCAGGAGTTAACCTCGGTCACCAGTTGGATTGATGTGCCACGCTGCGTTTCCATAACGATCGCCCTTGATATCCGTGCCGCGACCGCGTGCGGCGGCTGGACCTATTATTACTTGGCTTGAGGCGAGAAGATGATCAAGATCTCCAAAGGACCCGGTGGTGAGACGTTACATCTGACGTCCCTAGTCGCGTTTGATCGCACGAGCGGCCAGGTCTACGGCACATTCGTGCACGCCTCGCTGCAAGGAGACGATGAGGTCGGCGTCTCCCGTAGCCGAGAGCGGTTCCTGGCAGATCTGGCGTCCCATCCCGGACGCGAACGTGCCCAGATCGAGGCGTTGCAAGTGCCACTGCAGGAGCTGCCTGCGGGCTCGATCGACCGGGTCGACCCCCGAACCCGCAAGTTCACGACCAGTGCGTCCACTCGACAATTGTCGGGCATCACACGGGTGTGAATTACCTGTGGTTCGTCAGAACCTCACGTGAGCTGGCAAGAGCTTGCTTCCGCGTGGTGTGTCGGCCTACTGGCTCGTTACTCCGCCCGATGTTGCTCCAACCGACAGGTTCGGCTCGCGGCGAAAGCGTCCCCCGCGGTTCTGAATTGGGACAGAGAGAGTTGCTCCGATAGACAAAGGTGTCGGAGTCTATGCCGCGACGGCATAACGATGGTGCAGTCCACCCGGTCGAGGGAAGCAGTGGATCGTGCCATCAGCCCCATATCGGATCGCGATTGGCCGACCGGTTGGCGTATCCTTCGCGAGTCCGAGGTGCGTCCGATCTTCATGGTAATAGCAAACATATTCGGACATCAGCCGCTTGAAGTGCTGCTCATTCAGCACCATCACGTGGTCCAGCAGGTCTCGTCGGCAACTCCCGACCCAGCGCTCTGCGACGCCGTTCTGCCACGGACTGCGAAAGGCAGTGCGGATGGGTTGGCTTCCCAAGTCTTTCACAGCCGAAATCACATCGATTCCGAACTTCGAGTCGTGATCGAACAAAAGGAATCTGTGCGCCGGCGAGTACGGCCATGCCTCCTGCAGCTGCTGCCCCATCCAGAGAGCATTGGGATTTCGGGTCACGTTGAAACGCAGAATCTTCCGCCGATCATGGCCAATGACAAAGAAGCAATACAGAATGCCAAACCTGAGCGTCGGTACCGTAAAGAAGTCCATGGCAGCGATGGCATCGCGGTGATTCCGTAGGAATGTCAGCTGTGTCTGGCGAATTGTTACGGGGGAGCTGATTTTAACGGTGATCGCCTTGCGAAAGTGAGCTGAGTCGCATTTTCGGGATGCACCGGTGGCAGGGAAACGATCGCAACCGAGCAATGCTCTGCGATGGGGAAACGCTGAATGATTTCTTGAATTGGAATGGAAGTTTTGTCGAGGTTGACCGAAGATCGCAGCCAGCGCGTCTCTGACAAATCAGGCAGCCACCGGCGTCTGATACAGGGCCCGACAGTGGGGTTGCCATCGAAACGAGCTGAGATTGGCTGCTGGTTGTGACCCGGGCGGATCCGGCGGTCGCCCTTCCCGCGAGGTATGCGTGCGATGGTGGTTGAAGTAGCTCCTGAAATCAAGCAGCTTGTTTTCCAGATCTGCCGTCGTCCAGAACAACATGTGATCTAAATACTCGCGTCGAAGCGTGCCGATTAACCTTTCCACGAACGGATGAGACAGGGGAACGTAGGGGATGGACTTGATTTCTGTCACCTCCAGAATCCGCAAGTTGGCTTGCCACTGGTGGAACCGATAGAGCGGATCATGGTCGCAGCTCAAATACTTCGGCAACCAGCGATGCCCTCGAAGGGCGCGGTTGAACATCCGACAGAGTGCGACACCGTCGACCGTGCCGGCATGGACACCGAAGCCAAGGATCCGGCGCGTATATTGATCCATGACGACCAGGACCCAGTGGGTCCGCAAGGTGGCCGACTCGCACCGGAACAGATCCATGCTCCAGAGGCTGTCTTTCATGTGGCCCAGGAACGTCAGCCAGGAGGGACCACCGGAGGGCTGAGCTGGCCGGTAGTGATGGGCGAGAATCCTGCGAACCACGTCTTTGTCGATTGGGATGTGGAACGCCGAGGCCATCTGTTGTGCGATTCGCGGGCAGCCCCAGTTGGGATTACGCTGCTTCGTTTCGACGACCGCATGAATGAGTTCTGCGCTCGGTCCTTTCGGACCCGGCTTGCGACGGCGATTCGGGGAGAACAGCATGCGGTACTTTTGGTTGCTCAAGGCTTTGTGAAGTCCTAACAGTGTCGAGGGTTTCAGTGCAATTGCGGAACGGAGCAGACGAGTTGGACGCACCCAGAGCGCCAGCCAGCCGGCGAAGATGCGGTCCGACGCGGATAGATTCGGCGATCGTTTTCGGGAGCGATTCAGGATCAGGAGCTGGTGTTTGAGGAGAAGCGTCTCCGCGACGATGGAACGGACGCCGCCAGGACCGAGCAACCGAGCCAGGGTGGCGAGCAAGTGGATGAAAAGAACGGCCAGATTGCGCATCGAAGAATGGTAGCAGGACGGGAAATCCTGAGTAATCATGGGCGAAATAGCAATTCGCCAGCCACACGTCTATCACGTCTATCACATCACCAGAAATTACGTGCAGGAGCGGCTGCGATTTCTCGTGCAGCACTCTGGCAGTTTTGCTAGCTATGCAACCCTGCGAAACAGGGCTAGTTTAGTAAATGGAGTGAGCAGTTCTTCTCCCCTCTTCAGATTTCCTGAACTAAGTCAGCCCATCTGAAGTTTTCCTTTCTTAGATTACAAACAAGGAGAAACATCATGCCAATCAATAATCCAAGGGAATTGTTCGTGGCAATGCTTAGCAACGTGAGGCAGGGCACTGAGCGGACGACAAAGATCTTTCAGGAGATCAGCCAAGTCGCCCAGAATCCAGACGTAAGAGAAGCCATGGAGGCAAGGGTTTTCGTCTCCAACACAATTCTTGCCAAGCTGGATCAGTGCTTCAAGCTCATCGGCGAGCAGCCTATGCAGCTCAGTGGGCATCTATACGAAGTCTTTGTCGAGGACTTCCGCAGAGAACTCGCCGAGATACAGAATCCAACGGTTCGACACCTCTTCATCCTTGCCAAGGCTAGCCACCTGATTCACTTACGGATTGCTGAGTACAAGGCGCTAATCGCGGCTGCTGACCTGTCGGGCCACTATGGCGTTGGTGTACTGCTTGAAAGCTGCCTTGCGGACAAACTCGCCTTTGTTGAACGAACACGGCGTCTGATCCGGAACATCGTCGAAACTAAGGTAGCTGAGAAAATTGCTGCGAGACCAGCTGCGTAGCGGCGCTCTGGTGACGCGCACCTGAATAGTCAATTCTAGCCTTCACTACAGATTGAACGTGAATATGAGCTTGATGTGGTGAACCTTAGAGTCGCGCCTGTCCCCGCGCGGGCGAAAACTCCACGGATCGGCGCGACTCGAAATTCTATTGCCGTACCATCACAAGACATGATTAGAGCGCGGCCTCTGACTGTATGAAAACCGTGGTCGTGAACCAGGCCAGGACGAACAGGACTGGCTTCGCGCCGAGCAGGACATCCTCAAACTGAAGGGGTAAAGGACCACATCTGATAGCTTGCGGGTCTGCTGGAAGACTGGAGGGACAGTATTATCGGGTCAGCATGGAGCTTGCGGCCTCCAAGAACGTCGTTATGGAGCGCACCAAAGTGACCTGGAAGAGCACCAGTCAACATGCCCCCTCTCGCGCTGCCCCAGCACGCCTCAGCGAGACATCTGAAGCTCCCGACAAAGATTTATGGTACAGCCGATCTCACCGGCCAGATAGGTAGAGCGTATTTATGACTGATGATTCTGAGCAGGTGACGGCTCTTATCAAAGAGCTGCTAATTCTGAACCGGGTGGAGAGTACTGCCGTGATCGAGTCCCCGACTAAGAAAGAGATCGAAGGACGGAAGGCCAAACGGAGAAGGATCAGGCAAGAACTCGTGCAAGTTCTCCATGGCTGCCAGCCGTAACCTGGTAACTAACCCGAACAGGGAATTTCAGCAGCGAATGCCACGCTCTGTCTTCCTGGCGCCTCTGCCCGCGTGAATTACGCGTTCCCGACAAAAGCTGCAGACGCGCATAGTGAGCGGTTTGGCCGATGGTCGGTTTGGCCGGCACGGGGAAGCGCCTGCCATCACAATGCCCAGTGACCTCGGTCACTGCGCAGCCCGAGTGTCAGGAGTAATAAGAACTATCCGACTGTTCGCGGGACTGGAGGGGGAATGAGAAGTGGGAACAGCCACTTTGATAGTGTCTGCATCAAATCCACGGGTTCTTACGTTCCGTCCAAGATTCTGACCAACGAAGAAGTAATGGCAAACTTGCCAACCTCTCCGCAGTGGGTCGTCGAAACGTTGGGGATTCGCGAGCGGCACATCGCTGAACCAGACGAATACACGTCGGATCTTGCTGCCCGTGCCGGGCTGGACGCAATCGCTTCGGCGGGGCTTGAACCAAACGACATCGACTTGATCATCGTTTCCACGGCGACACCCGACCGCAAGATGCCCTCCTCGGCATGCATTGCGCAGACCAAGATGGGCATTCGCAACCGCTGCGCCGCGTTCGATGTGGCGGCGGTGTGTGCCGGGTTTGTTTACGGCATCACGATCGCCGGCCAATTCATCCAGAATGGTATGTACGAGCGTGTGCTGGTGATCGGCGCCGATACCTTCTCCAAGGTCACGGACTGGAACCACCGCGACTGCGTCGTTTTTGGAGACGGTGCCGGTGCTGTGGTACTCGAGAGGAAGGATCGGGAGAATGGGCTCTTTTCAAGCATTCTCATCGCCGAGGGCGAAGGAATGGATCAGTTCACTGTCTACCCCGGGGACGCCTACTTCACAATGAACGGAAAAGCGGTTTACCAGAAGGCTACAACCGCGGTGCCCGAGTGTATTCAGGAGATTCTCCTTATAAACGGGCTGGGACTCGAAGACGTCTCGATGATCGTTCCGCACCAGGCCACAGCTGGCGTCCTCAAGCGCATCGCCGAGGTGCTCAACGTTCCTTTTTCCCGATTTCAGACGAACCTGGAGTCGTACGCGAACACCGCTGGAGCCACAGTTCCGCTGCTCCTAGACCAGGTAAACCGACGCGGTCTCCTCCACAAAGGCGATCTTCTCTTGCTCGTGGCCATCGGCGCAGGCTGGACTTGGGGCGCAAGCTTATATCGATGGTAGGTCCGATCTATAGGAACTGACGTAACTTGGACGCTGCGTTGAGGGGCAGCTAGCGCGGCGCGAGCCTCGCACTACGCCTCTGCCTGCCTCTTTTACGCGTTCCCGATGAAAGCTGCAGACGACCCTAAATGCGCTGCGACATTCGTCCACGTCAACTTGGTCAGGCTCTTGATTCTTGAGTCGAAGTGCCGCGCCATCACGCCGAATGACGGGATCGACTTTGGCCAGGCTGTGATAGGCAGCGCCTACGCCGCAGTGGCGACGCTCGACAAACATTGGAAGCGCCGGGTGGAGATGCTGCCGCCGAACAAGCTGGCGCGAATCTACTACCAGCGGGAGCTCGACCAGATGGTCCGAGATATAGAGCGCAACCTCGACAAATCTGCGCTCCAGCGTGGGCGCGCACTGTTTTCAATCAGCTAGCTGCGTTCCGTGCGAATAAATTAAGAATTTCTTGCCAGCGCCGGATGACGGCGACACGCTGGCTATGACATTTGCGGTGAAGGTGGCGGCTAAGGCCCGACCGAAGTATCAGAACTTGGTCTACAGCTTTCCCGAGCGTTCGCTGTCCTGGATGCGGTGACCGAGCGGCGCACTTCGCTCGGATTCGTAACACCTCTGCGATGGGGTAAGGGGCCTTGCGCCTTCCTCTTGCCTTTGCCTGCCTCTTTTACGTGTTCCTGATCAAAGCCCCCAGCGCGTGAAAACAACCTCCCGAGCCTCGTTGAGATGGCTAGTCCATCGGAGCCAGCTGCAGATAGGTCATGTAGGCCATAAGACCAATCACCAACAGAATCGCCCACCAGATGACTTTATTCCATGGCATGCTGCCACGCTCCAGCCTACGTTGGCTCAGAGATCCTCGTCTCGATGTGAGTTTCAGACTGACCAGCACCGAACTCAGGCAGATCGCTTTCTTGAGGCGAGGGTGAACAGAGCGTAGAGCGCATCATTTAGTTGTTGACGCTCGCGAGTCTCGCCGGAATCTTCGATCTGCTCCAACCGCTGGCGAATCGACCGCTGGGCGGCTTCGATGCGACCGTTCAATCTGATGGGGTCGGGTTCAACCAGAGCGGCTCTGTATAACGCCTGCCATGTGGGGTCGGGCATGACACCTCCCAGATGGACCGGAGAGGCCGAACAAACGCAACAAAATTATGGCCCCAAATCGCCCGCCCTGCTTGGATTTCGGCTGAGCGCTTCATTTTGCACGTTGATTGGCATGCCACCGATGTGAACTTTGCGGATTCAGTCAGCGATCCGCGGCAGGCGCCCAATCTCTCAGGCAGCCAAGAACACCGCAGCGGAAATTCCCTGAGCGTTACAGTCACTAGGCTGCGAACGACTGCGCGGCAAACCTGGCAAGGTGAGTTATCTCTAGACCCGTCTGGCCATCCAACGTGCTACGCTTTTGAGTGGAGGCTATATGGCCGACTACAAAATAATTCACTATCAAGGTGGTGACTCTCGGATCACGGTAGAGAGTGATCGTGCAGGGCGCAGAAGCGAACCGGACAACAAAGGCATGACCTTAGGCTTTAACATCGATGAAGCATTGAATTTCGTGAGCTTAGGGGAGGCAGAGGGATATACATTTGAGGGCAAAGAACTGTTGGAGGAGTCGGCTGCGTAGGCTGGAGTGCGGCCATTCGCACTGGCTGCTGGGCTGGAATCACACGGCGCAGTGATTGCTGTCACTTGCATTTTTCGTCATCTCTGGAAGACTCCGGACAAAGGGGATGCAAGATGGCAAAACTAACCATCAAAAAGCGCGGGCATTCCTGGGTGTTGCTCGAAGGACGGCTGGGCATTGATGCTTTCCCAACCAAGGCTCGGGCGCTGGACGAAAAGCGGTGGCGGAAGCTGTGGGCTGACGAACAGCTGCGCCAGTTGCAGCACGCCGACCAGAAGCCGACGCAGGCTAGTGTCCAAGGACTTACCTCGAACCGCACGCTCGAAATCTCCCCCACGGCCGCGTGACGTTAGGCCCGCGTGCGCAAATCCTAAAGATAGCTGCAAGGCTACGTGGAGAGGGCTGGGGCCCCCGCGCCTCGATAAGCTAGTTCTGGGCTGGTCCTGAATTGTTTGTTTTTTCCTGCATCATTGCTTTGCCGCAACGACAAGAGGGCTTGCCTCGGTAAATACTGAGATTCCATTCCGCTAAAGTCTAAAGAGGTAGAAATAACGATGTCAGCCGTAATCTCCTACCCGCAAGAAACCATCGACAGGATCACCCTTGCGAATCTCTTAACACCAATGCAGTGCGTGCGGCCTGAAGAAATGCGAGATCGCTGAGTTGCTTGGCACCAGGGAACGCGTCATCGAGAACGCACTCAGGGATATTTACGATCGCACCGGCTGCGCGAACAGCGGGGATCTGGTGCTCCGGTACGTCCACGAAGTGGAAGGCGGCCTACTGGAACTCGCCCGACTGCGGCGGGAATTGGAAGAACTTGAGGCTCGCTCAGCACAGATTCTCCATGGCCGCCCTGGAGACCTTCTTCGACACTGCAACTGAACGAATTGCCTTTCTGTACCACCTTTACCGCGCTCGCGTTATTTTACGTTCCGCTCGAACCGAGCCTAACTATAGGACCTCAGCGCAGGAGGCTTAGGGATGAAGAACACCATTCGATGCCCTTATTGTGTTTCTAGCCAGCGAATTCGTTCCATGGTCGCTCATGTGGATGGCAGACACATATGCGACAGATGCGGGCATACGACAAACACGAGCGATCCAAGATACGCGTGTCGCTGCCTCAGTTGCTCGGACGCGAAAGCTAGCCAACATCCAGCAAGCTGAACGGTAGCACGAGAAAATCAACGATTTATTATTTGTCATTTTTACACTTCATCGTGTCTTTCAGGAGTTCCCAGTGTCATACCCCAACGCCGTCGAAGAACTCAAATTCGCTCAAGATGCTTCCCTCCGTGCCAGGCTTCTCAGAGACGCGAACTGCCCGGAATTGGGTTGTCTCTATCACAGACTGGGTATCGCTTCAGCTGTAAAGGCTAAGATCCTGCGGGAGATAGATGCGATGACAGCCAGCAAGGTAATCCCCTTCTCGCGGGTTCGCCGACGCGAGGTCCGATGACCCCGTTGATTCCAGGAGTCTTCCCGTAGCTTCTGAGCCTGTGTGAGGATTTGCGCGCGGCGACGGCCTGGAGATGCAGAAGCCCCTACCCCGGCAGCGAAACCGATCACTTAGGCGCGTCTGGGACTTTCAAGGGGAACGCGTAATTCAGGCAGGCGCTAGGAAGACAGAGCGCGGCATTTGCTGCTGAAATTCCCTGTTCGTCACAGTCGCTAGGCTGCGTCGATTCAAGTTGTGAAGCGAGGCGCGTTCGTGTAGAGTTTCGATCCGTTCGAGCTCCAGAAAGAAATTCTTGTCAACGGAACAACCTTCCGCCAGAAGGAGCACATAATGAAACGCAATCGGTTGTTGTCAGCTTTTGGGATCGTGTTGTTAGTAGCATGTTCCCTGGGCGCCCAGGAAAAATCCGGAACCATCGCCGCTCTGGAGTTCCAGAAACCAAAGAACGGGATGGTGCCGCAGTACGAGGCGGGACGGAAGCAGAAGGCGGCATGGCATAAGCAGCAGAACGACCCTCTACCTTTGTATGTATGGGAGATACTCAGCGGTGACAATACGGGAACCTACGTTGTGGGTCGGTTGGGCCAACACTGGGCCGATTTCGACAAACCGGCCATTCCGGACGAGGCCGACGTGACCGAGTTCCAGAAGGTTGTCGGGACCTACGTCGACTCCGTCATCGCTCGCTACTATGATTTCAAGCCGAAGATTAGTAACCCGAGCGATGCCAAGATGCTCCCCAAGTTCTCGGAAATCATCACCTTCTACGTGCGCTACGGGAAGGGCTCGGATTTTCAGTCCGCCATTGGCCGGATCTACGAGGCATCGCAAAAGACGAGGTGGCCCATTAATTACGAATGGTATCAGTTGGCGAACGGCGGACCAACCGGAGTCTATGTGCTGGTCCTGCCGCGCAACACTTGGGCGGACTTCGAGGACAAACCTGACGTGAAGCCCTTTCGCGACATGCTGAAAGAAGCCTTTGGACAGGCGGAGGCAGATTCCATCGTGGATCGAATTGACGGTTCAGTGCAGAAAGAGACGAGCGAGATCATCCGTTTTCATCCCGAGTTGAGTTACCTGCCAGGCAAATAGAGCCTTAGCTCAGCCGCTTCCACGTAGCTTTGGCAGCCACACTCAGGATTTGCGCAGGTGGATCGCGTCTGCGCAGGTGCGGAGGAGTTTTTAGTTGGCGACGTGCAGGTAAGCGTTTGAGGGTTAAAGAAGAGCCGGAAGACCGCGGCTGGGCCAAACCGGGCCAAACCGATCACTTGTACGCGCCTTCATCGGGAAGGCGTAATTCAGGCAGGGAAAGGCACGAGGAAGACAGAGCGTTGGGGCATTCGCTGCTGAAATTCCCTGTTCGGCACAGTCACTAGGCTGCGGCGGCACCTCGGCGCCACACGCACCAGTGTGCGAAGTCCAATGACACAGCCTTCGACCAGGCCTGATGCTCTCGGCACTTCCAACATCCCACCCTCCGATTCCGATGTGGGGAAACCAAATTTCGGGGCTTAACTACGGTTCGCTTTGTCGGCAGTATCTTAAAGGCTGCCAGCCAAGAAAGTGGACGGCCAAGGCGAAGCAGAAAGAAGGCCCAGCCATGAAAAAGGGCTCCCATGCTTCCCCCGAGGAACGGAAGCGAATGAAAGGGGCGCAACTTCGTGCCAGCGCCGCAAGACTGTCATACGTTACGCCCGAACAACTGGAGGCGTGCCGCCGAGACCCGGCGTGGGAGGCACAGCAGCGTATGGCGAATTGCGTCGTCTGTCGAGAGTGTAGCGCAAAACTGCTGTCGCCTTTGGGGGGCAAGATGGGCCATCTGTGGAGACGGCACGAGATGACCGTGCGTGCCTACCGCGCTGCATACCCTGGCGCTCGGGCCCGTCCGGCTCCTGCCTGAAATTCCCCGTTTGGCACAGTCACTAGCCTGCGTCGGCTCACTAGGCTGGGTTGGCATAGACTGCGTCGGCTTTTTTCAGCAGCGGCCATTCCTCGATGGGGGGTGTTGGCCGACAGGGATAGAGAGCAGGGTAGTTAGGGAAGATCGCGTGCAAGAGCCGTGCGCTTTCCTCAACCTTGAGCCAATCCGATATGGCTGCCATAAAGTTCTCGCCGCCGGTTCACTCAGAAACTCCGAAAAAGCTCGCAGCGCAGTAATCGAGTAGACGTGGAACCTGTTCTGTCGAGGCAGTCCCACTTTAAGGCGGGCTTTGCCGGGCTGTCTGTGATGGCAGTCACCACTCGTTAACTCAAGATGTGGAAAAAGCGATTCGGGGAACTTTGCATCTCCACGGCCTTCACCGCGTAGATCTTCACACTCCGTCAAAAATTACGCACCAGCGGGCCGTGGGCGTGGCAAAGTGATTCAGATCACGCCCTGACGTGTTTACGGTCATGGCAAATTGAAACTAATTTGCGCGAAACTTATCGGAAATCTCTTTTGAAGGTGCCTTATGAGGAGAGACGATGCTGACATCCTCAAGATATTTCAGTTTGAGTTGGCCCTTCTCGAAGGGGGTGGCTACAGGCGGTCGCCACGCGCGCCGTGGCGGGCTTCCTATGTCTTCGAGGATTCCCCGACCTGCCTCAATTCAAATGATGCTACCCGGCCCCACCCCTGCACCGGATGTCCACTGATAGAGTTTGTGCCACCTCAGTTTCGAGGGGAGAGAGCGCCGTGCCGGTTCATTCCGCTTACTGAAGCCGGGGAAACGGTAGATTACTTTTACCGCGCCGGCACGCAAATGGAACTCGAGGAGGCTCTTGCCTGTTGGCTGCACAAGGAGATCGAAAGGATGCCAAGAGCGCAAACAAACGCAAATCGACCAGGCTCCAAATCGGATTTAGGAGATAAGCTATGAAAGTTCATGAGGTACTGACTAGGAATCCAGCGTGCTGCTACCCGGCTAGTTCGGCCCTGACCGCCGCCACCATCATGCACCAAAGACGTATTGGAGTCTTGCCGGTCGTGCAGGATCCGTTCACTCCGAGGCTGGTCGGAGTGGTAACCGATCGCGACCTTTGTGTGCATGTTGTGGCTGGTGGCAGAGATCCTGCGGATGTCTGGATCAGGGAGTGCATGAACGAGGACCCCATTTGCTGCGCTGTAGAGGATGAGGTTCGGTACGCACTGGAACTGATGGAAGAGCATCGGGTCCGCCGCCTTCCGGTGCTGAATGCGAAACACGAGGTCGTGGGTATTTTGTCAATCAGCGACCTGGTGGGCAAAGGGAGCATCAGTAGCTGCGAGATTGCCACAGCATTGCGGACAATCAGTGGGCCCGTCCAAGGAATTACAGAGCCGCCCGAGATGATTACAGCGGCCTGACATGCCGACGCAGCCTAGTGACTAAGCCGAACGGCTCTGCTTGCCTGTTTTTACGCCTTCCCGACAAAAGCTGCAGGCGCGCATAAGTGATCGGTCGGGCCTCGCAGACCTTTGCCGGCCTGACTTACGCCTTCAAGAGTGATTACTGCTTAGGCGGCCCAGACTGTGCTTTTCGGGGGGATTGTCTCTAGTAGGCCCAACCAATAGAGTGCAGCCTGTCGCGCACGTTTTCCAAGGATGCCACTCGGTCGGCCACGCCCTTGGGTTGTCTAGGGGGTTCAGGGGTCGAGTGGCATAGTCGGTGAGATATGACCTATTTTCCCCAGCCCAATCCAGCTACCCCATGATTGGGCCAAACTCTGTCCTGGGGTTGCCGGGCAAGAATGAAACATTGGTCCCGAGCCTCAAGAACTTCATTTATGACGTTTATTTCTTTTCCAGCACCGTCGAAGCCTCTCAGGTTTTGGAGTTTGACGTCAGTCAATATTTCCAGAGGCTGAGTTTTCTCTATGGGACACAGTGCCGTGTCGCCGGCGGACACAAATGGGACATCTGGGACAACATCAATCACCATTCGGTATCCACCGGCATTGCCTGCAATCCCGTAAACAATGGCTGGAATCACTTGATCGTTCGTGATGTATGTGAGGCGGGCCTACGTGTGGGGAAGGTTCAAGCAACCGAAATCAAAAGCCTCAAAGGCTCCGGTTCCCATGCACCCTCTATTGGCTGGTTTCATGCTCGCATGGCGCGAGAGAACGCATTATCCCAAGGACAACGACTACGTGTTCCCAAGCGTGAAGCTCGGGGGCAAGAAGCCGCTGTCAGTATCCATCATGGTGCAGAAATACCTGAGACCCGCAGCCGTCATGGCTGGTGTGATTGCGGCCGACTGGAAGGGTCGCTTCGGTTTTCACAATTTTCGGCACTCACTGGCAACCGCGCTGGTGAAGCTGAAAGTGGATCCGAAGACCGTGCAGGGTATGCTGCGTCACGAGGACTTCGGGACGACTATGCAGCTGTATGCCCAGTCCGACATGGAGTCGATGCGGGATGCTCAAGGGAAATTCCTGGAACAGCTGATGGGGGACAAAATCCACCTGCTCACGGAGCGAGTTCAGTGAGAATCATGGGTGGGATCGTGGGTGGAAGATTTCGGGCCTTTGCCGCTAACTAAACCTTTTAGAATCATGGCGGCCAGGGACGGAGTTGAACCGCCGACGCCAGCCTTTTCAGAACGCCCCTTTTGAGTATTTACAACGCTTTACAAGCCGCCGAGGACTGCGTTAGTACGTCATAAGTCGTGTTAAACGGAAATACCACAGGTGAGAAACACAGGTGATTTTTTTAGCGGCAAGATCGCTAAACTCCCGCCCCGACCAGTGCGGGATTGCTTCCGTTTGGCTCCAACTGCGTCGAGCGCACGGGTCGTCAAAATTTAAGAGGCTACATCAGCAGAGTGGCCACGCTAGTGACCACGAGTGCTGCAGCCCATACCACGTCGAGATTGAGCCAGGCCTTGCGAAGAATCGCGAGGCCGAACTTGGTATAGACCACCCACGCGATGAGCCCTGTCACCGCAAGATAGGCCGTCGTATGGACCGCGGTGGCGAGCAGTGCTGCGAGAGGACTGGCGGCCGCGGACGTGTGATGGTGCCCTGCCATGTGGTCAGCTGCTTCGACCGTGCGGCTGCCGAGCAGCACCGGCAGCAACATCAAACCAGCACCGTGCGCCGATGCCATCAGAAACGACCAGACCGTCAGGTCGCGAAAGCCCACCTGCATGCGGACCCAGCGCGGGTGGTGATGCCGGACCATGGAGAAAACTCCAAGATCGAACAGAAGCGCGGCGACGGGATAGCGGATCGCTTCCTGCGGCAGCGCCATCCCGAGAAATGCCGCAGTCACTACCACGATTCCAATGGACAGAGCGTGGCCAAGCGCGATCGGAACGAGCGCCCTCGCCACCGCGCTCCCCTTCTGCTCCTGCATCCCCAGCGCCACCGCGAAGAGCCAACCCATCCCTGGATTGATTCCGTGGTAGGCGCCGAGGAGCAACATGAGCCACAACGCCGTTGAGCCCATCTCGTGCGTCATTTTGCCTCTGAGTAGCAGTAGGAATCAGATGATGCGTCCCCGCCCTCCAGCCTCACTTGATGCGCTCGCAGCCCGTCGAACTCGACAAAGAATTTTTCGTCGAGTTTCATTCCGCCCTTCGGATCCGCGTCAAGCTTTACCATCCAACTCTTTAGCCCATCGGGATAGATCTGCTCATCCCACGGGGAGTAGAGCGAATTGGTGAAATAGATGCGCTTGCCATCGCGGCTGATCTCAACCATCTGCGGGCCGCCGTTGAGCGGCTGCTTGGGCTTGCTGGGGTGAGCCGCGCGGCGCACGATGCCGCCGAGATGGACCGAGCCCGTCTTCTTCGGGTTGGCCGGGTCCGAGACGTCGTACTGGATGAACTCCCCTGTCCCCCAACACGAAACATAGAGGAAGCGGTCGTCGAGCGACAGGTTGATGTCAGTTACCAGCGGTGGCACCGCCTTGAAGCCCTTTAGCAGCGGTGGTAGTTTTTCCGGGTCTGCGGGCTCGGCAGGGATTTCAATCACCTTGCGGACGGCCCACTTGCCGTTCTTACCGCCATCCTCCCGGTACCACATCCAGATCGAGGACGACAGGTCTTTGAGCGAGACGCCCACGCTGACGAAACCGTACGTCTTGTTGGGATCGTGAGAGGGTCGCAGTTCGAGCACCCACTGTTGCTCCGCACCCAGATCGATTTCCTGCTGATGGCGTCGCTTATCCAGATCCCAGATATGAATCTTGTGCCCGTACTTGCCGGCCAGGAGCAACTCCGGATTGACGCCGTCTTTCACCATGTTCGGCGTGCCCCACTCTGAGGTGATCATCGTGTCGTGCCCGAGGTGCCACCAGAAGTCGTACGCCAGTTCCTGCGGGCCGCGATCTTGCTCCCACTGTCCCTTCAGCTCGAAGGTGTTCGCGTCCATTAGAAAAATGCCACCTGGGCCGTCTCCAGTCGCCGATCCAAGCGCGCTTCCATAGATGCAATCGGGTCCGCAATGAATCGTATGGGGCGAAGTGTACCCCGTCTTCTTAATGAACTCTTCGGGCTCGATCACCTTCACGATCTTCGGCTGCTTGGGGTCCGGTTTGGTATCGAGGATGTAAATCCGCGAAGACCCGATGCCGGGCACGATCAGGTAACGACGCTCCATGTGCGGATGGGGCGCTTGCGGGCAAAGACACGCGCTGCACGCGTTCCAGCCGAAGTGATGCAGCTCATTGTCCCCGCGTGGAAAATCTGTTTGCCCGACGAGTCGCCCATATCCAGAGGAACTCGGATCGAGGTCAATCACTCCCATGGCATCGCGCTGTCCATTCTTGCCGGCGTTGAGCAGAGCGACATAGGCGAGGCGTTCTGGCGGGGCTTGCATCGCCATGCCCGGTGAAGGGTAAAAAGTTGGATCCGGACGCATTAAAGTCATATTCGTATCTCCTTATCGTGCCAAGATTCGCAGCGAGGACACAGAACCTCAGGCTTTCACCGCGATCACTTCCAGATACTCCGATGAAACTACGGTGAGATCATCTCCTCCGCGATTGTGCGCGGACCACAATGCTTCCAGTTCGTCGCGCAGTGTTCTCGTGTCCGATTCATCCAACGAAGCAAACGCGCGATTGGTAGGTCCATAATACTGCCGGAAAAATTCGACCACCTCTGCTGCACCGGAGCCGGCATACCGTCGCGAATTGTCTGACTTTCATTGTAAAGGCCTCCTAGTGAATATCATTGTTTTGTGAAACTGGTCTATTAGGTCCGCCATTTTGAAGTCCTGGGAATACACCTGCATTTTTTCAAGATTCCGCATTGTTGCGTTGCGAACGAACTGTGTCCATTTTTAGGTGCGCCTACGTTTCCATATCCGGCGCGGGCCTTCCAGACACTCCAGCGGTTTCTCGTGGCAGGTGGGAACAGATGGGCACGATCATCGGCACACGGCGGCGGTAGTCAGCGTACTCTGCATGAGCTCGAACCAAGTCTCGTTCCTCGAATTGAATCGCTATGAGAATGTATGCGGTGGTGGCGATGGCGAAGACCAGATGCGCAGCCGTCATCACAGGGGCTGACCAGAACACCATCAGCCAGCCGACATAAAGAGGATGCCGCACAAGCCGGTACAGGCCCGGCGTACGGAACTTGAGCGACGTGTAAGGACGCCCGAGCAAATGCAGCCATACCTGGCGCAATCCGAATAAATCGAAATGGTTGATGAGGAACGTCGCAACCAGCACCGTTAGCCAGCCGGCGGCAAACAGCGCATCCAAGGCCAGCCGTCCGGCCGTGTTCTCCACACTCCAGACCACACCACCCATCGGTTCCCATTTCCAGAACAACAGGAGCAGCGCGAGGCTGGAGAACAGCACATATGTACTGCGCTCGACTGGGGCAGGCACGATCCAGGTCCACGCGGCCTTGAACCATTGCCGTGCCATAATGCTGTGCTGAAAGGCGAATAAGCCCAGCAACGCGGCATTGATTGCTAATGCCTTTATGAATGTTGACTGCGGACCAGAATCGATGGACTTCGGGACGGCGAAATTCCCTAGAAAGCCGATGGCATACATGAACGTTGCGAAAAACGCCAGATAGCACACGACACCATACAAGAACGCTGTAATTCGGCTCAACATATTGATTCCCTCTCCTTCGGATGGCCTGTGGGCTGTGGTATTGCCCAAGGCACAGCGGCTCCCCACGCTGCCTATTAACTCTCCGAAAGGCCGTCTGCGTCCTTCGAGGGAACTTATTTTTTTCTGTTATTTTTCTGACGTGATCTCAGAGCGTACCAACGTCGCCGTGAATTCGCACTTCCGATTGGTCAGAACGTCTCGTCTTTCGTCTGAAGATGAACGACGCCAAATTGACCTAGATATGACAGGATCGTACTAGAGTGTAGATTTGGCGCTGGTACCGGAGAGGCGTTGCATCAAGGCTTGAAAGCGGGGTTGGTCATGCAGTGAAGCAAAATCCGGATCGTTTTCGAGCCACTCCTTGTGGCCATATCCGTTGTGCACCGCCTTTTCCAGCAAGTTGAGTGCCTGGTCCTTTTCTCCCATAAGGGAGTAGGTACAAGCCGCATTGTAGAGGATCGTGGTCTCCTCGGGATCGATCGCCAACGCGCGACCTAACCATTCTACGCAGCGATTTCGGTCGCCGTGCAGTAGCCAGGCGCTGGCCCCTAGATAGAGAGCGCGCGCATCCTCGGGATAGAGCTCAATGTGGCGTTCCATGACACGTAAGGAGTCCTCGTTGGCCTTGCGTGCTTCTTCGTGACGATCCAGATGGCGAAGGCACATTGCGAAATGCGAAAGCGCCTGATAATCGGCGGGATTCAATCCGCTCGCCTTCTTAAACCAGTCGGCGGCCTCCTCCATTTTCCCCTGCGCAAAACAGGACCGCGCATAAAAGTAGCAAGGGTCGAAGAGCGTCGGATTTAGCTGCATCGCCGTCTTCAATTCTTTTTCAGCGTCGTGATAATTCTTGTTTAGAGATTCCGCCAGCCCCCGCGATGCATGCGCTTCAGCCGATTCCGGATCCAACTCGATCGCGCGCCGGCTGGCTGTCGCAGCCTCTCTCAAATTGTCTTTGCTCGCTTCAAAATACATGTATAGGAACGAGGAAACATCAGCGACCCCGGCAAAGGCAGCGGCATAACTCGGATCGATAACAATGGCGCGGGCAAACACCTGCCGTGCAAATTCCAATCCCTTGCGCCGAAACTGATAAACAACCTGGCGGCCACGAAGATAGTAATCGTATGCCTGCACGTCGCGAGTGGGGATCTTTTCAATGGCCCGCTTTTCCTGGTCGCTGAGCATCACGCGCAGGGCACGCGCGATGTTTTGTGCGATTTCATCCTGGATAGCAAAGACGTCTTCGAGTTGCCGGTCGTATCGCTCCGCCCACACTGAGTGACCGGATTGGGTTTCGGCGAGTCGGGCGGTGATGCGGAGACGGTTGCCCGCTCGACGGACGCTCCCTTCAAGCACGAACGCAGCACGTAACTGCTGGCCAACCTCTATTACCGACAGCGGTTTGTCCCGGAAGACAAGCACCGCCGAGCGCGGGAAAAGGCGGAGATCCTTGATCTTGGCGAGTTCCGTGATGACGTCTTCGGTCATACCGTCGCGAAAGTATTCGTCCTCCTTCTCGCCGCTCAGGTTCTCGAAGTAGAGCACCGCTACGGATCTTTCCGGCTCAAGCTCCGGAGTTGGGTCGCCGCTGGTAGTTGGCGCGGGTTGTGGTGAGGATATTTGCGTGACCTTTGCGACAAAGCGGTATCCCACACGAGGCACTGTTTCGATGTAGGACTGGCCATCTGCATCCTCCCCGAGTGCCTTGCGCAAAATGGAGACATTGGCATTGATGTTGTTTTCTTCGACCATGGCATCGGGCCACACCTGCCGGAGTATGGCTTCTTTAGTCACCAGGCGCCCGGCATTCTCCACCAGCATGCGAAGCGTTTCGAACGCCTTAAGGCGGAGGGGCACTAGGACGCCATCCCGGAACAGCCTGCGCTCGGGAGCATCCAGCTGGAAAGGTCCGAATTGATAGACGCCGGTGAGGGGCATGGAGAGTTTCCGCCGGGATTCCTTGGCAATCACCAGCCCACCGGTTCCGCCGCGTACAATCGCAATGTGTTTGGAACTCACAAAACCTCCCCGACTGACCTCTAGTTGTTCGAGTGCTCGTGGTCGGAATTCCACTCACCCGTCGTCAAAATCGGGACGCCCCCGAACCCTGTACCGGGACGACGGATAAGCGTTTCGCGCATTCTGATTGCCACATGCAGGCCGGAAAGCAGAGTTAGCGCCGCTACAACCTGAATTGCGGCCCGCATCCCCAGCAGGTCGGCGATAATGCCCGAAATGAGAGCACCGATGGCGTAGCCCAAGTCGCGCCAGAAGCGGTAAACGCCCATGGTAGTCGCCCGCCATTCCGGATTGGCCGCGTCGCTAATCGCCGCGAGCAGCGTGGGGTAGACCATCGCCGTACCGACCCCCTGCAACAGAGCCGCTACGATCCAAGCCGGGTACTTCGGAACGGTGACCGTAAGCCAGATCGCACCGGCCTGCACGACCATCCCACCCGCGATCAGCCACTTCCGCCCCCAGCGGTCGCTTAGCGGCCCGGTGAAGACTTGTAGAGCGCCCCAGGCCGCAGGATACACAGCTTTGATAGTACCGATTGCACCTACTCCCAGACCGAGGCCAGAGAAAAACAGTGGATAAATGCCCCACGACATTCCATCGTTAAGGTTGTTGACCAATCCGGCCTGGCTGCACGAAAACAGATTTCGGTCTTTCCAAGATGCCTGGGCAAAGATCTCGCGCATTGAAGGGTGTGAAGTTGACGGGCCGTTCTCGCCTGCCGAGACCGCCGCAGCAGATTCGTGGTGCAGTTGAGCTTCCAGCTTGGCGTACTGCCTCGTTTCCTTCGCCAACAACAACGATAGCAGTAAGCCTGCAAAAGCTACCCCGATACCGAGATAGAACGGTTGCGGCCGAAGAGCGTAGACCGACGCGATGTAACCGGTAATCCAGGCAGTAAACCCGACGGCAAGGTAGCCAGCGAACTCGTTCAGTCCTAGCGCCAAGCCTCTTCGTTTCGGGCCGACCAGGTCCACCTTCATGATGACGGTCATGGACCAGCAGAGCGCCTGGTTCACGCCGAGCAGGACGTTGGCCACGTCGAACCAGAACCATCGGTTAGCAAAGATGATGATGAAAGGAACGGGGAACCCAATCAGCCATCCGAGCACGAGTACTTTCTTGCGGCCGACGGTTTCCGAGACGTGAGCAGCGAACAGGTTGCAAACGGCCTTCGTGACACCGAAGCTGACGATAAAGGAAACGATGGCCGTCTTCGAGACTAGGCCAAACTCTTTTTCTCCGATCAGCGGAACGACGGTCCGTTCCAGTCCGACCATCATCCCCACAAAAACGTTGATGAGGACAAGGATGGAGAACTGTCCCAGGTTTTCGTGGAGGCCTAAGCGGATGCTCCCGTTTCCGTCATCCATGACGATGTTCCTGCCATGACCTGGAGCATTTCGGCGAACCGGGAACTGTGAGGGTACTCATCAGCTTTCCTGTAATCCCTGATTGATGGCTCGAATCGTGGCCGCGTCGGGTGGTGGCGTCGGGATGTTCTGCAGCATGTGGCGCACGAACTCGTCTTTATCGTCGATCTGAAAAGCCTTATTGAACCTGCGCTCAAAGCCAATCGTGGACATCGGCTTACCGCTCAAGGATCGCCCACAAACCGAGCCCGAATAAGCCCCCGGCAGAACTTCCAGGTAGTCAGGCAGTGATTTCAATTTCTTGACCGTTTCGAACAGCGATCGTGCTCCCTGCTCCGCACTGGAAGCCAGCTCGGTTCTTCCCAAATCGCCAACCATCAGAGTGTGCCCGCTGAGCAAGAACCAAGGCTCCGGCCCGCGAGTCTTGTCGGTAACCAAAAGAGAAATGTGTTCGGGAGTGTGGCCAGGCGTGTGCAATACGCGGACCTGCACGTTGCCTAGATCCAGATTGTCTCCGTCTCCCACGGGAAAGAACTCGTACCCGGCCCCGCAACTGGCGTGAAGCACGTACCTGGCACCAGTCATCTCGGCCAATCTGCGACCTCCGGAAATATGGTCGGCGTGAACGTGGGTATCCACGACGTAGCGGATCTTCATTCCGGATTCCTCGGCAGTGCGCAGATAGAGCTCAGGCTCATCAATTGGGTCACACACGGCGGCCAAGCCTTTGCCCCCTCAACCGAAAACATAAGAGGCAGCTACGACTGGGTCGTGGTGAAGCAGTTGACGCAGGATCATCGGGCCCTCCTCTGTAAAGCCTTGATTGAGCCTTGTTCAATACCAGTTGCCACGGGAAGTCCGCGGGCGCGCCAATCCTGAACGCTGGCTTCCAGCCGATGTGCCCGCAACCCGCGCGCACGGAGAAGCCGGACCGCGTCAATTGCCAGCACGCAATACGGGCCGCGGCAGTAAGCGACAATCTCTTTGTTGCGAGGCAGTTCGGATAGGCGCCGCTTCAGTTCCTGCAACGGCAGGGCCAAGGCTCCCGGAATATGAGCGGTCTTGTATTCCTCGATAGGGCGCACATCAATCGCGACGACTTCACCCTTTTGAACTCGATCGATCAGGGCTTCCGCGTCAACCGGGTCGAGGTCCGCGCCCGCTTCGAGGAACCGGCGCCGGAGCTGTTCAATCTCAGCCAGACGATCTTCTGCCAAGACGCGGAACGCCCGGAAAAAGTCACTGACCAGGGCGTCCGCCAGCGAATACACCACAAACCGGCCCTGCTTCTTCGCCTGCACGAGCCGCGCCGCCTCCAGCACTTGCAGGTGCTGAGAGGTGTTGGCAACGGTCATCCCGGTTTCGCCGGCCAGAATCTCGACTGTCCTGTCCGTCTGGCAAAGCAGGTCCAGCAACTCCAGCCGCTTCGGACTCGAAAGCGCCTTGCCGATACGGGCGAGCTGCCCGTAGGCGGAGTCCTTGAATCCGCGTTTATCGATCTGATTTGACATATTCAATTATTCGCTTGATTATTTGATAGTTTGCATCTTGGAGGTTATTGATGTCAAGAGCCGTCGCGCCACAAGAAGCGAAGACATACATGAGTCAGAAGCGCATCGCATGAACGCACGAGCGCTATAACGCCTAGAGGTACTCTTATGCAGAAGCCGGTAGGAGCTCCACGCATATATTTGGATTTCAATGCCAGCACGCCCATCGCGCCCGAGGTGGCGGATGCCATGCGAGGCGTCTTGACTGAACCGTTCGGCAATCCTTCCAGCGGACACTGGGCTGGCGAACAAGCAAGACGTGCCGTTGAGAAAGCACCTGCCCAGGTTGCCGCTCTACTCGGGTGCAAGCCGAACGAGATTGTCTTCACCAGCGGGGGAAGCGAATCCAACAATCACGCCTTGAAGGGCGTGTTCTTCTCCAAAGAGACAACTAAGGCTCACTTCATCACGACGCAAGTGGAACATCCCGCTGTCATCAATCCGTGTCGGTTTCTTGAGCGGCTCGGCGTGACAGTGACGTACTTGCCGGTGGATGGATTCGGCCGCATCGATCCTGACGACGTGCGGCGTGCTATTACTCCAGAGACGATTCTGATTTCCGTGATGCATGCTAACAATGAGGTCGGCACGATTCAACCGATTCCTGACATTGCCCGCATCGCGCGGGAACACTGCATTCTCTTCCATACCGACGCAGCGCAGTCAGTTGGTAAGGTCGCCATTCGCACCGACGAGCTTGGAGTCGATCTCTTATCGGTCGCAGGTCACAAGCTTTACGGACCAAAGGGAGTCGGAGCCCTTTTCCTGCGCGACAATGTCCGATTGGAACCGCTGATCCACGGCGCTAGCCACGAATTGGGCCGCCGCGCCGGAACTGAAAATGTTCTCCTCGACGTCGGCTTGGGCGCCGCCTGCGCAATATCCCAGTCGTGTCTAGGCATGGAATCCGTACGGCAACTACGCGATCTCATGTGGGACCTGCTGCAAGATACTTTTGGCGACCAGATCGCTCTTAATGGACATCCCACTGCGATTACCAAATACGTTGAACGTCAGCTTTATCGGGAGAGCCGGGTCGGAGATCCTGGGTCGCATGGGAAACGTTGCCGCTTCCACTGGTTCCGCTTGCCATTCCGGTTCCATTGAGTTATCGCCCGTACTGAAAGCAATGAAGATTCCACCCCAAATCGGAATGGGCGCGATCCGCTTCAGCCTGGGGCGAACGACAACACGTGAAGAGGTAGAATCCACCGTCACGCTACTAACAAAAGCGGTAGGGCAATCTCATGCCTGAGCAAGAGGACCCCAGTGCGGGGTGGGATACTCCGCCGCCCACCGCTGCGTTTGCTGCCGGCGGCTAGTGCGTGTTAGACGTTTTCCCGGCGGCGATAGAGGTCGAGTACCCATACGAGAGTTCCTTGTCGCGCGACACGCACGAGCCCAGCAGCCTCCAACACCGCTCCCATCTGTTCCGGCGGGTGAACAAAAATCCGAAAGGGGCTGCCTCTCAGCCGCCGCCAGAAGTTCTGGAGCGCCGTCAAGGTCCACATGTACCACCGATCGCGGGGATAGCTGAATGCGAGCAGTCGGCGCGTTCGCGAGGCCGCTCCCCGGAGCAGCGCCACTGCATCAGGGTAGCAGC
This sequence comes from Terriglobia bacterium, assembly GCA_963779255.1. Lineage (GTDB taxonomy): Bacteria > Acidobacteriota > Terriglobia > Terriglobales > Acidobacteriaceae > JAIQFF01. Next base: position 10,560 of record CAVZXU010000042.1, on the reverse strand, counting down.
AGACGACGCGGTCGAGCGTCACCACGTCGGCATCGGCCAGGGTATCCGCGATCATGGCAAAGTCACCGTGGAGGAATCGGGTGGGACGTGATTTGTAGCGTGATTCAATCTCCGTCCGCGCGACGTCCAAATAAGCAGGCGACGCTTCCACGAGTGTAGCGCTGGCTAGCCCGGTGCCAGCGAGTTCAGCACCAATGACCCCAATCCCGCTGCCGACATCCAGGAGATCTTCTCCCTGCAGTGGCCAACGGCGGAGTTCTGCCAGCATGAGTCGCGTGACAGCGCTGGGGCCACGGCGTCGGTAGCGCTGGAGATCACGCTCCGCCACCTTGCTGTCGAACTGTTTCTCCGCAGCGCGATACTGAGTACAGCACACCATGGAAAACGACTCGGAACAAACGCTCCCTCACCCTCGGCAGTCACGTCCTCTCAAACGTGTCTGGTGCCACGCTTACGCCCCTGAATTAGACCTCCCTTCAAACTTGCAAGTCAACCGCTGATTGCTGGTGTTCTCTTCGACCCATTTCTTCACGTCCGGCTTGATAGCAGAGAGCGCCTGCAAGCCTTTCATAAGCGTGAGATCAGTGATGAAACATACAATCGAGGCCCACGTGGTATTCGACAGTTCATGCCCGACACCGCACGGCGCTACGCACTGGCAGTGACCGCCGACCGTGATGAACGGGTGAACAGAGTGTCGAAATCCGCGTGTATCAGGCATACTGAGGCGAAGATGGCGACGTCCCCACTTGATCGAGTACAAATGTCGTTAGAACGATTTGAGGGCGGTTGCAAACTGACACACAGCGCCGCCTAATTGGAGGGTTCGTGAGGAAAACAATCAGGACGGTTGATACGCTTTTGATGGCCGTTGGTATCACGGCTTATGGATCACTCGCTCAAGATGCACCCAGCGACTATCAACAAGTTTTGAAGGTTGTGGGCAAATCGGGCGACTACAAGGCGAACGTCCTCAAGGTCAATGTCCCACGAAACGATCTGCACGTCACAGTCGCGGACTACCCGGTGCCGACGCCGTTCGGGTTCGGTGGATGGTTTGCCCTGACCAAGGGTGACGGCGGTGATGATGTGATGATGGGAGAGCTAGTACTGCTTCAGGAAGAAGTGAATCCCGTCATGTCTGCTCTGCTTGACCATGGATTGGAAGTGACTGCTCTGCACAATCACTTCTTCTGGGCACAACCCGAAGTCTTCTTCATGCACATTCACGGTCACGGAAAGGCCGTGGATCTAGCAAACCCATCCTGGCCTTGATGGTCGCGCCCATCTCCTTCACATCGACGCATCTTCATTGGTTCCGACGAACGCGGCCCAGGTGTTCAGCCGGGTTTGTTCGCCCGTGCTGAGTTTTTCCACAACCCTGCTGGCAGCCCCAGCTTCTTGACACGGTGTGGTCTGGGAGCGAGGTTTCGACCGACTAGATGACTATCTGCGCCAATTCCAAGCCAAGGAGAACAGACCGAGGACTCGCCGGACATGAGCCGGGAAAGCATCGCGCGCCGGGTGGGATCGGCCAGAGCCGCAAAGGTGGTGCTGAGATGATCAGAGGCCAAGCCATTCGAGATGAGCATGCCCGCCATCTCCAAACACCTCAAGGTGCTGGAGCATGCGGGGTTGATCGCGCGCGGGCGCGAGGCGCAATGGAGGCCCTGCCGGCTCCAGGCCGCTCCGCTCAAAAACGTTGCCTACTGGGTGGAGCACTACCGCCGTTTTATTTACTTAACCTACTAGTTACTTAACCATATGGATAAATACACTAGAGACGTGGTCGCAAAGTCTGATCCGAACACCGCGCTGGAGCTTTGCCGCGACTTCGAGGCTGGCCGCGAACGCGTTTTTGACGCGTTTCTCGACGCGAATGTGCTGCAGACCATCTGGTCGGCGGATGCGTACACAATCCCTCCGATGACCGTGGATGCGCGGGTTGGCGGCACCTGGAGCCTGGCCATGCGCGATGAGGCTACTGGCGCAGTGAGCCATTGCACAGCCCGCTACCTCCAAATCAACAGGCCGACACGCATCGTATGGCTCACCAAGTGGCTGGATGGGCCGCTGGCCAACGCACCCGAGGCACGCGTCACCCTCGAATTCAGTGTGGTTCAGAGAGGCACTCGGCTGAAACTGATGCACGAGTTCTTCCCCGATTCCCAGACGCGCGACCACCACCGCACGGGTTGGACGTCGGGACTGGATCGGCTGGCCAGGCTGCTCGAGGCGGACTAGGGAAATAGCTTGGCGCCGGAGGCATGGCTGGATGCGTTCGTCCAGTAACCCCTTCGTCGTTCCTGCCCGATTGCATCCGAGTGACGGGCATCGGAAGTTGACTGAAGCAAAGCCGACTTGCCGGTACTAATCTCGTCATGGCGAGGCCAGATTACTTTGTCTCGGGAGATTCGTACGGCGGCGGGAACAACTGGTTGAAGGTGAACGCCTGTTGTGACGGCCCATTCTTCGTCAGCCACTCAAGGCGTTCCCGTCCTTCCGCGATACTCGGAAGAACGCCTGCGGGCACCCACCAGAGTGCGATAGTGCAGCAGAAATCCGCCCTCGTATGGCTCGACGCCTGCCCGGGCTTCAAGCCAGTTCTCTAACAGAGTCAAAGGGCACGGCCACGGAAGCAGTTCCGTAAGGATTCCCCAGACAAGAGAAGCGTATGCAGCCAGCGAAGGATCGGGCGTGAGCGTACCAGTAGAGCGCCGAAGATCGACGTTGCCCGGAACTCCGTTGAAAGTTAGCGACTCTCGACCGTCATAGGCTACGCAACCGCTCACTTCATCGGCAACCGTCTTCTTCGAAGCCGTGTTCACCAGCGAACTCAACAGCGACGGGATCTCCCGATAGCCTTGGACTTTGCGGAACTGGCGCTCGGCCACCAGCAGGCCCGAACCCACCCAACGCTCGATCTGATCTCCCGCGCGCCACCGCTTCACGTTGCGACACGACCGTTTCCACGATGGAGAAGGCCGACTCGATCACATTCGTGCTTGCCAGGGTCCGGCGCAGCTTGGCGGGCACCCGCAGACGATGGACCGTGAGGGTCTCTTCCATGCCTTCCTCCAGGCTGCGGGCGGCGCTGGGATTCAGATCCATCAGCTCGCGATGCAATCGCTCCAGCGCGCGTTTGGCGTCGGCGTATTCAGTCATGGCGTATGCATTCTGCAGTTTCTTCTTGACCGCCGGCTTGTGCTCCTCCGGCAAATGGTCGATCACGTTGCGCCGCTTGTGCACCTGACAGCGTTGCAGGAAAGCGGCCTCGCCCGCATGACGGCGCACCGCCGCGGCCAACGCCTTGCCCCCGTCCAGCACGTACAACCTCGGCACGCTGAAGTCCAACCCGCGCGCCGCCAGATCGCCCAGCAACTCGCTGACCACGGTGGCATTCTCGGTCGCTCCTTCGCGCAGGCCCAACACCGTTTTGCGCCCGTCCGTACTGATTCCCAAGGCCACGATCATCTGCCGGTCCCGGAACGCCGTGCCATCGATCAGCACCGCGCACAGCCGCAACTCGCCCAGCGGCCGCTCCATCAATTCCTGCATCTTTTCCCGGCTGGCCTCGATGAAGCTGTCGCTCACCGCCGACTTCTCCACCCCATAGGCTTCGCGAAAATCCTTCACCACCGCCCCGTAGTTGCGCGTCGACAGCCCGCGCATCATCTTGTCCCAGACCGCGTGCTCCAGCGGCGCGCTGCGCTGAAACAACTCGTAACTCCCCAGCCGTTGCTCGCGATTCTCCTGGCTGCGCAGACGGGTTCTCCGAATCGGCACCTTCTGGCCGTCCACCACGCAGTAGCCGTCCTCTTTCCCCCAGCGATGGGCGCGGCGATCGGGGTGCTGTTGATGACGCTCGCCCGCCAGGTGCCGCACTTCTTCCTCCATCACCAGGTTCATCAAGGCTAACCCCGCCTCGCGCAGCAGGTGACCGACTCCTTCTTGCAGCAGACCCACGACCTCGGCCATGGGAAAGATCATCTGGATGTTGGGATTTTCTTCGCGTGACCAATTGGCGGAACTGCTGCACCGCGCGCTGCTGTTCGATCTGGTATCGTCTCTTCATAGCGACTCTCTCCTTTTTCCTTGGCGGAAAATTACCCTCGGCCCATTATGACCGAGGGTGTGAGAGTCGCTACTTTCTACGAACTAACGGGCATCCTCCCGAAGATCACCCAACAAATGAACAGCCCATGCAGGAAGAGGACGGCAGTCGCAAGCGCAGAATAGAAATTCGAAGCCAGAAGGACGGCATACATCTTCTAGAATTTACTGCAAGCAGGGTCAACAAAGGCGCTCCCCACGGTTCATGGATGTCTTAGAACGCGAATAGTATTTTGCGAGTTCATGATACGGAAAATCATCCACGTAGACATGGACGCCTTTTACGCCTCCGTCGAGCAACGCGATGATCCGCAACTGCGCGGCAAGCCCGTCATTGTTGCCTGGCACGGCAATCGCTCGGTCGTTTGTGCGGCTTCGTACGAAGCCAGGGCTTTCGGCGTGCGCTCAGCCATGCCGGCAATACGTGCAGAGCGACTATGCCCAGATGCGGTCTTCGTCGCTCCTGATTTCACACGTTATCGAGTGGTCTCCAGCGACGTGCGAAATATCTTCCAACGTCATACGGGCCTGATCGAACCACTGTCGCTCGACGAAGCCTACCTAGATGTCACCGAGAATAAGACTGGCTTGCCGACAGGCACGCTTGTCGCGCGCACTATCCGCGAGCAGATACGGCAGGAGTTGAATCTCACTGCCTCCGCGGGCGTAGCGCCCAACAAGTTCTTAGCAAAACTCGCGTCTGACTGGCGGAAGCCGGATGGACTTTTCGTCATCCAGCCAGAAGAGGTAGACGCGTTTCTCCTCCCGCTGCCCGTTGGACGCTTGCCCGGAGTCGGCAAGGTCACCGAAGAGGCACTAGCGAAACTCCGTATACACACTGTTGGCGAGTTACGAGGCTTGGAGTTATCCGTGCTCGAAGACGAATTCGGGCGCTACGGTGTGCGCCTGTATGAACTTGCCCGCGGCATCGACGACAGCGAAGTGGTGCCAAACCGGCCCACGCAATCGATGTCCGTCGAGGACACCTTTGAAAAGGATGTGCTATTGCTGGAGACCGAGCCGATGATCCGACGACTGGCGGAAAAGCTTTGGTCTGCTTCGCGCAAGGAACCACGAACCGCACGAACCGTAGTTCTGAAGCTGAAGACAAGTGAATTCAAGATCCTCACGCGTAGCCATACACCAGATTCTCCGCCATCGTCCTGCGAAGAGTTGACGGACATCGCCCTAAAGTTGCGAGAACGAGTAGACCTTGGTTCTCAACAACGCTTTCGCCTTGTAGGGGTCGGTCTGAGCAATTTTCGCGAACCGGAAGAGACTAGGGCGCAACCAGCTCTGTTCGAATGAAGATACCTCGATACCAGTAAGGTAAGCACACATGAGCTTTCAAAACCAGATTTCGCTGAATACTAAAGGTCACGGGGACATGAAAGACATCACCGAGCAAGTGGCCGCCGTCGTGAACTCCTCGGGTATCAAAACTGGAATTGCCAATGTCTTCAACATCGGCAGCACAGCGGCGGTCGGTACGATTGAGTTCGAGCCCGGGTTGCAGGGAGACATGCCGGCCATTCTGGATAAGCTGATTCCGCCCAGCCGCAACTACGGCCACGAACAAACCTGGCATGATGGCAACGGCCATTCCCATCTGCAGGCAACATTGCTCGGGCCGTCACTGACCGTACCGATCGCGGATGGGAAGCTGGTTCTCGGCACTTGGCAACAGATCTTCCATCTCGAATGCGATGTTCGCGGGCGCGAACGCACGGTCCTGGTGACGGTGGTTGGAGATTGAGGACGTTGAGGCGGAAACTGGAGTAGAGTTCTCTGCTATGGTCAAGCGTGCACCGGCCCGGCGGCGGCCTCGCAAAGCCAAACCTGGCACGAAGGGCCTCGGCCCAGCGGAATGCCGACTCGAGCAGCCGACAGGAGCTGCGGCCGAGGCTGCAGAAGCAATCGCCAAAGCCGGCGGCTGCGTTGTTGGATCGTACAAGGAACCGCTCGCCGGTCATCCGGTATTGCTGTGCGTCCTGCCTATCGATGCCGTCGAACCAACGCCCTTCCAGCGAGATCTCTCCGACGCTCACCACAAACGGCTAGCTGATGTCATCAATAAGACAGGGCGTTTTCTCGACCCGATTATCGCAGTTCTCGCCCCACGGGGCGGGTTCTGGACTCCCAACGGTCGGCATCGCCTCGAAGCGATGCGCCGCCTAGGGGCGAAATCAATCACTGCGCTCGTTGTGGCTGACCGCGAGATAGCATGGCAGATCCTCGCGCTGAATACGGAGAAGGCTCACAACCTCAAGGAACGCTCACTGGAAGTCATCCGCATCTACCGTGGTCTCGTCGACGAAGATGCGCGCGCGTCCCGAGTCCCAGTTCGCGTTCTACCTCGACCAAGCCGCTCTAGTCACTCTTGGCGTCTGCTATGAACGCTTCCCGCGCTTCGGCGGTGGCGCTTACCATCCGATTCTCCGGCGGTTGGAGGTCTTTACCGATGAACCGCTGCGTACTGCCTTCAAGGATCACGAGAAACGGGCCACGATGGTGCTCGACCTCGAGGAGAGGGTTGCGGCAGCGGTCAAGAAGCTGAAAGAACGTGGTCTCGTCAGCCCCTACCTGCGCTCGTTCGTGGTGGCGCGCATCAACCCTCTGCGTTGGATTAAGGGTGAACCGCCTCCACTCGAAGAGGTGCTCAAGACGATGCGAGAGCGGGCAGCGAAATTCAATGTCGAGAAGATCAAGCCTCAGGATCTCGCCGGCGCCGCAGGTCCGCCCGACGAAGAAACATAGGAGAAGGCCACGAATGATAACCTCGTCCAGCAGAAAACATGCCGGGCCTGGGCCAGCGAGCGACCAGCCTCCGGTCCCCGAGCCTACTTTCGCGGAGCGTGCGCGTACGTTGTTGTATTTGGGCCGCATGGGTAGCCTATCAACCCTGTCGCGAAAACAGCCGGGTTTCCCGTTCGGTTCGGTGATGCCCTACGGGCTGGACGATCACGGCCGTCCCATCTTCCTTATCAGCACAATGGCCATGCACACGCAGAACTTGCAGGCCGACCCCCGCGCCAGCTTGCTTGTTACCCAGGAAGACACCGAGGGTGAACCGCTCGGCGCATCGAGGGTCACCCTAGGAGTTGTCGAGAGAAACTTTGCTTTATAGAAAAAAAAATTTCTTGCTAAAATGTTTTATCGTCGTGATCTTCCGATAGCATAGCACGTGAACTACCGCTTCCGAGTTTGCACGCTCTATCAGCCTTTGTTAATGTCCCCATCGTTACAGGAGTGGCTGCCGGAAGGGCATTTGGCACGGTTCATCGCCGTATGACCGAAGAACTTGACCTATCGGCGATGTACGCGGTCTATGAGCGCAGATACGGTCGCGGGCAGGCGGGATATCATCCGCTCATGCTGCTGCGTTTGTTGCTATACGGCTACTGCAACGGCGTGGTCAGTTCGCGCGCTATCGAACGAAAAACGCAGGAGGACGTGCGTTCCGCTATCTAGCGGCCAATCAACATCCCGATCACGACACGATTGCAGCTTTCCGCCAGCAGCACTTGGAGATTGTGTCCGGGCTGTTCCTGCAAACTCTGCAGTTGTGCCAGAAAGCGGGGCTGATCAAACTGGGTCACGTGGCGCTGGACGGAAGCAAAATCCAGGCTAACGCCAGCAAGCACAAGGCCATGAGCTACGGGCGGATGGGCGAAGCCGAACGGCGGTTGCAGGCCGAGGTGGAGGAACTGCTCAAACGGGCTACGGAGGCCGATGCGTCTGAAGACGAGAAGTATGGCAAAGGCAAACGCGGTGACAAGTTGCTCGAGGAGTTGAAGCAGGCGCGAGAGTCGATTAGCAAAGATCCAGGCGGCGAAAGCAGAATTGGAAGCGGAAGCCAAAGGGAAGGCGGAACAGCAGAAGAGCGAAGCCGAAGCCAAAATAGCTGCCCGGTGCGAGCAGGAAGCCCGTACCGGGAAGAAGCCGGGCGGCCGGGACCCCGTGGCGCCGGAGCCGGAAAAGGCCGTTCCGGAGGAGAAGGCGCAACGTAACTTCACCGATCCGGAGAGCCGGATCATGCCGGATGGTGCGCACAAGGGGAGCTTCGTGCAAGCCTACAACACTCAGATCGTGGTCGACAGCCAAGCCCAGATCGTCATAGCCGCAGCGATCACACAAGAAACCAACGACAAGCATCAACTGGCGCCGATGCTCGCGCAAGTCGAACAGAATCTGGGAGCCAAGCCCGAGGCGGCGAGCGCGGATACCGGTTACTGAAGCGAAGCGCAAGCGAATGATGAACCGCTGAAGGGCATCGAATTAGACGTAGCCACGGGCAAACAGAAACATAGTGAAGCGCACGGTGATCTACCGCTTCGCGCGGAACTACCAGAGACTTCGCCGCGGGAGAAGATGAAGCAGAAACTGGCGAGCGCAGCGGGACGGGACATCTATCGGATGCGGAAAGCGATCGTGGAACCGGTGTTCGTACAGATCAAGGAATAGCGGCGATTTTCCCGATTCAGTTTCCGGGAGAAAGCAAAGTGCGAGCGGAATGGAAGTTGATCTGCCTGACGCACAATCTGCTCCAGCTGTTCCGGTCGCGTTCGTTGTTCCGTACTGCCTGAGAAGCGAAATCGCCCCGCCGAGACCCTTTAGCTGCCTTTGAGAAAGAACCTGCCCACCTACGCAGCGTCCAAAGCCCTTCTTATCGCGAGATGTTGCACGAATCAAGACGCTGCATCGTGCGCGTGCTCGTTTTGCCTCCTTCTTCTCTCCCACAGACTTCTATTAGGAAATGTTCTGCCGGTACCGAGCACCGAGTTGGCCGAGGCGCGCAAGCTGTACCTGGAGCGTCACGCCAATAGTAAGTATTGGGTAGATTTTGAAGACTTTTCGTTCTACCGCATGGACGTCATTGATGTGTACTACGTGGGCGGCTTCGGGGTGATGGGCTGGGTATCTGCATCCGATTATGACCGCAGTCAACCAGATCCCCTTGCTGACTCAATGGCCGGAATCATTCAGCACATGAATGCCGACCACAAGGATGCGCTCGTCCTGCTGGCCCGGGAATTTGCTCGCATTGACTCCCAGGAAGCGACGATGACCGCGGTCGATCGCCTCGGTTTTCATGTGCGTATGAAGAGCCAGGATGGTATCCGCGGCGCCCGCATCGCATTCTTGCGGGAGGTAAGCAATCCGGCAGAGACTAGAAAAGTCGTGGTCGAGATGGTGCAATGGGCGCGCTCACAGGCCGGGTGAATCTCTGCATTTGGCAGACAGATCTACGAAGCCCAGCAAAACGGGCTTTCGACTCACTGCCAGTCAGTCCATTCTTGTTCAAAGACCTGTGGATTTCGGGACAGCACCTGACTGATGTTCGCGCGGTATCGCCAGCGATCGTCGGGATCTTTCGCCAAACAGACTCGCACAACGTGCTCCAGCCCTCGAGGCAACAGGGGTTGCAGCGTTGAGATCGGCTTTGGTTCCGCTGCCAGAATCGCCGCAATCGTGCTCGCCGTTGTCTTTCCCTCGAACGCTCGCTTACCGGTGGTCATTTCGTAAAGCACAGCCCCGAGGGAGAAAATATCGCTGCGTGCGTCGGCTTCTTTTCCCTCCAATTGTTCCGGAGGCATGTACTGGACGGTGCCGACGATCGTTCCTTCTGTAGTCAACGGCTCAGACATCGTGGCCAGTGAGTTCGAAGATGATAAGCTACCCAGCGTAGCGGTGGGCGTTTTTGCCAGCCCGAAATCCATCAGCTTGGTGCCGCTCTTTGTGAGCATGATGTTGCCCGGCTTAAGATCGCGATGCAAAACTCCGCTGCGGTGTGCCTTCTCCAGGCTCTCGCACATCTCTATACCGATCTTCAGCACCTGCTCCAATGGCAGTGGTCCCTTGCGCAAGCGGTCGGCCAGGGTTTCGCCCTCCAGATATTCCATAACCAGAAACCTGGTTCCGTCCTGCTCGCCCACATCGTAGAGCTGGCAGATGTTGGGATGATTGAAGGAAGAGAGAGCCTGGGCTTCGCGGTCAAATCGCAGCCGCGCTTCTGGGCTGTCGCAGAGGTGTTCAGGAAGAATCTTGATGGCAACTGTACGGCGGAGCCGGGTGTCACAGGCACGGTACACCTCACCCATGCCGCCCGCGCCCAGTGGCGACTGGATTTCGTACGGCCCGAGTTTTGTGCCAGAGGTGAGGGCCATTCGTGCGCGCAATTATAGACTGTGCAGCACGTTACGCGCAGATGCGACGATTCTGGTTGTATTGTCAATGCGGAAGTTAACCAGCCCAGTTCGAAAGCGGTTTGCTTGAGGACCAGCGACCACAGGTGTGAAATCACAGGTGTGAAATTTCGGGCTGGGTTGCTAAACGATTGACCGCACTCTTTGACTTACCCACCGGCGAATGAAGCCTGCGAGTAGCGGAACCAAGCGGCTACGAAGAAAAGTGCGTTGTGTGTCAAGAGTGATGAAGACGCTTGAA
>CAVZXU010000041.1:0-114839 GCA_963779255.1 Terriglobia bacterium | reverse complement strand
CTGCCCGATTACAGGGCAGCGTTCGCTTCCTCGCAATTCCGATACCCGCACCGCCATCGATCCACCTTACGGTTGATCTTCCCCTTACGGGGAGCGATACGGGCTTACCTTGTTCCGTGGAGGTGACATACGATAAGAGTAGCTGCCTATCTTGTACGCCGGCGTGTTGTTCGCCCATGACGGATTAGAGGGGAACCTCCGTACCCACTGCAAGAGAAGCCTATAAGCATCTTCGGCCTCCTGTTATTGACGACGCTTTCGACAATTTGCATATGCTCACCGTGCTATCAACCCTGGGCCCTCACCGCCTCGATGCTGGCAGATGCATCGTTACCTCGCGGTTTCAATGCCGATCTTTCGATCGCAGGTACGTTGTCGGAGCGCTTTCGACAGGTCGTTGCCTTCCCGCTGTAGCTCCTAGGGTACTCATCATGGGAGATGAGGTCCGGTCAAGATCTTTTGCGCCGGACAGTCACTTCGACCGCTTTCCAAGTCACAGCCCCTCGGATAACCCAAAAAAGCCATAGGCCTCGAGCCTCACATAGGATCATGGTTGGCACTTAAGCCAACGCTTAGCTTGCGTAGCTTCGGAACGAATGGTGTCGGGAGCCACTGCATGAAACCGCTCGAGGGAGACCAGCAACTGCGATCGGCATCGCTATGGTACTATGTGGCGAGCCAGGCGTACAACCAATAACCTCTCCAAGAAGAGGAAGGGGGCTGGATGCAAGCACCGACCGAGGTCTCAGGTGGGGGGGGGAGAAGTTTTTTTGCTTGACATCCCTTTTCATAGGATGAGCGTAATTGAGGATATTACGACAGCCAGAGCAACACAGTACCTGTATCGGCACAAAGATTCATTCAGGCTGCCTTGGGTTCGTCAGAATTGCCAGTTCCTCCGCTTCTGCCGCAGGTGACCGCTTTTCGACGTGATCTCAGGCAATTGAGGGCGTTGTTCAGCTCCTCGAGTTCGCCGTAGGTGATTGTCTCCCCGATCTGGTCGAGTACTGCGTTGATTGCGTCGTCGAGCAGTGCTGGCAACCTGGTCTGATCAGACTCCAGCATAGCAACATGATAGAGTTCCCTCCAACTCAGCGGTCGCGGAATGCCTTTGGTTGTCATATTACCCCCGACATGCGAGTGATTTCGTGTACAAGTGATCCAACCCCGGCCTTGCCCCAACGGAGCGAACTCCACAAACTCTTGCCAGCCTTCACCACCTGGCCGCATGGCTGACAATAACCCAGGGCGAATCCACGAGGTGGCATGCCCGTCCGCCGTCTCCCCTGCGTACACCTGCACCGCACAGTTTTTGTGGCTCCGCGATTCGCGATCAGGAGCTATGATTTTTGGTTGAGGTCGTCGTCCTTGTAGTACTTCGTACCCTGCAGGGTCAACTGGAGGGCGAGACCATTCTTGGTAATCTGGTAGACCCAAACGCCCGGGGCAACCTCGACCGCTCCTGAGTAGGCTGCGCCCTTCTCTCCAGCCTTCGCGGCAGCATCAGTTTGTGCTGAACCCGACCAGCCAGAATCGAGGAATTGGGCCAACGCTTTATCGTTCTCGAACACGAAGATCACCCGATAGTCCTTCACTCCTATACCCAGACCGGCGCCACCCGAAATCATCTTCATGAAAGTTTCCTGCTTGGTGTTGGAGTTGACGGCTACTCCGGCGCCACGCGCCGTGCTCAACAGCAACAGGTTTGTCCCCATGTTATTGAAAACGGCATATCCGGCAGACTTTTGGATAGCCGCCTGAGCTGTGGGTTCCATCTTGTACAGGTCTTGCAGAGTTTGAGCTGCCATCTTGCGAGTCTTTTCCCGTTTCTTGTCAGGTGAATCCCCAGCACTGGCCAAACCACTAGCCAACAAGATCACTGCAAGGCTTGAAGCGATTATTCTGACTCTCATTGGGATGCCCTCCTTATCATTGTGGAGTTGGTTGCGGTAACGTCACGATGCCAGGTCTGCCTGTCAGCGTTCCCACGGAAGTGGAACAGGACATAAGACGTTTGTCGACTGTCAGGATTGCCAGTTTTCCGTACGACGTGTGCAGCGCCCAGGTCACGGCGCGTGTGGGTTAACTGTGGAGTGAAAACTTCCTACTGTTGAAATCAGATATCTGAGTAAGTCTGTCAATAGTTGTTTATCTCCCTGCGCGCACGTGTTCACAAGGTATCCACAAAGATTTCACAGAATTGTCCCAGCAGCGATCGCAGCAAGCGGTGAGTTTCGTTTGGCGAGCGCCACCTAGATGCGGCGCTTCGTTCACAAGTCTTGTTTTTCCTGCACGGTCATGATGTCATGCCATCCAGAGATGGCTTCGAACACCACGAGTTATACGACGGAAGCAGTCCGCTGGCGCGAATGGCATCGACGGCCTCATGGCGGTCGTCGGCATCCACTTCTTTCATGATGCGGCGAAGATGGTTTTTCACCGTGAACTCAGACAGGTTCAAATTGGCTGCGATTTCTTTGTTGCTCAACCCTCTCTCCACCAGCCGTATCAGTTCCAGCTGCCGCCGGGTCAGACAATACTTGACGCCTCCGGCCAGCATGGAGAACCTTGGCCGGTTCCGGCCCTCGCGGGACAGGTGGTGGCCCAGCGCCATGCATAGACGCGGGGGCCAGGCGCTCGCCCCGCGCCACCGCCAAAACAGCGGCGACGATCTCCGAAGCTACGCTTCCTGCAGCACGTAGCCGCTGACTCCGAGATGGGCGGACCTGACGAACACCTATCTCTTCGCCCATTCCGAACAGGATGACGTCCATTCCCGGATCCGCTCTGACAGGTCGCGAGCAAAGTCGTGCCTTGCTTAGTGGCCAGGGAATCCATCAGCAGGATGGCGCAGCCGGAGGCGAAAATCCTCTCCACCATCGACTCGGTATAAGGGCTGACGCCGGCAATCGACAGGCCTCCCCGCTTGGCCAGCAGGCGAGCCAGAGTTTCTCGAAGCAAGCGATTCTCAGCCAGAAGATAGACGCTCACCGGTGCCGAGAGAACTTCGCTGCTACTCTGCACCATAAGTGAGACACTCCAGGTATTTCTGCATGCGGGGACTATGATGCGTGAAATGACGATTGTTCACCACGTGAGACGATAGCTTAACGGTCTATTGGATGGCATAGCTTCCCCTCGACTGATGATTCGGCCATTGCTCCGTGGGTATTCCTCGAAGTCAAGGAGAACGCGCTGCACACCGTCTTTCAGAAAATCGAGAATGCGCGCAGCATTATAGGAAACGTCAATAATTCGACCTCTCACGAATGGGCCGCGATCATTAACGCGTACCATTACGGTCCGGCCCATTGTTCAGGTTGGTCCCTCGCACGAAGGTCCCGAGCGGCAAGGTCGCATGTGCGGTAGTGAAGTCATACGTGTCAAAAGGCTCACCACTGGCCGTGGTCTTTCCGTGGTACTGCTCTCCATACCACGACGCAGCGCCCACCTGCTGTAACGCCTTGCAGCCGACTGCACCCACAGTCTGAGCCAACCCTTGGTTCCTCTTCTCTTGTGTAGCTTGGGTTCCGTCTAAAGCCAACGAGATGGTTCTCGCCCAGCTCCAGCTCCGATGCTAAGCACCAAAAGCAGGGCCACCACATAAGCTAATGGTCGTCGCATTTGGCACCCCCACGTCGATACATGACGCTAGGTGTGGTGTACGGAATTAGATACTGGCAAAATTCACAGGTGATGCTCGAATGTGAGAGCGTTTTCAACAGCACAAGGCGTTGTACACAAAAGACCGCCGCCAATGGTTGGGATAGAGCTCCGACGCGCCGGCTGTAGGTGGACGGTTACCAAGCCCGCTCTTTCGATTGCGAGTTGGGTTCTCATTTCCACCATGGCTACGTTTTCGAAGGCCCCCGATAATGCCGGACGGCCGAATTTCCCAGGTCCGGTTTGAAGTCTTGGCCTCTCGTCTGTGAGCCTTCCCATTCGCCGCGAGGTTCAAGCGCTGGTTCGCATACGCCCCGACCGCGAATGGGTTTGCTCGCAGCTTAGTTCCATCTCATGTGTACGGCTCATGTCGGCTCTGTGTCCGACCACCGCGCTGAAAATGGCACCACCAAGTGTTAGCGCCGGTTTCAGACAACTGCATTTCCGCCGGTAATGGCGCCAGCAGAAGCGCCTGTTTTCTCTCGAAGACACACGGAGGCGCTGGCCACGGCGCTGTTGTGGCGCGGGGTCTGGAGATTTCGGGTTCAGGAGGCTGGCTAGGTGATCACGCGATAGGCGATCCTCCCGCGCCGTTAGGTGGAACATGAGCCTTGGAGTATCGAGCGTGCTTGGTGTCCGGCCGAACCGATTCGATCACCAGGTAGAGTCTGTCGGCGGTGTTGACTTTGCCCGCTATGCAGTAGGCCGTGTCAGGCCGGATTGGCTGGGCTTTGGTGAAGTCGTACAGACGATAGACGCGCTGGGTGTCGCAGTCCTGCATTAGTTCCATAACCCTTTCCGTCAGAACACGGCGCACGAAGGGTATTCCATTCGAGAGAGCAGGAAGAGGTGGTTGGCGCTGAAGTTAAACATGGGTGATGTGGGATAAGGAGCGGGAGCCGAAGCTCCCACCCCCTCAGCAGCGCCGTTGAGGGGTTACCCAGCGGACTCCTCCGGCCTGGGATATCGCCACAGCGCGGCGCCTGCTCGGAGCCGGCCCACTACTCGACCGGCGGATTGGCATTCTTGTTGGGTTTGCGCAGACTGTCGCCGCCCAACAAGAAAATCTCTGAGTTCTCCACCCAGCGATCCGCGATAGCCGTGGCGATGGTGGTGTTGAAAAGGATATTGCCCCAGTCGGAGAAGGCAGTGTTGGTGGTGATGATAGTAGAACGCTTCTGGCTATGGCGGGTAGAGATGACTTGGTAGAACAAGTTGGAGGTTGGCTGATCCAGGGCTAAGTAGCCAAGTTCGTCAACGATGAGTAGAGAGGGTTCGGTGTAGGTCTTCAGCTTGCGAACCAGGGAGTGATCGACCTGGGATGCCAGCAAATGATTGAGCATGTCCATGGCGGTAGTGAACAACACGCGTTGATTGGCCTGACAAGCGCGCCAGCCGATGATCCGGGATAAGAATGTTTTCCCGACACCAGGATTCCCGATGATCACGATATTGGTGCCCTTAGCCAAGAACTCAAGCTGCAGCAAGTGCAAGATAGGGTTCTTGTTCTGGAGTCGGCTCTTGTGATGTTGGAAGTGGAAGGCGTCGATGCTGGCTTGGGCCTGCAAGCGCGCACACTGGAAGCGGCGTTCGACGGCGCGGTTTCGGCGCGCCTCCAGTTCCAGGTCGGCGAGCCGCTCCAGGGTGGCGGCTACGCTCAAGTTTTTGGTGGCCGCTTCAGAAATCGTCGTCTCCAGTTGGCGGCTCATGGTCGATAGATTCAGTTGCTCCAGTTTCTCGGTGAGAGGGGTCATGAGATTCCTTTCCAGATGAAAGAATGAGGGCGTCGTATTCCAGTAGTGACAGCGGGTCGGTCACCAGTTGGTTCAGTAACGGATCACGCAGTTGCAGAGGCGGTTGTGTGCGGCGCGGGCATGGTTGCTGCCGCAAGATGTTGGCGATGTAATCGGCGCCAAACGCACGAGCCGCGTGTGCCCTGGCGATGGCGGCGGCCACCGCGTCGGGCCCATACTGGCGCACGAGCTCCAGCAAATCGGTGATCTGACGCGCTAGCGAACGGTCGGTATCGGCCAGACCGCGCAGATAGGTTTCGGCTATATCTGGAGCGCAGAGGCCGTCCAGAAAATCCAGCAGCCGTTGTTGGGCTTGGCTGCGGCGAGCAGCGGGACGTTGCTCGGAGAGTTCCGCCTCGAAGCGATCGGCCCCGAAAGTCTGGCCGCGCCGCCAGCAGCGCGGATAGCTCACGATTTCCCTGGCCCGGTCGTAGATGGTGATCGAGGAGGAATCGGCTTTGAGGGTGAGCCGGCGCCGGACATAGCGCTGCGGCACGCAGTAGCGGTTGCCATCGAATTGCAAGCGGAGATCTTTATGCACCAAGGCCTCGACGGTGTCACGGTAATCCGGCGCGATCGCCGGTAGCGCGCGCAGCGCCTGGGGCTGAAAGCGGTCGATGGGGCGCTGCCGGGTTTCGTGATGGAGACGTTGATTGGCAACCTCGTGCAGCCACTGACGAACCTGACGGTTTACGTCGTGCAGGTCGGTGAACTCCCGCAGCGGCCAGAAATTCTGACGGACATATCCGATGCCGGCGCGTTCGACTTTTCCTTTTTCCCATCCCGCCGCCGGATTGCAGGCCCGTGGCACGAACCCGTACTGGCGGGCAAACCCCAGGAAGCGCGGCTGGAAGCGCACCAGACGGCCATCGTGTTCCGCCACCACGGTGGCCAGGTTGTCATAAAAAACCTCACGGCTGACACCTCACGGCTGACGCCTTGAAAAACCTCGAAGGCGTGGATATGGCAACGGGCAAAGGTCTCGAAGCTCTGGCTGTGGGTGAACTCCAGATACAGCATCCGGCTGTGGGCATCGACCAGGGCAAAAGCGTACAGCTTGCGCTTGTCGCCCTCATAGTCCAAGACGCCGAAGTGGCCCCAATCCACTTCGAAGCGTTCTCCGGCCGGAGGTTCCATGCGGACGAAGGCGCGCTTGGGCTGCAACCGCGGCCGGACGTTGTGGAGGTAAGCGCGCAGGATGGTGTGGCCGCCGGTGTAGCCCAGCGGGCGCAGTCTTTGTTCGATGACCGCTGCGCTCGCCCGAGGATCTTTCTCCAGTAGGTCGCTGATGGTGGACTTGAAGAGATCAAGTTTGCTGCTGCGGGGCCGCTGGGCTGGCGTTTGGGCGGGGGAGTCCAGGTATTTTTTGATGGTGTGCCAACCCATTCGCAGATGACGTTCGATCTTGCGGATGGGCCAGCGCTCGACCCAGTACAAGTGATGCACTTGGTTGATCTGATCGGTGGTGAGCATGGCGTAACCGTTATGAATCAAGAACCACCAATTCACCATGACGGTGTTGTTTGCAAGATGGCCGAGGAGGACTCAGCCGGTGGGTAACCGTTTCAAGAACAAGGATCTTTCCCGAACCTGAGTTGTTGTTTGCAAGATCGGTGATCCCAGGGGCGATGAGCCAAACCTCTGAGGGGAAGGACTTTAGGTTCAGAACTAAGTTGTTGTTTGCAAGATGGCGCAGGCGTCGTTTCTGGTCCCTCGATTGCTGTCGTTCGCGATTCCGAGTGACCACTTCCGGATGCTTCTGGCGATATTGCTTCCAGTAGCCGGGGTGCTGCTCCCGCCATTTCTGTGGGCTCTCCAGGCATACCTGCCGGTACACCGTATCCTTGCTGATCTTTTGTCGATGGTAATCGTTGCGCCGCCGCCGCTGACAAGCCAAATCGCTACAGACAGCTTGCTCGGGCCGGTGCTTCGATGGTTGAAATGCCTTCTGACAGTAACGGCAGAGCCGTTCTCGCATGACAGCTTTGTCTCACAACGCCGTCCTGCTAACCATCAGCCCTCTTTTGCTCGGGGAAACGAGGATTTAGAAACTTGTGTAGAGTATTTACCGCGTCCCCGCTGAGGGGGACTTGGCGTCATTACTGGCGGAAATGCGGCTGTTATAAACCGGCGCCGACAGCTGAGATGGAGTACAGCCTGCAAGCCAACCTGAAGACGTTGGAGGAGGGCGCAAATCATCCCGATCGGGACCGTCAGTTTCACTACCTCAACCGCGAGGTTGGGCGATTTCTGAGGCGGGGCGATCCTGTGATCTCCGTAGATACCAAGAAGAAAGAGCTCATTGGGCGCTATTCCAATAAAGGCCGAAAGTGGCGGCCGCAGGGAAAACCAGAGAAGGTTCAGATTCACGACTTTATTGATCCGGACGAGCCCAAAGCCATCCCGTATGGTATTTATGATTTGGCCCGCAACCAGGGATGGGTCAATGTCGGTTGCGATCACGACACCGCCAGCTTCGCGGTAGGCAGTATCCGCCGTTGGTGGCGTTCCATGGGGAAGCAACAGTACTCACAAGCCCGGCGTCTTTTGATTTGTGCGGACAGTGGCGGCAGCAACGGGTATCGCCTTCGCCTCTGGAAGTATGAGCTGCAATCGTTTGTGCAGGAAGCGAACCTAGAGGTGGTGGTCTGTCATGTCATCTGCCGCCGGGGACGAGCAAGTGGAATAAGACCGAGCATCGGCTCTTTTCGCACATCAGCATGAACTGGCGAGGACGGCCGTTGGTCAGCCACGAAGTCGTTGTGAAACTGATCGGAGCAACCATGACCAAGACAGGATTAAAGGTCAAAGCCAAACTTGACAAGCGCAAGTATCCCCTGAAAGTCAAAGTAACGGACGAGCAGATGCGCTCTCTGAATCTTGAGCCCCACAAATTTCACGGCGAATGGAACTATACCATCCGGCCCCGAAAGCAAAAATCAAAGTAGTTAGTTGTTCAAGTTATTTTGCGGCGGTCCCTAAGGACGGCGTGATTGAAGCCAACCGCCGCGGATTCCACCAGTGCCAGCCCGCTACTAAAAACATTCACGGTCTGGAGATAAGCGATGCCCGATATCCCATTTTGACAAGTCGCAACTGCCGGCGGCTCGCCCATTTTACGAGCGAGAGTTGGGCAAACTTTGGCGTGAGGATCGAAAGGGCTGGGTGAAAAGCAATTGCCCATTCCACCAGAGCAAGAGCGGGAAAAGTTTTTCCATCAATGTCCGAAGCGGAGGCCTCAGCTGTTTCGGGTGCGATGCCAAAGGCGGCGACGTGCTGGACTTTGTGTGGCTGCGCCATGGGTTGGATTTCAAGAACGCGAAAAGCTACTTGGGCATTGACGATTCCACGCCACAGCCGGCGGTTGAAATGGTGCCGGTGCGATGGCTGGCGCTCGATTTCAAGATTGATGGCGCGAGTTACCGGGCCGCGGTGCGGGATGAGCCGGAAACCTATCGCCAGATGATCCGCCGATTCTACTGTGATGCTCGCGACCGGCTGCAAGACTAGGCCCGGGCGAGAGCGAAGCGCATGTAACCTGCTGGGCTCGCATGGCGCTGGGGTTTGCGGAACTAAGCGAGTTGGAGCAAGCAGAATGCTGACTAAAGACGGAATGCCACTGACGTTCGAAGCGCCGGCAGTGCGCACCAATGGCCATGAGGAAGAGTCGAGGAGCGACAAGCGCTGGCCCGATCCACTTTCCGATGCTGCCTTTCAGGGACTGGCGGGTGAATACGTGCGCCTGGTAGAGCGGCTAGCGAAGCTGATCCGGCGGCGCTGCTGCTGCAATTTCTGACGGCGGCGGGAATGTCATCGGGCATCGGCCGCATTACCTGGTGGAGGAAACCGCCCACCACATGAATATTTGTTCCGTGCTGATCGGGCTGACGGCGAAATCCCGCAAGGGAACCAGCTGGCAGCGGGTGAAGCGGCTGTTTTCCGAGGCCGATCCAAAATGGGCGCGGGGATGTATTGGCAGTGGCCTTTCGAGCGGCGAGGGGCTGATTGAAGCGGTGCGGGATGCGGACGGCGAGCATGAGGGAGTAGCGGACAAGCGGATGCTGGTGATGCAGGGGGAATTTTCGAGTGTTCTGCGGGTGATGGATCGCGACGGCAATACGCTTTCCACGGTTCTGCGGGATGGCTGGGATGGGGCGCAGCTGCGAACGATGACGCGCAAATCGAATGCTTTGCGCTCGAATGGTTCTCACATTTCGTTGATCGGGCACATCACGCGAGCCGAACTCCGCGATAATTTGACGGAAACCGATAAGGCCAATGGCTTCGCCAATCGAATTCTCTGGGCGTGCGTGAAGCGCTCGAAGGAACTGCCGGAAGAAGTAGGGATTGACTGGGCAAAGTGGAAGGACATTTCCACCAGAACGAAACAGGCAGTTGCAGCAGCGCAAAACGTAGGGCGGGTGCAGCGCGACAAGGATGCACAAGCCATTTGGGCGAAGGTTTATCACAAACTCTCGGAAGGACAGCCGGGGATGTTGCGCTATGACAGCGCGGAGCGATGCCTATGTGCTGCGCCTGTCCTGCCTGTATGCGCTGCTCGATGGCCGGGGCTGGTCGGGCCGGAGCACATGGAAGCAGCGCTTGAAATATGGCGCTATTGCGAGGATTCCGCGCGTTACATCTTCGGGGATCAGCTCGGTTCCCCGCTGGCGGACAGCATTCTCAGTTCGCTGCGCGGTGTGAGCACGGGCTTTTCGCGCACGGAGATCAGCAATCTTTTGGGGAGACATAAGACATCGGCCCAGATGGATACTGCGCTCGGTCTGCTGGCAGAGCACAATCTGGCGGCCAGTCGCGAGGAAACCTCGGAGGGGCGCACGCGGGAAGTTTGGTTTGCGGTGCAAGGGGGCAAGCATGTCGTCACGGTATGAAGCGCTGATCGAAGAAGCCAAGAAAGAAATCCGTGAGCGACGGGAGCGGAAGGCCGCCAAGTTTGAATGCGCGCGCTGCGGGACGCACTTTGATACCAGCGTCGGAATCGCAAGACACATGGCGGGCGATTGCAAACCTTTCCCGCCAGCAGGGGAACTGCCTGCCATGTCGCGCTGCCCGGCTTGCGGAAGTTATGCAGTCAGACGGACAAGGCAGGCGAGATCGTCTGCGATACCTGCCGGGAGTGGGATGCATGAATCCGGAATTGATTGACGCTCAGGAACTGGCCAAGCGGTTGAACCTGACCAAATCCTGGGTGCAGGACCAGACTCGCAGCCGGGCGCAGGATCCTTTACCGCACTTGCGTTTTGGTGCTTACGTGCGCTTTGACTGGAACGATCCGCGGTTGCTGGCCTGGCTGGCCCGTCGCCAGGTCGGACGGTAAAACAATCCCCTTGCTCGTATATGGCACTATATGTTAGTATTTGCTGCATGAAACGCACCACGGTTTACCTCACGCCCGAACAAATTGCAGGACTGGCCAAAATATCGGCAAAAACCGGGGCGCCGGCGGCCGAGCTGATCCGCCGGGCCATCAATCAATATCTGAAATCGCAAGGGGGGCGGTCATGAGAAAACAAGCAGGCTACATCTACCAGAAATCCGGCTGGTGGTATCTGCGTTACCGGGAAAATGTCATGGAGTCGGGCCAACTGGTAAGGCGGCAGATTGCCAAACGCATTGCGCCGGTAGCGAGCACCGCAGGCTGAAACGGCCGCCCGCGGAAATCGAAGACAAGGCCGAAACTCTGCTAGCCCCGATGAATCAGGGCGCATGCACGCCCGAGGCCACGGAGA
Source organism: Terriglobia bacterium (assembly GCA_963779255.1). GTDB lineage: Bacteria > Acidobacteriota > Terriglobia > Terriglobales > Acidobacteriaceae > JAIQFF01. The sequence goes on along the minus strand of CAVZXU010000041.1, from coordinate 103,633 downwards.
CGCTTGGCGACTTTGTGGAGCGGGTTTACATCCCGAACCTGGAAAGCCGGTTGCGTGCGTCAACTTTGAAGGGCTATCGGGCGCGGTGGGAATCGCAACTCAAGGCACGCTGCGGGCATTTCCGGTTGCGCGAATTCCGGACGCCAGGAGCGCCCGAGGGACAAGAAACCTACGCCTATTCACTCGGCGAAGTCTCAAGAATGCTGCTGTATCTTCCGCAGCCGGCTAAGGGACTGGTTGCGGTTGCGGACTTCAGCGGGCTAAGACGATCCGAGCTGGCCGGGCTGCTGTGGGAGAACTACCGGGACGGGGAAATTATGGTCACCCGCTCAGTGTGGGAAGGCCACATATCGGAACCCAAAACGCGCAAGAGCAAGGCGCCTGTGCCGGTCATCACACCTCTGGCGCAGATCCTAGACGCCTGGCACCAGCAGTGTGGGAATCCAACCTCGAGCGTAATGTTCGCGTCAGGGAAGGGAACTCCGCTCAACCTGAACAACGTTCTGCACCGCGTCATTCTGCCCATGCTGCGCAAGGTGGGAATTGAGTGGCACGGCTGGCACGCATTCCGCCGCGGGCTGGCTACAAACCTTCACTGCCTAGGAGTGCAGGACAAAGTTACGCAGTCGATCTTGCGACACTCAAACGTAGCCGTCACCCAAGCCTGCTACATAAAGACGGTGGACGCCGATTCCACCGCCGCCATGAAACTGCTTGAGGCCGTTCTGTGCACCCAGAGTGCACCTGCAACCGCTAGCGAACAACCGCAGAGACTCAACTAAACCTGCCGGTGGGGGGCTTAATTCGCAACTCCCCACCACTTATTTCGCATCAGGCCTGAATCTTCCATCCGTTTTATTTTGTGCGGCGTGCGTGCAGTGAGGGGGGCTTATTTCGCAGAATTCGCTTCTTTCGCATATAGTAGTATTTAACCTCTTTATGTGGGCGCGTAGCTCAGTTGGCAGAGCAATGCCCTTTAATCCATTCCAAGCCAACAAGCACCGAAACGCACGGTGGCGCACAACCGCACAAGAGTTCAATTCTGACGCGGCTTTCCGGGAATTTGGTGATCGCACGTTTGCGCATTGGTGCGCACCGAATTCAAAATCAAACTGCCACCAGAACTGCCACCAGAAGCGCGGGCGTAGAGTTGGCCGGGTTTCCTTCTCCCCCTTGACTCCAGAGTCCCCACCGATTCCCCGAGGTTCAGGGGTTTGAGGGTTTCCCGGCCGGATTGTCCTTGCCAATTGTCTAGGGGTACCCGCCGGGTAGCGTATATGGGCACCTGGCTGTACGCGGTTCGAAAAAAATTCGCAGACGATGAAACCACGCAATGCACACCCAGTGATTCTTTGATATTCCCTAAGAAACCTTGATAATCCTCCTTTGCTGCATGCAGGCTTGGCTATGTCCAGAGTGAGACGTTCAATTCCTTTTGCTGCAGGAATGCTTGCTGGTGTAGCTCTGACCCTTTTGGTCCTGCATTGGAGCGCCAGCAGGGAAAAGACAGGCGGAACTCCCAGTAAGTACGTTCCTGAACAGATTCTCTACCTGAGCGATTCATCGGATCGTCCTCTTGGTTCCATCAACTGGGAGGAAAAGGGCATTTCTTTGGGTCTTTACAGTTCCCACTCCAAGCCCGCTGCGGAGATTTTGAGATTCTCCTCAAATCCGCGGCGGGCTGAGTTCTATCTCATCGAGGAATGGTCCGGGCGTTCCACGGTCACGATCAGTCTCTGAACCCTCCTCCACCCTTGCGTTGCGAATGCCTGGTACGGATGAACTGAAAGTGTCCGTCCCCGGTGTGCGTTCGTTTCGAGACCGATTGAAATGCGCATACAACAGCATCCTCGGCAGAAACGCGGATTCAGAGATCAATTCTGTGGTTGCCATTGAGGATCTGAGACTAGTGGGCAGGAACGGGCGTGCATTCGCGGTTCTGGGGACGGAAGGCGCTGCAGGCATGCCGGCGTTGCTCTTACTTAATCAAGATGGAACTCCACTCACCGGATTGAGGTTCATTGGCAACATGTGGTCTCTTGATGTGTTCGACACGGGAGGTATCGATGTTGCCGCCTCGATTAGCCCGACAAGCGTCCTGCTCAACGTGAACCGCTATGACCAGAGGATGGTGCCCGATTGGCACACGGGTGGAATAGTGAATTGGTCCGATGCGCCTCCCGACATGAGACTCGGTGAGATCCCGGGGCTCAAAGCAGATACTTTTGTTGTCGATGCCGTAAAACTGGAAGACTCTAGGGGCAGTGTGATCTGGCGGAGTCCTGTCGCTCCGAAGCAATAAAACTGTTCTGTCTGGGTTCGACCCGATTGCATCCGCTCCCCTCCGCTCTGCGGATCGAGGAGTGTGTGGGGTCTACCCATTTTTGGAGCCATGATGGCAATGGATCGCCTCCCGATTACTTATATTCTTGTTGACCGGGTAGACCATTGAGATCAGACTTGGTCCCGTCGTCCCCCTACTTGCTGCCGCAACCGTGATGTCATGGCTAGCTTTTTTGCCACTTGCTCAAGGGCAATCTTGGGCCTAACGCTCTGTGCTTCTCTGGCGTGCTCGTCTGCCCGCATATCTGGGGAGATTTTCGCAACAGATGAGAATGGTCACGTTTCGTCAGCTGCCGGCGCTGACGTGCTTGTGCTGCCCTCTTCCGGTGACAACTGGGCCGCCTTCACTCGTTCTCTGGACCAGAAGCGGGTTCTCAGGAGCTGGCACGAACTACAAGCCAGTATCGACATTGATTTCAAGACCGAGACTGGATATTGCTACTACCTGTGGCACGGAGGAGTTTTCTATTACTTTGGCCCTCACGAAACGGCTACCACGAGCGACAGAGACGGGCGTTTCGAGCTGAAAGCTGCCAGGGGAAGGAACGTCGTTTTTGTGGCAGGGCAGGCGGGGGATCGCTGCGCAGTGTGGGCCGACGAAATCAACTTAGGCTGGCGAGGTCAGACGATTCGATTCGCCTATCCGTTATGCACTTATAAAGCAGAGGCTGACCCGGCGCACAGTTGCTGACGGATTTTACCCGTTCATGTCGAGCCGGGGCTATTGTAGATCGGGCCGTCGCCTGGAGGACTGCGTGAGAACTATGCGATTTCTTCTGTGTCTACTTCTGAGCAACTTAATCTGCATGGCGCAAGCAGCCAAGGTGAACGACACGCCAAAATCTCGCCACCCGCCCATATTCGACCAGGTCACGGGCATGCCTTTAGATCAGGTCTTGCTCACGCTGTATGATCTCAATCGCGATGCAACACGTTGGAAGAAGACATTGAGTCAGATCTCCCTTGCGCCCAGCAGCAACACTGAGTTCCTTCTGGACCGAGAGGTTCGCTTGCTGCTCGGCGACGCAAACGATTCGCTTGCTGACATCGAGAAGGCAACCGCGTCGGTGGCCGCAGCTCCGAAGGTTGCCGACGTGATCGCGATAGCTTTCGATTTGTCGCACTTGCACGAGACTGTGGCAAATATCTCAGGCCTGGCCGTGATGGTCCACGACTCACCGGCAGCAATAGCAACATCCAGTTCCGCTCTCAGACTGAACGCGGACCGGTGGCAGCAGATTACGAAGGATGTCGCCAGGGAAGTTCAGCCTTATCGCGACGCTTGGCAGTCCTACACCTACCACTTGGGCCAGACAATCGACAATACTTCCTGGAAATAACTCAACAGCCCTTCGAGTTCCGATTTCGCTCCCCTCCGCTCCGCTGCTCGTTCTGGCACTAGAGAAATCTGAATCGCGGGGATTGTTTTCAGTCTCCTGTCAGCAACACTCCATGAATTTCTTCCCCGACGACCGCCGCTCCCGAAATCTGGCCCTTCTGGTTGATCCCGCTGACCGTTACGGCACCACTGAGCATGATAATCCCGGTCGGCTGTGACCACACGAAGGGATGAGCGACGCCAAAGAGTCTGGGGTTAAACGGCACGGCCAAATGTCGGGCTGCCGCCGCCAAATTGTAAGCCACTCCGACTACGGTTCCAGAATTGTTGATTCCGGTTGCAATGGAGGAGTCGTAGCCCGCGATGCTGCCCAGGTCCGCCATGTCGGGCCACAGGTAGGCGTGCGTCAATCCCTGAGGGTCTTTGCGATAGCCTACGATCTGATCGGAGTCGTTGATGGCGTCGGCCAAGGTGTTAGGTCCCAGATCAATTACCGTCCCGTCTTTCCACAGCGTTCCGTAAGGGACCGAATTTAGAACTGAATACCCCACAGCATGGCCTGCGGAGTTAACTCCATTCGCTTGGGCTGCGTTTGAGCCTGAGATGGGCGGTAGATCGGTAGCCTGGTAGTGCTGGGGCAAGGGGGGCGGCGTGACAGTCGGCGGTGGAGCGGCCGGCTGCTCATTCGCTACAGATCCTCCACCGCAACCACACAGAATGGCCAGCAGCACGATCACAATTGATTTCATAAGTGATTCTCTTTCCAGGGGAGGAAACGGGCTTGCCAACACGCTGGGGGAGAGTGGGACCTGAGCCTACTTCGGGGAAGGACTATTCCATGAGATGGATGACGCAGGAAGTGTGCGCTCGCCAGGAGTGAGGTGTCAAGGCGTGGAGAAACTTGTCGGGCTCTGATCGTCCCGCTCCCATCCGCTCCGCTAGGGTCGCTCGCCGCTCGCGCACCCTGCGCGCTCGCCCCTCGCTCCCTAGGATGCTGCCCTTTGTTCGCTTACTTCCAGATAGCCGACGATTCGCCAGTCTGAGAGGATCTATCTCTAGCCGATGGCAGGTTTAGCCTGACCCGCCTGTCGGCATAAAATAGTACGGCAAGTTCTGGGATGACCGGTTGTCTCCAGGTCGGTCTAAACAAGAATTAGTCCGCAGAGGGGGACCCGATGAAGCGCACGTGGACGATCATAGGGGTAGGCGACGTGCCGGGCAGCTTCAAATGGTACCAGGCGCTGTTCGGTCAGCCGGCTACCCTTCCTGCCCATGATTACTTTGGGCAAATCCTCGATTCAGATGGAACTGTTTTGCTCTGCCTCCACGAGTGGGGCGACCACGAGCATCCCTCATTGATGAGCCCCGATCACGGGACACCCGGCAACGGGCTCCTGTTGTTCTTCCGTGTCGATGATTTCGACCTGGCGCTTCAAAGAGCACGCTCTCTCGTCACTCGGCTCGAAGAGGAGCCACACGTGAATCCGAACACTCAGACCAAGGAGTTCTCGCTCCGAGATCCGGACGGATATTACGTTACGATCAGTGCGCTCTCTGCGGCCTGACAAGGGCGGCCTGATTCACCCGGCCAGTGGGATTAGGCGCGACGCCTGGCGTCGCGACGCGATCACGTTCTGCTTAATGAGTGTAATAGAGATGTTACAACAGCAACTAAGAATAGAGTGGTGAGTTTGAGCGTTCTCAGGCTTTGCTAGACTGGGCTGGCCATGAGCGTGATCGACGAAGTTCTCGAAGCAAACGAAATCTATTCGCGCACGCACGAGTTGCGCCGCCTTACTCCGCGCCCGGCGCGCAAGCTTGCAATTTTGACTTGCATGGACACGCGGCTTTCCATCCGCACCTTAGGATTGATGACCGGAGACGCGCATATCATCCGCAACGCGGGCGGCATTGTGACGGACGATAGCTTGCGCTCGCTGCTAATATCGCACTACCTGCTGGACACCGAGGAAATCATGGTCATTAACCACACCGATTGCGGCCTGATGCATGCCAGCGAGCAGGAGTTACGCACAAGAATTCAGAACCGTACAGGGACGGCAGCCATCTCCCCGGCATTCTTCTTTGCCTTTCAGAATATCGAGGAGAACGTGCGTCACCAACTGGAGAAACTGCATACCCATCCATGGATTCCCAAAGAGGTCTCGGTGCGAGGATTCGTCTATGACGTGAGCAGCGGCCGATTGCGCGAAATTAATAGGCTTTGAGCGGCCCGGTAGTCAACCGGGCCGGGAAATACTCGTTCGTACTTTTAGATCACACACATTTGTGCGACAGCACTCTAGACTGTCGTAAACCAAGCGTTTTACACCAACTATCGGGTTTTGAGTGTAATGGCGATTTTACGCAAACTGGCGAAATTCAGAGTTGGGACTCCGTTGACTGGACAGTCTCGGGTCAGCCGCCTACCGGGAATTAACCCGCAACTTGGTGCCAGCGTGACTTTCTATCGAATACTTCGTGGCCGACATCGATGTAAGACGGATGCAAGTTTAGCGTTTCTTACAGAACTTGGGCCTATTTTGTTTGTCCGCGTTGAGGATATTATGCTTGCGGTCACCGATGCTGGATTTGAGGAACTCATTTCAGTACTTTTTTTCGTTCGTCATGGGAACCAGCACCCGCTCGTATTGGCGAGTGGTTCCGCTCAAGCGGCTAAAATTCCTCTTACTGGGAGTTTTTTGTCTCGTCGGAATGGTGGGATGCCTTCTGGATCTCATCGTTCTCGGTGAAAAGCCTTTCGTCGAGGTGTTCGGATGGACGATTTTCACTGGTATCATGGCAGTCGCTTATTTGCTGTGCGGATTACGTGCTCCCCGGCTGATCGTATTGGCCGTTGTGTTGCATTACGTTCTTTCTCTCCCTCTTAGCAGGCTGCTTAGGTTCTTAAATGCAGGTGCCCCTGCCCCCCAGACAGAACTCGGTGTTCGCGTGGCCGCAATAGGTAGCCTGACGTTATGTCTACTAGCCTGCGTCTTTTTCCTGCTTTTCTTCTATTCGGAAGGGCGCACCTCAATCCGCTTGCAGACGGAACTGACTTTGGCCCATGGGATACAGCACACGCTCGTGCCGATCGTACGTTCCAAGTCCGAGTTTTGGGAGGTCTATGGGGTATCTCTGCCGAGCGAACAAGTTGGTGGCGATCTCGTAGATCTTGTGCTGGAAGAGGATGGCTCCGCTCTAGCGTATGTGGCGGATATCTCCGGCCACGGCCTTCAAGCAGGAATCCTGATGGGCATGTTCAAAACCGCTGCGCGAACTTGCATTGCCGAAAAGCCTCTGTTGCCTACCTTCATGAACCGGATTAATCAGGTTCTCCCGCAAGTGAAGGAGCCAGAGATGTATGCGACATGCGCTGCGGTGCGCATCACTCACAGAGTCGATCGTGCGGCCTGCGAGTTGGATCTTGCCAATGCAGGTCATCCGTCAATCCTGCGTTTTTCGACTATCGACGGGAAGATTATCCCATTTCCGTCAAACGCACCCCCGTTGGGCTTATTGCCTAAACCCGACTTTTTCGTCCATACCGTCGAGGCCCGTGTGGGCGACTTGCTTCTGATTGCAACCGACGGCATAACTGAGGTCTGCGATGCAGCGGGTCAGGAATTCGGCATCGAGCGCCTTCAATCACTACTGATCGAGCAACTCCACAAACCTCTGGAAGGGATTGCAGCGAAGATCTTAGAGGCTGCAGCCCGCTGGGGAAAACAGATGGACGATCAGACTTTATTGCTCGTGCGGTTTAGCTCCGAGTCTTGCGCCGCTTTTGATTCTGTGTGAGCCAGCCCTCCAACCGGAGACAATCCACAACGGGAAAGCCAGTCTGGTAGAGGAAGGTGGATTGTTGAAGAGAACAGTTAGTACTTTATCGCAGGTCCCGCCATGCAAGAATTCCGGGCGAATGGAGGGCAGTGGCGGGACTTGCGATAAAGTCTGTTGAACGAAGTCGCTGGCGTTTGCGACGGACGCGGTGGGCTATGGGTATTGGATTGAGATTATTGGATGGTTGGGGGTAGAGAGCAGGGATAGGGTTGGAGAAAACGGACTGGGTGGCGAAGGTGGAGGTGGAAGTTGGGCGGGAGGCGGCAGGTTTTTGTGAGTTATAAGGGGCTGGTGAGAGAGTGTAGAGGCGAGTAGAGACACGACCGCGGTGCGAGCTGAAGTTCGGGTTGGGTAGAGCAGGTAGGTTTCGCAGTTAGGAAGAATCAAGGGGTGTGCTCCTGGGAGTGTTTGGCACGAATGTGGAGGCGGGGAAAGTTTCTAGGATGAGCATCACGGTGGCGCAGTGGGGGCAGCGCAAGCCGGTGATAGGCGCGGCTGGGGACAGGGTTCCGGGAGATGGATCGGATTGGGAATGATGGAGCAGTAGCTGTCGACAGAGAGGGAGTAAGTTGGCTTTTCGTCGATGGGCGAAGAAACCGTAGAAAGGAATGCGGACGAATCCGCGGGGAAGAACGTGCAGTAGGAAACGACGTAGGAACTCTTGCGAGGATAGAGTCATGAGGCGTTTCTTGTTGCCATGGGCGTAGTCCTTGTAGCGAAAGGTCACCTTATCGTGCTCGAAGGCGACTAAGCGATGATTGGAAATGGCGACGCGGTGGGTGTAGCCGGCCAGGTAGCGCAAGACATGCTGGGGGCCGCCGAAGGGCGGTTTGAGGTAGACCACCCAGTTTTGCCGGAACAGGGTGCGCAAGAAGGAGGCGAAGGCTTGCGGCTGACGGAGGGGCTGGAGGGCTGCCGAGAGAGTAAGTTGGGAATGGCTTCTTTGTAAACCGTCGACGAACTTGCCGCGGAAGACGCGGCTGAGCACGTGGCGTGGCAGGAGGAAGTGGTAGCGAGGGTGAATCCAGCGGCGGTGATCGGGAGAAAGTCCTCCGGCTGGGATTAGGCAATGAAGGTGCGGGTGATGTCGTAAGTTTTGACCCCAGGTATGGAGCACAGAAAGAAAACCGATCGCGGCACCAAGATGCTTGGGGTGGAGGGCAATGTCCAGAAGAGTTTCGGCGCTGGCCCGGAACAACAGATCGTAGAGGAGCTTCTTGTTCTGCAGCATGAGTGGAGAGAGTTGGTGAGGCAAGGTAAAGACTACGTGGAAGTAGCCGACGGCGAGCAGTTCTTTTTGGCGAGCCGCGAGCCAGCGCCGACGAGCCGCGACCTGACACTTGGGGCAGTGCCGATTGCGACAGGAGTGGAAAACGATGGCGCGATGGCCACAACTGGGGCAGTGATGGAGATGTCCACCCAGGACTGCGGTACGGCAGTGGGCGATGGCGCGGAGCACCTTCTGGTGCACCCAGTGGATCCAGCTCCGGTTGTTGGCGATAAATTGTTCGCCTTGTGCCCGTACAATGTCGGCCACCTCCAGGTGTGGCCGATTCATTTTTTCCGTAGCCTCCGAGATCGTTGAACGTCATCCAGGTTCGAGATCTGCAGTTGGTCCAGCGGATTGGGAACGGTCTGCAGATGCTTGTGCGACAGATGCAGATAGACGAGGGTGTGTTCGAGGGTGGAATGACCGAGTAAAAGCTGGATGGTACGAAGGTCGGTTCCGGCTTCCAGCCAGTGGGTAGCACAGCTGTGCCTCAGGCTGTGCGGAGAAAAGCGTTTGGTGATGCCAGCGGCATGGGCCGCCTGGTGGCAGGCTAACCAGACGGTGTTGGGACTGATGGGCACGTCGGCGCGCCAGCCGTTGACTGTTGCTGGGAACAGATAGGTTTGAGGCTTCATGCAGCGCCAGTAGACGCGCAGGGTCTGGAGCAAGGTGGGACTGAGCGGCACCTCCCGGTCGCGGCCACCCTTGCCTTGATTAATGCGAACCATCATGCGCTGACTGTCGATGTCGCTGGCCTTGAGCTGGCACAGTTCCGCCCGCCGCATGGCCGTGGAATACAGAGTCATGATCAAGGTGCGGTGAAAAAGGTTACGAGCGGCATCGATTAATCGACCTACCTCCTCAGGGCTGAGGATGGTAGGGAGTCGTTTGCGGAACTTGGGGAAAGGAATGTAGTCGGCGCGGAAGTTCCGGTGGAGAGTCTTGAAGTAGAAGAAACGTAGCGCGGCGGTGTGTTGCCGGATGGTGTAGGGGGACAACTTCTTGTGAAACAAGTGAAGCTGATACTGTCGGATGTGTTCCGGGCCGAGCGTATCCGGTGACCGCCGAAAGTACCGGGAAAAATCGCTGACGACGTGAAGGTAGATTCTTGCAGTAGACTGAGAGTAATCACGACGCTGGAGTTCCTCCAGCATCCTTGTACGTAGTCGGGTCACAGTAACCTCCTCAAAGTTCTGTGACCCCAATTTATCTCAATCTCTCAATACCCTTTACAACTCCTACCCCTCGCCTCACGCGAAGCGTCCGTCGCGCCAGCGACTTCGTTCAACAGGCGTTAGACACTCATTGACCTTGGGCTGCCTTCGAAATGGGTTTTGGTGCTATGGCGATATTGCAACAGTTACACTTCTCACCCGTCTGCCCTCGTCCTTCACCTCAGAACCTCGTGACATTGGCTGCGCGGGGCGGGTTCGGTTAACCGTTACGCGAAGAACTCAACTGTCCCCGTTTCGAGGTTGTACATCGAGCCTGCAATCTTGATGCTGCCGGTGGATTCGAGTTCCCGAAGCACCGGGCTCCTTTGGCGAACGTTGGCGATAGTCATTAAAACGTTCTCTCGTGCTACCGCGTCTACGAATGCGTAGTTCTTGGCAGAACGTTCCCCCGTATAGCGAGTGGCTTCAACCGCCGGACGGATCTTCGATAACAAAGCCGTGAGATTGCCAAGCTCTACCCCATCAATGACTCCTTTGATAGCGCCGCAGCCGGTGTGGCCCATGACAAGCACGACCTTCGAGCCTGCCACCTTGCAGGCGAATTCCATGCTGCCCAAAACGTCCTCATCAGCAACATTTCCCGCAACGCGACCGCTAAAGATATCGCCAATACCGAAGTCGAGAATCAATTCGGTGGGTGCTCGTGAGTCAATGCAGCTGAAGACAACCGCGGCAGGATACTGTGCCTTTGTTGTCGCCTTAACCTCGCGCATGAGATCGCGATGCTGCGGTTTGCCCGACCGGAAGCGTTCATTGCCAGCTTTCATCTGCTGGATGACTTCGTCCGGCGTCATCTTGTCACGCTGTTCTTTGGTGAGGTCTGCGTGGGCCAACCCGGTTCCGAGGCTTGCCCCTACTACACCGACAGCGGTCGCAACCCCCGCAGCCTTGAAAAAAGTCCGGCGGTCAAATCGATCTCTCCCGTCGCTTAATCGTGAATTCGGCATCGGTGCGCTCCTTCGGTTCGCGCAGGGAATTGTATCTCGATGACGTTAGTGCTTTTTCGGACGCGACGCCGGGATGAGTGCTTGGAGCTGAAGGAAGGCTTGGGGCGTCGCGTTCGAAAAAGCCGTCAGAAGGAAGCCGCTGGCGTTTGCGGTGGACGCGGGGTTATCTATGGAATTTCAATCGATTTTCGCCCGGAAAGCCTTGCCAGAAGCGGAATTCGGCAAAAGGGTAGTTATTGATGAGCATCGATCTATCCATGATATCCCAGTCCACGATTCGCCTCATCGTAACCCGAGACCGATCATTCTTCAAGCTAGCAACCCTCGAATCTCCGATGCCGCCTGCATCGGGCACGCGGTAGCGTCCGCCGCGCCAGCGGCTTCGTTCTCACGAGCTATCGGGAAGTGACTGCGAACCCGGTCAATGAGTACTATGGCGATTTGACAACAGTTGATAGATGCCTCGGGGTTCGCCGGTAGCGGGAACCCACAGCACTGTCAGCTAAAGAACGTCGACGACGATAAGTGTAATGTCATCCTGCTGGCTCACTGCAGCGGGCCGCCACCTCTGGAGCTCGGAGAGCACGTGACGCGACAGCTCGGAGGCCGGCTGCAATCGATTCTTGCGTACGACCCGTTCCAGTTGCCGGTCGCCAAACGCTTCTCCCGCGGTGTTCTCAGTTTCCGTGACGCCGTCGGTGTAGAGCAGGAAGCGATCGGATGGTTCAACTGGCACGCTGCACACCGGGTACTCAGAGTCAGGTTCGACTCCGAACAACAACCCGTTGCTTTCGATACGCTGCATTTCGCCCCTCGTATTCCGCCAGCACAGTAGCGGCGGATGTCCAGCTGCCGAGTAGAGCGCGTAGCGGTTCTCTGTGTCGATCCAAACATAAGCCGCAGAGGCAAACTGGCCGTGCGCCTCACTCGACAGGATGCGATTCAAGCCGCCAAGCACCTGTGCCGGATCATCGGCGTGGACGGCGACCGACTTCATGGCCACTTTGATCATCGAAGAAATGAGCGCGGCCGGGATGCCATGTCCAGAGACGTCTGCCACAAGAATGCCCACATGGTTGTTGTCCGACCGCACGAACTGGTAGAAATCGCCCGCAACGGCGGTCATGGGATGGTAAGCAGCCGCGATACGGAGGTTCTCAAGCTCGGGAACTCTCGGCGGAAGAATTGAAGACTGTATCTGCCGGGCTGTTTCTAGTTCCGTCTCGAGGGAAAGCAGACGACGCTCGTTGGTTAACAGTATCTCCAGAGCTACGTATCCTAGCGAAAACAGAAGAATGGCAAAGCCCACCGAGTCCACTAAAGGCAGCGGGGAATAGTGCAGCACGGTTCCCAAGTTGGTGTAGAGCACCTCCAAGGCAAAAATAAGCGTACCGGCGGCGAGAACGGGGTGATTCATCACCAAGAACCTGGAGAATGTTGGAACCAGGACAACAGCTAAGAGGGCCAGCATGGCAAGAACTGCCAGGAGGTTGTTGTAGAACATCCATTCATTGGCTGGGCCACCGAAAACGAACTTGCCAATACCCACGACAGCAATTGCCAACCCGACGAAGATTTCCAGATCGACGAGGGACCTGAGTTTGCCGAGGCTCAGCTCTCGCCAGGCGAATAAGACACAGACCAGGAGCAGGTACATGACCGCGGTATTCACGTAGGGTGCGGCAGACTGGAGGAAGCGCGGCAGAACCTTCAAAATGGTGGGCGTCTGCCCCAGTTTTTGGAGGCCGTACATCTCACTAAGGATTCCCCACCACACCAGGATGTGGACGCCCCTGCGCCAACGGACCGCTGCGATGGCGCACGCTGTCGCTCCAACGGTCAAGAAAACCGTTCCCAGGACGATATTGATCACGTCGCCGAGGAGCGTTTGCAGAGTCGCATCCGTGGCACTTGTGGCATCCATCTAAACGCGCCTTTTGTGGGCACGGTCAACACGGGGTCTTGCGTTCGATTTTCCCAAACCGTCCAGGTGATTGAATGTGATCCAGATCACAGAGGCTGTGACATGCCCGGTGCGGGCAGATTGCTAACTATTTCGGAATGGTGCCGCTGGAAAAAATCCAGCGGGAACCGGTGACGCTCGGGTCACATTACCACGCCCCGCTCGAGAATGGGCGGCTGTTTATGTGTTTTGAAAGGGTTTTGAGCGTAATGGCGATATAACAACAGTTGACTCTCCGGCCGCACATCAGATGTGACCGATGTCACTGACAAGAAGTACTCGTCCGCGTAGCATTTTTATGTATCTCGAATAGGCCTCGCCTTCCCGAGGAGCACTCCCACCACCGGACGCAACACCCCCTGAGGCGAATGGCGGAATTCTCTGAAAACGCATTCCACTTCAACCGGCTGGAGGTGCAACATGCTCTACAAGGCCATCTCCTGCTTCGGTCTCAAAGGCCGCGGTGGTGAACGTTAGGGTTAAAAGGCGTGACAATTCGATCACGTCATGTGGGGATAAGAGAGATGAGTGCAAACGATCCGCTGAAGAAGCGTCGAAAGGACTTAGGTGACACCAAAACCAGGGTTTCCCCCGTGTCCTGGGAGCAGCATGGCAGGGACCTACTTACTGGCCATGCGGGGTCCGGCGTACAGGCGGCATGACTCTTATCCGGGCTTTCGTACGGAACTTGAGAACCGGGTTGGTGATGGCAAGGGAAAAGGCACAAGTGGAGGACCCACGAGGCTGAAAGTACCGATGCACCGATCAGGGGCGCACTGCTTCGTAAGAGCGATGAAACGGGGTAATGCCCGTGGAGCAAAGGGAGCAGGTCACCCACGTCAGGTGGAGTCAACGGGTAACCGGAGGAACTCCTTGTCTTGATGGAAGGCGGCAGCCTTCTTTGGGTGGCACGAGCCGGATGAATCGAGAGATTCACGTCCGGATCTGTGGGGGGCTCGGGGTGAAATTCCCCGGGCCTACCCGGCGTACCACGCCGAGTGGTATCCCTACCGCGATCGCCAACAATGCGTCCAGTTTCGGTCAGGCGCGCACACACCGCTTTCGGACTTGCTACAGCTAGCCCTTGGGCTTGCGCTCAATTGGTAATGACTATAGCTAAACCACGTCGATAACAATCAGCGTGATGTCGTCCTGCTGGGTAATGGAAGGAGGTTGCCAATGGCGTATCGCCGAGAGCACCTCGTTTGACAACTCAGCGGGCGAGCGCCCTTGATTGGCGCGAACAACTTGTTCAAGCCCGCTGTCACCAAACGAATCGCCGTTGGCGTTCTCGGGTTCAGTTACGCCATCGGTGTAAAGCAGGAAGCGGTCGCCTGGGCTGATTGGCATCGTACAAACCGGGTAGTCGTCGCGCTCCGTTATCACTCCGAAAAGTAGGCCGTTGCTTTCGATGCGCTCCAGCTTACCTTGTCGCCAGCGCAGAAGCGGCGGATGGCCCGCGGCGGAATACAGCGCCTGGCAATTCTCGATATCAACCCACAAATAGGCCGCAGACACGAACTGACCGCGCAGCTGCCTAGACAGGACGTGGTTCAACCCGCGTAGTACTGCTTGTGGGTCCAGCGCGCAGGGCTCGACCGATTGCATGGCAATCTTGATCATGGATGCGATCAAGGCGGCTGGCACACCATGTCCAGAGACGTCAGCGACCAGGAAGCCAACCCGCTTCTGATCCACCGGAATGAACTCATAGAAATCACCGGCGACAGCCGTCATAGGACGGTAATCGGCACTGATACAAAGGTTGTCGATTTTGGGAACGCAGCTCGGAAGAATTGATGTCTGTATCTCGCGGGCGATGGCGAGTTCCTTTTCAATGTCGAGCAGGCGGCGCTCGTTCGCAAAAACCATCTGCAGAGCGACATATCCAAAGGAAGACAAAAGAATTGCGAAAGCGAGGTGGTCCAGAATTACCGGGGTATGCTTCACACCCAATGGCCACAACAGGTTGTTGTAAAGGGCTTCAATGGCGAAAAGAAGCGTGCCGATGGCCAGAACGCCGCGAATGGGGAGAATTAGGTACTTGTTGGAGAATTTTGGCACCGCCACGACGATCATCCAAGCAAGAAGCACGCAGGCCGCAAGCAGATTGTTGTATGGAATCAACCTGTTGTTTGAGCCCGTCAAAATAAAGAGGCCTACCGCAGCCACAGCAATCGCCAGCCCCACGAAGGCAAGCAACCGGGTGAAGAAACGCAACTTGCCAACGCTCAGTTCTGAAAAGTAGAGCGTACCAACAACTACCATCAGGTACGTCATCGCAGTGTTCGCGTACGGAGCGCTGATCTGAAGCCAGTGCGGCGAAACAGCTATGACTGCGGGCGAATGACTCAGATGCGTCGCGCCGTATATCGCGCTGAAGACTCCCAGCCACACCAGGAGCCGCACACCGCTTCGACGGCGAAGCGCGGCAATCGCGCAGGCGGCCAATCCAATGAACAAATAAATCGCTCCACCAGCGATGTCAGCGATCTCGCCGCGGAGTATGACGACAACTTGATCGCTCAGACCGATGCCTCCCAGAGGCCAACATATCAGAATGCTTGTTGTTACCCAACTGAACGGAGTTCCACGATAGCGGCGCAGTTAGGGGGACAGTTGTTGTAAACAGGCGATAGCGTAAATTGACAAAAGGTCACCGTGTCGTAAGGGGATGTAAAAGGTCATTGGGCTTTCGACAACTCAGCGTGACACGGGGTATATTGCACGGGTGAAGAGAAACCCGCGATTTGGCAAGAGGAAGGCGCTCGCCCGTTCGTGGGTGGACAGGAAGTTTCGGCCTGGCTTTCGAGGCTACCCCATCGCCACGATAGCGTTCTATGGACCCGACGACAAACTGGCTACCAAGGTCGTGGTGAGTGTGTTCCTCAGGGAAAGCAGCGAGCCAGATTTTCTCGAACGCTGGTTCTCCAAGGGCGACATAGACGTACGCGAAGATCTCGACATTGGCGAACAAATTCTAGCCTTCCTCAAGCCGCACGCACCTCGCTCCACTGTCATAACTGAGGGGATTATCGGATGCCCGCACGAAGAAGGTGTGGACTACCCAGAGGGCGCGTCTTGCCCGCAGTGTCCCTTTTGGGCCGGACGCGATCGCTTTACCCATGAGCGTATTCAGTGAATGGGCGAGCCAGAAGCGACACGGTCCAAACTTCTGATTTTCGCGGACGAGAGGATTGGAGTGTAATCGCGATATTACGCCAACAACCCGTTGAGATGCCCGCCAACTCCACAGCTTTCATTGACTTGCCCTCGCATCCCGCCTAACATACCTCGACTCCATGATTGGCCAAACCATCTCTCACTACCGCATTGTCGAGAAACTCGGTGGCGGCGGGATGGGCGTTGTCTACAAGGCCGAAGACACTTCGCTGGGACGGTTTGTTGCTCTGAAGTTCCTGCCCGACGAGGTATCCCAAGATCCTCAGACTCTGGAGCGCTTCCGTCGGGAGGCGCGTGCTGCCTCGTCACTGAACCATCCCAACATCTGCACCATTCACGAAATCGCAAAGTATGAGGGCCGGTCGTTCATCGTGATGGAGTTCCTGGAAGGAATGACTCTGGCGCATCACATCGCTGGGCGGGCGCTGGAGATCGACACAGTGCTATCACTGGCAATTGAGATTGCCGACGCGCTCGATGCGGCCCATGCAAAAAGCATTGTTCATCGTGATATTAAGCCGGGCAACATCTTCGTCACCAGGCGGGGAACTGCCAAAGTTCTGGACTTTGGCTTGGCTAAAGTTTCTACGAAGGCAGGTACGCAAGCAGGGGCGACAGCTGCGACCATCGACTCGGAGCAGCATCTCACCAGCCCGGGTTCGGCCCTCGGCACGGTGGCTTACATGTCGCCGGAGCAGGTCAAGGGCAGGGATTTGGATGTACGAACCGATTTGTTTTCCTTTGGTGCGGTTTTGTACGAGATGGTGACGGGAGCACTGCCGTTTCGCGGCGACACTGCCGGAGTGATCTTTGAGTCGATATTGAATCGAGCTCCCACCTCGGCGGTGCGCCTGAATCCCGCCCTGCCTCCCCAACTGGAAGCGCATCATCAACAAGTGCCTGGAGAAAGACCGCGATCTGCGTTATCAGCACGCTGCAGACATCCGCACCGACCTGAAACGGCTGAAGCGGGATACGGATTCCAGCCACTCGAGGGCGGTGAGTGAGGTCACGTCGGCGGGTCCCATACTGGTCGGGCCAGCGGCGGACCGACCGTCCAGCGGAGCAGTTCTTCTTGCTGAAGCTAGACGCCATAAGGGCGTGCTGGCGCTGATGCTGGTCGGCTTGGCGCTGTTGATGGTTGCACTGGGGATCTATTTTTTCAGGCTGAGCGGACGCAGGAGTGAATGGAACCTTCAGGCTATGAAGATCAGCCGAGTTACCCAGAGCGGGAATGCCACCAATGTCGCGATTTCACCGGACGGGCGCTATGTGGTCTACGCTCTGAGAGAAGGGGAAAAACAAAGCCTCAACGTTCGTCAAGTAGCTACCGGCAGCGATGTGCAGATTCTGCCGCCGGATGAAGTTGTGATATGGAGTCTGACCTTCTCGCCGGACGCCAACTACATTGATTTTGTCCGCTCCGAGAAGCCCGACTTCACGGACACCCATCTCTATCGGATGCCCGTGCTCGGCGGAACACCACACCTCGCGATGCAGGGGGGAATCGACTTCGGATCCAGTTACTCTCCAGATGGTACGGCAGTTCGCTTTTTTGCGGGCAGACTCGGGTCTTGGAAAGGTCGATGTCTTGATTGCCAAAGCCGACGGGAGTGACGAACGGGTGCTCGCTACACGTCCCTACCGTGACGAGTTTATCGGTGTAGCGTGGTCTCCCGATGGCAAGACGGTTGCGTTCACAACCTCGGAGGCCACGAAAAGACTTCGTTCTGTGCTTTGGGCCATATCGGTCGCCGATGGATCGGTCCGTGAAATCTACTCAACACCGGACGCCATCGGCCGTCCGCGCTGGCTGCCCGACGGAAGTGGTCTCTTGGCTCCCATAGGGAACGCTGGTCAGGCGTTTCGCGGGCAACTTTGGTTCATCTCCTATCCAAGAGGAGAGGCACGCCGCCTCACCAATGACCTGATGGATTACCAGCTCTGTTGCTTGGACCTCACGCCGGATGGCAAGACTCTTGTCGACACCGAGCTGGCAACGGTCTCCGACTTGTGGCTCGCGCCCGGCGAAAACACCGCAAAGGCAAAGCAGATCACTACGAAGGAGTTTGCTGTCGGAGGCTTTTCCTGGATGCCCGACGGCCGCATCATCTTTGCCAGCCAGGATGGCAATCTCTACGTGGTAAATCAGGATGGGAGTGGGCGTACTCGGCTGACGCCCGATGATAGTCCCAACTGGGACCCGTCGGTTTGTGGCGATGGGCGCTACATCGTCTACGCCGCCTACCGGGAGCAAAAACTCGGGATATGGCGCATGAGTGCCGATGGCTCAAACCCCATCCGCATCGCTGACGAGACGTTTGCCATAGGCCCGCAATGTTCCCCAGATGGCAAATGGGTGGTCTACGTGCGAGGCCCTTCCTGGATCCCGGTAAAAGTTCCCATCACGGGGGCGAAGCCTCCTGAGGTGCTCGCACAGGACTTTGAAATTGGCTTTTGGCTATCCTCTCAGAATCTCTCCGGACGGAAAGCGAATCATGTATCTCGCCTCACCCGAACCTCCTGAGAACCCCAGTTCTCCCTCCGCTCCAATCCATATCAACTGAAGGTAATCCCTTCCGATGGCGGAGCCGACTTGTACAAGTTCGACTGGCCAGCCTCAGCAAGTGCCCCCCGTTGGGCGCCTGCGGGTGACGCCGTTGAATATGCGTTAACCAGGAGCGGCGTCTCTAACATCTGGCGACAGAAATTAGGAGGCGGACCGCCGAAACAGATCACGAATTTTGAATCGGGACTGATTTTCGACTTTGACTGGTCGCGTGACGGCAGGCAACTGGCGCTGACTCGAGGCAGCGAGAGCAGCGACGTCATCCTGATCAGTAATTTCCGGTGATCCGCCTGCGTTTCCGGGTGCGCCACCTACAGACCTGCCGCACGATATAGGCTAGTCCACTGAACGATTGGTCGGTAACCGGATGTGGCTGCAATTTCCCTGTCATGTATCTATCGCCGCGCCTCCAATTGACGTAAACAGTTAGTACTTTATCGCAGGTCCCGCCATGCAAGAATTCCGGGCGAATGGAGGGCAGTGGCGGGACTTGCGATAAAGTCTGTTGAACGAAGTCGCTGGCGTTTGCGACGGACGCGGTGGGCTATGGGTATTGGATTGAGATTATTGGATGGTTGGGGGTAGAGAGCAGGGATAGGGTTGGAGAAAACGGACTGGGTGGCGAAGGTGGAGGTGGAAGTTGGGCGGGAGGCGGCAGGTTTTTGTGAGTTATAAGGGGCTGGTGAGAGAGTGTAGAGGCGAGTAGAGACACGACCGCGGTGCGAGCTGAAGTTCGCGTTGGGTAGAGCAGGTAGGTTTCGCAGTTAGGAAGAATCAAGGGGTGTGCTCCTGGGAGTGTTTGGCACGAATGTGGAGGCGGGGAAAGTTTCTAGGATGAGCATCACGGTGGCGCAGTGGGGGCAGCGCAAGCCGGTGATAGGCGCGGCTGGGGACAGGGTTCCGGGAGATGGATCGGATTGGGAATGATGGAGCAGTAGCTGTCGACAGAGAGGGAGTAAGTTGGCTTTTCGTCGATGGGCGAAGAAACCGTAGAAAGGAATGCGGACGAATCCGCGGGGAAGAACGTGCAGTAGGAAACGACGTAGGAACTCTTGCGAGGATAGAGTCATGAGGCGTTTCTTGTTGCCATGGGCGTAGTCCTTGTAGCGAAAGGTCACCTTATCGTGCTCGAAGGCGACTAAGCGATGATTGGAAATGGCGACGCGGTGGGTGTAGCCGGCCAGGTAGCGCAAGACATGCTGGGGGCCGCCGAAGGGCGGTTTGAGGTAGACCACCCAGTTTTGCCGGAACAGGGTGCGCAAGAAGGAGGCGAAGGCTTGCGGCTGACGGAGGGGCTGGAGGGCTGCCGAGAGAGTAAGTTGGGAATGGCTTCTTTGTAAACCGTCGACGAACTTGCCGCGGAAGACGCGGCTGAGCACGTGGCGTGGCAGGAGGAAGTGGTAGCGAGGGTGAATCCAGCGGCGGTGATCGGGAGAAAGTCCTCCGGCTGGGATTAGGCAATGAAGGTGCGGGTGATGTCGTAAGTTTTGACCCCAGGTATGGAGCACAGAAAGAAAACCGATCGCGGCACCAAGATGCTTGGGGTGGAGGGCAATGTCCAGAAGAGTTTCGGCGCTGGCCCGGAACAACAGATCGTAGAGGAGCTTCTTGTTCTGCAGCATGAGTGGAGAGAGTTGGTGAGGCAAGGTAAAGACTACGTGGAAGTAGCCGACGGCGAGCAGTTCTTTTTGGCGAGCCGCGAGCCAGCGCCGACGAGCCGCGACCTGACACTTGGGGCAGTGCCGATTGCGACAGGAGTGGAAAACGATGGCGCGATGGCCACAACTGGGGCACTGATGGAGATGTCCACCCAGGACTGCGGTACGGCAGTGGGCGATGGCGCGGAGCACCTTCTGGTGCACCCAGTGGATCCAGCTCCGGTTGTTGGCGATAAATTGTTCGCCTTGTGCCCGTACAATGTCGGCCACCTCCAGGTGTGGCCGATTCATTTTTTCCGTAGCCTCCGAGATCGTTGAACGTCATCCAGGTTCGAGATCTGCAGTTGGTCCAGCGGATTGGGAACGGTCTGCAGATGCTTGTGCGACAGATGCAGATAGACGAGGGTGTGTTCGAGGGTGGAATGACCGAGTAAAAGCTGGATGGTACGAAGGTCGGTTCCGGCTTCCAGCCAGTGGGTAGCACAGCTGTGCCTCAGGCTGTGCGGAGAAAAGCGTTTGGTGATGCCAGCGGCTTGGGCCGCCTGGTGGCAGGCTAACCAGACGGTGTTGGGACTGATGGGCACGTCGGCGCGCCAGCCGTTGACTGTTGCTGGGAACAGATAGGTTTGAGGCTTCATCCAGCGCCAGTAGACGCGCAGGGTCTGGAGCAAGGTGGGACTGAGCGGCACCTCCCGGTCGCGGCCACCCTTGCCTTGATTAATGCGAACCATCATGCGCTGACTGTCGATGTCGCTGGCCTTGAGCTGGCACAGTTCCGCCCGCCGCATGGCCGTGGAATACAGAGTCATGATCAAGGTGCGGTGAAAAAGGTTACGAGCGGCATCGATTAATCGACCTACCTCCTCAGGGCTGAGGATGGTAGGGAGTCGTTTGCGGAACTTGGGGAAAGGAATGTAGTCGGCGCGGAAGTTCCGGTGGAGAGTCTTGAAGTAGAAGAAACGTAGCGCGGCGGTGTGTTGCCGGATGGTGTAGGGGGACAACTTCTTGTGAAACAAGTGAAGCTGATACTGTCGGATGTGTTCCGGGCCGAGCGTATCCGGTGACCGCCGAAAATGCTTGGCGAAATCGCTGATGACGTGCAGGTAGATTCTTGCTGTAGACTGTGAGTAATCACGACGCTGGAGTTCCTCCAGCATCCGTTTGCGTAGTTGGGTCACAGTGACCTCCTTAAGTTGTGTGACCCTCTTATCTCAATCTCTCAATACCCTTTACAACTCCTACCCCTCGCCTCACGCGAAGCGTCCGTCGCGCCAGCGACTTCGTTCAACAGGCGATTTCACTCATCCTATGAGAGAGGATGTCAAGCAAAAACACTTCTCCACTCTCTCCGTGAGACCTCGATCGGTGCTTGCATCCAGGCCCCTTCTTCTTCGTGGAGAGGATTTTGGTTTTTAACGCCTGGAGCGCCACAGAGTACGACTGGGATACGATCGCAGTTGCTCTCCTTGAGTGGTTTCATGCAGCGGTCCCGACACCATGGTTGCGAAGCTGTGCAAGCCAACCGTTGGCTTAAGTGCCAACCATCATCCTATGTGAGGCTCGAGGCCTATGGCTTTTTTGGGTTATCCGAGGGGGCATAGGATTGACCCGGAGACTGGGTGCTGATTGCAGCACCCGGAGCGCCTAATGAGTGCATGGATACTCTCCCTCGAACCCGAGCATCGCCAGAACCGATGGGTCACCACCGAGGCGTGAAACCTGGGAGACCACCTGCGTTCTGTGCGACGCTCAAGCTGCTTGCGGCTTCAGTTGTTCGGCGTCGAAACGTTCCTCCTTCTTCCAGAGTGTCAAAGCAATGGCCGCGATCTTTCGGGCTAAGGTCAGACGCGCCATCTCGGGCTTCATTCCCTTGGCCAGTAAAGCTAGATAGAAGTCGCGCAACGGACCCACCCCACAGCTGGCTCGGGTCGCGGCTCCTTTGAAGATCTCTTTCATCTCGTGATTGTGATTCCGATTGAGACCACGAATCTGTTGCGGTTTTTTCGCACGTTGCAGTTGTCCGCGAACAAAGCGGTATTGCGCACTGTCGCGGGTCTCAATGCCCAGCCCACTATAGGTCCAGAGTTGCCGTTTGCTACGGAAGCGGTGCGGCGTCTGCATCAATGCGATTAAGCGGGCGGCTCGAATCGGACCGATGCAGGGAATCTGACGCAGCAGTTTCGAGGCTTTATGTTTTCGGCTCTCCGCCAATAACTCGGGACGCAGGGTTCGTCGTAACGTCTGCAATCCATCCAACTGTTGATAGAGCAGCTCGGCACGCCGGCGCACCCCCGCATGCTCGATCTTCTGTAGCCACTCTTCCCGATACCGCGGAGCATAGACCTGGGTCCCCGCACAGGGAATGCTCCAGCCGCGATACAGAGCTTTGATCCGGTTCATCACCCGATTCAGATCTTGGCTGATGGTCTGATAACTGCGCCCCAGCTCGCGCAGCGTCCGCAGTCCATGTTCTCCGTGATAGACCGGGCGCAACATTCCCGTGCGCAACAAGTCGGCCAGCTTGCGCGCATCGATCTTGTCGCTCTTGTTGCCTTCCTTTAATAAGGCATTGCGCCGCGGATCGCAGACCAGCACTTGCGTCACCTGGGGTTGCAGCAGATCGTAGAGCCAAGCCGCCCAGGTCCCTTCTTCCCAGGTCACATGCAACTCGCCTCGCAGACCGTGGATAAACTGCAGAATGCTGCTGGCTTTGGTTTCCACAATCGACTCCATTACCAGCTTGCCACTGCCGTTCAGCACCGCGATCACGGTCGCTTCCTTGTGCACGTCCATGCCGATATACTTGATGTCGCAACTCATTCCGTTGCCTCCTTGAGGGAAAGATCATTCGCGTCCAACGGAATCTTTCCCTTAAGGTAAAATGCCATTCTTTCGCTGACTTTCCTAGAACTTCTCCTCGTTCTTGCCCGACTCCCGCGCATTCCAAACACGGGCCGCTCTCTCATAATGCATTGACCTCTCTGCTTTCCTCAGCCGTGAAGGCAAGCTGACGGCCACCCGCCAGAAATGTTGCCGAGTTGCGCTCGCTTGGCCGAGGGCGGCTGTCCCTACATGGTTCGTGACGATTACAGACAAAAGTGCGCCGTGTGCCATACGATATGGTCATGCGAAAGTTGGCGGCGGTCGAAGAGGCCCGAGCGGTGATGACAGAGGGCATGGAGTGGGGGGTGTGGAAATGGCTCTTGGAAAAAAGACGAGTGCAGGAGATCGCAGATCGAGCTACGGCCGCTCTCCACGAGGCTGACAGGAAGGTCAAAGCCGCTTGGAGTGATGAGTTGAAAACGGCGTACAAGGAATTAGTCGAGCAAGAAAAACCTAAGCGGGGCCGACGGCAGGAAAAAGATCCTGAGGGGGTCAACATCGCCGCTGAGGTCAGGCTCAAGGCTAAGAAGGTGAAGCAAGCGTATGACGAAGGGCAGCGCGCGAGGGTGGATGCAGAAGAAACTTTCGATGAAGCCGAGCGGCGAATGAGCACCGATTTGGCCCGAGAAGGGGCGCGGAAGGCGCTCGAGAGTTACGACCTGCGTGAGCATGCCATTCGCAAAGCGGAAGCAGCGGGTGGGCGGACCACATCCGGCGGCAAAGTGTAATGCGCCATAAACCGCCCAGTGATCGTGCCCCGGAGCGTGTGTACCGTCGCGCCACCCCTCGACTTCACCTCGCGACAGGGATTGGGTAGTCCTGATTCTGGTCGCGTGCCAATGCTCGGTATCACTCGGTGCCACTCCATATCACTCCACTAATGGATTGTGAGCAACCCCTTGCAGCGAACCAATCAGACATGCGATAAGTCCTTATGAGAATAGAAGATGTGGCCGAAGATCTGAGTGTTCGAGCGAACTACCTTGCCCTGCATATTTGCGGAACTGTCAGCTGGACCTGCCGCCACTGCGGCGCTTGGAACCGGCGCCGGGTCCGCTCAACCACTTGGCATGCACGCTGCTCCAATCGGCTGTGTAAGCGCTGGACCTTGTTTACGGCCTTCCAGGAGGACGTCCCAATTGGCTGGTCTCCACGAGGGCATCCCCTGCAGATCCGGGATTGGCTGCGGCGTCCCAAACTGCCCAACCTAGGTTAACCACTGCTTTCCCCGCTGGCCTGTCGGCCCGGAGAGGTGATGACCGTGGCGGGTCAGGACAGGTCCGCGTTCCGGGCGACATCCGCGCTGTCAGGCTGGTACTTGAGATGTTCGGGATCTTACCGTATCGGGAACAGGCGCACGTGGGTGATCAAGAGCCACGCTGAATTGCAGTGTGGAAGCGGCCACACCGAGGGGTTGGCTGCGGCGCCTCACACCCTCTCGAATGGTTAAGACTGAGCCTGTCAAAGCGATCCTGGACGAGCCCTTCCATCCGCTATCGACTGCAAAATGCCGAGTAGTTCGTCGAGTTTCTCAAGTACAACGCGGAGTTGCCCCCCTCTGGCGGGCCCGTAAGCCCAGTCCTCGTCATTGAGTTCGTCCAACTTGGAGTCAAGCTTTTCCTTCTCCGCTTCGGTTAGCTTTGGTGAGCGACGTGCCTCTTTGTCGTCGTACCACTGGTAGAACTGTTTGCTGAGTTTCTTGATGTGTTTGGCCCTGTGTCGGTTACATCCCAACTGCTGTCCTATCAATTCCAGCCATCTGAGCATTCGCCACAATAGAACGGCCAACACGAAGAGTAGCAACTGGGCAACGTCCATTTCAGTAATGCCAAGTGAAGGGAATGCACTCATCTCTGCCTCCGACCGAAATACACTAACCCCTGCCGTGAATCGGTGACGGTCAATCGCGCTATGATACAACTCGCAAAGCAGCACTCTTCCCGGTTAGCCGGATGCGATGAACGACGATAATCGGGAGCTACGCTCAGGAGGTGGCGTCGTGCCTACAAGTCCCAGTACCACGAAGACTCGATCTGGGCTCGGTTCTGCATTTTTATTCCTGACGGTCTCCGCCATTGTGCCGAGGAGACTCTATGCGTTCGAAGGGAAGCTGACATGCTGTGGCCCAATCCCTAAACGAGTTGCAAAATGCTTTTGCTAGATCGCGCCCAGCCGACTCTCTCAGCCTCTCCCAACCGATACTGCCAGCTTGCAAAACCACTATGTCGATATCGCCACCTATGCTAGACGGATACTCTTGGGACGCACAGGCGACGGAGAGGGAGGCGATGGCTTTCAGGTGTGCCAATGAAAGTTCTTGCTTGTACAACTGCACGGGGATAAAGCGGGAAGCCACGGGGGTTCCACTGCAAAAATGCTCATATACCGCGCTTGCAGTCGCCCGGGCACTCTGCTCCCTTGTAACCACCCAGATGCGGTCAGGTGAATCCCTTCTGACAACAATTACTTCATCAAAGTCCCTACGCTGCGCCTGATCTTGATCTGTGCGACGTTCAAGTTCCGTTTTCCACTTTATTTCGTTGGTGAACGCGGGAGGGTCATCGGCGAGAGATTTTGCCACCGCTAACGCTCTTGGCCCGCCAGCGGCGAAACAGACAATAGAGCCGTCAGAAGCAACATGGAACTTGTCCGTAGTCGTAAGTTGGGGGCACGCACCCCCACCGCTAGGTGTCACGTAAGTAAGCCTTCGATCAGTCGCAACAATGATTCCTTCCGTTCCAATGAGGGCAACTTGAAAAGTCACAGCAGGCTCCTGTTCAAGGTCTGCTAGCAGAGTCGGTTTGGCACTCGTAAGAACGGCTTGCGGCATGGGCATACCTCATGTAATGATTTTAGTGCGCAGCAAACCGGTAAAGTTCCGAGGCCCGACCCTGAATCGGGCTTCTTCAATTTACAACAGCCCTACTCGCAACATCAGACGCGGACTGCCCCAAGGTCACTGGGGTAGTTCCGTGCACGGCGTTAGCGTGATAAATCCTTCGTACTCCTCCCCACACTCAGAACATCGAAACGTGAATCTGTTGGTTGGAATTCCAACTTGCAACGTGTTCCCCTGGCCGCAAAGTGGACACGGCATAGTGACCTCACCAGTAAAGGCGCAGTACGGCCCGGTTGCGGGATCCGTGCAGTCGTAATCGACACGGTCAGGCTTTTGTTTGCTATAGTCCGTCATTGGCTCTGCTTCATTTCGCCGAAACATCACAACAGCCCCGCCGCTCAGTCTGGTGCGAGCCTCAGGACTTTCAGCCATCAGCCACCGGATCGAACGCGACGCCGGCTGCCCGGACTGAGGAAACGCACCGCATCCGCCGCCCCAACCGAACGTCCGACCGCTGCGGTAGCGCAATGTCTTGGTCACGAGATGTGCTCACATGATGTAGCGGCTAGCTGCAACGTCGACTGCCAGTGCGATCCCTCGCCACCCATCCCCCTCGCAGTCGAAACATTGGTTCATGGTTTCGCGGAATAGTTCTCGTGGGCAGGCTGATTGCTTGCTCTGCTGGCTCCAAGCGTCGTAATCGCGCCAGAGGAATTTTTCTGCGCCCCAAACACCGTCCCGCCTCGCACAGCGTGCCTCGACCCACCGGAGTATCTGAGATGCCGCAGCGTCCTTTTCCGCGGGCAAAGGATTAAGAATCGGCTCACCGGACGTCTGGTATTGTGCCTGCTGTTGAACATGATCTGCGGTAGCCCGAGTTAACTGCTCCCTCTCGACGCGCCGTGCTATTTCCAGTAAACCCATTCCTTTTCCGCCTCCATGTGGTACGACATAAACGATGTAAACGACCAAAGGGGGTCCTTATGTCGTTTATGTCGTTTATGTCGTTTTTGTCGTACTGTGGCGCCATCTCTCGGTCGGGCGACCACCGGTCGGAATCATCTCGCGAGTGATGACGCCAAGGGTCGCAAGTTCGCCCAGCGCCACATCCACCGATGCCTTGCTCTGGTTCCGCCCGAAGCAGTCACGGATCTCCGTCCGCGTCATACCGTCGGGGCTCTCCTTGAGGACTCGCAGGATTGCGTCAGCCAAGGGATTGCCCAGCATATCGCTGAAGATGTTCCTCACAGACGCCATGTTGTACTCCCAGATCGCCAGGGCGGCCTTCATGTGTTCGCACTGGATGTTGGTTGCCTGGTCCATCAGTGCATAGATCGCTGCCAGCCGCATTACCTGTGCTTCAGCTCTGGCGGTGACGGCGCCGATGAGTCCAGGCCTACCGCCCGACAGTTCCTCATAGACGGCGTCCCAAATTTGCCAAGCAGGTTCGCTGGGGACCACGCATCTCACCGTCTTGCCAAAGACCACCGCCGGTTGGAGCAAGTTGATGAGCCTGGCGGTCTCGCTCGGCTCCATCGCGCCGCCCCTTGGCAAGTACCTTCTACGCTGACAACAGATCCACAGGAAGCGGTTGGCGAAGCCGTTGCCCATCTCCGTGGCTGTCAGGTATCGGCGCAGCTCGTCTCTGGTGATGTGCCCCAGGATGCCGATGTGCGAGCCGGTCGCAGAGATGCGGTCATTCTTAGTCAGCGGCGAGAGGCGCAGGCCGTCCCATGCTTGGCGCAGGATGGGAGAGAGGGTATTGCCCAACCGCTCCATCACTCGCAGGGCGCTGGCGTACTCTTCTTCGACTACCAGGAAGCGTTTGTCTTGGACACCAGGGTCAGCCTGTCTGTCATCTTCGCCATCGGGCCCATCTCGCACTGCCCAGATAAGACCTTCAGCACTGGAGAGGCCGCCAGAATGCACTCGCCAATCGGGGTCAACACTTGAGAACACCTTAAGAATGCGGTTCAGTGAAGTTCCCTTGCGGGCCTTGCTGGTGGACCCCACCAACACCGCAAAGAGGTTCAGTGCGTGACGTGTGGACTCCGCGAACCAGTGGGCACTTGGGCCAATAATGTTACCGAAGCAGACCAACATCTGCACCAGCAGTGCCGCCGGGTCAGCTTCAGAGTGTGGCTCAATGGCTTGCACCAGCTCGCCAGCGAGACCGTGGAAGGCCTCGGGGGCTAATGGTTCGGGCCACTGCGTTTCCAGCACTTGATCAGGTTGGTGGACACCAACATCATCATGGGCGCCCCCGTTGTCCTTGTGCCTAGTGATGTCCTGTACTACATCCGGATGCTTATGCAGGAAGTCAATTTGCGCTTGGTGATCGTTCATGCGAAGTCCTCGATGTGGTATCGACCCACCGCGCCGGCGGCCACTACCTTTTGCAGCAGCGTGGCGCGGGCCTCGGGATAGAAGACGAAGTTGTAGCGATCCGACAGCTCGCCGAAGGACAGCAGCAGATAGGTTCCCAAGGCGCGGCGCTTAAGGGTATCAGCCGCCTCGAGCTGGGCCCACAGCTCGTCATCCTCTCGATCAGGGTGCTTGCTAAGCAGACGCTTGACCCGATCAAGCGCATGGATGTCTTCGCGGGCTTCAAGCCGTAGCATGCGCTCCTGGCGTTCCCACTGGGCAGCCGCCACTTCTTCCTGCTCGTGCTGATGCTGCCTTACTTGGATCTCAGCGCTGGAAGAACGGCCTAGCTTTACGCCGGCTAGGCCGGCGACTACTCGGAGAGCTTCGGGAAATCCGCAGTGGTTCACGGCACGAACTAAACTGAAAACATCTCCACCCTCGTTGCAGCGATGGCAACGCCAGAGCCGTTCCGTAAACGCGACCGTTCCTGTTGAATTGCCACGGCATAGTCGACAGTCAGCTCGGCCGCGCTGACGCGTGCGCCAGCCGAAGTGTCGGAGCACTTGCGGGATGCTGACCATCCGGCCGACATCGCGAGCATCCACCTGGGCGATTGCACTAGCAGCCAACGTCATGCCTCCTGCTCTGCGGGGGCTTCCGGCTGAGGCGCGGACTGATGGTCACGGCGGGCAAAGGCGACAAGGGAGGAGTACGGGATCAAAGTTCGCCGGCCAATCCGCCGGCACGGAAGTTCTTTCCGCCCGATGAAGTTGTCGATTGTGCGCGGGCACACACCCAAAAGGGTGGCGGCCTCACGCTTGCTTACCAGGAGCGGGGTGTGTAGTGGCTGAGACTGCTGCATTCGAAACTCCTTTCGAAGTTGCTCTTGACTGCGAGCAAAGTTAAGCATAAAGTTGTGTCGATATGCATCTCGAATCCATATCGACACCACTGAAGGTCGGTTTCTGGCCTCGTGGTGGGGAGGTAAGCATTCGGGAGGGGAGGATTCATTGCCCCTTGGCGCTTGATCGCCAATACAATCTCGTCAAGTCCCGCTCGTATTCACCACATGTACAGTTTCTTAAAGCGAGATCAGATCAGGAACTGTTTAATTTCGTTCGCGCTTGGGGACCGCTCTACATTGTTTACGGAGCACCTGATAGCGAGTTGGAGCGCGGCATCTCTGTCCGGCCCGTGAGCCAATACCGCGCATTTCAACGTCTGCTAAAAGCGCTTGTGGACCTGCTGCTCTCCTGTGGTAAGGGGCGTCTCGACGGGCGCAAGTGTCTGGTGGAATGCCTTGCGGCGGAGCAGGAGTGGGATGGGTTCAGCGCGCTGCAAACTGGCGAGCCGGCGTTGCATTTCGGCCTGCGAACACTGTTTTGCCCAGGCATGAATCTGTCCGAGTGGATAGGACAAGCTTCAGACTCTGCCATCAGAAATGTGGCGGCATTCGTTCTTGAGACCCAGTTTTCCGCGGAAATTAGCCTGTCAGCTGAACATGATGGGAAACAGTTCCAGATAACGCCAAAGTGGAAAATTTCGACTCTCCGAGAAGCGTTGAAATGGATGGTTTGGAACGACAGACTCGCGTTCTGCCAGCAGTGCGGTGGCCTATTCACGGTTACGCCCCATCGCTGGAAATATGACACGGATGAATGTGCGCATAAGGCCACCGATAGAGAGTGGCGGCGGAAGAAACGGAAAGAAGAAAGAGCGGAGAGGCTCAGGGCCGAGAAAGAGGCGAAGCTTAAGAGCGAAAAGAAAGGACGGAAGAGATGAAAGGCAAGAAGGTTCGAGGGGTATTCGAGAAGGTACCTGGGTCCGGTGATTGGTGGATTCAGTTCTACGACTGTGAAGGCCGACGCCGGCGGGAGAAGGCGGGTACGAAGGGCAATGCCAAGTATTTGTACGGCAAGCGCAAACTGGAAGCGCTTACCGGCACGAAATTACCGGAGAAACTGCGCAGGCGCGCTATCAGGTTCTCGGAGTTGGCGGAGGATGCCCGCACCTTTGTCCAGGCCAACAATCTCGGCTCGAAGTTCGACGAGTACCGTCTCAATCGCCTGATTGCCGAGTTCGGTGACCGGCCGGCGGAGATTCCCATTGAGGATCTACGCCGCTGGTTCGCCGATCAGGAGTGGAGGCCGGCGACATGCAATAGGTACAAGACAACGCTGTCGTTGGTGTACCGTCTCGGCATCGAGCACAAGAAAGTGAAGACGAACCCGGCAAGACTCCTGAAGCGCAAGCGCGAGAACAATGAACGCATCCGGTTCCTGGGTCAGTTCACGCCGGGGAAAACTGCCGATCAGGAACTGAAGAAGTCTAAGGATGAGGAAACATGCCTCCGCTCGGTGGTCGCACGAGATTATCCCGCGCACCTACCCGAGCTCACAATTGCATTGCACACCGGCATGCGGCCGAGCGAGATGTATGCGTTGAAACGGGACCGTGTGGACCTGCTGCGTCGACTAGTCTCCATTCCCCAAAGTAAGAATGGCAAGGCGCGCCACATCCCCTTGAATAGAGAAGCAATGACCGCGTTCACGGAGTTGATGAAGCGTCCCAGCCCAGACAGCTGGGCGTTTGTTACCATGGACGGCGAGCGGCTATGCGGATACAAACATTGGTTCGTCCCGGCCGTTGAGACCGCTGCTATTCGTGATTTCACGTGGTACTGCCTCCGGCACACCTTCGCCAGCCGACTGGTGATGGCGGGGGTGAATCTGCGGACCGTAGCCGAGTTGATGGGGCACAAAACGATCCAGATGACCATGCGCTACGCTCACCTGGCGCCCGAACACAACCTAGCTGCGGTCGAGAGGCTTGTTTCTTTTAAGTCGTACTCCGGTGAACCCTCCGAGCCTGAGTCAGCGTTCGACGATTCCCTCGTGAAGGCGGCTATACAGGAGGAGCCAACTGCCACCACAACTGCCACCGCGGCTGAGGGAGATCCGATGGTTCCATCGGTCAGTATGCAGTAAGTACTTTTTGTTTGTGTTAGATTGAAATCACGTGGGCGCGTAGCTCAGTTGGCAGAGCAATGCCCTTTTAAGGCATGGGTCGATGGTTCGAGTCCATCCGCGCTCACCATATTTTTCAATGACTTGGGAAGGGCAGGGAACCGCTGCTTTCCAGTTCTCCACAAATTTCCCCACAAATTAAGCACGGTAGACTTTCTCCCCTACGGCTGAGACCGGCGCAAGGATGGGGCTAGAGTCGAGCAGTTCAACAGCTTTCCGCGCGGCGCCGCTGGATACGTGCGTGTAATGGCGAACCATGCGCGCGCTCATGTGGTCAACAAATGTCTGAATAACACCCAACGGAACCCCCAGTTCCACCATGTGGGTGACAAACGTATGGCGGTTATGCCGAATCTAGCCAAGTAGTTCTCCTATCGTCTCCGTTTGGGGTTACGTTCTGCACTTTGCTGACGAACTGAATTCGGCATAATCCGGCTATCTTCTCCGAACTGGCTGTGAAGCCAGTTAAGGAGGAGAGCATGCTCGAAAGTTTCCGAAACGTAGTAGCAGCCAAACGTCTTCCCGACCCACTAGATGAGTGTTCTCTAAGTAAATAGACATATGACCCCAGCGATGTTCTAATGGGGCATGCCCTTTCAGAGGAGGCGCCGGCCCCTGGTCTTTAGCGAGGACGAGCAGCGCATGTTGGAGCGCCTCCGCAAGTCGCGCAGCGAGCAGAAGAGGCGTACGGTGCGCGCGGCGATCTTGCTGGACTCGGTCGCCGGTCTGAGTGATCAGGCCATTGCGCGGGCCCATGGGGTGAACCGTAACACGGTGATCCTCTGCATCCAGAAATGCCTTCGCTTTGGCGTGCAGGCGGCCTTGGGAGAATTGCCGCGTTCGGGCAAACCACGTCGGGTTTCGGATGCGGCGATTGCCTGGGTTCAGAACTGCGCCTGTCAGAAGCCCAAGGAGTTGGGCTATGCCCAAGAGTTATGGACGTACGGTCTACTAACCGCACACCTGCGGCGCCAGGCCCGGTCGGCGGGGTACCCGGAACTGGAACAAGTGAGCCGCTCCAAGCTGCATAAGATCTTGATGCAAGGAGAACTTCGACCGCATAAGGTTCGTTATTATGTGGAGCGACGGGACCCGGAGTTCGAGTCCAAGATGGCGGCGGTACTGCATATTTACAAGGAAGTAGAGATTCTCCATGAAGGACTGCTGCGCGGCGAGATTCGCGAGCCGGGGACGGTCACGGTGTCCTACGACGAGAAACCAGGTATTCAGGCGCTGGCTCAGAAAACGCCCGACCGGCCGCCCTTGCCCGGACAGCATGCCAGCCCGACCCGGGACTACGAATACAGACGGTTGGGAACCGTTTCGTTGCTGGCGGGGCTGGATCTGCACCGTGGCACGGTCACCGAGATTGTCAGCGAGACGCATAAGAGCAAAGACTTCATTGAGCTCCTGAAAAAGCTGGATGCTGCCTACCCGACCGCCACTATGTTGCGACTGATTCTAGACAATCACTCTGCCCATATCTCGAAGGAGACGCAACGCTACCTGGCGAGTCGGCCGCAACGCTTTCAGTTCGTCTTCGTTCCCAAGCACGGCTCGTGGCTCAATCTGGTGGAGAATATGTTCAGCAAGATGGCGCGCAGCATGCTCCGGGAGATCCGAGTGCACAGCAAACAGGAACTCATCGAACGAATCCACCTGTACTTCCAAGAAGTGAATGCAGCTCCGGTGGTATTCCGATGGAAGTATAAGATGGACGAGGTCTCTATTGATTACTTACTTAGAGAACGATGATCTAGTTACCCAGCTTCGGAGATTCACAACCTCACTGATAGAGCAAGGCTACGCAGACGAGACAGTGCGGTTGAAACTGCAGCTTCTTACGAATTGTGGGCAGTGGTTGAGACGAAAGAACCTCGCAGTCACGAACCTTGATGAGCGGTTGGTGGACGCATTTCTCAAGCGCAAGCACCGAGTTCACAGGGGCGATTCAAAAACCCTCCAGCAGTTCCTCGATCATCTGCGGAGGCACAACGTTGTTCCAGCTCGAAATCTGGCTTGTGCCAGATCACTGTTGGCTGACATTCTGAACCGGTACGAAACGTATTTGCGCACAGAGCGCGGCCTCGTCACAGATACGATCCGTGGTTACTTACCTTTCGTTCATAAGTTTCTCCTCGAGCGCTTCCGAGGAAGGCCGTTCCTTCTTAAAGCAGTGAAAGCTTCCGATGTTTCAGATTTTGTTTTGCGGCACAGCCGCAGTATGGGTGTCAAAACAGCACAACTGATGACCACGGCTTTCCGTTCTTTCTTCCGGTTCCTGTTTCAGAAGGGAGAACTGCAAACTGACTTGGCCGCTTCGGTACCGACGGTAGCGGATTGGCGTCTGTCCACAGTGCCCAAGTTCCTGAAGGAGAAAGCGCTCTCGCGCACGGAGTCACTCGGCGTCAAACCAACACGATACCGGCCGAACGACAAACTGTTGGCCTTCCTGGAAAGCCTCTGATTATGCCGAGTCATAACACGGTCCGAGCCCCTCCAGTCGCTGCACTTGATTAGAGATTCGGCATAATCGGGGAGTCGGCATGCTGCCTTAGATCATGGAATGCAGCCCCGGGAAACCAGCCGCGACACCCTAGCCATGACATTTGCCGTGAAGGTTGCGGCTAAGGCCAGGCCGAAGTACGAAAACCTCGTGTACAGCTTTCCCGAGCGTTCGCTGTCGTGGATGCGGTGACCGCATTCCGCTCGAATCCGTAACCCATCTGCGATGGGGAGGGGGTTGCTGCGCCTTCCTCGTACCTTTTCCTGCCTGAATTACGCGTTCCCCTTGAAAGTCCCAGACGCGCCTAAGTGATCGGTTTGGGTGATTGAACTCACTTTCCGTGTGTCCACGAAAAGCGCCGCCCAACAATGCACTTGATGATCAGGTGATCGGTGGAGGCGGTCGTACCAATACCTACGCCAAAGTTGAACTCCCAGTCGGGGCCGAGGTCCAAATCGATGGTCGGAAAAAATTGTTGCTGCTGATCTCGGAGCGGGTCAAAGCCGCTAATCGGTCCGTATGCGGCGTAGTATTCCAAGCCTCCGGCAATCCGCTTCGTGAAGTCGTAGCCCACTTTTGCGTTGGGCGAGAACTCCACTCCCCTGTGCACGCTTTCTCCGTGAAAGGAGCGGTCGAGCGTGGGGTTGAAGCTCAGGTACCAGCGGCCGATTTTCTTGTCCACGATGGGACGGATTTCCCAGGTCCAGGTATCGGGAGAAAAATCACGTCGCTGGTAGCCGATCTCCTGGGAGAGGCTCACCCCAACAGGCCAATGCCACGACTCGGGGACGCGGAATCGCGGACGGATGTGATCCCCGACCCATTGCCAACCGCCATCGGGCTGAATGCTGGTGAAGACATAAAAGCCGGTTTCAAACCAGTCATTGAACCCTTGTGTGATCTCAAGGGTCTCATGGACGGCGTGATTGGAGGGCAGTACGCCATCCGTGACCTGCTTGCTGCCGTCCGCGGTGAAGTTGGAATGAAGCTCTACCATCGTGTGACCGGGAGCAACCGTGTCGTAGGAGTACACCTGGATCTCGTAGTTGTCTTGCGCCAGGGTGGGGATCGTCACAGCAAACGGCAGGAGGACCGCATTGAGGACTAAGACCAGGAGTCGGCGGCTTTTCATGCTGGTTTAGCCGCAACAGTGGGGTTGCCGGCCTAGCCCCCATCATGCATGTCCATAGCAAGCCAGCGCAAGCAAACCCGCACATTTCTGACAGGCTCGGGAGGCTGATTTCACGCGCTGCAGGTTTTCATCGTGCCAACGCAGCCTAGTGACTAAGCCGAACAGGAAATTTCAGCAACGGTCTTCTTGTGGTGGGAAATCGCTGTGCGGAAGATTTGAGATGCACCCTGCCCCTCCCACGCGGAATGGTGGGTGAAAAGCGCTGAAGCGACTTACCTCGCGCCGCCGGAACACGGCGAAAACAGAGCCGCGAAAGCCCTGAGCCAACGCAGGCTAGTGACTGTGACGAACAGGGAATTTCAGCAGCCTTCCTGAAGCCTTTCCCTGCCTGAATTACGCATTCCCGATAAAAGCTGCAGACGTGCCTCAATGGTCGGTTTGGCCTGTTGGCCTCCTAGCGCCTGCCATCACAGTGTCCAGTGACCTCGGTCACTGCGCAGCCCAAGTGTCAGGAGTAAACAAGAACAATATCCGATTCTTGACCCAACGCAGCTTGTCTAGCGCAGGCTCGGGAGGCAGTTATGAAGTTTCCGACATGGTCGCTGTTTTTATTCCCCATTCTCGCCATTGTCCTGATCATCATGTTCCCGGTCCTGGCCATCGCGGTCTCAGTGTCGGTCGCGATCTGGGCCTTCATAGCCGCACAAAAAGCAGCAGCTACGAAGCCGCAGGATAAACTGGCGCTCGGAGAGAACGAGCTTCAAGCAATTGCTGCTCCTGACGAACCGACAAAAACGGCGCCGACGCAGCCTAGTGACGCCAACGCAGCCTAGTGACTAAGCCGAACAGGAAATTTCAGCAGCGAATGCGACGCCCTGCCTGAACTACGCGTTCCCGTGAAGGTCTCAGCCACGCATAAGTGTGCTCTTTGTTCGAATACGGTTCCTCCCCGCGCCGCTCTGAGTGACTGTTGAACGACTTGATCGCGTCTGCTTCGTCGTCCTTCACATCAAGTACTGTATACAGCTTGGTGATCTGCA
Organism: Terriglobia bacterium; assembly: GCA_963779255.1. GTDB lineage: Bacteria > Acidobacteriota > Terriglobia > Terriglobales > Acidobacteriaceae > JAIQFF01. The sequence goes on along the minus strand of CAVZXU010000041.1, from coordinate 67,490 downwards.
ACAGATCGTGGACCTTCTTGGTCAGGTCGAGCAACTTGAGGTCGCCAACCTGGTTGCGCACGGTCGTGAAGGCGCTGATCAGCTCGGCGATACCGGAGCTGTCGATGTAGTCCCGCCTCTTACATTCGCACGGAATTACGTTTAGGGGCCTGCTGGGCTGGAATCACACGGCGCAGTGATTGCTGTCACTTGCATTTTTCGTCATCTGTAGAAGACTCCGGACAAAGGGATGCAAGATGGCAAAACTAACCATCAAAAAGCGCGGGCATTCCTGGGTGTTGCTCGAAGGACGGCTGGGCATTGATGCTTTCCCAACCAAGGCTCGGGCGCTGGACGAAAAGCGGTCGCGGAAGCTGTGGGCTGGCGAACGGCTGCGCCAGTTGCAGCACGCCGATCAGAAGCCGACGCAGCCTAGTGACTGTGACGAACAGGGAATTTCAGCAGCGGTGTTTTTGTGATTGCCAACGCAGGCTAGTGACTGTGACGAACATTGAATTTCGGCAGCGAATGCCACGCTCTGTCTTCCTTAAAGAGCGCTGGGAAAAGTGAGCAATTCTGACCAGACAGAGGTTTTGGGCTTTCGGTACCCTGCGAGCGTTGGGGGATACGTTTATGTATTGTGGATCATGTCACTCAGGCAATCAGGCGGAATTTACTGCTGAGATGATCATCCATTTCACCGGCCTCAGATACATTGATAATCCCGGCGTCTGGGCATTCCCAAAGGTTTCGGTCTGCTTGGATTGCGGCGTTGCGCAATTTTCGCTTCCAGAAACCGAGTTGCGTCTACTAAGAGAGCCCTTGACTGATGAACTGCCTGCCCTGACGAACCGCCTCCAAAGCTGCTAGCAGTTCGCCTCCGGCGTGTGCCTTGACCACGTAGCCCTGTGCTCCCGAGTTGAAGGCTTCTTGCACCACATCAGTGGAGGATTCTTGGCTCAGAAAAAGTATTTTGCATTCGGGAAGAAGCTTGTGGATTCGTCGGGCGGCTTCGATTCCATTCAGTGTAGGAAGCCCGATGTCGAGCAGAATTAGGTCCGGCCGCAATCGTTCCGCTTGCCGGGTGGCTTCTAAGCCATCTGACACTTCACCAACAATTTGCAGTCCCGGCGCTTGCTGCAGGGCGGAAAAGAGAAGCCGCCGAAAGGGCTCGAAATCCTCCACAACGAGAACGCGGATTGATGACATGTCTCGGCTTTCCCCCCAGTCGTACTGCACGTTCTCTGTATCGGAAAGGGGCTGGAACTTTCTCTTTGCTCCCTTAGTTGGTTCCCTTCCGTAGGAGATTAAAATAGGTACCGATGAGGAACAAGAAGGCACATTAAAGTCACTTGGTACCCAACGCAGCGTAGTGACTGTGACGAACAGGGAATTTCAGCAGCCTTCCTGAAGCCTTTCCTTGCCTGAATTACGCATTCCCGATAAAAAAGACGCCAGTGGGCTTATGTGATCGGTTCAGCCCATTGAACACTCCCAACCCAGAACAGGTTGAATATTGGCCCCAACAATGGGAGTGATGGACAGCGTGCGCAACGAGGATTGGGAGCAATACCCGTTCTTGTTCAGCTTTTGGGGAGGTAGCAGAAAAGACGTGCTCTGAGTGTAGTGGTGATGGGTGGATTTTCGTCCGCGGTCAACCATCATGGATGCGCAAACAAATCACCGGAAGAAGGGCAGCACAGGAGAAGAGCGAAAAAGGAAGGTCTGTTGTGGGGAATGAACGGGTAATTTCCCCACAAAACTCTCCACAAAACGGTCATGATTTCAGCGCATAAGCAGGTAGCAGGAATGGGGTGCTAGGTGCATGTGTAGCGCCGCGTTGCTTCGGAACCGCATAAACATTGGCCCGTGTCGCCATTCCTGCTCACCCGTGCAAGCTCTGTGAGTCCTGGGTAGGGCATTCTTTTAAGGCATGGGTCGATGGTTCGAGTCCATCCGCGCTCACCATGTATTCTTCTGATTCTTTAGGACATACACCGCAGGGCCCGCACCTCTGAAAATATCCCGGTTTGGACTGTGCCTGGCATTGTGCCGACTCAGCCGAGAAACAGCCGCGAAGACGGCGTCTCCAGAGGGATGAACGTATCGATTTGAGATAGGTACGGTGCTGTGTCCAGCGACCCGAGCTAGCGTACAAGTTTCGCGCACGTCCTTCGCGAGTTTCCTCTGGCTCCGAAATAGTGCTCCATGAGCTTGGCGCTGCAGCTTGTTATATTTTAGTTTGTCCAATCGGGCGCAAAGGAGTAGACTTCGCCCGGTTGGCCGAAGGAGGTCTTCGATGAACATACTTCGCCTTCGGTGGTGCAGCTCGATTCTGGCCGTCGTGGCGTGTTTGGCTTGCCAGCTCTTCGTGGTTGCTTCAGATGAACCAACCCTGACCAAGGACCAGATTAAGCAATTCCTTGTCACCGCCAAGGTGGTGAAGAGTGTGCAGTCCAAGAAGGGTATCACCAACCCGTGGCGGCTCACGCTCACGGACGGCACCGTGACCCACGACGGTTCTTTCCAGTCGGTTGATGAACACAAGCCCAGCGTGGAGTTTGCTTCCGGCGCTGAACTGAACTTCGTGGATTCCTACAAGTACAACATCGCTGCCTATCAGCTGGCGGAAATGCTCGGCATCGATGACATGCTGCCGGTATATGTCGAGCGCAAATGGAAAGGTGAGACAGGATCGCTCAGCTGGTGGCTGCCGGTGAAGATGGATGAGGTGGAGCGCCATAAGCAGAATTTGACGCCGCCGGATGCGGACGCCTGGAACAATCAGATGTACAAAATTCGGGTCCTTGATCAATTGGTCTCCGATTCCGATCCCAACCTGACCAACGTCTTGATCGGTGCGGATTGGAAGATCTGGAGGGTTGATTTCACCCGCGCCTTTCGCCTTCAAGGAAACGTGAAAAGCCCCGAAGACCTGGTACGTTGCGACCGGCACTTGCTTGAGAAACTGAAGGCGCTGGACGGGAACGAACTGCAGGAACGAACCAAGCACTATCTCAACAAGATGGAAGTGAAAGCATTGATGCAGCGACGGGACAAGATTGTGGAGCGGTTCCAGAAGCTGATCGCTGAAAAAGGCGAGAGCGAAGTGCTGTACTGAATCACGCGTCTTTTGCGTCTGGCTGTACCGCTCACTGCACTGCGTCTTTGGAGATCAGGCACTGGCAGAGGCAACCCTTGTCAGGAATGCCGCGAGGATTGTGGGTAGGTGCAAAGTTGAACGCGGCCTGCCGTTTTGGGCCCAGGGCTATTGTTTCCGGTCACGCACCACATTTCCCGAAAAGGAGAAAGACATGTTGAAGCTACTGGTTTTGTTGCTCACCTCGGTACTTACCTTCCCGCTTGCAACGTCGGTGTTCGCGCAGGACGCTCCGGCCAAGGAGAAGGTCGCAAAGTCGGGCCGATGGGAGGGCACAATCATACGGAGCAGTAAAGATCAATCCAGCCTGACCGTGCGCAAGGTGGGTTCGTCGGACGAACGGACAGTTAAGTACGACAGCTCGACGCGCTGGGTCAGTCAAGAGCACGGCAGTAAAAAGGTGAATGACATTGATGCCGGGGAAGTGAAGGACGGTGACCGGGTGATTTGTACAGGCACTTGGGATAAAGATGGCACGCTCCATGCCACTCTGATCTCGAAACGGCTCACCGGCATGTAGTTGGGAGCACGGTGGTACTTAGTCTGTTGATAGAAGGCCGTGCCATTTGAATCGAAATGGTAACTGAGGTAGTGTGCAAGTTCGTTGGTAGTTCCCGGCTTTTCTCCGAGACCTCCCGGTATCAAGGCCGTCTACTCGGCGGCACATTTGCGGTTTCCGGGCTTGGGGGACTACCCAATTCAACTTGTTGACTTATTTAACTTTGTCAGCCTAAGATGCACCGCAATAGAGGACGTCCTGCGGAACTCAATGGTTTCGTTCAAATCTGGCAGGGCTTGGCTGTAGGAGGCAGGAAAATGGTCAGCCCTCCGGTCTGGATTTGTTCCCGCCGCGCTTGCATTTCTCTCCTCGTGGTACTTCTGTCGGGCGGGTTAGCGTGGGCGAAACCAAAGCAAACTTCAGCGGAGCCTTCCGAATCCTTGGTCGCCATCGGAGATGTTCACGGTGATTTTGACGACTTTGTCGCCATTCTTCAGCACATCGGTCTCATAGACAGGCAAAACCACTGGACAGGCGGTAAGACCACATTCGTCCAGGTTGGTGACCTTCTGGATCGCGGCCCCAAGCCGCGTGAGGTCATGGACCTGTTGATGGCACTGGAAAAAGAAGCGGGACAGGCCGGCGGTCGGGTAGTGAGCCTGCTCGGCAATCACGAGATGATGAATATCATGGGTGACTTGCGCTATGTCACGCCTGTGAACTATGCCAGTTTTGCCGACAGCAATTCCGCGAAACGGCAAAAATCTGCCTATGAAGAGTACGCGAAATGGCGCAATAAGCACCCCGAGTTAATAACCGAGCTTTCCCAGCCCATGGAATTGACTGAAGCAGAGTGGATGGCAAGGCATCCGCCGGGTTTCGTTGAGCAGCGCGAGGCCTACAGCCCGAAGGGGCAATACGGCAAGTGGCTGCGCGGACACAACGCCCTGGCCCAAATTGGAGGGGAGATCTTCTTGCACGGGGGCATCCATCCTGACTTGGCCAAGATGAAAGTTGATGCGCTGAATAAGCGGATTCGCGATGAAATCGAATTGTTCGACACGGTGAAGCAGTATCTGCAGGATGAAGGAGTGATCCTGCCGTTCTTTAATATGCAGGAAATCACTTATGCGGCGCAGGCCGAAGTCATTGCCGAGCGCAAATCGCGGGTTCCAGCGAACCAGGAACGCCAAGCCAAAATCCTGGAGTTCTTAAAGTACGAAGAATGGTTGAGTGTGAAGCCTGACGGACCCTTATGGTTTCGCGGATACGACCAGTGGGGCGACGCAGAGGGTACAGCGCAGATAGACAAGGTCCTGGATGCCTACAAGGTAGCGCATATTGTCGTCGGACATACGGTTCAGAGGAGCGGGCGTATCCGGCCTCGTTTTGGAGACAAGGTATTGCTGATCGACACCGGCATGCTCAGCAGCTACTACCCTGGGGGCAGAGCGTCAGCCCTGGAAATCTGCGGCGATAGCAGATTCAGCGCTAAGTATCTGGACCAGCAGGCAGTATTGATCGACTCCGCCGCTTTGCCCGGAAAGGCGGGTCCTGGGGCTGCTGCGGGGGTTGCAGATACGACCAGAGTTTTGGAAAAATCTGATGTTTTGCCAGCGGTCGCTGGCATCTGTCCGGCAACGGCGCCCCCACCACAATAGGAACGGTGGCAAGAGGAAGTCTTCCGCGGATGAAGAAGTGGATCGAACGCGCGTTGAACATTCACTCCGGCGATCTGGGGCGAGGTACCCTGCTGTGTGCCTGTCTGTTCCTGGTAATCAGCAGCTACGTAATCGGCAAGGTGGCGAGTGCCGCGCTCTTTCTGTCGCACTTCGAGGCGAGACAGCTTGCCTACGCCGATATGTCCAGTTCACTAATCGTGGCCCTGGTGGTGGCGGGCTACGTACTGGTGGCGCGGCGTGTCGCTTTGCAGGGCCTGCTGGTCGCCAGCGCGATCTTTTTCGCCAGCAATTGCGCGATATTCTGGGCTCTGGCCCACTATCGCCCCCACTTGGCCTGGCTGTTTCCGGTGTTTTACATTTGGGTGAAAGTCTTTGGAGTGCTGGCGCCGACCCAGATCTGGACTCTGGCCAACTACGTTCTTACCACCCGGGAGGCCAAGCGGGTTTTCGGAATGGTGGGCGGGGGTGCCATTGCGGGCTGGATCTTTGCCGGATATTTCTCCAAGGCGATCGCGAAGATGTTCGGCACGGAGAGTCTTCTGCTGGGCATGGCTCTGTTCCTGTTGATTTCCAGCGGGCTGATCGTCTTCATTTGGCGCAGCGGGCAAGTCGCCGTCGGCGGAGCGCATGGCATGACGGAGGGATCTGCCGAATCCGGCCCGCGAAATATTTTTGCCAGCATGCAGCTGGTGTTCTCTTCGTCATACTTGAGAGCCATCGCTGCCGTCATCTGCATTTCATCTCTGGTAACCACATTGACGGGCTGGCAGTTCCTCGCCCTGATGCAGCAGTTCCTGGTGAAGAAGGATGCGATAGCTGCTTTCTACGGTAACTTCAATTTTTATGCCGGCATACTTTCACTTTTGTTTCAGTTGATCTTCACTACCAGGTTCCTGCGCAGGTTTGGCATAGGCACGGCGCTATTCGTGCTCCCGGCTACTGTGTTTCTGGGCTCGATGGGTCTCGTGATTCTTGGCACGCTGGGCGCCGCGGTCGCGCTGAAAGGCTGCGACCAGGTGTTGCGCTACTCGCTGGACAAATCCACCACGGAATTGCTCTATCTTCCTCTTGCTGCCCGGATCAAGTTACAGGTCAAATGGTTCATCGACACTGTAATCTGGCGTCTGGGCGATGGCCTGGCCGGACTGACGGTTCTGATTTTCGCCACCACCCTGCATTGGCCAGCACGTCAAATCAGTTGGATTGCATTGCTCCTGGTGACGGGTTGGCTGTGTGCGGTTGCAGTGGTGCGGCGACAATATGTCGCTACCCTGAAAGAAAGCATCGCGCAACATCGAGTGGACGTGGAGCACGCCTCCCACTCCGTACTGGACCGATCGACCGCGGAGTTGCTGGCGACCAATCTTTCCGCCTCCGATCCCAAGGAGATCCTTTATGCCCTCAGCTTGTTTGAAGTGGAGCGGCAAAGGGCCGCACACCCCGTAATCCGCAGCTTGTTGTACCATTCCTCGCCGCAGGTCCGGCTGAAGGCAATCACGATCCTCTCCGACGCAGGCGACAATACGGTGCGGCCGGAAATCGAACCTTTGCTGAGGGATCCGGATCTCAACGTGCGCACCGAAGCTTTGCTTTACCTTACCCACCATGCCCATGTTGACCCGCTGGAGTTGATGCGGGACGAGGGCGACTTCGCCGACTTCTCGGTCAGCTCGGCGGTGGTGGCATTTCTAGCGCGGCCGGGCGAGACTCAGATCCTGGAGGCTGCCCAGCAGATTCTGACCAACATGGTCGGCGAACCTGCGCCGGGGCGGCAGCGCCACCGGGTTGAGGCTGCCCGCTTGCTGGGCGAGCTTCCGGACTGCTTTGATCCCTTGCTCTCGAACCTGCTGGCCGACCCCGACCCCCTGGTCGCGCGCGAAGCCATCCACTCCGCGGGAAAGCTGCGCAAGCGGCGGCTGGTGCCTGACCTCCTCGACCGGCTGGCCCATCACGAGCTGCGCGCCGAAGCCGCTAACGCCCTGGGAGAGTTCGGGGACTCGATCGTCGGAGCGTTGCGTGACCATCTCGCTGACACTTCGGTCGCAATCGATGTGCGACGGGAAATCCCGGGCATCATGGTAAGCGTTGGCACGCCGGCGGCGGCGCGGGTGCTCATGGAAAATCTCCTGGAAAGAGATACCACTTTGCGCTTTCGCATTATCAGCTCCCTGAATAAGCTCCAACGCCTCCACCCTGAGATCGAAACTGACACCCAGATGTTGGAGACGGTGTTGGCCGCCGAAATCCTCGGACACTACCGCTCCTACCAGATTCTCGACCAACTGGGAACCGTTGAAGGCGAAGATCCCGTGGCACGCGCATTGTCCGAGTCCATGCAACAGGAATTGGAGCGCGTCTTTCGCCTGCTGGGACTGCTGTATCCCCATCTTGATGTGCACAGCGCTCATCTGGGTCTGCAATCCAAGAGCATAGCCGTTCACGATAATGCGCTGGAATTCCTGGATAACGTCTTGAAACCTCGGTTGCGGGACATGCTGGTGCCTTTGCTGGATAGCAAGGTCACGGTGCGCGAGCGTGCTCACCTCGCACAACGGTTAGTGCGCAGCAAAATCGAAAACCAGGAGCAGGCGGTCGCGGCCCTGGTCGCCAGCGACGATCCCTGGCTTAGGTCCTGCGGCGCTTATGCTGTGGGAGCGTTTGGCCTGAGATCCTTGGAAGATCTATTGAATCGATGCCTGAACGATTCCGATCCGCTGCTACGGGAGACCGCCAGGGCGGCCAAACTGCGCCTCGAGGCGCTGGTCACGAAGGATTGAAATTTCAAGCGGCAGAAAAAGGCATTCCGTTCGCGAGAGGTACTGCGATGTCCACACTTCATCGACCGTGGGGGAGGCTCATCATAGCAGTGGTGTGTTTGATCTCTCCATACCTTGTCAGCGCAGCGGATGAGACTACTCTGACCAGGGAACAGATCAAGCAATTCCTTCTCACCGCTCAGATCGTCGGCAGCAAGCAATCCAACAAAGGCGTTACTCAGCCCTGGCGGCTTACCTTGAGCGACGGCACGTTTACCCATGACGCTTCTTTCCAGACTGTTGACGAACACAAGACCAACATGACGATGGCGGGCGGCCGAGTAGAAATGAACTTCGTAGATTCATACAAGTACAATATCGCCGCCTGTGCGTTGGCCGAACTGATCGGTGTGGATGACATGCTGCCGGTGTATGTGGAACGATCATGGCACGGCAATGCCGGCTCGCTGAGCTGGTGGTTGCCGGTAAAGATGGATGAAGCCGACCGCATCAAACAGAACATAGCGCCTCCCGATCCGGTTGCATGGAACAATCAGATGTACAAAGTGCGGGTCTTCGACCAATTGGTCTATGATGACGACCCCAATCTCACGAACGTGCTGATCGGTCAGGACTTCAAGATTTGGAGGGTTGATTTCAGCCGCGCCTTTCGCCTTTACAGGGACCTGAGAAACGCCAAAGACTTGGTGCGCTGCGACCGGCAGTTGTTCGAGAAACTGAAGGCACTGGACCCGAACGAACTGGCGACAAAAACCAAGGGTTACCTCTCCAAGGATGAAGTGAAGGCTGTGATGGCGCGACGGGATAAGATCGTGATCCAGTTCCAGAAGATGATCTCCGAAAAGGGTGAAAAAGAAGTGCTGTACTGAAGCACGCGACTATTTCATGGGTAAGCGTTTTGGGCGTTTTTTAGCGTACCTGCAGAGTGATATGGGATGGTTCGAGTTCATCCGCGCTCACCATATCGGTGGATCTCCACCTGGGCGCGTTGTTCCGGCTGCCTTGATTCCATCCCGCAGTCACAATGTGGCGAAATGCTCCCACTGTTTTTTCTGCGCTGCCATGAATGAAATAAATCGCGGGTCTTTTCTCAGGTTATCCAGGTTAACGTCACCCTCAAAAAGGGGATAGCAGGGGAAGCCCTCCTCCGCTGTCACTTGCAGCCATTTCATTGCCTGCTCGGGCTGGTTCATGAGCGCATAAGCCGAAGCGATGTTATAAGCCGTGTGATGAAAGTGAGCGTAACTTCGGCCGATGGCGAGAGCGCGCTGGATCATGTCCTCTACTTCGCGTTGCTTGCCGGCCTTGGCCAACATCATGGCTTTCACGCTGGTAACCGCTCCGCCCTCATCCTTGGGATATTCCTTGAGGAACCGCTCAATTAACGCCGAGGCTTCTTCGTTCCGTCCCAGCCGGAACAGAGCGTTGCTTGTGTAAAAGGCCAGGAGGGAGGGGTTGGTTTTGAGCGGGGTGCTGTTGAAGATCTGAAAGGCTTCCTGGTATTGCGCCCGACACATATCGATGACGCCCAGGCGGTAGCGCGCCAGAGTGTTGGCTGGATTGATAGCTAATGCCTTTTGAATCTCTTGCTCTGCCTGGTGGAGCAGGCCGATGTGGAGGTACACAAATCCCAGTTGGTGGTAAGCTTCATCGAGATTCGGATTTAATTCGATAGAGCGACGATAGGCTTGAATGGCCTGTTCGTGAGGAGAGCGCTTGTAGGGCGTCCACCGGATCAGACCACGGGCGAAATGACCCTCCGCCAGATTGGGGTCTATCGCCAGCGCTTTTGCCACATCGACTTCGGCGTCCTCATCCAACTGCTTCTTTTCGGCTGGGGGCGCGAAGTAACGAGCTTTAATGGTGTAGGCGCGGGCCAGTTCGGCGTAGGCGGCAGCGAAGTTTGGGTCAGCCCCAACAGCCTGCTCGAACAGCCTGATGGCAGCTTCGTTATTCTCTGGATTTTCGCTGCTGACATTTACCTTCCCGCGCATATAGGCATCGTAGGCCGCGGGGTTGGCGGACATGACAGCCGCCACAGGGGTGTGCTTCAGTGTCCGCAATGAGAAGATGTACACACCCGCCGCCAGCACCAGCGCGAGCGCGGTCAGGACCAGCGCGGTCCTTGAAACGCTAAGTCTTCTCCCTTTCGGTCCAGCGCTTGCCACCTTAAGTTTTGCAGCCTGGATGCCAGCTGCAGGGGTAACTTGTCCGCTCTCGTGTGCGCGGCGGATTTGCTGCAGGTCTGGGATCAAGTCCCCCATTGTCTGGTACCGAAGTGCGGCATCCTTCTCCAGGCATTTTCGTAACAACTGCTCCTCGGCGCTGCCGTTCTGGCCGGGGCTGGAGTGGCCAATGGGCGGCGGTTCCGCGGTCAGGATGGCGGAGATGATCTCTGCCGAACTCCGGGCCTCGAAGGGCCGCCGCCCGCTCCGCAATTCATAAAGCACAGTGCCGAAGCTGAAGATATCGCTGCGACAATCTAACTCCTCGCCGCGCACCTGCTCGGGCGACATGTAGGGCACTGTGCCCATCACCATGCCCGGAATGCTCAACATGCTGGCTGTGTCCGCCATGATGCTGAAATCGCTCACCACCTTTGCGAGACCGAAATCGAGCACCTTGACCTGGTTGCGGGTCGTGAGCATGATGTTTTCCGGCTTGATGTCGCGATGAATGATGCCGTGGGCGTGCGCTTCGTTCAGGGCATCCGCAACCTGTTGCCGCAATTGCAAGGGCTGCGCGCACGTCCGGGAGCTGCCGCCTGAGTCTCGCAGCCAGGGTTTCTCCTTCGATGTACTGCAGGACGATAAAGCTGTGGCCGCCGTCCTGGCCGACCTCGTAGATCGTACATATGTTCGGGTGATCGAGAGTGGCTGCGGTCTTGGCTTCTCGCAGCAGGCGTTGTCTGGCGCGCTCATCGGTCGCGACTTCCGCGGGCAAAAATTTGATTGCGACTTTCCGGTCGAGCCGCTGGTCCTCCGCCAGGTAAACCTCGCCCATGCCGCCGCGCCCAAGCTTCGCGATGATGCGATAGTGCGAGATGGTCTGGCCGATCAAGGGTGCGAATCTTAGGCGCGAATCTTACGTCGGTGAGGCGGGCACGTCAATGACAGCGGAGGAGACGAGCTGAGATATAAGCGGATAGCTGGCTGATGCGAGTGCAACGGTATCTCGAGTGCTCCTCCTGCGTTCATCCTGATAAACGATCGACGGTGCGGATCTTCAGCAGGTCGCCGTTCCGTCGCTTGAGTCCAAAGCACCGGGGATGCATCTAGACAGGCATGGCAAAGTTGACGGAATTCAGCCTGGCCGACTCCATCGCAATTCTCACCCGTACTCCCGCCAGCCTAGATGCACTGTTGCGCGGGCTGCCCAACGTCTGGGTGCGCGGCAATGAAGGAAAGGATACCTGGAGCGCATTCGACATCGTCGGTCATCTGATCGTCGGGGAGCGTACCGACTGGATGCCGCGGGTGCGCATGCTGCTGGAGAACGGCGAAGCCCGGCCGTTTGATCCCTTTGACCGGTTTGCGCAGTTAAGGGAGAGTAAAGACAGGTCGCTGGAGCACCTGCTGGATGATTTCGCCCGCCTGCGAAGGGAGAATCTAGCAGCGCTGCAGGCGCTGAATTTACGGGACGAAGACTTGGCACGGCGAGGAAGGCATCCGGCGCTGGGAGCGGTGACGCTCTCGGAACTGCTGGCGACATGGGCCGTGCACGATCTGACCCATGTGCATCAGATGTCCCGCGTGATGGCCCACCAGTATCGTGACGCAGTTGGTCCGTGGAGCGCCTATCTGGGAGTGCTGCAGTGTGCTGGTCACAGCGCTCCGTAAGCGGGGCAGCGCTTCGTGGGGGGGCGGTGCCAACTTTTCCGTGGCACGCCCGGCCGTCGGATTGCGGTCGATTCGCGAAACGTGGCTCTTCTGGGGTTCGATCATGGTTTGTTTTCATCGGCTGACGGACCGTAGATCGCAGGCACCTTGTCCTGGTTCAACCTCAGGTACACCGTCAGCTGTCCGCGATCATGCGCCATGTGGTTGAGCTAGCCGTGGCGGATCGCGACGTAGCGTGACTGCTCACTCATCGGCTTGCCTGCGGCCAGCATGCGCCACTTAGCTCTGCGCCGGCCGATTCCACCGACAGAAGTTTGCTATCATTGGCGGCGTTCTTTCGGCCGTAGCAGGCCGTGCGTATAGAAGGTACCGCCAGATGAGAAACTTGAATTGAGGAAACATATGAAGACGATCATCATAGTTCTCAGTTTGCTGGCTCTGCTGGTAATGCCCGCCCTGGGTCAGGAGAAGGAAGAGGAGCGGGTAGCGAACGCGGGAAAAGTCATCAAAGAGATCATGAACATTCCCGACAATGTCCCACAGGACGTAATTGATAAAGCGGACTGTGTCGTGGTCTTACCTTCGGTGCTCAAATTTGCCTTCGGGATTGGGGGCAGCTACGGCCGGGGCGTGATGACATGCCGTAGCGGCAAGAATTTCCACGGCCCCTGGAGCGCCTCCACCATGATGGCGCTCGAAGGGGGCAGCTTCGGATTGCAACTGGGCGGGCAGGCAACGGACTTTGTTCTCCTCCTCATGAGTCCAAGATCGGCCTCGAGCATTCTGGGCAGCAAAGTGAAGCTGGGCGGTGATGTTTCGGCTGCGGCTGGGCCGGTGGGGCGGAATGCTTCGGCGGAGACTGATGTCAGCCTGCGGGCGGAAATTCTCTCCTACTCCCGCGCCCGGGGATTGTTCGCAGGAATATCGCTGGCCGGGTCAACCCTCCGGCCCGACAACGACGCCAACAAGAAGCTCTACGGTAAAGAGGTGAGCGCAAAAGATATTGTGTTTAACAGGGCCGTGCCTGCTCCTAAATCTGCCAGTGTGTTGCTGGCCACGCTGAGAAAGAGGTCGCCCAAAAACCTGTCGAAGTAGTAGCGCCGCCAGGCAACGATTCGCGACACTCCTCGAGGGGAACGCCCGGCCGCCTCTGAAAACAGGGATTTCCTGGGTGAGCCAGTCCCTGCCCGGCGTTCCTCCCGAGTTACGCCTTCGGGCAATTCAGGCCATCGGGATTAGCCTGAGCTTAGCGAAGGACGCCAAGACAGGCAGTGTCCTAGTTTGAAACTAGAACGCTCCCGAGTTTTAAATTAATCTTTGACTCGCCCCGGGAGGCCGGAGCAGAATGGTGAGAGTTTCTCAACGATCGAATAATTCGGCCGGGTCGGTCGACCTCTGCCTATGGCGTTCCACCTCCCAACATTTCGTAGCCTCATTCAGTTTCCAATCATCGAGAAAGGAATAGACGAAGTCAAAGAACCACGGTAAATGGGCGATTGGTTTCGTGCTTGTTCTTGCCTTCTGCTCATCCGTATATGCCCAAAGAGGACGCTGGACATTCCTGGGGGACTCCCACGTGGATGGCGCAGTGGACCATGACAGCATCAAGGTAGGCAGGTCGGATGGAGGTTTTCGAGCCATCCAATTGCGCATCAGTGGCGGCGCGATCAATTTTGAGCGCGTCGTTGTCCGGTACGGAAACGGCACGCAGGAAGAGATTCCAATACGCGCTCGCATCCCTGACGGCGGAAAAACGCGTGTCATCGATCTGCCAGGCGAGCGCCGCATAATCGAGAGTGTTGACCCCTGGTACAGCAAGGACAACTGGAGAAAGCGGCCCAAAGTCAGCCTGTACGGAATACGCTTTTCTTCGCGAACTGCCTTTAGGTTTTTCGAATGATTGAGGTGACTACAAACCCTGTGCCGCAAAGGGCGCGAAGAATGCCTGTTACTTCGGCCTGAAGATCAGAACACCCGGCCCAGTTGGAAGAACCACTTGCGATGTCCGCTGTCGCCAATGCTTCCCCCGAAGACCAAGGGCCCTACGGCAGTCTCGGCCAGAATGCCGGCGGCAAAATCGTTGGGGAACTTGCTGGCGCCGGGGAAGCCGTACATCTTGCCAAACTCGTAGCCGCCGATGGCATAGACTTTCTTCCCGGCCAGTGGAGGCAGGGTGAGCAGATCGTGCAGATATCCCACCCGGAAAAAATAGAACTGGTCGCCAAAAAGTTCGTTTGTACCGTAGGCGCTGAGCCGGTTTGAGCCGCCGAGGAAGAACTGCGGATAGCCGCTGCTGGAACCGAAAGTGGTTCCGCCTTCACCAACCACAAATAAAGACGCTGGCTTGGTAATGGGCTGGAAGTATGCGATACGCGCATCCCCAACCGGAAAGCTGCTGGTCTGGCCGGGGCTGGTGTCATACCACTGGAAGTTCGACTCCGCGCTCACTCCGCGCCGCGGGATTACGGGATCGTCGGTGTGGTCGAGCAGCCAGCGAAAGCGCGCCGCGCCAGTCCTTCCGCTGATGGAGGAGAATTCCGGCGTGCCCAAACGCAACCTGTAGTCGAGCGTGCCCACTTCGTAACCAAAACGGACTTCGCTGAAGCGGTTGAATGCGTATCCGATATCGCCGCCGATCTCGGTGCGGTTAAAGCGGTACTCGGCCCGCGGATCGCTCTTGCGATAGATCTTGAAGGCGGAACTGCTGGCGGCGGCGTGGGGAGCGAAGAACCACTTGCTCGCAGGCGTGAATGGACGGTAGAGCTCGCTCTCGATCCCGTAGGTGTTGCCAAAGATAAAATCCGTGCGCCATTCCGAGCGGTATCCGGCCACATCGAGGAAGGTCAAGCGGGTAGCGAGAGTGAAATCTACGTCATTGCTTTCCGATCCATCCACTTCAAAACCCAATTGCAGGGTGGGCGGAGCATACAGCTTTTCGTGCACGGTCACCAGCAACCCATCCTGCCCGTTCTGTTGGGTGAGCTGGTAGCCGGCAGTGTCGTACCGTCCGATTCCAGTCAGCCGCGTGAGCAGGCCCTCCAGTTGATGGGTGTTGATCGGTTTTCCGGCCTGGGACTGCAGGAAGCGCTCTATGTTCTTCTCCGCTTCCGGATTCGCACCCTGCACCTTTACAAACTGCGGCACCGCGATATCACTTTTCCGATGGGACTGGCGCCGCTCCATGTACTGCGCCCAGGCCGCATCATCCAGCGTATAACCTTCGAGCAGGCGCGACTTCTGGGCCGCGGCTTCCGAGCCTTTCTCGATGATCTCCTTCGACTTTGGATAGTCCAATGAGTTGAAATCCTGTAGTCCCACGTTCACCACCAAGTCCGCACCGGCCAACCCGCGGATCTCGTTGCCGGCAACTACCACGTCGATGGAGCGCCCCAGAATGGCGAAGAGCGATTGGATCTTGTCGGCCTCGGCGGGTGAGGTCTGAAGATGAACGCCGATCACGATGTCCGCGCCCATGGCGCGCACCACGTCGGTCGGAAGATTGCCCACCAGTCCGCCATCGACATAGACGTGCTCCCCTTCGCGTATGGGAGAGAAGAGTCCGGGTATCGCCATAGTCGCGCGCATGGCGGTGGAAAGCGGTCCATCTTTGAATACGGCCTGTTTTCCACTCACCAGATCGGTGGCCACGCAGCGGAAGGGAATAGGGAGATCGTCAAACGATTGCACACTCGAATACGCCAGCGTTTCCCGGTCGATCAGGAGGCTGATCTGCTGACCTGCGTTCAGTCCTCCGGGGAGCACCAGACCTCGCCGCAGACCCAGCACAATTGAGTTGGGAAACGCGACCTTGTCCTCTTTTCTTCGGAATGACAAGTCCTCGTAGGGTATGGCTCCGCCCAGGATGACATCCCAATTCTGTTCTTCAACCAACTGGCGAAGCTGTTGCGGACCCTTGCCGGTGGCATAGAGCCCACCCACCAAACCGCCCATGCTTGTGCCCGCGACGTAGTCAATGGGAATGTGATGCTCTTCAAACCACTGCAGTACTCCGATGTGCGCCAGTCCGAGCGCCCCGCCGCCTTCGAGCGCCACCCCAATCTTCAGCCGGGACTTGGTGGAGGGCCTGGTTTGCTCCGCCGGAGTCGAACCTGGCGCTGCAACCTGAGGAGCCGGCGTCTCCTGCGCCGGAGAAACAGGGAAGAGCAACAACAGGCAAAAGAGTGCGTGCAGGCTAGCGCGCATGAAAAGCTCCCTTCAGACGACTCGCGAGGACGCAATCGTGGGTGACGACCAGTTTCGCCCAGCCTGCTAATTCGCACAAGGTAGATACACAAGAATGACGCGGCATCTTCATCCGGTGTAAATTAGCTGGCGAATATTTGGAGAGGGTCAGCTTCGAGTGATGAAAACCATCAAAGGTCCGGCAATATTTCTGGCGCAGTTCGCCGCTGACGCTGCTCCGTTCAACAGTCTGCAGCATATCGCGCATTGGGCGGGCAGTCTGGGTTACAAGGGCGTGCAGATTCCGTCTTGGGACGGCCGCCTGTTCGATCTGAAACGCGCCGCTGAGAGCAAGACCTATTGTGATGAAGTGCTCGGTACCCTGGCCACGCATGGTCTGCAGCTGACCGAGCTTTCCACTCATCTGCAAGGCCAGTTGGTGGCTGTGCATCCAGCCTACGATGCCATGTTCGACGGGTTCGCGCCGGATTCGGTCCGAGGAAACCGGAGAGCCCGGCAGGAATGGGCGGTCGAACAACTGCGGTTTGCGGCCAGGGCGTCGGCCAACCTTGGACTGACAGCCCACGCCACTTTTTCAGGAGCCCTCGCCTGGCCTTACGTTTACCCATGGCCGCAACGCCCTGCCGGACTCATCGAGACCGCTTTCGAGGAGTTGTCCGCCCGCTGGCTGCCCATTCTGAATGCGTTTGACGAAGCGGGAGTCGATTTATGTTTCGAGATCCATCCCGGAGAAGACCTGCACGACGGCGTCACCTTCGAGATGTTCCTGGAGTGCGTGAAGAATCATCCCCGCTGCAACATGCTGTTCGATCCCAGTCATTTTGTCCTGCAGCAGCTGAACTATCTGCAGTTTATCGACCTCTATCATCCGCGCATCAAAATGTTTCATGTGAAGGATGCCGAGTTTATTTCTTCGGCGCGGCAAGGCGTGTACGGAGGCTACCAGCCCTGGATCGAACGGGCAGGGCGATTTCGCTCGCTGGGTGACGGGCAGGTTGATTTTGCAGGCATTTTCTCGAAGCTGACGCAGTACGGCTTCGCAGGCTGGGCCGTGATGGAGTGGGAATGCTGTATAAAAAGTAGCGAACAGGGAGCGGCTGAAGGAGCGCCCTTCATATCCCGCCATATTATTCAGGCAGCCAATCAATCATTCGACGATTTCGCCGGCTCCGGCTCCGATGAGGCCGCGAATCGCCGGATGATGGGGTTGGATTAAGCTGTCAGCTGTCAAGTACCTGGTTCGGCGATAGCATCCGTGCGCAGGACGGGTACAGGTGGCGAAGCTGGGAGGCAATACCACGAAGGAATCGGGGCTGTTGCTGAGAGCTGACAGCTGAAAGCGGAGAGCTATGAGTCTTGAAATAAAGCGCGACGATACCCCAGGCCGCCGCTTGCGCCTGGGCATGGTAGGCGGTGGTCCGGGCGGATTTATAGGAGCGGTGCATCGCATCGCCGCTCGGCTTGATGATCGTTTCGAGTTAGTGGCGGCGGCGTTGTCTTCTGATCCTGCGCGGTCGCGAGCCGCTGCGCTGGATCTCCACATTGTTCCGGAGCGGGCGTACGGCAGCTTTGCGGAAATGGCTGCGGCGGAGGCGGCCCGAAAAGATCGCATTGACGCCGTCGCCATTGTGACCCCAAACCACCTGCATTACGCACCAGCAAAAGCATTTCTCGAGGCCGGCATCCACGTCATTTGCGACAAGCCGCTCACCACCACGCTGGAGGACGCTCAGGATCTGGCGCGGATGGTGCGCCGCACTGGGCTGCTCTTTGCCGTAACTCACAACTACACTGGCTATCCGCTGGTGCGACAGGCCCGGCAGATGGTGGCCGAGGGCCAACTGGGAGCGATTCGCGTGGTCCAGGTTGAATATGCCCAGGATTGGTTGGCCACGCCGCTGGAGCAGACCGGACAGAAGCAAGCTGCCTGGCGCACTGATCCAGCCCGGAGCGGTCCTGCCGGTTCTTTGGGAGACATTGGAACTCACGCTTACAATCTCGGCTGCTTTGTTACCGGATTGAATTGCCGGGAGCTGGCCGCCGAGCTTTCCACCTTCGTGCCCGGCCGCCGTCTGGACGACCATGTGCAAATCATGTTGCGCTTCGCGGAAGGCGCCCGCGGTCTCCTCTGGGCCAGTCAGGTGGCGACCGGAAACCAGAACAATCTGCGCTTGCGGATCTTCGGAGAAAAGGGCGGCATGGAATGGCGGCAGGAGGATCCCAACTGCCTATGGTTTGCTCAGTTGGGCAAGGCCCCCACTCTGATCTACCGCGCGGGGCCGGGCGCGACTCCGGTAGCCGCGCACGCCAGCCGTGTGCCGGCGGGCCATCCCGAGGGTTATCTCGAAGCCTTCGCTCAGCTCTACACCGACATAGCCGAGCAGATCAGCGCCCGTCTGGAAAAGCGTATCGCAGCCACGTCTTCTTTGCTGGTGCCGACGGTCGAAGATGGCGTGGCCGGCATGCAATTCATCTCCGCCGTTCTCGCATCCTCCAGCCGCAACGCGGCCTGGACCGCGGTCTCCAGGGGAAGCTGATAGTGAATAGTCGTTCAACCGGGTCAAGCTGAGCCTGCGTGATAGATGCGCGATGTATTACTGCCAGGCGTCATGCTGAGCTTGCGAAGCATCTGGCGTGGAGCACATATGCGGCGTGCTCGCCGTTGTGCGGTTGCGCGCCAGATCCCTTCGACTTCGCTCAGGGCAGGCTCTTCGGGACTGAAGTCCCTCAGGATGACGCCGGGGCCGGGGGCTGCCGATCCGCACGCTCATTCCCCGATTCGCTCTGTCATGATTATTGCCTAGTAAACAACTCCGCCAGCGCGTACTGTTAAAGAGGTCTTGTAACGCATCTTCCCGCCGCGCCTTACGGTGACGGTTCCCTGCGAAATCAGACGTTTAAACCTTTTGCGCAAGGATCCGCCATGCCTGACAAACCTTCTCCTCCCCGTGTGAAGCCCGACGGTCAAGCCTCGCCCTCCATCGATGCCCAGCCTGTGGAGAATGAGATTCTGCTCAGTTTGCCGGCGAAAGAACGCGAAACGATATTTCCGCTGTTGACTTTCGTCGAACTGAGAACGCACGACGTTTTGCTTGAACCGGGTGAGCCGATCCAGTTTGGTTATTTCCTGAATAGTGGGATGATTTCTATCCTGACCGTCCTGGCCGAGGGGAAAAGCGTGGAAGTAGGGTTGACGGGCAAGGATGGTTTTGTCGGGCTGCCCCTGATCGTGGGTTTCAGCAGCGGTCCCACCCAGGCAGTGGTCCAGATTGCGGGCAGCGGGTTCCGAATCGGCGCCCGTGGAATCGCCCAAGCGGTGCGCCAATGCCCAGTCCTGGCGAACCGCCTGCAACGCTATGTGCAGATGCTGGCCATGCAGGGCACCCAGGTGGCGGCCTGCAACCGGCTGCACGAAGTGGATGAAAGACTGGCGCGCTGGCTGCTCATGTGTCAGGACCGGATCGGCTCCAACCTTGTGCCTTTGACCCAGGAATTTTTGGCCCACATGCTGGGTACGCGCCGGGCCAGCGTTACGGTCGCAGCCGGCATCCTGCAGAAGGCCGGGCTGATCACCTACTCGCGCGGGCACGTGAACATCGTTGACCGAAGCCGGTTGGAAGGCGCCTGCTGCGAATGCTACGAAATCATGCGGCAGCAAGACGGGAAGTGGAGAAACGAAAAGCTCGGCGATTGAGCCCTGGTAGCGCCGCCGTCCCGATGGCAGTCCGGCCGGCGTCCGGTCCGCCGCCTGCGAGGGCGAGACGTCTTCGCGACAGCCCGTGTGACGACGGTGCTACATTTTGTCTGACAGGCTGGCCCACAAGGGCGGGTGCTCGCTTACAATAGCGGGCATGCAGACCAGCGGACAAACGGGAACCAGGATGATGCGGGACTGGAAACAGTGGGAGGGCCAGATTGTGAATGGCACCTTCCCGCTCCGCCAATATCTTGGCGGCACCGCGCACAGCGCGGTTTTCCTGACAGAACGACGTGGGCGGGAGCCGCAAAGAGCAGTCATCAAACTCATTCCGGCGGATCCGACCACCACCGGAGTCCAACTTTCGCGATGGGAAGCGACGGCGAAGTTGACTCATCCCCACTTGCTGCGACTATTCGAATCGGGCAGTTGCCAGCTGGATAAGGTGGTCCTCCTTTATGTGGTGATGGAGTACGCCGAGGACAACCTGGCGCAGATTCTTCCCCACCGTGCGCTCACCCCGGCGGAAGTACGCGACCTGCTGGAACCGGCCCTGGACGCCCTGACCTACATTCACGGAAAAGGACTGGTTCACAGCCGGCTGAAGCCATCGAATGTCCTGGCGGCGCAGGACCAGTTAAAGCTCTCGAGCGACAGTCTGCTGCGGACCGGCGAAGCGGCAGGCGTCATCACTCCTCCGAGCGCGTACGACGCGCCGGAGATCGCGAACGGGAACATCTTGCCGGCGTCCGACGCCTGGTCACTGGGTATGACTCTAATGGAAGCGCTCACCCAGCGCTTACCTGCCTGCGAGGGAATCGCGGAGCCTTTACCGGAGACGGTGCCGGCGCCGTTCATGGGGATTGCCCACTGCTGTCTGCGCCTCGATCCTCAGCGCCGCTGCACCGTGGCCGATATCGCTACACGGCTGCAGTCGGCCCCATCGACGTCGCCCCAGCCTTCGACCGTCAGGATACCGGCGGGGTCCGCCAAGTGGCGCTACATTCTTCTTATCGCCGCCGTGCTACTGGGGGTAGCTGCTCTCTTGATTGGTCCCAAGCGGCTGAACCCACGTCCCGACGCTCAGCGAGCCAGTTCTGTCTCCTCCACCCCACCTGTTTCGTCTGAACCAGTGGCTACGCCTGAAACCCAAAGCGCCGCCCCGAAGGCAGAGCCGACGCCTACGGATGCAGCCAAACCCTCGGCGACGAAACTGCGCAGTGATCGCCAAAGTTCCAAAGCCGCCGCTCCGGTTGCCCCTGCCTCTACGGCGAGCGCTGCGACCGTCGCAAGCTCCGATCAAGGCAGTGTTCTGCAGCAAGTTTCGCCCGTCGTTTCCAAGTCAGCGCAGAATACAATCAGCGGCATCATCAGGATTCGAATGAAGGTCTGGGTGGATGCTGCGGGGAACGTCGAGAAGGCCGACTTCATTTCCGCAGGGCCGAGTAATTACTTCGCCCGCCAGGCCATGCAAGCAGCGCAACAGTGGAAGTTTTCCCCGGCTCAAGCCAATACGGGCGCGAGGGCGTGGGTCCTGCATTTCGCCTTCAAGAGGTCAGGAGTTGAAGTCGATTCCGAGCCGGCGAAGCCTTAGCTGCTATTTCGGGCGCAAGAGCCGCTTCGGCGCCCTTCTTTGCCACGCTGTGCGCAGTGCGGCCGCCAATATGTTCGGCGCCCACCTTGGCCAGGCGCACCCGGGTAGCGCCCATCCGTCCCCATCCTTTGGGGACCGGCGAAAAGATCTCAGGCTCGTCTTCGACCATCCCGGCCTGCTGCTCGGGCGTAAGCAGAAGCACACCGTAACCTTCCGATTCGAGCGCGAGCGTGGCGAAGATTCTTCCGCCCACTCGGAAGTCAGCCTGCCCGAAATGGGAGCCTTCGACAGTCTCCGGCAAGGCCAGTGCGATGCGTCGAAAATCCGCTGCAGTCACGGCGTCACTCCTCTCTCGTCGGGTCAAAAGCAAAAACGTCTGACCTAACGTCCCTTTTCTTTGCTCCTTAGCGGTTAGGGGTTTGAACGTGCCCAAATCCTAGGCCGCAAAGGACGCAAAGAACGCCCCGTCCCCGGCTGGGTTGAGCATACAATGGTTTGCCTTTGCAGGGAGGGTCCACCACGCCCAGGGAACTCCCGTCCTCCTGTCAGACGCACAGAACGCGTACTCGAAAATCTTCCTGAAAGGGACTTATGCGCACCAAGACGATTCTCCTAATCTTCCTTACTGTGTTCGGGACTAGCAGCCGAAAATCTGGAAAAGACCCAGAAAAAGGAACTTGAAGCTCAAGTCAAGACCATGACGGCAGAAGCCGAAAGTTTTGAGCACGCCGGACAGTTGGCAGAGGCGCGCACCAAGTACGCCGAATCGCAGGCACTGATCGAAGTGAACAACGTCACCGATGCCGTCAAGCGCCTAGATGACCAGATTCACAAGCAGGTGAAGGATGCGTTGAGCGAATCGCGCAAGCTCTACGAGGCGCACAAGTTCAAGGAGTCCGCCGCGCTGCTCGACCAAGCCATGAAGCTGCAGGCTTTCCAGCCAGTGCTGACCTACAATCTTGCGCTCTGCTACCACCAACTCGGCGACCGCAACCAGGCCCTTGAGTACCTGAGGAAGGCCAAAACCGGCGCTGTCGATCCGAAGCAAAAGCAGAAACTCCTGCAGCTTCAGACCTTTTTTACTACCGGAGAGAACGGGCTTTCGGTAAATGAGAGCGACCGGGATCGCATCCTCCGGGTGGACAACCTTCGGAGTCGAAGGATCGATCACTATGTCCCCGAGACCATCTTCGCCGGCCGGCTTGCTGGCTGGCGACTACATCAAAACTCGTGGTCGCCGCGTGACCGTCATTGGCCTGCATGAAGACCAGCCCCATCAACTGGTTGGCCTCGGCACCCAGGGGAAACAGAGCAAGTGCGATTGAAGATGCTCACTCGCCCGCGCCAGTTGCTGTTGGGCATAGGCGAAAGGGATGGCGAAGCCACCGACTCTATACTTTGCCTTGCCTTTGTCTTCCTTCTTTTTCACCCGCGCCCGCTTGGCCCGCAAGGCGCTGCGGTTTTCAGGCCCATTGAAAGTCAAGTTCAGGGCCCGGTTAAAGAGATCGGCAACAATGTCCTCGGCTTCGTCCACCTCCTCGTCGTACTTGGTCCTTTTCGGATCCAGGGTACTGAGGTGGAGGTTGGCCTCGTCCTTGGCGGCCTGGTCGGAAACCAACTGCTGGTAGCGGGTGAAATTCTCCCGGGATCGACCGACGTCCCCCATGGCTTCATAGAACAGACCTAGTTTCCATTTGCTCAACGCGAATTCAGGGGCGAGTTCGCCCGCCTTGTTGAAGGCTGTTAGCGCGCGATCATATTTGCGCTCCGCCAGGTCTCCGTACGCCGACGCATACAGCCGGCGAACTTCCACACCGTTCTGACCGGGCAGGGTCAGCAGCGATTTCAGGTCAGCGATTCGGGCTCGAGCTTCGCCGGCGTCGAGCGCGTTGGGCGACATTTCGAGGTATTTTTCCAGCAGCCGGACCGCCTCTGCGGTTCGTCCGTTCGACTCCGCGCAGTTCGCCAGATCGAACGTCGCTGACGGACTGTTGGCTAACGTGCCCTTGAGCTCGATCAAAGCATTGCACAAGCCGGATCTGTGGCTGGCACGGCTATCGCTATGCGTAACCACTGGCCGGTCCGTCTTCAGGAACGGCTGAGCCGCCGGTTGGGGGGAAGTTTCCGGAGAAGCAGGGTCGGCTTCGGAGAACGACTCCTCGGCTCCACCTCCGTCTTCCAACGATGCTTCCAGTCCCACGCTGTCGGTGGGCGGCGCTGGATTCCCCTTTTTGTCATAAGAGGAGAGATAGATCGGCGAACCCGGTCGTGATTTAACTCGCACTTCACCGCCTGGTCGTGCTTGCGGTTGACGCAATTCGGCATAAGATGCAACCGGCAAGCCCTGTCGCCAGCAGGATTTCGATTCTCTCGACGTGACCTTGAGCGACATCAAGAAAGTAGAGACTGACAAGGGATTGCTCAAACTGAAACTTACCCGGCAGGATATTTATCTATCTCCGATTTACCTTCCTTCGTTTACGCCCATTGAGGGTCCCCAGGCGCGCCGGTTTGCCAACAACTACACGCGGCTGTTTATTCGTTATCCGGGTCTGGAGGATTCGAAGCTTGGAACCGAAGGTATGAGCGGGGGCGAAAAGTTCATAATGGGATACAACATTGCCAGCGCCAGTGCAGGACATTGCCATGTCGGGTTTCGGCGGAATTGGGGCGATCGCAAGCGTGCAGGACATGATCTCGATTACCCGAACCGTTCGGGCGGCCATGGTTTCGCTCAATGTAAGCTTCGCTTCCTGGGAGAAGAGCGTGGAGGACCAGCAGCAACTCCTTGCTGGTAAGTCATTTAAGGCGATTCCGCTGCAGCCGCGAATCTGGCGTTCGTGCAGGAGGCGAAGTAGCAACGAGGCCAAAAGGGAATAATTCCTGGAGGTTTCCTCCCCAGGCGCTTGTGCCTATGCAACTTTTTTGATGCGTCCCATTCAAAGTTTTCATCCAATGAACCCCAGAAGAAGATTGACAGGCATAGCCCCGTTAACTACGATTCAAAGACTCATGTCAGCTTTCTGCCTAACGCGCTGCCAGTGTTGTACTTGTTGTTGTATGCGTGTATCCACTGGCGCCCGGAGGCTGCTGACCTAAGAACCATTTAGAAATCGGCACTTATACCCACCGCCAGTGCAGCTCACTGGCGGTGGGTTTTTTTGTGGCCAAAAAATCCTATGGCAAATGCAGCGACAGAAACGAAAGCGCAGCGGGTCGAGCGGCTGAAGCGGGAGAAAAATCCCTGGGAAGGCCTCGACGACATCCGCAAGTTCGCCCGTGAAGGCTTCGATTCCATTACGCCCGAATGGCTGGGCACGTATTTCCGCTGGTGGGGCGTGTACACGCAGGGGGACGGCGTTGGCGTGATCGGTGGCAAGAACGGCGAAGGCAAGGCCCTTCCGTACTTCATGGTGCGCATCCGCATTCCCAATGGCCTGCTGCATTCTCATCAGCTTCGAACCATCGCCAACGTAACCGAGAAGTATGCGAGGGGAATTGCCGATCTGACGGTGAGGCAAAACATCCAACTGCACTGGGTGACGATCCAGGACCTCCCCGAACTGCTGGAGGGATTGTGGCGCGCCCGTCTGACCACGATGGGCTCTTGCGGCGACGATACCCGCAACATTACCGGTTGCCCGCTGGCCGGCGTCGATGCTGACGAGATATACGATGCCTCGTCGCTGGCGCTTGAAGCCAACCTCTTTCTTGTAGGCAACGGCGACTTCTACAACCTGCCGCGCAAGTTCAAAGTCTGCATTACAGGATGCCGCGTCTGGTGCGCCTATCCCGAAATCAACGATGTGGGCCTGACCGCAATCCGGCGCGATTGCAGGAAGTCGGTTTCTCCCTGCGCGTCGGGGGCGGGCTTTCGACTGATCCTCACCTCGCGCTTCGGCTGAATGCTTTTGTGCACTGTCATCAGGTGATTCCGGTTTTGAAGGGCGTTGCTGAGATCTTCCGTGAGAGCGAAAAACTCCGCGAGAACCGGGAACGGGCACGGCTCAAGTTTCTGTTCCTGAAGCACGGCTGGACCGCCGAGAGTTTTCAGGAAGAGCTGGAACGGCGCATCGGCTTTCATCTAGACCCGGCGGTAGAAGAAAAACCACCGGCAGACATCTATCGCGATCACGTTGGAGTCCATCCGCAAAAACAAGCTGGGTATTCCTATGTTGGAGCGGCGGTGCTGCGCGGGCGGATCTCAGCCGAGCAAATGCGCGCTGCAGCCGACGCTCGCTGACCGCTACGCGGCCGGTGAGCTGCGCACCACCAACATGCAGAACCTGCTAATCGTGAACGTGCCCAACCACAACGCAGACGGGCTGGCCAGGGAATTGGAAGCGATCAAAATGCGCGGTGGGCGGCTCGCCGTTCTGGCGGGGCGTGGTGGCGTGCAGTGGCTCGGAATTCTGCAAGATTGCGATCACCGAAACCAAGAGTTTTTCCCGCTGGCTGGTGGAAGAACTCGAAGAGCGGCTGCCTGGTTTCGAGCAGCACCTGAAACTGCACGTCACTGGATGTCCCAACAGTTGCGGCCAGCACTGGATCGCCGACATCGGCATCGAGGGCAAGAAGATCAAAGTGGATGGCCGCCAGCAGGACGCCTACTACTTCTGCGTGGGTGGGGCCGTCGGCTTGCACCAGTCGATCGCGCGCCCCATTGGCTATCGCTGCCTGGCCAGCGAGGTCCCGGACGCCATCGAGCGCCTGTTGCTTCGTTATCGGGAGGAGAGATTGCCCGACGAAAACCTGCGCCATTATTTTGCGCGGCACAGCGATGAAGAGCTGCGCGAGTGCCTGGCCGGCAAGTTTCTGCCGGCGGTCGAGCGCGACGCTTCTCCAGGAAAAGTGCCGCATGCGGTTGAGGGCTAGAAGAAGAGGGAAGGGCACGACTTCAGAGGTTGCGAAAAAGTAACGCTGTCAAAGTTCAGGATGACAAGGTTCTGATGCCATGACTTTATTTCCGATGTTCATGAAACTCGAAGGCCGCTCCTGCCTGGTAGTCGGAGCCGGCAGCATCGGTGAGCCGAAGATCAGCAGCCTGCTCGCGTCTGGCGCCTCGGTACGCGTAGTGGCATTCAAGGCCACAGCGGCTGTTGCCGAATGGGCAAAGACGGGAGCTATCACCTGGGAAGCGCGAGCTTTCGATAGCGCCGACCTCGGCGGAGTTTTCCTGGTCATTGCCGCGACCAACTCTCGAGATGTGAACGCCGGGATTTTCCGCGAGGCCGGACGGCGAAACATTCTGTGCAACGTGGTGGATGATCCCGAGTACTGCGATTTTTATTATCCCGCGGTCGTGCGACGCGGAGAGCTTCAGCTTGCCATCTCGACCAACGGCCACAGCCCCGCGCTAGCGCAAAGGATCAAACGCAAACTCGAAGTCCAGTTTGGTCCGGAGTATGGAGAGTGGCTGGAGCAGTTGGGCACGATCAGGCGGCAATTGTTTGCCAGCAAGATCGATCCTGAGGAGCGGCGTCATCTGTTGCACGAACTGGCCAGCCGCGAGGCCTTCGAAAGAGCGCAATCGGCTGGATTCAATATCGAAGCAACCAGTCTGGAGAAAATATCATGAACGGTAAGGTGTACCTGGTGGGGGCGGGTCCGGGCGATCCCGAACTGCTGATCCTCAAAGCTCTCAAACTTCTGAAATCAGCCGACGTCGTGCTGCATGACGACCTGATCAGCGCTGAAATCCTCGCGTTCATTCCGTCCTCGACCCAAGTTCACAACGTGGGCAAGCGCTTCGGACAAAAGCGCATCAGCCAGACAGAAATTCATGCGCTGATGGTCCAGAATGCGCTGCTGGGGCTGCAAGTCGTCCGCCTCAAGAGTGGCGACCCGCTGATCTTCGGTCGCGCCGGAGAAGAGATGGAGGCTTTGCGCCAGGCTGGCATCGAGTTTGAAATCGTTCCCGGCGTTACCTCTGCCTTTGGCGCTGCGGCCAACGCGCAGATTCCGCTTAGCCATCGTCAAGTCTCATCTGCGGTGGTGTTGGTGACCGGCCACCACGCGGGCGCCGAGGAATTTGCCGACTGGCCGGCGAAGATACCAACCGACGCAACGGTTGTGGTTTACATGCCCGGCTACGACTATCGCAACACAGCGCAACGGTTGCTGCGGGCCGGCGTGGCGGGCACGACGCCGTGCGCCATCGTCTCGCAAGCCACCTTGCCGAACGAACAAGTTCACGTGACGACCGTGGAAGACCTGCACACCTCTCCACGACTGCCCTCGCCTACCTTGCTCGTGGTCGGCGAAGTGGTACGCCTGGCCAAGCCGTCCGCGTTGCATCAGCAGTTCGGGTGGCAGCGTGATTTTGTCTCGAATGGTTCAGTGTCGTCGGTTCCTCAGGAGCGTGCGTAGTGAGAGTCCACGTAGAGTTGATACCGGCAGAAGCGGAAAAATGGCAGCCGGAAGAAGTATTGAGCTGGGCCTTTGCCACTTACGGAAACGATGTGGCGATGGCGTCGGGTTTCGGTATTGAAGGCATGGTACTGCTCGACCTGGCCTCGCGGGTGCGTGCGGATTTTCGGGTCTTCACGCTGGATACGGAATTCCTGTTTCCCGAAACCTACGACCTGATGGACCGGGTCGAGAAGCGCTACGGTATCAAGATCGAGAGGGTTTACAGCACGCTGACCCCGGAGGAACAGGAGCGCGAACACGGAGCGGCGCTGTGGAGCCGCGATCCTGACCTGTGCTGCGGTTTGCGCAAAGTTGAGCCGCTGCGAACCAAGCTGACCGAATTGCGCGCCTGGATCACCGCCATCCGCCGCGACCAGACTTCGTCGCGAGCCTCCGCCCGCAAGGTGGAGTGGGACTCAAAGTTTCAACTGCTGAAGATCAATCCGATCGCCGACTGGACTTCGGCGATGGTGTGGGGTCACGCGCTCAAGCACAATGTCCCCTACAACCCGCTCCATGACAAGAGCTATCCCAGCATTGGATGCACCCACTGCACCCGGGCCATCCGTCCGGGAGAAAGTACGCGGGCCGGGCGTTGGGCCGGGTCTGAGAAGACCGAGTGCGGACTGCACGTCACGGCGCCGGCCGAGATCGTGCCCCTGGTAGGGATCAAGAATTCCCAAGCCAAAAGCTCATTTAGCGTTGAAGAGTAGTCAAATTCGTCAACCACGAAGGACACGAAGGTTTAGGAAGAAAAGCCTGCTTAAGTCCAGGGTTTCCCTTCGTATACCTTCGTTTCCTTGTGGCTAACGCCTTGGACGTGACTCCCCGAAAAATCCATTAGCCCCATCGAAATTCTCGATTGTACTTCCATGCTCGATTGACGATAAACACTGTAAAGATGAGTCCGAGTCAACTGACCACAGACCACGACGCCTGCGGTGTCGGCCTGGTCGCCCGAATTGACGGTGCGGCTTCGCGCGAGATCGTAGATCGCGCCCTCAAAGCGCTGGTCCGCCTGGCGCATCGCGGAGGTGTGGATGCCGATGGACGAAGCGGCGACGGCGCAGGTCTGCTGACTCGTATCCCAGACAAGTTGATCCGCAAGCATGCGCGTCAGGCCGGAATCAAACTGCCCGCGGTCTTCGGGCTGGGCATGGTTTTTATGCCGCCAGGCCAAGAAGACACGGCGCGCAAAGTTATCGAGACCCAGGCGAAGCGGCGCGGCCTGAAATGCCTGGGCTGGCGTTCGGTGCCGATCCATCCGGAAGTTGTCGGCCCTCGGGCTCACGATGCCCTGCCCGTCATCGAGCAATGCTTCTTCGCTCCCCGATCAGAAACGCAGAACCTTGAAATGCTTCTCTTCCGTTTCCGCAAGGAAGCCGAGGCCAAGGCTCCTCTCGGAACCTATTTCTGTTCACTGTCCTGCCGTACGGTGGTTTACAAAGGGCTGCTGACGCCTTTCCAGCTGCCGGCGTTTTACTCCGACTTGCGCGACCCGGATTTTGAAAGTCGTTTTGCCATCTTTCATCAGCGCTACTCCACCAACACCCAGCCTAGTTGGTCGCTGGCGCAACCGTTCCGGTTTGTGGCGCACAACGGCGAGATCAACACGATCAGCGGCAACCGGCGCTGGCTGCGCGCCAAGGCGCCGGCATTGCGTCATGAACTGGGACTCTCGGACCAGGTTCGTCTGCTGGAAGAGCGAGTAAGCGACTCGGCCAGCTTTGACAATGGCTTTGAACTTTTCCTGCGTCGCGACTATAGCCCCGCAGAGGCCATGCTATCGATGGTGCCTCCGGCGTGGGAGCGTTCGCCCGAGGCCGCGCCGGAACTGCGAAATTTTCTGGAAGAGCAAGCCCGCGTGCAGGAGCCGTGGGACGGGCCGGCGGCTCTGATCTTCACCGACGGCTGCACCATCGGCGCGAAGCTTGACCGCAATGGGCTGCGTCCGCTGCGCTACACCCTGACCGCGGACGGGTTGCTGGTGGTTGGCTCCGAGGTAGGAATTGCCGATTTGCACGACAAAGAGATCGCCGAGAGGCAGCGGCTGGGGCCGGGAGAAGTTCTGCTGTTGAATCCGGAGAGCGGAGAGTTCGTCCGCCCCATGAACTCGCTGCAATTGCGCCAGGGAATACGCGCCGTCTCATCCGCGCCTGCTGTGCTGGTCGCTCCGACCGATGAACCATTCCTGGAGATCACACCCGAACCCAAGCAGGCCAT
This sequence comes from Terriglobia bacterium, assembly GCA_963779255.1. Taxonomy (GTDB): domain Bacteria; phylum Acidobacteriota; class Terriglobia; order Terriglobales; family Acidobacteriaceae; genus JAIQFF01. Next base: position 37,426 of record CAVZXU010000041.1, on the reverse strand, counting down.
GGCGGCACTGGGCTGGAGCGAAGATCAGTTCCGCTTACTGTTTCAGCCACTGGTGGAACAGGGGCAGGAAGCCGTCTGGAGCATGGGCGATGACGCGCCGCCGGCTTCAATGTCGAGCTTGCGGCGGCCGCTGTGGGACTATTGCAAGCAGCGCTTCGCGCAAGTCACGAATCCTCCCATTGATTCTCTGCGTGAGAGTCACGTGATGTCGCTGAAAGTATTTCTGGGCAGGGCCGCGCTCGATTCGCCATTGCTCGATGGCGGGCAATTACGGCTGCTGCAAAAAGAATTGGGAACGACTGATCGGATCCCCATCACGTTTCAGGCAGAGAATGGAGTAGAGGATGCCAAGGCCACGCTGGCGCGGCTGGAGGAAAACATAAAGACGGCCTCGGCCAATCCTCCCGGCCTCATTCTGCTGACCGACCGTGGTGTGGGTACACAGCAAGTAGCACTGCCGGCGCTACTGGCCCTGGCCGCGGCCTGGAAAGCGATGGTCGAGGCTGGTCTCCAGGACGTTCCGCTGGTGATCGAGAGCGGACAAGTCATCGACACCCATCACGTGGCACTACTGGTGGCGGCGGGCGCGAGCGCCGTGTTTCCCTATCTGGCGCTGGAACAGGCGGCGCACATGAAGCCGGGCGGTGCGGCTGCCTATCGCGCTGCGGTGGAGAAGGGGCTGCGCAAAGTGATCGCGCGGATGGGCATCTCGACCATCGCCAGTTACCGTAACAGTCATCTGTTCGAGATCATCGGTCTCGATCCCGATGTGTGCGACCGATTTTTCGAAGATGCGAGCTGCTCACTTGCGGGCAAAGGCCTGACCGAGCTCTTGCAGGATTGTCTCGATCGTCACGATTCGGTGTTTTCGCTGACCTTTCCTACGATGACGGTCACCGCGAAATTGCAGGACCACGGGCTCTATCGCTTTCGCCACCAGGGAGAGCAGCATGCCAGCTCGCCTGAGCTGGTGCGGCGAATGCATCGCTATATCAAATTTCCCACCGAGGAAAATCATCGTGCCTTCAGGGAGCTCGGCCAGCAGAGAGAACCCGTCGCCGTCCGAGACCTGTTGGAGATAGTGCCGGACAAGGCGTTGTCCATCGACGAGGTCGAAACCGAAGCTTCCATTCTTGGCCGCTTCAGCACGCAAGCTATGTCGTTGGGTGCGATTTCGCCGGAGACCCACAACACTCTCGCCGTTGCCATGAACCGTCTGGGCGGTCGCAGCAATACCGGCGAGGGCGGCGAGGATCCTGAGGTTTACCGCAACGGCAGCGAGGCCAATAACCGCGTCAAGCAGGTGGCATCAGCGCGCTTCGGTGTGACCGCGGAATATCTGGTGCACGCCGACGAACTCGAAATCAAGATTGCGCAAGGCGCCAAGCCCGGCGAAGGGGGGCAGCTCCCCGCCAGCAAGGTATCCGTGTACATCGCGCGGCTGCGGCACGCGGTGCCGGGGATGATGCTGATTTCGCCGCCGCCGCATCATGACATCTACAGCATCGAGGACCTGGCGCAACTGATCTACGACCTGCGGGCGATCAATCCGGGGGCGCGAATTGGCGTGAAACTGGTAGCCAGCGCCGGGGTCGGAATCATCGCCACGGGGGTGGCCAAGGCGGGGGCTGACGTCATCACCATCAGCGGCCACGACGGCGGCACCGGAGCTTCTCCGATTACTTCTATCAAGAACACCGGCCTCCCCTGGGAAGTCGGATTGCGGGACGCTCACGCTGCCCTGGTGAGAGCTGGGTTGCGCAGCCGCGTCCGCCTGCGGGTGGACGGCGGTTTCAAGTTCGCGAGCGACGTTATTATCGGTGCGCTTCTGGGGGCGGAGGAATTCGGTTTTGGCACCGCCTCTTTGCTGGCACTGGGATGCGTCATGGCTCGACAATGCCACCTCAATACCTGTCCGGTAGGCATCGCGACCCAGGATGAAAAGCTGCGCACCCGCTTCACCGGCAAACCCGAAATGGTCGAGACCTACTTCCGGGCGGTGGCTGCGGATGTCCGCGAAATGCTGGCCTCTCTTGGCGCTCACTCGATCGATGACATCGTGGGCCAGGCGGAACGCCTGCGACCCCGTACCCCGCAGGCTGAACGAACGCTGGGCGGGCTGCTGGATGACATCGTTTCTTCCAGCCATCCAGCTTGCCCGGTCGAAGACAAGAGCAGTCTGTATCGCGAGTTGAATTGCACCATCGTTCGCGACCCTGATACCCGAGTTGCACGCCGCCGTCGTTACCGGATCACCAACTCCGATCGCGCCATCGGCGCCCATTTGAGTGGAGAGATATTGCGCCAGGCGGAAACGCCGGCGGATGCGTCTTTGAAATATGAGTTTGTCGGCAGCGCGGGGCAGACTTTCGGCGGATTCCTGGTCAAGGGCCTGAACTTCCGGCTGGTAGGCGAAGCCAACGACTATGTGGGTAAGAGTTTATCCGGCGGCACGATTGCCATCACTGGCGGAGAGAAAGCGTCGCTGCGGGGCGATGTGCTCGCGGGCAACACCCTGCTGTATGGCGCCACCGGGGGAGAACTGTACGTCGCGGGCCGGGTGGGCGAGCGCTTCGCGGTGCGCAATAGCGGCGCTCTCGCAGTGGTGGAAGGCGTGGGACAACACGGTTGCGAATACATGACCGCGGGCGTGGCCGTCATTCTGGGTCCGGCGGGAATGAACCTGGGTGCGGGCATGACCGGGGGCCTGGCCTATGTTCTGCGCGATTCGATTGGAGGATACGGATACAACCAGCAGTCGGTCCGTTTGGCTCCCGTCGAGGTCAGGGAAGAACTTTGGCTGCGCCGGGTATTGCGGAAACATTTGCGCCTCACCGGCAGCCCGCGTGCCATGGTGTTGTTGAATTCCGCTGCTCCTCTGCCGTTTTTGCGGGTGGAACCTCTTGTTCTGCCCTGCACGGTGGCGGAGACGTGGGCCGCCATCCTGCCCCGGCTCAAGCGGCAGCCGGCGTCCGTGCCGCGACCGACGGCAGTGTATGTACCTCAGTCCGCGGATGCACGCGTCATCGCGGTGGTGTGAAGAAAGAAACCGCTGACAGCTTCTCCACACCCCATCTTCCCCCATCTTCGGCAAGACTTATCAATCCGCTAAGTTGTCCGCTATAATCTTCGACTACCCATGGACTTTGATCAGCTAGTGACTTTCCTGGAAGTGGCCAAGCTGGGAAGCTTTTCCCGCGCCGGGCAGAAAGTTTTCCGCTCCCAGTCCGCGGTCAGCGCCCAGATCCGTCAACTGGAGCAGGAGTACGGAGACCGCCTGCTCGACCGTTCCGGGAAGGATGTGACCCTCACGCCCGCCGGCAGAGTGCTGTTCGCCTATGCCGAACGCCTGCTGCAGATGCGGGACGAGTCTCTGCTGGCCGTAGCCGATCAGGGCACCAGTCCTCGCGGCACGCTGGTCATCGGCGCCAATGAGGCCACCTGCCTGTACGTGCTGCCCGACGTTTTCGCCAAATACTGCCATCTATATCCCGGCGTGCAGATCAGCATTTATCGCAACTTCAGCTACAAAATTGTCGAGAAGCTGGAAAATGGAAGCATCGACGTGGGCATCGTGACCCTGCCGGTGAAGTCGGCCAGCCTGAAGACCCACTCCATTTTCCGCGATCAGCTGATGCTGATGGTGAGTCCGCAAAACGCCTTGGCCAAGCTCGACGTAGTGCCGGTCAGCGAGGTTGCCAAACAGCCCTTGCTGCTGCCCAAGACCGGTTATAGCCGCAGGGTGATGGACAAGCTGTTCCGTCCTTATGCTTCCCACCTGCAGGTACGAATGGAACTGCCCAGCGTGGGCATGATCAAAAGCTTTGTGGCCGCGGGGCTGGGAGTTTCGCTGATCAGCTCCAGTTTTGCCAAGGACCAGGTGCTCGCCGGACGGGTGAAACTGATTCCCATCCGGGACCAGGAATTATGGCGAGAGCTGGGCATTGCATACCGGCGCGACCGCACCCACACCCGCGCTACTACCACCTTCATCAGTACGGTTCGACAGCTGGCCACAGCCTCAAAGTGAGCGTTTTCAGCGGTCAGGGCCTCCCAAAATGAGGCATGTGGGCTGATCGAATTTGTCGATGTGGCGAATCACAATTTCAGATTTCTTTTTGGCGTAGAGAGTTGCTACTCTTCATGCAGAAGCCTCAGAAGCTTTTGATCGCTGTGGTATCCGGTTATCAAAGTAACTTGAACCCAGCTGAGGGAGTGCGGCATGAGAGAACTGGAAAGCGGATTGAACAAAATCCTGGAAGAGCATCAGCACGAGAGCGGCCTCCATGTCATCGGAGGCAGGCGCAGATTGCTTGATCGGCTGATGCAATTCTTTGAAGAATTCAAACCGGAGGAGACTCCGGACACGAGATTGGGCCGGGAGCAACATAACTAGACCGCGCTCCGCGGACAGCAACCTATGAAAGCAACTTCCCAGAAGGCTAAGCGAATTACATCGATGGGCACAGGCACGTCGAAGCGAATTAGCGTGTCTTCTGGGGGAGGGCGTCAGGTGAGCTGAGAAACACAAAGTTTTAACGGCTTACAAAGACCCACCGCCAGAAGGCAACTGGCCGGTGGGTTTTTTATTTGTCCGCCGTCATTTTTCAGAAAGATCAACTTGCGAAACACAAGGGAGATGAAAATGAACGATCTATCAGAAGCGAGCAGGGAAGCGGCAAGCCCGGGTTTCGAATGCGTAGTCATGAAATTCGGGGGTACTTCGGTGGAGGACGCGGCCGCGATTCGCCGGTTGTGCCGGCTGGTGGCGCGGCCCTCTCGCCAACGTCCGGTAGTGGTGGTCAGCGCGCTGGCCAAAGTCACCGACCAGTTGATGAATGCGGGCGGAGCAGCGGCCGCAGGACGGCTGGATTCCGCCCGGGAAACTCTTCAAGCCCTCCAGCTGCGCCATGAAACCGTGGCTGGCGACTCTGGCAGAGGGCGACGAACGCGGCTGCCTGTCCGCGAGTTCGCGGAAGAATTCAGTGCGCTGGACAATATGGTGTCCGAGATTGCCTCGGAGAAGGCCTTGACTACGTGCGTCGCAGGACAGTCTTTTGGGGGCGGCGAAGCCCTATCGTCAAACTGGTGCACTCCGCGTTGCGGGCTGCCGGCGTGGACGCCGCTTTGGTTGATGCCAGAGAGTGCATCGTTACCGATGCCGCGCATACCCGGGCCACGCCCCTGTGGGAAGAGACCAACCAGCGGCTGAACGCGGTCGTGCTGCCGCTGTTGGAAGCGGGGCAGGTCCCAGTGATGGGCGGGTTCGTCGGCGCGACCCGGGACGGCATCCCTACCACGCTGGGTCGCGGCGGCTCCGATTTCAGCGCCTCGATCGTCGGCGCCGGCCTGCACGCCAGCCGAATCGAGATCTGGACTGACGTGGATGGCATCATGACCACTGATCCGAACCTTTGTCCAGACGCCCGCCGGGTCGCACGCATGAGCTTCGATGAAGCGGCCGATCTGGCCTACTTCGGCGCCAAAGTATTGCACCCGGCCACGCTGGTGCCCGCCATGCGCAGCAACATTCCGGTGTGGGTGCTCAATTCGCGCAATCCGGAGTGCCCCGGCACCGAAATCGTGGCGCACTGCGAACCAGCGACGGTGTCAAGGCCATCACTGCGAAACGAGGCGTGGCCATCGTGGACGTGGAGCCGGTGCGCTGGTTTGCGCCCGAACTGCTGCGCGAGGTCTTCGACGTGTTCGAACGTCATCAGCACAGTCTGGACTTGCTTTCGGCCTCGCGCGGCAGCCTGGCGCTGCTGGTCAGCTCGGTCTCGGGCCTGCCGGCGATCGCCGAAGAACTGAAAGGGATGGCCAACGTCCGCTGGGAAAACCACAAGGCGCTAGTCTGCCTGGTAGGAGAGCAGGTCCGACGCCGTCCGGAAATCGCCAGCCAAGCATTTCGTGCCATCGGCGACATTGACGTGCGCATGATCTGCCAGGGCGCCTCGGAGCGGAACATCAGCTTCCTGGTGGACGAATCGCGGGCGGTGGAAGCGGTGCAGCGCCTGCACCGGGCTTTGTTCTCGACCGGAACCGGCAGTCGCGAATACCTCGCAGGCGATGTGCCAGGCCGAAGGTGCCTGGCAGTGATTTCAAATGTAGGCGCGAGCGTCCACGCTGGTGCAGGGCTGGTAACAGCGCTTCCTTATCGCTAAGCAGATTGCTGGTTTCATCCTCGGTTACGAGTTCCGCCGTAACCCCCGCAAGAGCGGGAACGCTCGCGCCTACATTTCGATTGCCCGTATCGAAATTTCTACTTGACACCCGCCCCATACCAATTACCATAGATGAATAATTATTCAATATGATGAATAGTCATTCATGAGCAAGCCGCTGCGACAAAAGGTCATCCTGGAAGTGCTGGAGCGCAGCTCAGTCAGCAGCCAGGAAGATCTTCAGCGTGTTTTGAGTAAGCGTGGTTTGAAGGTAGGGCAGGCGACGCTCTCTCGCGATATTCACGAGCTGGGCCTGGTGAAGACAGGAGCCGGGTACGTGCTGTCCGGCGAAGCGGTATCGGAACCGGCTTTGCCGCCAGTCTCGCGACTGGTGAGAGAGTTTGTGCTGGAAGTGAAAGCGGCGCAAAACTTGCTGGTGATCAAGACGACGGTAGGCAGCGCGCAGCCCGTGGCCGCCGCGCTCGACGGACAGGATTGGGAGGAAGCCATCGGAACCATCGCAGGCGACGACACAATATTGATGGTGTGCTCGGACAACCGGGGCGCAAAGGTCCTGGCCGCCCGCATTCAGGAGATGCTCGCCTGATGGCGTCCAAGCTCAAAACCGCAATCCTGGGTGCGACCGGATACTCCGGCTTCGAACTGGCCCGCCTTCTGCTGCGCCATCCCGGCGTGGAAACTCCGGTGATGCTTCAGCGTTGCGGCGACACAGCCGTGGAGGTGAATCTCGCGGACATGTATCCCGTCATCTCCGGCAATGGCGGTTACCCGCTGCAGCCGTGGTCGTGGCCTGAATTGCAGCGGCAGAAGATCGAGCTGTTGTTTCTGGCCACGCCGCACGAAGTATCTCGCGCCCTGGTGCCGGAAGCGATTGCGCATGGCCTGCGCGTAGTGGATCTCAGCGGCGCGTGGCGTTTGCGCGAGGCGCAAAACCGCGCCGTCTATGGCTTCCACGATGCCGATGTGGTCACCGCGGCCGATCTCATGAAGAAGGCGGTGTACGGCCTTCCTGAGCTGAACGGCGATTGCCTTCCGGGAGCGGCGCTGGTGGCCAATCCCGGTTGCTACGCCACTTCGGTGATTCTTGCTCTGGCCCCGCTGCTAGCGGCGGACATCGTAGATCGCGAGAAGGGAATCATTTCGGATTCCAAATCCGGCGTCTCGGGCGCGGGCAAGGAAGCGACGGCACGCACCCACTTCGTTTCGGTGGCCGACAATCTGTCCGCCTACTCGGTCTTCGGGCATCGCCATGTGGGAGAGATTCTTGAGCAGTTGAAACTGGACTCAGGAGAACTGATTTTTACTCCACACTTGCTGCCGATTCCACGAGGAATCCTTTCCACCATCTATGTTCATCTGAAGCAGGAGATGAAAGCGGCGGAGGTGGAATCGTGCTTCCACGATTTCTATAACGGCAAGCCGTGGGTCCGTGTTTTCGCGACCCCGAAGCTGCCGCAGATACAGTTCTCGCTTCACACCAACTACTGCGACCTCGGCTTTTGTCTGGCCAAAGACGGTCGCCGCCTGGTGCTGGTGTCGTGTATCGACAACCTGCTTAAGGGCGCGGCCGGACAAGCAGTTCAGAACATGAATCTCATGTATGGGTTTAAGGAACAGGAAGGCCTGCAGTGAAGATTGTAATCAAGCTGGGCGGCGCCGCACTGGAAGACAAGAACACGCTGCACAAGTGCGCTCGCGCCATTGTGGAGTTGGCGGAAGACGGCCACAAAGTCACGGTCGTCCATGGCGGTGGTGCGGCGCTTACTCGCACGCTCAAACTTCTGGGCAAGGAAAGCGATTTCGTAAATGGCCTGCGCATTACCGACGCGGAGACCCGCGACGTGGCGTTGATGGTCCTGGCCGGAATCGTGAACAAGAGTTTGGTCGCGGCCATCGTTGCCGCTGGACGTCCCGCGATCGGACTCTGCGGCGGAGACGGTATGGCGTTCCGGGCCCGCAAAAAGCAGACGCAGGGCTACGACCTGGGATACGTGGGAGAGATCTGTTCGGTGGAGTCGCGCTGGCTTGAAGCCATCTGGGGCCTCGGTGGAATTCCTGTGCTGTCCTCAGTGGCTCTGGCTTCGGATGGCGAATATTACAACGTGAATGCGGACCAGATGGCATCTGCCTGCGCCGTCGCCTGTCACGCTGACACCCTCATCTTCCTCACTGACGTTGCCGGTGTGAAGGATGCCGAGGGCGCAGTCATGCCTTGGCTGAATACCAAGCAAATTCCGGGAATGGTCGAGAGCGCGGTGATTGCCGGCGGCATGCTGCCCAAGCTTGAGGCCTGCGGACAGGCTCTGCGCAAGGGCGTGGGCCGGGTACGCATCCTGCCAGCGGCGCAGGCGGACGCTCTGCCGCAGTTTTATCTGACCAAGCTGGACGGTGGCACGGAGGTGATTGTCGCATGAGCCTCGCCACCGTTGTTCGTTCTGAATCCAAGCTGTTGCTTCCTACGTACGATCGCCAGCGTGTGCTCTTCGAGCGCGGGCGCGGCGTCTATCTGTGGGATTCGGAGGGCAAGCGTTACCTCGACTTTCTGAGCGGGATTGGTGTCAACGCGCTGGGACACGCACACCCTGTGATTCAGACGACGTTGAAGCGCCAGGCTGGCCGCCTGATTCACGTCTCGAACCTGTTTTTCCACCCGTACCAGGCGGAGCTGGCGAAGCGGCTGACTAAGATCTCCGGCTTAGACAAGGCGTTTTTCTGCAACAGCGGCACCGAGGCCTGGGAAGGGGCGCTCAAACTGGCCCGCGCCTTTGCCCGCACGCAGAACAATAATGGCCACAAAGCCAAGTGGCGATTGCTGGCGCTGGAAAATTCTTTTCATGGTCGTACCTTCGGCTCGTTAGCCACGACCGGGCAGGAAAAGTACCGACATCCGTTCGCGCCGCTGGTGCCCGGAGTCGGGTTTGTTGGCTTCAACGATGTAGACGATCTCAAGCGGCAATTTGACGGCAGCGTCTGCGCCGTTTGCCTGGAGACAATTCAGGGTGAGGGCGGAATCCGTCCGCTCAGTGCTGAATTTCTCCAGACGGCGCGGCAGTTGTGCGATCGCACCGGCGCGCTGCTGATTCTCGACGAAATCCAATGCGGCCTGGGCCGCACCGGCAAATACTTCGCCTACCAGCACTACGGGATTCAGCCCGACATCGTGACCGTTGCCAAGCCGCTGGCGGCCGGCCTTCCGCTGGGAGCGCTGCTGACCACCGACCGCGTGGCCAGCGGCATGCATCCCGGAATGCACGGGACTACCTTCGGCGGCGGGCCGCTGGCCTGTGCCGTGGCCATCGAATTCTTACGCGTGCTCGATGGCATGCTAGGGCACATACGCCAGACCGGAGATTACTTCCACGCCAAACTGGAAGGGCTCAAGGCCAAACACAACGGCGTCCGCGAAATTCGCGGCATGGGTTTGATGCTGGGGATGAATCTGGATTCTGCCGACCGGGCAAAGGCCGTGGTGGCGCAGTTGCTCGATCGCGGCATCCTCATTAATCGTACGCAGGATACGGTACTTCGTTTTCTGCCGCCCTACATTATTCAGAAAGCGCACGTGGATCTGGTGGTCCGTGCCCTCGACACGGCGCTTTCGTCCACTCAACCCAACAAGCATCTGACCGGCAGCGCAAAGCCCAGCAGAAGGAGTCAATCATAGTGAGCAGCCAGCCATTTCAAACTACGCAGGCCGCAACTCCCCCGGCAACCTCGACCTTTCCGGGTCGCGACCTTATTTCGATCCGTGATCTCAGCCCGATTGAGATTGAAACTATTTTTCATCTCGCGGGATTGTTGAAGGCGCGTCCCTCGAATTTCCGGACTGCGCTTGCCGGCAAGCAGATGGTGATGTTCTTCGAAAAGCAATCCCTGCGCACCCGGCTCACCTTCGAAGCTGGGATGGCCAGCATGGGCGGCAATGCTTTCTTCATGGACCAGACCGCTGGCCGCCTCGATGCGCGTGAAAAGTTGAGTGACATCGCGCACAACGTGGAACGCTGGGTGGACGCCGTTGTTCTGCGCACCTACTCCCACGGCACGGTGGAAGGAATGGCCGAGCACGCCTGCATTCCAGTGATCAACGCGCTCAGTGATCTCGAGCACCCCTGCCAGGCGCTGGCCGACTACTTCACCCTGCTGGAGCGATTCGGCGATCTGAAGAAAATCTGTCTCGCTTATGTGGGAGATGGGAACAACGTGGCCCATTCTCTTCTGCTGACTGCAGCAACTCTCGGTTCCCGCATTCGCATCGCAACGCCGGAGGGTTATGGATGCGACGCCCAAATTGTCGCTGATGCCCGCGACCTCGCGCAGCAGACCGGCGCGGTCATCGAAATCCTCAACGATCCCAACCAGGCCGTGGACGGGGCGGACGCGGTCTATACTGATGCCTGGACCAGCATGGGTCACGAGCACGAAGAGCAGGTGCGGAACCAGATTTTCCCGCCCTATCAGGTAAACGAAAAGCTCGTGGCTGGCGCGGCGCCTCACGCCGTCTTCATGCACTGTTTGCCCGCGCACCGCGGAATGGAAATCACGGACGCAATCATGGATTGCGATCGCTCCGTAGTGTTTGACCAGGCGGAAAGCCGCCTGCACGTGCAGAAGGCCATTCTGTTGTTACTGCTCGGCGGCAAGGTGGGCCGCTCGAATTCGAGGAGCGCAAATGGCTGAAAAAGTAGTGCTCGCTTACTCCGGAGGCCTGGACACCTCCATCATCATTCCTTGGCTGAAGGAAAACTACGCCTACGACGTGATTGCCATGGTCGGAGATGTGGGCCAGGGAGACGACATCGAAGCCGTCGTCGAGAAGGCATACAAGACCGGCGCCAGCAAAGTTGTCGTCGAAGATATGCGCGAGGAATTTCTCACGGGATACGTGTTCCCCGCGTTGCGAGCAGGCGCGGTGTACGAACATAAGTATCTGCTGGGGACTTCATTGGCGCGTCCGGTGATTGCGAAACACCAGGTGGAAGTGGCCCTGCGTGAGGGCGCGACGGCGGTGACGCACGGCTGCACCGGCAAAGGCAACGATCAGGTGCGCTTCGAACTCGCCTACCAGGCGCTGGCACCGGAACTCAAAGTGATCGCGCCTTGGCGGGAATGGACCCTGAAGTCGCGCGAAGACTGCCTCGACTACGCCGAGAAGCGAGGAATCTCCGTTACCGCGAGCCGGGAGAAGATTCACAGCCGCGATCGCAATCTGTGGCACATCAGCCACGAGGGCGGGGAGCTGGAGGATGCCGGCAACGCTCCGCTTCCCAGCACCTGGCAATTGACCCGTTCGCCGCAGGAAGCTCCCGACCGCGAAGAGCAGGTGGTCATTGGTTTTGAGAAGGGAACCCCGGTTTCGGTGAACGGCATGAAGCTCGATCCGGTTTCGCTGGTCGAGCTGCTGAACGAGATTGGCGGTCGCAATGCCATCGGCCGTATCGACCTGGTGGAGAACCGTTTCGTCGGCATCAAATCGCGCGGCTGTTACGAGACCCCGGGCGGCACTCTGCTGATTGCCGCGCATCGGGAGCTCGAAGCGTTGTGCCTGGAACGCGATCTCATGCACTTCAAGCAGCACGTTGGGCTGAAATATGCGGAGCTCGTCTATTTCGGTCTCTGGTTCACTCCGTTGCGCGAAGCGCTCGATGCATTTGTCGACAACACGCAGCAGGACATCACGGGGACTACGACGCTCGCGCTCTACAAGGGAAACGTGTCGGTGGTCAGCCGGCAGTCCGAGAATTCGCTCTACCGCACCGATCTGTCGTCCTTCACCATGGGCGACAGCTACGACCAGAAAGATGCGGAGGGATTCATTCGCATCCTGGGGCTGCCGTCGCGCTCGCGGGCCCGGCTCCGCGCCGACGCCGCGAAGCCCGAGGTAACACGATGAAGATGTGGTCAGGACGATTCCGCCAGCCGCTCGATGCCGACTTCGAGCGCTGGCAGCGATCGTTCGACTTCGACCGGCGGTTGCTGCGGGAAGAGCTGGCCGCCAGCCGCGCCCACGCTTCAGCGCTGAAGAATGCGGGAGTCTTGTCTTCGAGCGAGCTGATCGCCATTCTTCAGGGCCTTGACGCAGATTGGCGAAAAAGCGCGGCGTCGCCGGCCTTTCTCGACGACAACGAAGCGGAAGACGTGCACCACTTTGTCGAGAAGCAACTGGTCGCGCTGATTGGCGACACGGGATACAAGCTGCACAGCGGCCGCAGCCGCAATGAACAGATTGCGACCGACCTCCGCCTCTATGTTCGGGCCTCGATTGACCAGTTGCGCGCCGATCTTGCGGATTGGCTGAGCATCTCTGTCGACCGCGCTGAGCAGGCGGGAAACGCGGCCATGCCTGCCTACACGCATCCTGCAGCGCGCCGAGCCGGTGCTGGTCGCGCACTGGCTGCTGGCCTACGTGGAAATGTTTCTGCGCGACGCGGAGCGGCTCGCCGATTGCCGCAAGCGGCTGAATCTTTCTCCGCTGGGCTCGGGCGCCGTGGCGGGCGCCACGCTGCCGCTCGATCGCCGCGCCATGGCGGACGACCTGGGCTTCGATGCCCCGACCGCCAACAGCATCGACGCCACCAGCGATCGCGATTTTGTTCTGGAGTTCGTGAACGCTCTCACTTCTGGCCGTGCATCTAAGCCGCTGGGCGGAAGAGATGATCTTGTTTTCGTCGCAGGAATTTGGCTTTATCCGATTGCCGGAAGCCTACTCCACCGGCAGCAGCGCCATGCCGCAAAAGATGAATCCTGACCTGCTCGAACTTGTCGCGCGGCAAAGCCGCACGCGTCATCGGCGACGCGACCGCCCTGATGGTCACGGTGAAGGGCCTGCCCCTGGCCTACAACAAAGACTTGCAGGAAACCCAGCAGCCGCTTTTTGACGCCGCCGGCACCGTGCTCTGCGCTGCTGCCGCTGGCATCCGGCTGGATGAAAGCCGTGGAATTCGATCACGACCGCATGCAGCAAGCCGCGCAGTCCGGATTCATGAATGCCTGGGCCGGCGCCACTTACCTGGTGCGGCGCGGAGTTCCTTTCCGCCTGGCCCATGAATTAGTTGGCAAAGCGGTGCAAACCTGCGTCGAAAGAAATTGCGAGCTGGCAGATCTGCCGCTGGAGGAATTGCGCCAGTTGAATCCCGCGTTTGATCAGGATTTTTATTCCTGCTCTGACTCTGCAGTCTGTGCTGGCCATTCCACGATGTCCCCGGTGGAACGGCGCCGGCACGAGTGCGGCAGGCCATCGCCGAGGCCAGGCGAAAGTTGGAAGCCATGCGGGAGGACGTCCATGCGCACGCGTGAAGCCCTTCTGCCCGATGCCGAACAGATTCATGAGCTGATCGCGGCTTACTCCGGCGATGGCACGCTGCTGCCGCGCACCTTTGCCGAGATCTGCGAGAACGTCCGCGACTTCGTGGTGCTGGAGGATCACGGCCACATCATCGGCTGCGGCGCGCTGCACCTTTATGGCCCGCACCTGGCGGAGATTCGCTCCATCACCGTCGATCCCGCGCGCCAGGGCTCGGGCGGCGGCAAGCGCCTGGTGAAAGCTCTGCTGGCACAGGCCGAGAAACACAACGTCAGCTGCATCTGCCTGTTTACCCGCATGCCGGAATTTTTCGCTCGCTTGGGATTCACCGTGGCCCAGCGCGAAGACCTGCCCGACAAGATCCACAAAGATTGCTGCGTCTGCCCGCGCTTCCATCAATTGCGATGAAGTCGCCATGGTGCGCGGCGAGTTGCCCAAATTCGCCATGCTTCCTGAGCCAGCCAACTGGCTGGTGAAGATCGAGGTATGACAAGCTTCGCGGTCTTCCCCAGCAAAACATTTAGTCTTCCCGCCGGCTTCAGCTTTCTCGTGCAGCCTGCGCCGGAATCAAAGCCAGCGGCCGGCCTGATCTCGCGCTGGTCGAAGCCTGTCCGGGCACAACTGCGGCCGCCGTGTTCACCAAGAACCGCGTCGTAGCCGCGCCTCTGGAGGTGGGTCGCGCGTCGCTGGCTGCCAGCCGCGGCCGGGTGCGGGCTGTGATCGTGAACTCCGGCAACGCCAACTGCGCCACCGGCAAAGCCGGAATCCAGGCCTGCCAGCAGGTTTGCCGGGAATCTGGCCAGACTGCTGGGATGTGCACGCCAGCGAAGTTTTTCCCTCCTCGACCGGCATCATCGGCGTTCCTCTTGCCGGTAGAGAAAATAGTCTCGAAGCTGCCCGAACTGACGGCCGCGCGCGCAGCCACGAAGCAGGGAGTTGCCGACTTTGCCCGGGCCATCATGACCACCGACACGCGGCCCAAGTTGGCCTCGGCAACCTTTCGCTTCGGGAAAATCCGCGGTGAACGTTGCTGGGTATCGCCAAGGGTGCGGGCATGATTCATCCGCAACTGGCCACCATGCTGGTGTATCTATTCACCGACACGGCAGCCAGCCCTGCCGAGCTAAAACGATGTCTTGCGAGATGCCTGCGAGCAAACTTTCAACTGCATCTCGATTGATGGAGACACTTCCACCAACGATACCGTGCTGCTGCTGGCCAGCGGACGAAGCGGAGTGCGTTTGAACAAGCCTCGGTGCGGAAGAATTTTCCGCAGCGCTGTCTGCAGGTTTGCCAGTCGCTGGCCGAGCAGATTGTCTGCGACGGCGAAGGCGTGAAGCACGTCATTCGTCTATCCGTCGAACAGGCAAAGAATCGCGAGGAAGCCCGGCAAGTGGCACAAACGGTCGCCCACTCGCTGCTGGTGAAGACCGCATGGGCGGGCGCCGATCCGAATTGGGGACGCATTCTGGCCGCAGTCGGCAGGTCGGAGGTAGCGGTTGATCCGGCGCAGGTCAGCATTCAGATCAGCAATCAAATGGTGTGCCGCAAGGGCGTCGGATGCGTCTTTGACGAGAAGAGGGCGCATGAGGCACTGGCCCAGCCGCGCTGTGAGATTCGCATCTTTCTGGGTCGAGGCAGTGGGTCTATTCAGTTTCTGACCACCGATCTGACGGCTGAATACGTTCGCATCAACGCCGACTATTCCACCTAGTCATCGGTTCGGCCGGTAAGATATTGTCAGCAATTTTCCCGTTCGGACTACAGCATTTCCCCGATAGCGGACCCCGGCCGCAGAGAAGTATTAATGGAAGTACCCCAACGCGAAGGAGCGAAGGGCAGACGCTGGTAACTCCCCATAACCGGCCGGCGTCTGCCCCTCCTGTAAGTCTTCCGCAGTGACCCTCAGTCAGCTCGAAACGGCTTTTCGGGTGGGAAAGAATGTTCCGCCCGCTAACACCGTCTCCACTGCCAGGACCAGATCACGCGCCGCATCTCCCTTGGCGACCGCTCCGCGAATTCCGTCGGCTTTGAAATGGCGAAAGAGATCGTCGGACAGGTGCAACGAGAACAGAATGACGGGGATTTGCGGTTGTTTCTTCGTAATCTGACTGGCCGCTTCGAGACCGTTCATCACTGGCATGGTGATGTCCATGATGATGACGTCAGGATGAAACTGAAGGGTCTTTTCCACCGCTTCCTGCCCGTTGTTGGCCTCCGCGCAAATGGTCCAGCCCGGCCGGACCTCAAGCAGATTGCGAATTCCCAGGCGCATCACTTCGTGATCGTCTGCAACCAGCACCCTGACCCGGGGATGGGGTGAACCATAGACTGTCGATGATGCCATATTCATATTTCGAGTCTGCCAGCCTGGGATGTCCAGAAGCGCGAGGCTTTTCCATTGGCGCCTCAATGCCGCGTCCAAGCCGGCCAGATAAAATTTAAATTGCGATGGCCGAGAGTAAATGCGTCGATTCTCCAAGGCAATGGCTCGGTCGTGCCGGACGGGGCACAAAAGTGTTAAGGAAAAACCTGAGTTTGTTGGCGTCGCCTCGCGAAGCTTTCAAGCCTAGCGCTGATCCTGTATCTTTATATTCCTCGCGTGGGTTCGAACTTCTGCTCGAGCCCACTGGCGCCAGGCGGAAAATCAAAACAAAATGAAAACCACTTCTTGTTGTGCCCTGGGTCGAGTTGGGGCGTTTCTCAGCCTGTTTGTGCTATTCATCCTGCCGCCGCATGTCGGAGCACAGTCGCGGCCCGCAGCCGATCTCCTCATCTACAACGCCAAAATCTGGACGGTGGACAAAAGCCAACCCACGGCCCAGGCAGTTGCGGTGCTGGGTGACCGCATCGTGGCAGTTGGTTCGAACCAAGAGGTCGAAGTCTGGCACGGCACTCGCACCCGGATTATCGATGCCGCTGGCAAATTATTGCTGCCGGGATTCAACGACGCTCATGTGCATTTTGTGGACGGCGGATTGGCTCTCGACCGGGTGCAACTAAACGACGCCACCAGCGCCGAGGAATTCGCGCGCCGCATCGGGGAGCGCGCCCAGCAGACGCCAAAGGGCGAGTGGGTGACAGGCGGCGATTGGGACGAGACCAAATGGACTCCTGCGGCCATGCCCACCAAGGAATTGATCGACCCGCTCAGCCCGAATACGCCCGTATTTGTGGGTCGCTATGACGGCCACATGGCTCTGGCCAACTCGGTCGCGCTGCGACTGGCGGGCATCACAGCTAAGACTCCTGACCCTCCCGGCGGCGTCATCGTGCGCGACCCGCAGGGCAATCCCACCGGCGCATTGAAAGACGCCGCCATGGACTATGTGTACAAGATCGCGCCGCCGCTCTCGCACGATGAGCGTTTGCGGGCAGTAAAGCGCGCCCTGGCCCATGCGGCCTCACTCGGCGTGACCAGCGTGCAGCACATGAATCCGGAATACGCCGACATCGCGGTGTACTCGGAATTACTGGAACGGGGACAACTGACCACGCGCATTTATGCCGCACCTTTGATTACTGGGGTGGATGATCAGGTCAAAATTGGCATCCGGCGTGCCTTTGGCGGTCCCTATCTTCGTATCGGCGCGCTCAAAGCCTACGCCGACGGCTCCCTGGGATCTGCCACCGCATACTTCTTCGAACCCTTCAGCAATCAGCCCAACAACCGCGGCCTGCTCTCCGACGAAATGCATCCGGTTTCGCTGATGCGGGATCGCATGATGAAAGCCGATGCCGCCGGTTTGCAGATTTGCACGCACGCCATTGGCGACCAGGGCATTTCGATCATTCTTGATCTATACAGCGAAATCGTGAAGGCCCATGGCGAGCGGCGACCGCCGCTTCCGCATTGAACACGCGCAGCACATGGCGGCCAAAGATTTTGACCGCTTCGCGCAACTGCACGTGATTGCCTCGGTGCAGCCCTACCACGCCATCGATGACGGCCGCTGGGCCGAAGCCGCATCGGCCACGACCGCGCCAGCCGCACCTATGCTTTCCGTACTTTCATGGACCATGGTGTGCGCCTTGCCTTCGGCACCGATTGGGACGTAGCCCCGCTCAACCCGATGCTAGGCCTCTATGCCGCCGTAACTCGCGCGACTCTCGACGGCAAGAATCCCAAGGGCTGGTTTCCCGAGCAGAAACTGACGGTGGCGGAAGCGGTTGAGGCTTACACCATGGGTTCCGCCTACGCTGAATTTCAGGAAACAGACAAAGGATCAATCACGCCGGGCAAGCTGGCGGACATGGTCTTGCTTAGCGACGACATCCTTAGCATCGACCCGGCAAAAATTCGCGATGTCCGGGTTGTGAAAACATTTGTAGGCGGGAAGATGGTGTGGGATGGCACGGAGAAATCCGGTCAGTGATTCTGTTGAGAGCATGAGACCTGCCTTTTCCCGGTGGCCAGAGTCCTTGGAAAGGTGAGGTGCTTTGCACATGTCGGGATGTACTAACGGCCATCTTGACAGGTTTCCAATTGCGGCGTACTTTCCATTAACGTTTTTTAATGCTCGGCACGGTACGTGGAAAGCCGTGCCTGTAGCCACTTCCAGGCCGTGGCGACTGAAAGCAGCGACGCCAAACCTTTTGGCGTAGTCGAAACGGCAGAACCAAAAAATCGCGCCTCTCCCAAGTAGTGAACAACCTGGCTGAGCCACAGGTGTGTCGTCTCGTGCACGGAGGTGCAGTTTGAAACGAGTTAATTTGCTGGCAGTTGCTGGTCTCGCTTTGACCGTGATCTTGAACACAGAAACTATTGCGGCTCAGAAAGATCCTGGGCCGCGTGCGGGGGATGCAGGAGCCGGGGGAGTTTTGCCTGGGCTAAGTACAGAACTGCAATCCTTTTTTAACGATGCCAGGAGCGACTTCATGGAGGTCGATTCAGTGAGCGGAACCATATCCGGGGAAGAAGGAGCGGGTTTGGGGCCGACCTTTAACGGGAACGGGTGTGCTCAATGTCACGCGTTCCCAGCCGTCGGCGGCAGCAGCCCGATCACGAATCCCCAGGTCGGATTAGCCGTCCTGGATGGAGCCAAGAATACGGTTCCTTCCTTCATTACTACCGATGGCCCGGTGCGGGAAGCTCGATTTATCCGTAACCCCGACGGTTCGCTGGATGGCGGGGTCCATGGTCTGTACACGATCACGGGTCGAACCGATGGGGAGGGGTGTACATTGGCCCAACCTAATTTCGCCCAGCAACTGGCCAATCGCAATGTGATCTTCCGTATCCCAACTCCAACCTTTGGGCTCGGTCTGGTGGAAGCCACTCCGGACTCGACCCTGCAGGCCAATCTGGCCGCCAACCGGAAAATCAAATCTCAGCTCGGTATTGGCGGCGCTCTTAACACCAGCGGCAACGACGGCACGGTTACGCGCTTCGGCTGGAAAGCGCAGAACAAGTCGCTGATGATCTTTGCCGGCGAAGCCTATAACGTCGAACAGGGAGTATCGAATGAGGCCTTCGGCAACGAGCGCGCGGCGGTGGCAGGCTGCGTGTACAACGGATCGCCGGAAGATGCCACCAAGATGGATGACAATGGCAGCCCGATGGGCACAGCAGCGGCATTGTCATCTGACCTGGTGAACTTCGCCGGCTTCATGCGGCTCTCCGCCCCGCCAACGCCGGCTGCCATGTCGTCCTCGGCAAAGAACGGAGCCAACCTGTTCAGCAGCGTGGGCTGCGCCTTATGTCACACCACTACTCTGACGACCGGCATGTCGAAATTTGCCGGAATGTCGAACATTACCTATCATCCCCTCTCCGACTTCGCCCTCCACCACATGGGGTCGCGCTTGTCGGACGGCATCAATCAGGGCGCGGCCGGTCCGGACCAGTTCCGCACCGCTCCGCTTTGGGGTATCGGCCAGCGCGTATTTTTCCTGCATGACGGCCGGACCTCGGACCTGCTGCAGGCTATCCAGGCCCATTCTTCGAACGGGTCAGAGGCCAACAACGTGGTTCGCAGATTCAATTCGCTCAGCCGCTCGCAGATGCAGGATGTGCTGAACTTCCTGCGTTCGTTGTAAAGTGACCGCTCGTTTATCCCCGGATCGCGGAGGGAGGTTGTGAAGCTCTCCGCGATCCGCTCCGTTTTTGGCCAGATGCTGATTCAGGCCAGCGTCGCATTGCTGATACTCCTGACCCCCGCGTGGGCACAGGGAGAACCTTGTGTCCCGTCGCCCGAAATCCGCGTCCAGCTCGACAAGATCAAAGTGGTTGTCGTTGGTCCTTCAGACTTCGATCGTGGGATTGCCCCGCTGCGCACTCTTCGCCAGCAGCATCCGAGCGATCTCTGGGTCAACGAACGCTATCAAGATGCGGTCCAACAATACGGAATCGAAGGTCACCTGAGGAGACTGACCGAGGAATATCAGGTTCTTTCCATGCAGCACCCTGACGAGCTGACGTACAGCTATCTGTACACGCGCAGCCTGATGGGGCGCAATACTTCTTCTGCAATTCAGCAAATGACGGAAATAGTTGCCAATCATCCCGACTTTACGCCGGCACACCGGTCGCTGGCGGAGATCTATTCGTCATCGGTCTTCCATGATGAGTCGAAGGAGAAGGCCGAAAGAGAGCGCTTTCTGGCGTCCTGTCCGGAATCATCTCTGCAGCGGCGCCCGACAGCGTTGCCCGATCCTAGTCCCCTGGTCGATGAGGCCGAGCACATGCTTGCCCAGAACGGCGACCCAGAGCGCGTTGCAGCCATGGCCGTGCAGGGGATTCGAGAAGATGAATGGCGGCTGCAGCGTATTCGCCCTTTCGACTGGTATAGCGTCGCGTACAAGCGTCAGGCCCAGCGCGAACTCCAGGCCAAATATTGGAGAGTATGGAGCCTCCAGGTCCGTTGTGAGCGCCGTGCCGGGCGGCCGGAAAAAGCCGCCGAGTTGCTGGCGGTAATGGACCAGCGCACCGCGTCCCTGCTCTCTTCAGACCCGGCCTATTGGGATGTCCTCACCACGCTCGCCCGACTGTATGAAGAGGGAAGTCAGAAGGATCTGGCAAATCGAAAGCTAGGCTCGATGCAGGAGTTCCTGGCCGCGCATCCCGATCCGACTCGAGCCGCCCAGCTAGAAGAATTGCGGGCGCTGAGCGAGAAAAGCAATCAGTAATCCGCCACACTGAGTGAAGGTCAGCGCAGCTGCGTCTCCGGTCGGAGCAAATCATCTATGGTTTCCCGGCTCCGGATGAGCTTCACTGACTTGCCATCGACCAGCACTTCCGCCGGCCGGCACCGCGTATTGTAGTTGGACGCCAGCGCCATGCCGTAAGCTCCGGTATCGAGAATGGCCAGCAGATCGTCTTCGATGACAACAGGCAGCTCGCGTCCGCGCGCCAAAAAATCACCACTCTCACAGATGGGACCGACCACATCCACCGTTTCGTGGCGTGCTGAGTCCACATCCAAATGCGCCGGAATGATCTCGTGATACGCGTCATAAAGGGAAGGCCGAAGCAAATCATTCATCGCTGCATCTACCACCAGAAACTGTTTGGGGCCGTTCGTTTTCCGGTACAACACTCGGGTCAGCAGAACGCCCGCCGGGCCAACGATGGAGCGGCCCGGTTCGAGCAGAAGATGTAGCTTCAATCCCCGTAAGGGACGCAGCAGCGCGGCCGCGTATTCGGCGGCCTGTTCGGCGAATCCGGCCGGAGATGCATCCTGGTAGTCGATGCCGAGACCGCCTCCGGCGTCCACGTATTCGATGCGATGGCCGTCGTCTTGCAGCACGCGCACCAGTTCGGCTACGCGTTCCATGGCCATTGCAAAGGGCTGCACGTCGGTGATCTGGGAGCCAATGTGGACACTCACGCCCGCAATGCGGAGATACTTTGTCCCCGAAGCCTGGGCGTATAACTTTCTGGCCTTGCTGATGGGAATGCCGAACTTGTGCTGCTGCAGACCGGTCGAGATGTAAGGGTGTGTGTTGGCGGGAACGTCTGGGTTCACGCGCAGCGCGATCCGTGCCTTCTCCCGGGTGCGGGCGGCACACTCGGCCAGGTGCCACAGCTCGGCCTCGCTTTCCACATTGAAGAGCATCACACCGGTTTTGAGCGCGGCCAGCATCTCCTGGGCCGTCTTGCCAACGCCGGAGAACACAACTTTCTTCGCGGCGCGCCGGTCCACACGCAGGACGCGTTCCAGCTCTCCGCCCGAAACCACATCAAAGCCGCATCCCATTCCCCCCAGCAGCCGAAGAATACCCAGACTGGAATTTGCCTTGACGGAATAGCAGACGGTGTGGGGAACTTTGCGGAAGGCATGATCGAAGTTGGCCATGCGTTCGCGGATCGTCGAGGCCGAGTAAACGTAAAGCGGAGTTCCATAACGCTGCGCCAGGCGTTCCAACGCAACCTCGTCACACTGCAGGGCAGATCCGACCGGACGGCGACGAAGAAATCCCTGGCGCACTTCGCGATAGGAGAAGGCCGGGGGACGGCCGGCGCGCCGGTTTGTGGTGCGGTTCACTTGCGCTTGGGCTCGCCTTTCACCTTGATGGCAACCACGGTCTCGTCGTCGAAAGCCTCTTCCCCGGCGGCATGTTCGGTCACTGCCTTGAACAAGGACTTGACCACGCAATCGGCGGAAATGTCGGCGCAGCCCGCGACAATGGCTTCGGTCCGGGTGCGTCCAAACATATCGCCGGCCCGGTTGCGGGCATCCAGAATGCCGTCGCTGAAAAACACGAACATGTCGCCTGGCTTGGCCTTAAAGGTGAATTCGTCGTACTCGGCATCGTCAAACAGGCCGAGCGGCAGGCCGGTGGCTTCGATGATCTCAATCTTGCCGTCATGGACGTAAAGCGGACGAGGCAGCCCTGAATTGGCAATCTTCACCGAACGGTTGCGATCGTCCCACACCGCATAAATCAGCGAGACGAACTGGCCCTCAATGCGCCGCTCCCCCAAAGAAAAATTGACTGCGCGCAGCATCTCGGCCGGTCCCGGCTCGATGGGAGCGTGCGACCGCAGGATGCCGCTGACCAGCGCCGCATAAATCGCCGCCGGGGCCCCTTTGCCGCTGACGTCTCCGATCACCATTCCCAGGTGGTCGAGTGAGTAATTGACCAAGTCGTACAGGTCGCCGCCGATGGCGCGGGCCGGCGTAAATTTGGCGGCAACCTCCAGGTTCGCCAGCTTGGGCAGGGATTGCGGCAGCAAACGAAACTGTAATTCACGGGCCAGCGCTAGGTCGCGTTCCAAACGCTTCTCCTGGCGGGCGATTTCCTCGTAGAGCCTGGCGTTTTCAATCGCAATCGCAACCTGGGCGGCCAGGGTGGTGACCGTGCGTTTATGGTCGTCAGTAAAGAATCCGCGCTTGGTATGCTCCAGGTCCAGCACGCCGATGACATTGTCTTTGTAAATCAGGGGCACCGCCAGTTCCGAGCGAGTCTCCGGATTCAGCTGGATGTATCGCGGGTCTTTGCTGACGTCGGGCACGAGAACGGCTTGCCGATGGCGCGCGGCATAGCCCACGAGGCCGTCGCCCAGCGGCACGTCGTGCTTAAGCTGAATGTTTTCCTGGAAGCGCAGGGAAAATCGGTGCTGTAGTTTTTCGCCTGCGGGGTTCACCAGCAGGATACTGAACATCTGGTAATCGATGAGGCGGCTGAGCAGTTCAGCAATGCGCTTGAGCAATTCATCCACGTTGAGAATGGAGGTGAGTTCGCGCGCGATCTCGTTCAGCAAAACCAGAGTGCGAGCCTGGCGCGTGGTGCGAGTGTGCAGCCGGGCATTCTCGATTCCCACCGCCATGCGCGAGCCGATCAAGGTCAACAGCCGCTTGTGCTCCTCGGTGAAGCGGCCGATCTCGTGGGTTTCCAGATTCAGCACTCCGATGACCCGATTCTTCACGATCAGCGGAATGGCCAACTCCGAGCGCACGTTGGGGGCGGCGGAGATGTATTCCGGATGCTTGGACACGTCGTCCACCAGGATGGCCTCGCGGCGCTGCGCTGCCAGTCCGGTGACGCCCTCGCCAATCTTGATCTTGACCCGCTCGGCAACTTCGCGCGCATATCCCACCTGGAAGCGGATTCGCAGCTCTTGCGTCTTGTCATTCAGCAGCAGGATGGCGAAAATTTCATAGTCGATAACTCGGCGCACCAGGCCCGCCACGCGGCGCAACGTGGTGTCCAGGTCCAGGGTGGTGTTGACGACGTCCGCTACCTCAAGCAGCAGCGGCTCGACTTTCAACCGATCAGATTGGGTCACAGCGGTGTCCACGGATTCCGTTTCCCCGAACTTCAATGATAACAGCCAGACTGTTGTGAATCGGCTTCAGCCGTAGCTGCTCGAACAACTTTTCAAATGCCCCGGTACGAAAGCGTGAGCGCGAGCATCATCGCTGGAGTGGTGTCGCTACTGATTTAGCGCGAGTCGTGCGCTAGCGCCCACACTTGTCCCCCGCGAGCAATCATCCTTCCCGCGGCACGATGCAAATGTCTGGAAGATTGCGGTACTTCTCGGCATAGTCCAGGCCATAGCCGACCACGAACTCGTCTGGAATGCTGAAACCCACGTAGTCTGCCTGGATGGGTTGCTTTCTGCGCGACGGCTTGTCCAGCAACGCGGCAATGCGAAGAGACTTCGGCTGACGCGCCATCAGCAGCTTCTTCAGGTAAGTCAAGGTGAGTCCGGTATCGAGAATGTCTTCCACCAGAATCACGTTCTTCCCAATCATGGATTGATCCATGTCCTTGGTCAGCCTGACTTCGCCGGTTGAGTCCCATCCCGACTTCAGCTCCTGGGCAGGGCTTGGCCGGTTGCCGTAACTGGAGACGCCGATAAAATCGAAGGTGGAATCGATCCGCAACTGGCGGGACAAATCGCTGAGAAAGATGGCGGCGCCCTTCAACACGCCCAGGAGGACTACGGACTGACCGGCGTAATCCCGATCGATGTCAGCGCCCATCTCAGCGACACGTTGGGCAATTTTTTCGCGCGGAATGAGGACTTTCAACTCAGTCATGGCGATTCATATTAAACTAAAGCTCTTGGCAATTGGCACTTGGGGATTGGCCAACGCTCTTGCTGCACTCATTGGGGCTTGGAAGGACCAAGTGCCAATTGCCTACCGCTAAGTGCTAGCTTACCGAAGGCCCAGAAATGAACCTGAACGGAGTCAAACTTACCTGGCTCGGCCACGCGACCTTTCGCATTGAAACTCCAGCGGGCAAGAGCCTCATCGTGGACCCATGGGTCATGGGCAATCCCGCCTGTCCGGCGAAGGAGAAGGACATCAAGAAAGTGGACGTCATGCTTTGCACCCACGGACACTTCGACCATATCGGCGATGCGGTTGAAATCGGCAAGAAGCACAATCCGGTGGTGGTGGCGATTCCCGAACTTGCCCACTGGCTGGAAAAGAAGGGCGTAAAGCAGGTTTCGAGCATGAACAAGGGCGGCACTCAGGCCGTCGGTGACATCAAGGTCACCATGGTGCACGCCGACCACTCTTGTGGAATTACGGACGGCAACCAGATCGTCTACGGCGGCGAAGCCTGTGGCTACGTGATTGAGTTTTCGAATGGCGTGAAGATCTACCACGCAGGCGATACCAATGTTTTCGGCGACATGGCCATCATTCACGACCTCTATGCGCCGCAGATTGCCATGATTCCCATCGGCGACCACTACACCATGTCGCCTCGCGAAGCCGCCTATGCCTGCAACCTGCTCAAGCCAAAGACGGTCATTCCCATACACTTTGGAACTTTTCCGGTCCTGACGGGCCGACCGGGCGATTTGCAGAGACTGCTGCCGGGCGTGGAGATAATAGAGATGACGCCGGGTATAACGCTGTCATAAAGGAGAAAGCGCTTGCCAGCACAAACCGATATCAATACTTCCTGGCGCATGGGCGGAATCACCGCCGGCGCCGTCGAAGACTACATCTACTCTCTGCTGCCTCCCCGCGACGAGGTATTGACGGAGATCGAGGCCGAAGCTGCCAAGAGGAAAATCCCCATCGTCGGCCCGGCCGTGGGCCGCATCTTGTATCAACTGGCCGCAATGATCAATGCCAAGACCGTGTTCGAGCTGGGCTCGGCCGTCGGTTACTCCACTATCTGGTGGGCCCGTGCCGTGGGCGAAGGCGGCCGCGTGATCTACACTGACGGGGACCGCAAGAAAGCTGACGAGGCCCGAGGATATTTCGATCGCGCCGGAGTGACCAAACAAATCACCCTCAAGATAGGTGACGCCCTCGAGCTTCTATCAGAAGAGAAACAGCAGTTCGACATCATTTTCAACGACGTGGACAAAGAAGACTATCCGCGCGTCTTTAAGCTAATCCTGCCACGCCTGCGCAAAGGCGGCCTGTTCGTCACCGATAACGTTTTGTGGAGCGGAAAGGTGGCGCAGGATAATCCGACCGAGGCTTCGACGAAGGCGATCCTTGAGTTCAACCGCCTACTCTACGGCTCGAAAGATCTCTTTACCACGATCCTGCCCATCCGAGACGGAGTTGCCGTAGCCATGAAAAAGTAGGA
This sequence comes from Terriglobia bacterium, assembly GCA_963779255.1. Lineage (GTDB taxonomy): Bacteria > Acidobacteriota > Terriglobia > Terriglobales > Acidobacteriaceae > JAIQFF01. The sequence continues at coordinate 11,431 of CAVZXU010000041.1, read as the reverse complement.
GGACGGGAACAAACCGTTTTCAGTTGGTAGTCCTCGGTTCTCAGTTGTCCTCAGATCGACTTGACCGGAATGAGCGTCAAGTCCTCTATCAGCCCCACTTCTTTCTGAAGAAAGGGTTCGGCGTAAGTCACGCCGCCCAACATGCCGTAGAAGCGGGCCATGGCCTCAATCCGCGAACGAATTTCATCATGCGCTGGAAAGATGCCTTTACCTGCTTCCTGATCGCTGAATTGCGTCTTGTAGGCCAGGAGCGCCTGCAGGCGAGTTTCGAACTGTTCGGTAATATCGACCACAAACGTAGGCCGCACGTCATAGTAGAGGGTGGCGTAGATGATCTTGAAGGGCCGGTGGGGTTTCGTAGCGCCGGCATCCACACTGGGACCATCAACATCCAGCTTGGCCAGTCCCGCGAGAAAACAGGCCTCGTAGCCCAGCACCGCTGCGGTGTAGTGGTCCGGATGCCGTCCCTTCCAGTAGGGAAGTATCACCACTCGCGGCCGCTGCTCGCGCAGCACACGCACGACTTTCAGCCGGTTTTCCCACGTGTTCTCCACCCGCCCATCGGGAATGTCTAGCGCCTGGCGCCATGAGGTGCACAATATTTTTGCTGCTTCCGCGGCCTCGCGGGCGCGGTCTTCGGCGCTGCCCCGCGTTCCCATCTCGCCCTGGGTCAGATCGAGGATCCCGGTGCGATGTCCGCGCTGCGCCATCTTGAGCAGGGTGCCGCCACAGGTCTGCTCCACATCGTCACGGTGGGCAGCCAGGGCAAGGATATCGAGTGGAGGCGAAGACATGTCAGTCGGGAAAGGATACAGACAGGTTGTAACCGATGGCAACCCGCGCCGGACGTCTGGCTGGAAGGTCCGATTCTGGTCGGAGTTCCTACGCCACCTACAGCGTCGTAGTTCTGCTGGAGATTGTGGCGGGATTGGCTGTGCGCACGATGGGATGAACTGGTTTCAGTCCAGGCTCCCCTGTTCGATCACAACGTTTTCACGAACGATCAGGCGATGCGCCGCCATCTCCTTTAATGTCGGCAGGACGCGGCCGACGTGTTCATCCGTATCCACGAAGATGACGATCACCGGCAAGTTTCCTCCTGCATCCACCAGATGGCTGGTCTTTACCTGTTGACGGCCGAGGAATCCGGCGGCGGCATGCAATGCGGTTGCCGCATAAACATTCTCCTGCCGGAGATATTTCAGGATTTCCGCATGCAATGGCCGGTGATGCCACTGGTCCGATTCATTCAGGTAGATCGTAACTTGTACTGCCATTCCGTTTGGCATTTTACAGCATCCTCGCCAGCGCCATTCCCGCCAACGCCGCAACCAGGCACAGAAAATTATTGCTCAGGAAGTTGGTGAACATCAACAGCCACTGTCCCTGCTCGAAATAAGCCATGGTCTCGAAGGCGTAGCTGGAAAAAGTCGTGAAAGCCCCGCAGAATCCGACCACGACCAGCAGGCGCCAGCGCGGATCAACCAGCACGCGCTCCGTGACCCAGATCATGAAGAAGCCGACAACCAGGCTGCCCGAGACATTGATGACCAGCGTTCCATAAGGAAAGACCGGCCCCATGATTTTAACGGCGTAACGGCTCAGAAAGTAGCGGGCGTTGGCTCCGGCAATTGCTCCCAGAGATATGGTGAGGATATCGCGCACGGAGTTCTCCTACCTGGATTAGTAGGAGTTATCAGCCCTCGCGGGCGGTTGTGGCGAACTCCATCGCCGTAGAGTAATTCTACCAGCACAGGCCGGTCCCAAGCTCGTGACTTGGGTAATCCAAATTGTCCGATGTGGCGCGGGCGACCTGCCCGTGCTGGACGGGCGGGGACGCCCGTCCTCCAGCACCTATTTTTTTCGCTCCACCAGAAAGTGGGCCAGATCTTTGAGTGTTTGTGCTCGCGATTCGAATCTTTGTAGTGACGACAAGGCTGAATCTACCAGTACGCCCGCCCGTCTCACCGATTCATCAATCCCGAACAACGCCGGATAGGTTGCCTTTTCCGCCGCGGTGTCTTTTCCCGCCGTCTTGCCCAGTTGCTCGGAGGTCTGGGTCACGTCGAGCACATCATCCACAATCTGAAAAGCCAAGCCGATGGATTGTCCGAACGACCGCAGGTCGCAGACGGTTTTGTCGTCCGCTCCCGCATAAAGTCCGCCGCTGACCACGCTGGCGCCGATCAGGGCGGCGGTTTTCGACCGGTGGATGTATTCCAGCATCGCCAGATCGGGCTTGGTGTGTTCCGCTTCAAGGTCCACAACCTGCCCTCCAATCATGCCTTCGACGGTGCCGGTCCCGTGCGCGACTTCTTCAATAATGCGCACTCGGGATTGGGCAGAGCAGTGCAGACGAGACAGGACCTCGTAAGCCTGGGTCTGTAGCGCATCTCCCGCCAGAATGGCGATGGCCTCGCCAAAAACTTTGTGGCAGGTGGGGCGTCCCCGGCGCAAATCATCATTGTCGAGTGCGGGCAGATCGTCGTGGATCAGGGAATAAGTGTGCAGCATCTCCAGGGCGGCGCCCAGTTCTTCAATGCCCGCCGGAAGGGAACCGGCAACCATGCGTCCGGCTTCCATACAAAGAATAGGCCGCAATCTCTTGCCGCCGGCGAACACGCTATGGCGCATGGCCTGGTGGATAGAACCTGGACGTTGCGAGGCCGCCGGCAGCAGACGCTCCAGCGTAGCGTCGGTCAACGCCTGCCCCTGCTCCAGAGTCTGTTTGAGCATGCGGCTGAGTATAGCAATCGCCAGTGTGGGGCGGACACTCTTGTCTGCCACTTTTGAATTTGATTTTGATTTCGATGCGAGTGTGGTTCGACTGCTGAATAGGAAGAGCCAATACGCAAAGTCAAAATCAAAGGCGGCGGACAAGAGTGGCCGCCCCACACTGGCGATTAAGGTTTGCGCGAGGGCGGCTCGAAGGCTTCGGCCTGGAGCTTTCCGTTCTGCTTCAGCAGGATTTCGACTTTGCCCTCGGCTTCTTCGAGTTCCTTGCGGCAAGTGGCGGAAAGCTGCATCCCTTCCTCGAACAGGGTCAGAGACTTTTCCAGAGGCACGTCGCCCTTTTCCAGTTCTTGCACGATCTTTTCCAGACGCTGGAGGCAATCTTCAAATTTAGCCAACGGACTTACTCCTCTAGCTATTCTAATATCAGGACAGGGTTAAGAACCTAAGGCTTCGAGCACATCCGCCGCCGAAGAGTATCGTCCTGAGGGCGCGCTGATCTGGGCTCCCTGCACCATGTCGCGCACCGCGACCAGCATCTCGCGGGCGATGGCGATTCCTTCTTCACGCGCGGCTTCGGCAGTCTTAGCCCCCGCCATGCGTTCCAGGATCGCAGTCCGGCACCGAGACGCGCAGTTCGTTCTTCATGAATTCCGCATTGCGCACACTGACCAGCGGCCAGATGCCCGCGATGACCGGTATGCTTGCAGTGCTCGATGCGGCGCAGAAAGCCTCGAGCAGCGTGAGATCGAACACCGGCTGCGTCACCGCGCATTCAGCTCCGGCCTCGACTTTGTATTCGAAGCGTCGGATCTCTTCGTCGATATTCGGGACGCCCGGGTTGGCTCCCACGCCGATGACGAACGACGTGCCGGCGCCGATGCGGGTTGCCGCCGATGTCCAGCCCCCGGTTGAGGTTGTGCACGATGTTGACCAGACCGATCGCGTCCACGTCAAAAACCGCCGTGGCGTCGGGATAGTTGCCCATCTTGGGCGGATCGCCGGTGATGCAGATCAGATTGTGAATGCCGAGTCGCAGCCGCGCCCAGCAGGTCCGACTGCATGCTCAGCACGTTGCGGTCGCGGCAGGTGTAGTGCAGGATCGCCTCGATCCCCACTTCCTGCTGCACCAGCAGGGACAAGGCCTGGTTGCTCATGCGCGCCGAAGCCCGCGGGCTGTCGGGAATATTGATGGCGTCCACGCCCACCGATTTCAGAAATCGCGCGCCTTCGACTTCCTTGCGGATGTCGGTTCCCTTTGGGCGGGACAATTTCCACCATGGTCAGCGAATTCGCCGGCGGCGATCTTGGCGCCCAGGCTGGATCGTTTTTCCATCGGCACGCGGGCGCGGCCTTGACCGCGGTCTCACTCTGAGTTTTTACCGGACTGGCCGTCTTGCCCGCGCCTCGCCCGCGCGCAGCGCCGACTTCATGACCCGGATGTGCTCCGGCGTCGTACCGCAGCATCCGCCTACCAGGCGCACTCCCGCGGCCACAAACTTGCGGGCATAGCTCGCCATGTATTCGGGCGAGCACAGGTAGATATTTCGGCCTTCGACTGATCGCGGCATTCCGGCGTTCGGTTGGGCCGCCAGGGGCAGGGAAGTGAGCCGCACGCACGCGTTCGATCACATCCAGCATCGCCACCGGGCCTACGCTGCAGTTGCAGCCGATCACGTCGGCGCCCCAGCTCTTCAATCCGCGGCGTGAAGCTCTCCGGGGTCGAGCCGTCCAGGCAGTTTCCGTCTTCATCAATGGTGACCTGGGCCACGACCGGAATCTTGGGATCTACGTCCCGGGCAGCGCAGAATCGCCTGGTGCAGCTCCTCGAGGTAGCCAAAGGTCTCCAGCATGAGCAGGTCAACGCCGCCCTCAACCAGGGCTGCGATCTGTTCGCGGAAGGCGGCGCGGGCCTCCTCGAACGAAGTTTTGCCCAGTGGCTCAATGCGGACCCCGAGCGGACCGACCGATCCGGCAACCCACACGTCGAAGCTCTTGGCCGCCTCGCGTGCCAGGCTGGCCCCCGCGAGGTTGATTTCGCGGACCCGGCCTCCCATGCTATGGCGGCCCAGGCGGAAACGAATTTCCGCCGAAAGTATTGGTTTCAATGATCTCCGCACCCGCCTGCAGATATTCGTGATGGAGCTGGCGGATGAGGTCGGGCTGAGAGAGGTTCAACTCGTCATAACAGCGATTGATGAAGATGCCCTTGGCGTAGAGCAGGGTCCCATCGCCCCGTCGCACAGGACTGGGGACTGTTTTAAACGAGCTAGCAGATCGGCAGCCATCTGTTTGAGAATACAAGATGAAGATTAGTTTTGCATCCCAAGGGAATTCTCGGCGGGCGGGGTTCAGCGAGCGCTCCTCTCCACCCCAGTAAGGGCTCTGCTATAATCCCGATTCTTGCATCTAACTCTCCATTCCTCATGTTCTTGGGAGTTCCTGGTTTGAGGCAATCCGCTTTCGCCATTCTGCTTCTTACGGCAGCCAGTCTCATTCTGGTCTCTTGCGGAACTAACTATAACAACAACAACGGAATCGGGACAACCCCGGGGGCGAACCCGGCGACAATCAAGGTGCACGTATTTGTTTCCAATCCCTTGTTTCCGAACGCCACCACAACTGCTCCAGTCCTCAATGTCGTGGATGGGCAGCGAGATCTGCTTTCGCCAGGTGTAATTTCCGTGGGTGCTACCAGCACCATACCGGGCCTGATGGTCCTGTTTCCCAACAAGAGATTTACGCTGGTTTTCAGTGCCGCGAACAACTCCCTCACTGTGGTCAACAATGTCAGCGAGAGTGTCGCCCAGACTTCCGGTGGGAAATCAGCTTCGATCACGCTTCCCGGCTTCAGCGAAAGTATCGTCGTGGCGCCGGACAATGTGACCGGTTTTGCCGCCGTTCCTAATGCGCTGGTGACGGGGCAGTCTCCCGGAGTAGTTGACGTGCTGGACCTGTCCGCCGATGTCATTTCGGCCGCGGTTCCGGTCCCCGGCGCTCGCTACCTGGCGCAGAGTCACAATGGCAACCGTATTCTGGTGTTTGGCAGCCGACCCGATACGGTGACGGTCCTGGCGCCGAGTGCGGTGGGCATCAGCACGGACCCGCGCACGGATGTTCAAAGTTTGCTCTTCGATCATCCGGTTTGGGGAGTTTTCAGCAGCGATGATTCGACCGCCTACATCCTGAACTGCGGCCCGGAATGCGGAGGAACCACCGCCAGCATCACTCTGCTGGACATGAACAGCAACCTGCCCGGCCCAACCATTCCGATCGACGCCGGTACCATCGGGTTGCTCTCCGGCAATATCCTCTATGTCGCAGGGACCAAGCCGGGGGCCAACACTTGCGTGGGTTCGTCCACTACGACGCTGGCCACTACTTGCGGAGAAGTTTCCACAGTTGATCTGGGATCGATGACGGTTACCGCAACCGCGACGATTACAGACGGCTACCACAATCGCATCGAGATGGGCGCAAATAATCGACTTTTCATCGGCGCCCGCACCTGCACCAACATCAAGGCTCCGTCCAGCGGCAGCAGCCCGGGAGAAGTTCGCGGCTGCTTGTCCATTGTTAACACCAGTAAGTCAACTGTCGTAGTTCCGCCTCGGCAGGGTGACGTCACCGGCATCCAACCCATCAGCCGCAGGAACGTGGTGTACGTGATTCAGAACGGCGAGCTAGGCATCTATGACACCACCACCGACAAGCTCCAAACCACCCAGGTGGATATCATCGGCCAGGCTGTGGATGTGAAGCAGGTAGACTGAAAGGCGGACGTCAGACGCCGGCCCTCAAACCTCGGCCGTCGGACCTCAGGCGTCAGACCTCGGCCTTCACCCCTCGGCTCTCTGCTATCGTTTAGCCATCAGCTTTCAGCCATCAGCTCTCAGCCAAACTCCCATCAGCCGCGAAGCGGCGTCAGAATGCAGCCCAGGGCGTAAGCCCTGGGTACGCGAAAAAAACCCGACCAGCCCCGGAGGGGCGAAAGAGTCGTTCCCCAACGCGTTCTCCGCTAACAATGGGATTTTGGTGTGGGAACGGGCTGAAAGCTGAGAGCTGACAGCTGAAAAGACAGCTATTCCATCCCCAACTCATGCTGCTTTGACGCCGCGACTGCCTTTTCAGAATAGGGCAGCTTAAACGTGTAGCCCTCGTACCACGCCTTCCACTGGTCCATGTAATAGGGACTGAGAAAATTTCCTGCCTCGCCGGTAACCAGATTCAACGTGGTCTGGTCCAGATCGGACAGGTCCACCGTCAGCCGTTCCGACGGCCCATGGCTGCGCGACACCGCCTTCACGGTGTAGCCGCTGCCCGATTGCGGCAGCGTCCCGGGGCCGGTCCAGCGTTGCAGCAGGGGAATTCTGCCCAGCACCGGGTGCTGTATCTCGACCGGGCGAAACTCTCCCCACTTCCACGAAGCCAGGTCTCTTTTTGCCTCGGGATCACTGACAGCAGCTTCAACTGCCGCCGCCAGCAGGTCATCATAGCTGCCATAGTTTTCAGGAAGCCAATGCTGAGGCTGATGGTGGACTACGTTCTCCAGCCACACTGACTGCATTCCCCAGGAATAAGTCTTCCAACTCAACGTAGCCGCAACCTGCTGGGGATCTGCGGGCGCAGGACCCAATTTCGGCTGCAGCAGCAGGCGCGCGAGCTCGGCTCGGGCCCGATACGCGATCGTGGGAGCGGCCGAGTCCGCGGTCATCCGGCCGTCCCAGCCCCGCATGAGTTCGGCTGCCTGTCTGGCTCGCAGAGAGGCGTTCTTAGAGTGGTCCACGCTGTACACAAACCGTTCCGCAAAATAACGGTCGGCTTCGGAATAAATGTCCGTCTGCAGGGCCAGCATGTCAGCCGAGGAAAATTTTTTGCCCGACTCCAGCACGCGATAAATCCGGGCCGAGCGCCAGGGCGCCTCCCATCCGGTGCTGATTGAATAAGGGTAACCGTCCGGCGTTATGCGGCTGTTGGCAGTCGCGATGATGCCCGAGGGCGGATTGTAAGCGCTGGGAAGTTTGTCGAACGGGATGTATCCCGTCCACTCATGCGCATTGTCGCTGCCATTTTCGGGAAGGCTGCCGTCACCCGAGGCGCGGACGGGAATCCTTCCCGTGGCCTGATAACCGATGTTGCCATCTACATCGGCGAACACGACGTTTTGTCCGGGCGTGTCAAAGGCCGAGAAAGCGCTGCGAAACTGTTCCCAGTTCTGTGCCGCATCCACTTCAAAAAAAGGATCGTGCGTGCCGTCGTAGAGCGTCCAGCGCAGCGCCAGCTTGCGAGTTTCACCAGGGAGCAGTTCGGTGATGATGGGTCCATGGCGAGTAACCGCAACATCGACCACGACGTCCAGTTTGCCCTTCACGTGAATCACTTCGCTGCGGTGTTCAGGCGCCTTCCAACCCCCGGGCGTCAGGTATTGACCGTCGGGATTGAAGGTCTCGATGTAAATGTCCTCCACCGTCGGGCCGATATTGGTAAAGCCCCACGCGATGCGCTGGTTGTGTCCTACGATCACGTAGGGCAGGCCGGGCAAGGTGACGCCCGCGGCGTCGAAGTTGCCGCAGCGCAGATGGGCCTCGTACCACAGGTTGGGCATCTGGTGCCCCAGGTGCATGTCGTTCGAGAGCAGAGGCTTGCCCGAAACCGTGTGCGCGCCCGCGACCACCCAGTTGTTCGAACCGATCACCGTGCGCCCGTTCGAATCCGATCGGGATACGCTCGCGAGATTCTGAAAATCCGCACCTGCTGACGTCCCTGCCACGGAACTGCCGATGGGCCGCCGCGGATGGTTTTCCTGGTCCGTATCCTGGTCCAGTCCCGAGCGTGGCACACTCGGCGGACGGTCGTGCCAGGAAGAGTTGACGTACAAGTCGGCCGTCAATTCCGGCCCGAGCTTGGCCAGGATCTTCTCGCGCTCAAGCGCGTCCCGATAGGGATAATGGTTTAGGTCTTTCACCATCTGGGAGGCGATCAGAGTGGAGTCCTCCGGCGCCCAGGGACGCGGAGAATAGCGCAGGACGCGAAATTCGATGGGCAGCCGGTCACGATGAGATTCGATGTAAGCGTTCACGCCCCGCGCATAGGCTTCGAAGTGAGAGCGATTTTGCGCCGAGGAGACCTCTAGCGCTTTTCGCGCGGCCACTCGTAGCCCCAGAATCCTTTGCTCGCGGTCATGCGGGAGAAACGCGTCGCCCAGAATCTCGGAAACTTCGCCGGCGGCGAAGCGCCGCATCATGTCCATCTGCCACAAACGGTCCTGCGCCATGACATACCCCTGGGCAAAAAAGAGGTCGTCAAAATTGGCGGCCCCGATCGTGGGCACACCGTGCCCGTCGCGGATGACCGTGACCCGAGCGGAGAGGCCGGGAACCTTCACGTTTCCGTCCAACTGGGGCAGGGCCGAGCACGCGACGGAGTAAAACCAGGCCAGAGCTCCCAGGGCAACGAGCAATACAGCGATCAGAAAGAAGGCAAGAACTCGCCCCATGCCGAAGCGGCTGCGAGCGGAAATAGAAGTCGTGGTCGTGGCCATGCTGAACGTCCATTACTCCTGGGAACAAATCGTAGCGCCGGCGTCCCGCCGGCTGTACGCTACTAGGGTGCAGGCTGCTGCCTGTGAGCTTCCGATTCTATGGTCCGCTCGCAGCTAAAACAAATGCGTGAAAATCAGGGAGATCATTCGATCGATGACAGCGCCGCACACGCATCATGGTCGACAATTTCGGCTCCACTCGGATCGACGCGTGTTACCCCGTCCTCAGTCGAGCAGAAGCTGCGAGTACCGGACTGATTGCGCGTGACCGGCACCGCACTTACAAAATACTGGGTGCCGTCATCGGAACGCTTCAGGGCGAAAATGTAGCCACGCCTCCCGGGCAAGGCGGTCGCGACCGCCAACTCATTTTCGATCAGGCAAGCCGTGGCGGGGTTGGCGGTGCAGGGCAAAGCACCGCCTAGAGACTGCAGATCTGGAGCAAATCCGATCATCGGAAACTGTGACCGATAGGTCACTTGCGCGGAGCTAATTTGCCTGACCGAACCCACCGCGGACGCTTCATTCGCCGCAATCCGCGCCCGCAGCAGGTTAGGAATCGCAATCGCCGCGATAATCAGGATCAGCGGGATCATGGCAATCCCGAAATATCCCAGGACGAGGCCTGCAATGGCCAGACCCTTACCTCCTAGCCTGCCCGCACTCTTCTTGATCTGCGAAAGTGAAATGTGTCCGAAGACAATAGCCACGATGGATAGGGGGAATAAAAGAAAGAAAAGTCCAAAGATCAGACTGGCGATGGCGAAGCCACTGGTCTTTTCGGCCCGGATCGGCGCAGGGACACCGGTGGGAGTTAAAGGCGGAAGCCCGGCAGCAACTGTATTCGAGGTCGCCGATTGCCGGCCGCAGGTGGGGCAGAATGTAGCCCCTTCCGACACCGTTTGGCCGCATTGCGCGCAGATCATGCGAGTCACTCCTGCTGTGGCGGAAACGCAAGAAGATCTATTAGTCAGGTAAAAATCGCTCCACCGTACTCCCGCAAGCCACTTTCGTCAATGCCGTCGCGGCCGAGCTCGGCTCCCGAGAATATCCCGGTTGCGTCGGCAAATATTTTTTGATAATGTCCGCCGCAACTCGGCTATTCCTCCCCAGGCCTTGCATGGGCGTCCCAGGCTGGGGGCTGAAAATGTCCGCTGCCACTTTCTCGCAGGAGACAGAATGCATGCACTTCATCCTGGTGTCGGAAGCCGCAAAAGCGTGCGGGCGGTGCTGCCCGCCAGCTTCCTGCTGTGGCAACGCGATCCTGATGCCAGCCCCTTTGTGGCCTGCGGTTGCCTGGGTTTCTTCGGGGTCATCGTCGTTGGCATCATCGCGCTCAACATTGCGTTGCTGATCTGGGTGGCGCGTGACGCCAAGAGCCGCGGCATGGACAATGCCGTCATCTGGATGATTCTGGTGATGCTGACTGGAATCATCGGTCTGATCATCTACCTGTTCACCCGCCCACAGGGCAATCTGGTGCCTTGTCCTCAATGTGGAAACAAGCGGTTGCAAGTGAGCGCAAAATGTCCGCATTGCGGAAATCCCTGAAGCACCCCGCAACTTATCTCGCGCTCCTGGGCCTGTTGGCGGGCAGCGTTTACGCCGACAGCTTTCGCCGCCCGGACCGCCAGCTGGCGGCCCGGGTTCACGTTGTCCTGGTGCACGGTTACCAGAGCGTGGGCAGTCCTCTCCTGGCTGGCTACGTCCAGTGTCGCTACCGTCCCACCTGCTCTCGTTACTCGATAGAGGCCGTGCAACGCTATGGGCTGCGAAAGGGCCTGGCCATGACCGCGGCCCGCCTCTGGCGCTGCCGCAGGAGCGTTCCTCTTGGCACCAGCGACCCGGTTCCCTAGCCTGGATTAGGCCTGCCGTTTCACGGGATCATGTTGATAGTGAAGGCTCTACGGGCGGGAATCCCGAGACGGTGGCGGGCCGGCGGCCAGGCTCTTCGTGCGATTCTGTTTGCCTTGGAAGGCTGATTCTGGTAACTTTCGCGGGGTTCAGGCAGGGCCGGACAGAATGATGTCTGGTGGGCCGGGTTGCACCATCACGGGAGGGAAAGTCAATGGCTTTTTGTAGCGGGTGTGGAACGCAGATCGCGGACGGCACTAAGAATACGTAACGAGCCGTTTTTGCAGGGGACTGAACGTATTG
>CAVZXU010000040.1:0-224928 GCA_963779255.1 Terriglobia bacterium | reverse complement strand
GATGAGATGGTGGGCGCTGTAGGATTTGAACCTACGACTTCCACCGTGTGAGGATGGCACTCTACCGCTGAGTTAAGCGCCCAACTCGACCGCCGCTATATTCTAGCAAACGAACCAGTTTCGCGTATCCATGGACCGTGATAGCCTGATTCTGCTGCGACTTCCGGGGCCGGTCGAGCGGTCTCCGTTGGTGCGCAGGTAGGACGCAGCCGATGCCAGCCGACCCCAGGCCCGCCAAAGTGACCGCAGCCCATAGTACCAAAGGCACTTCTGGGCCGGAGCCGGAAGCGGACGAGGCGCAACTTTCGTCCTCTTCAGGGGTTGAATCAGATGTGAGCAGCGTAGCCATGGATCGCGGGTTGCTTGCAATGGCGGCTGTGCCGCAGCACGCGCCCTTCGAGGCAGAGGCCGGTCTGCCCGGCCAAGGGCTCAGCGATGCCGACATCATGCTGCAGGTGAAAGCCGGCGACGATTCGGCTTTCGCGTATCTGGTGCAGAAGTACCGCCGGCCCATGGTGAACTTCATGTTCCGCATGGCGCACAACAGTGCCGCTGCGGAAGACTTGGCCCAGGAAGTTTTTCTGCGGGTTTACCGCTCGCGCGAAAGTTATGAGGCCAGCGCCAAGTTCACCACCTGGCTGTATCGCATCGCGACCAACCTGGCGGTGAATCATGCCCGCGACACGCGCCATGAGCGTCCCGAGAATACGGTCAGCCTGGACGAGCCGGACCAGGAGAGCGGACACACCCTCGACCTGCCCGACCGGACGCCCAGCGCCGAAGACGCGATCGTGCGGCGGGAGCGGGTGGCCGCCATCCGGCAGCGGGTGCAGGCCCTACCGGAGCGGCAGAGAATCGCGGTGGTGATGCACAAGTATCAGCAGATGGAGTATCGCCAGATTGCCGATGTATTGAAGCTGAGCGAATCCGCCACCAAGTCATTGCTGTTTCGCGCTTACGAAACACTGCGCGAACAGCTCAAAGAGTTTGTGTAAAGGAAGCAGTTATGAAGTGCAATGAAGCCCGCGAAGTAATGCCGGACCTGGCCGCTGGACTGACCGCGGTCACGCCCGAAGTGAAGGCCCACCTCGACTCCTGCGCGGAGTGTGCCGGCAAGCTCGAGGCCTTCCGCCGGACCATGTCACTGCTGGACGAGTGGCAGGCGCCGGAGCCTTCGCCTTATTTTGATGTTCGCATGCGCGCGCGTTTTCGCGAGGAGAGCGCAAAGCAAAGCGCCGGCTGGATGCGATGGCTGCGTAAGCCTGTGCTCGCCGCGTCGTTCGCCCTGGTCATGGTTGTCGGCGTAAGTCTGGTTCGTATGAACAGCGGCGAGAGGGGAAACAATACCGTGTCCCCGCTGGGGGCAGTGGGTCCGCAAGCTCAGGCAGAGCCGGGTACGGCTGTGGGAGATTTGCAGGCGCTGGAGAAGAATCAGAATTTGTACTCCGACTTCGATGTGCTTGATGATCTCGCGGTGCAGGCGGATGTGACTGCCAATCCGTAAACGTTCTTTGGCGTCCGTTGCGGCCGTCTTGGCGAGCTTTGCGGTGGCGGATCATGATCGCAAATGGCGAGGTGCGAATCGGGAGAATCACAAACAGTGTCCGGACTGAAGTCCATCACGATGAGAGTAGCGACGGCGGCCCTGATAATGGCGTCAGCCGCTTCTCCGTGTTGGGCCCAGAGCCGTTTTGCTGAAAGGCGCCAGCAAACGCAAGAGGCGCGGCAGCAGGCCCAGGGGCAGGGCAATCACGCCGGACAGTGGCTGCGCCGCTACAAGGACCTTCCTCCCGACCAGCAGCAGAAAGCTCTCGAGAGCGATCCCCAGTTCCGCAGCCTCCCGCCGGGGCGGCAGCAGATCCTAAGGGAACGGCTGCAACGTTTCAGTAGCCTGCCGCCGCAAATGCAAAACCGCATCCTGCAGCGCATGGAAACCTGGGAGCACCTGACTCCCGGCCAGAAACAGCAGGCGCGGCAGCTGTTTTCGCAACTCAGAGATCTGCCTCCCGATCGCCGGCGAAAACTGCGGACCGCGATCCGCGACCTCAGCGCCATGCCTCCTGCCCAGCGGCAACAGGTCATCGAGTCCGACCGCTTCAAGAGCGAGTTCTCGCCCCAGGAGCGCGGCCTGCTCAGCAGCGCTTCACAATTACCTCTGGCTCCCGCCGAAACTGCACCGAACGAGCCCGCTCCGGAAGAGTAGCGCACGCCATGATCCATTGGGGCCAGCCCCAAAAGCGCTGACTCGAGGCAGGAATCCTCTTCGGGCCGTCGATCCGTTCGAGACAACCAAGCCCTGACTGATTGCAACTTCCCAGCAGCCGACTTGAACGAAGCCGCTTTGCGGCGGACGCATTCGCGTGTTGCGGAGCCGACGGTGGAGGTGATTTGAGCTAGTTTTTGTCGCAGAGGAGGAACTCTCTGTGACCCATCTACGGCAGATCATGCTTGAGGAACTACGGCGCCGCAACTATGCCGAGTCCACCATCCACACTTACATCCACACCGTTGAACACTTCAGTCGATACTTTCATCGTCGACCCGATCAGCTTGGGCCGGTGCAGATTCGCCAGTATCAGGCCGCTTTGTTCACGCGGTGGAAGCTGGCCCCGAACACCGTGACGCAGCGCTTGGCAGCCTTACGGTTCTTCTATGTCCAGGTGTTGAAGATAGGCTGGAGCGTTGCCGAGACGCCGTATCCGAAGAAGGTTCTGCACTTGCCGCAGGTGCTGAGCCAGGAAGAGGTGGCGCGGCTGATCGACGCGGCCGAGTGTCCCTTTCATCGCATCCTGCTGATGACGCTCCATGCCACGGGCGCGCGCCGTGCAGAAGTGGCGCACCTGAAGATCAGCGATATCGACAGCCAACGAATGGTCATTCATATACGGGGTGGGAAGGGACGCAAGGACCGCGATGTCATGCTCAGCCCGAAGCTGCTCGATGCATTGCGCATCTACTGGCGCGGACTGAAACGCAAGTCCACCGACTGGCTGTTTCCCATGCCCAGCGCGACCACTTCTGGGGTTGCGCGTCAGAGGGGAGCATTTAGCGGGAACCGCTAGGAGAGGACACTGGTAAGCTGTTCGCGGTCTTACCAGCGATTTGCGACGGCTATAACATAGGGTTTATCAGAACGAACCTTTGACCATATCTCATAATGCTTGCTCCTCTCAATGCCCGAAAAGACATTCTTACTCTCCTGGAGGGCGGGGATCGACGAACGATCGGCCGCTCGGACCAAGTCGCGGCAATTGTGTCCGGCCATCCAGAGCTGTTTGCTGGGCTGATCGCAGGTTTGTGGCGCGCTGATCCCCTCGTGCGAATGCGGGCCGCAGATGCGACCGAGAAAGTCACGCGGAAGCATCGCAAACTCCTTCAGCCCTACAAGAAGGAACTGCTGGCCTTGATGACCGAGACCGAGGAACAGGAATTGCGCTGGCATCTCGCGGTCATGGTGCCACGGCTCCTGCTGAACACCAAGGAACGGGAACTCGCGACATCTTTGTTGAGCAGTTATCTGGAAGACCGTAGTTCCATTGTCAAGACCTGCGCTCTTCAGGGGCTGGCTGACTTGGCGCAGGATGAACCGAGTATTCGACCCCGAGTGGTAGAGATTCTACGCGTGGCCATTCGGAACGGAACGCCCGCGATGAAAGCTCGCAGCCGCAAGCTGCTAATTCGCCTGGAGCGTATTTGACACTCAGTATTCTCCGCGGGCTAGCGCCGCCTGTGCACATAAATTCACTTCGACTAGTCTCCTGTCCCAGTGGTTCGTGTCATAAGTTAGAGGCAGTGGTGCGCTGAGGTGCAGAGTCGAGGTACTCGCTTCTGCTGTCCCAGGAACGTTGGCCAGCAAGAGCTTTCCTGCCTTCACACCCTCAGGCAGCGTGTACCCGTTAGGCTTTTCGCCAAAGTTCAACACGCCCAATTCTAACGGTCCGCAGCAGCTTGATACCGAGCAACGTTAGTGCTTTTTCGGACGCGACGCCGGGATGAGTGCTTGGAGCTGAAGGAAGGCTTGGGGCGTCGCGTTCGAAAAAGCCGTCAGAAGGAAGCCGCTGGCGTTTGCGGTGGACGCGGGGTTATCTATGGAATTTCAATCGATTTTCGCCCGGAAAGCCTTGCCAGAAGCGGAAGTCGGCAAAAGGGCAGTTATTGATGATCATCGATCTATCCATGACATCCCAGTCCACGATTCGGCTCATCGTAACCCGAGACCGATCATTCTTCAAGCTAGCAACCCTCGAATCTCCGATGCCGCCTGCATTGGGCACGCGGTAGCGTCCGCCGCGCCAGCGGCTTCGTTCTAACGGGCAATCCGGAAGCATCTGGCTCACATCTCCGGACGGTTGGCGCAAACAGAATCCTGCTCTTTCCCACTATCGAGTCGAATCATCTGCGGGCGCAGCTACGCGCCGGCCCTCCATCAGGAACACATGGAAGTCGGTAGCCAAAGGCTCGGCCTGAAGCTGGCGCATCATCAGTGCGACTTGACCTCGGTGGTAAGTGGAATGGTTCGCCAGATGTTGCATCAAGTGCACCAGTTTGGCCTGGGTTGTGCGAAAAGGAAGCATGGTTTCCAAGGATTCGTTGGTCACGCGATTCACGAACTCGGCCTGTTTCTTCTCGACTTCCGCCCACTTTGCCTGTACCGCAACCACGTTGGGAAACGCCTCCGGACTGAACAGGGCGTCCCGTCGCTGTCTCAAGTCAGCCAGGAGGGTGGAGGTTTGGGGCGGCTCCTTCCAATACGCAAGCCAAATCCACTCGCCACCGATGATGTGGACGAGGGTGTCCCGCACGGAACGGAAGCTGCCGCCCAGATCGCGCGTGAACTGCTCTTCGCCGAGCGTGGAGACCGCTTGCAGAACCCTGTTGTTCGCCCAGCGGTCGTATTCGTAGAGCAGCTGAATGTCATCTTTAGTCATGGAGGAGCGTGGCCGAACCTTGTCGTCTGGTGGACATCTTAACTTGCTTAGGTTACTCAGCAACAGCGGGGATGTGGACAATTCTGGCATGGCAGTTGTCCCGAGGGACGGGCAATTTGGGGAAACGTGGGGACACGGGACGTTCCCTAGTTTCTCGGGCGAAATAGTTGCCGTGTCTCAATCCGCCCGCTGGATTACATTGAACTGCACGCCGCACCCAACTAGAGATGGCCGGTGCGCCGGGACCTGGATGAGCGGAGGTTACCCGTGTCGCTGGTGAAGAAGCCGCAGTATTGCTGGGCAATTGCCGCGTTGCTCATTGCCCTCTCAGCGAGGGCACAAAGTCCACCTGGCAACTACGACGAGTCCAAGGTTAGTACCTACACTCTTCCCGATCCGCTGGTCTTCAAGGACGGCGAAGCAGTTCGTCGCGCGAGTGACTGGAAACGCCGTCGCCAGGAAATTCTCGAACTTTTCCAGGCCAATGTGTTTGGCCGGAGTCCAAAATCGAAACATGCAAGGTTCGAGGTTTTTGACACCGACAAGACTGCGCTCGGTGGCAAAGCCGTTCGCAAACAAGTGACCATCTACTTTTCGGCAAAGAAGGATGGGCCGAAGGCAGACTTGCTCATCTACATTCCTGCGGGCGCCAGCAAGCCGGTCCCGATGTTCCTCACGCTGAATTTCTGGGGAAACCAATCAGTCATCAACGATCCCGGCATCAGACTGCCGACTATCTGGGACCCCAAGACTCACGTGCGGCAGCAGGCGAGCGACGATTCGCGAGGGCGGGACACCGAGTTTGACGTTGAGAAAATTCTGGCGCGAGGATATGGCTTTGCCACCATCTGCTACCAGAACATTGAGCCCGACTTCAAGGGCGGGATTGTAGGTGGCATCCGTCCTCTGTTCTTCACGCGCGGACAGAGCGAACCCGCGCGCGAAGACTGGGGAGCGATCGGGGCTTGGTCGTACGGTTTAAGCCGCGCTATGGATTATCTGGTGAAGGACAAAGATGTTGACTCGCGGCGCGTAGCGATCATGGGCCACTCGCGGTTGGGAAAGACTGCTCTCTGGGCGGGCGCGATGGATACGCGTTTCGCCATGGTGATCTCCAGTTGTTCAGGCGAAGGAGGGGCGTCACTCTACCGCCGCAACTATGGAGAAACCATCGCCAACCTGGTGGGTGCGTTCCCTTACTGGTTCAGCACCAGCTTTCAGGAATTTGCCGATCACGCCGATCGTCTACCGGTCGACGCCCACGAGCTGATCGCTCTGATTGCACCACGGCCCGTGTATATCACCAGCGGTGAGGATGATCGCTGGGCTGATCCCAAAGGTGAGTTCCTTGCATGCGTGGCCGCCGGTCCGGTCTTTCGATTGCAGGGGGCACAGGACCTTGGAACGGATGAGATGCCGGCGCTCAACCAGCCGATCATGCACACCCTGGCCTTCCACGTTCGCACCGGTAAACACGCAGTCACGGCTTTCGACTGGGACCAGTTCCTAACCTTCGCCGATATGCACTTGCGACGATGACGGCGTCAGCGGCCACCTCTGCATAACCCGTCACACGTCAGGAGGGAGTTTCCGAGCGTGGCTCAACTCCTCGTGACTTGGCGGTGCTGCCGCACAGCTCAGACGAGTTCATGGCCTCGGAGGTTGAAATTCCGGCACACCGAATTGCCATAGCAGAAAACTCCAGGAGTCGGCCAGGCGTTGCCTGTAACCGTCTCTCCCGCTGCCGCCCCCGTGACCACCACCATAATCAACCCGCAGCAGCACAGGTTTGCCGCTCGATGTCGCCGCTTGCAGACGCGCGGTCATCTTCGCTGGTTCCCACCGGATCGACCAGCGGATCGTTGATGCCGGTGGTGAGCCACGGCCGGATAGGCCGTTTGGTCTTTCACGTGATGAAAGGAACTCATGGCGTAAAGCGCTTTGAAGCCCTCCTCGGTCTTTATGCTACCTAACTCCGGGAGGTTCGTCTCGCCGTTGGCCGTGTTCTCGTATCGCAACGTATCCAAAAGCCCGACATTAATGATGGCAGCACCGAAAAGGTCGGGCCGGTCGGTGAGGGCGCGACCGATCAGGATTCCGCCGGCGCTTCCGCCTTGACCAGCCAATCGGCCCTGAGAGGTGTATCCTTTGCTGATCACGTAATCGGCGCAAGCGATGAAATCGCGCCAGGTGTTCGGCTTCGTCGGTCCCTTGCCCTCCAAGTGCCACTCCTCCCCATACTCCCCGCCGCCACGCACATGGCAGATCGCCCGCACGCCGCCCCTTTCGTACCAGGCCAGCGTCATGGGATCGAAGTTGGGATTCATCAGAACCCCGTACCCGCCGTATCCACTGAGCAGCGCGGGGTGCGAGCCGTCCAGCTTCATCCCCTTTGGATAAATGATCGAGAGCGGCACTAATGTGCCGTCATGGCTCGGGACCTTGACCTCCACGGACTCAACATTGTCGGGGTCATCGTATGCGCCGCTGGGCTGGAGCCTGGTATCGCTCACCGCCTTCGTCTGTGGATCGTAAGCAAGAATCTTGCCTGCCTTGATCCAGGAAGTGACATACAGAAGAGCCCCGGACACGCGGGGATCGGTGATTGCAACGGCAGTGCCCTCAGAAGGTAGGGCCACTGGTTCAACTTTAGGACTGGGACCGTAGGGCACGCGCAGCACTCGGGTGACCCCGCCATCGAGCAGTTCAACGTACAGGGCGTCCTGGGCGCCGGAAATATTAGTGAGTACCGCTTGGCCTGGCGGAACAATCACTTCTGCGGAAGACAGATCGGGCTTCCTGGCATCGATGCGGACAATCTTGTAGCGTGGGGCATCTTTGTAAGTCAGCAGATAGAGGTCATCGTCATGCATCACGATTTTGGTGACCCCGTCGGAAAAATCTGCCACTTTGCACCACATCGAAATCGACTTGCCAATCAGGCCCACAGGCGCGATGTAGAACGCGCTGTTCGGCGTGACGCTTCCGTTGAGCAGGCCGAGCGCGTAACGCGAACGCGGCGCAGTTTGAACGCTCGCAATTAGACTGGGGTCAACATCAATGATCGGCACCACTCCGTGGCCGAACACCGCCGGGTCTTTTTCGAAATCTGTTCCCAGCACGTGCAGATACGCCCGGAACTTCTGTCTTAGCTCTGCCGCGGGTGCACCCGGGGGCAACTGCTGGAGGCGGCCATAAACAAAGGAACGATTGTCGGGTAGCCAGTATGGGTACCATTCCTCAGCCCCCACACCGCGAGTGATCACATCCCCGGTTTCGCGTCCCGTCGCTATTTCGATCACATGTATTTCGCCGTTGGTTTCCGATCCGCCAGGAATCACGCCTACGGCGAGATATTTGGCATCATCCGAGACCGCGTAGCGACTGATTTCGGTCTTGCCCTTGCCCCGGTTCGAGGGGGCGAGGGTGATCCTGGCGGGATCGACCAGCAGCTTGCCCTCTCCGTTGAGCCCCTGGCGCACATAAAGCTCTGCGACATCCTCCCCAGGAAGCTGCTTGCGAACGAGATAGAGATCGCCAGGCAGTCGCCAGGCTTCGACTTGGGGGACTGACTGGTCGACTTCACGGATGCGAGCAAGAAGTTTCTCTCGCCCGGGAATCTTCGCCAACACGGAGCGCGTGTAATCGTTCTGCGCCTTGATCCAAGCCTGCACTTCCGGGTCTTGGAGATTTTCCATGTAACGGTACGGGTCCACGATCTTTGTCCCGAGGTAGTCGTCCGTCACCGGTCTGGGGTGCGCCGCTGGAGGTGAGGACATGGATGCCGAGCCGGCGGACTGAGACCCGAGATGTAAAGTGAGAGCTGCGGAGAACACTACGATGCAGGTGAAGCCAGACGTAGGAAACGGCATTGCTCTCATTAGTCACCTCTCGCGGAGATTTGCCGGATCGTACGCCGCGCTCAACCGGAAATCAACGCGGGCGCAGTCTGTCAACCGATATCAACGCTGCTCTTCTCGAATCGAATATGGTCACGATTGCTGTGCGGATCACAGCTTGCGAATCCCGCCGGACTTTTGGCGGACATGGGCCAGCAGGCGCTTTTTACGGCACGGCCTGATGCTGATATTGTTTGTCGCTAACCTTCTCCATCCAGTCGACAACCTGAGCGTCAAGCTTTTCCTGAATGGCGATGTGCGTCATGGCTGTGGTTGGCGTGGCCCCGTGCCAGTGCTTCTCACCGGGCGCAAACCAGATCACATCACCCGGGCGGATTTCCTCGACCGGCCCGCCCTAGCGCTGGGCCCAGCCGCAACCGGCGGTTACGATCACGGTCTGACCGAGTGCTGTCCGCGCGCCCGGCTCGAAAGTTACGCTGGCGCGCCTTGAACCAGTGCCGGATCGGGCGTCTGAAAAAGCGGATCGATCCGTACGGTGCCCGTGAACCACTCTGACGGTCCCTTGGCGGAAGGTTGCGCGCCGACTCTTTTGATTTCCATTTTCTGAATTCCCGCAGATAGACTTTGGTCTTTCTGTTCCCAAAACTAGCTCTAATCCGTTGGAACCGCACCGATTTGCTGCATCTGAACGACAACGGCAACGTCGAACTTTGAATAGTATTTCTTCACGTCGCCGGCCCCATACTTGGTGCGGAATTTCTCGATCACAGACGAAACTCGTTTTTGATCAGTTACAGGAACGGCCTGAAGCTCAGCGTCTGCGCCGCGTGCGTCGATCCGAATTGACGGGTCTTTGAGCACGTTCTTATACCACTGTGTGTCCGAGCCGCGCACCGGCAGGAGGTAAACCTTATCGTCGTCCAATACGAACCAGACCGGCTGTGAGATGGTCCGTCCTGACCTTCTGCCGGTCACACTGAGGTTAATTTCACGATACCGGGAGAGGCGATCTTTTAAAGCATCGTTCCGCTTTGGCATGTGCACCCCTCCGCCAACTCTTAGTTCGAAACTCGTGCTCTTACGGCTTCGAGAACACCTCTTTTGCGACCAGGATGGCACTCATTGCATTGGGCCAGCCGGAATAAAACGCCAGGTGTGTGATTACCTCGATCAGTTCTTCCTTCTTGACCCCATTCTCTACAGCCCTCGCGAAATGAAACCGCAACTGATCCGGACGGTTCATGGCGATCAGCGCAGCCACCGTTGCGAGACTACGGTCACGCTTGGAAAGCTCCGAACGCTCCCATACCTCGCCAAAAAGCACGCGGTCCGTCAAATCGACCAATTTGGGGGCGAAGTCACCGATCATCTTCTGGGCCGCTGTAGGCTCTTTACTCATCTCATTACTCCTCCACAATCATTGGACTGCTTCTCACGAACGGTCATTCCGTCGAGTTTCTCGGGATACCGAGCTCTTTGCACGGTGATCTTTGAGGCGGCCTAATAATGTTCCCAAGTAACTCTCCAGTGTTCATCAGGCCGAGCCGACTTGATGATGAGATGGCCATCCCCGGTGAACTGGTAAACGCGAGGAAGGTCCTTGTCGACGAGCAGGTCGCGCGTAACCGATCCCCGTACGTGATGGGTCAACGTGTGCGTCGCTTCATCAATGTCGTAGCTTCCGAAGGAAGCTTCGTATCCATTCTGGACGTACTCATTGGATAGAGCATTGGCCGACTTGGGGTACATCAACTGCACGGACATGTGTCCATCCAGCGTGTAGATCAGCATGCCTTTCGGTTGAGGAATGGGGATCTCCGTGCCATCCGCTCCTGGCGCCTCTAGGCGCACGAGATGCCACGCTCCGATCAGTTTTTCCCTTGCTGAGTCATGGCCCGGTACGTGCTCATTTACAGACTGAGCCTGAGCAAGACCGGCGATTGCCACAACCGCAGCCAACACGCCACAATAGAGAGCATTCATTTTCGGTTTTCTCCTGTCGATTACCGCTCACCGGCCGACCAGCTGTTCATGAAACTTTGGATAACGTGCCCCTTCGAGCTTGATCTTTGAGGAGGCGTCTTCGAGGGCGCGCACATCGCCAGGGGTTAGTTCAACTTTCACCGCTCCAAGATTCTCCTCCAGTCGAGCCAGTTTCGTTGTGCCCGGGATCGGAACGATCCACGGCTTCTTCGCGAGGAGCCACGCGAGCGCGATTTGCGCAGGAGTCACCTTCTTCTGTTCTGCGACGGATCTCACCAAATCAACCAAAGCCTGGTTCGCTCTGCGATTCTCCGGGCTGAATCTCGGAACGCTGCTGCGGAAATCCGTACTGTCAAACTTCGTATCCGCGTCAATCTTGCCTGTCAGGAAGCCTTTGCCGAGTGGGCTAAACGGAACGAAGCCAATCCCAAGCTCTTCAAGGGTGGGCATCACTGTCTCTTCGGGCTCGCGCCAGAACAACGAGTACTCGCTCTGGAGTGCAACGACGGGCTGAACTGCGTGGGCGCGGCGGATCGTCTGCGCGCTCGCTTCTGAGAGACCGAAGTGCTTCACCTTGCCTTCCTGAATCAGCTCCTTTACCGCACCCGCCACATCTTCGATCGGAACGTTCAGATCGACGCGATGTTGGTAGAACAGAGCGATGGCATCAACCTTCAATCGCTTGAGCGATGCTTCAGCGACTTGCTTGATGTGCTCGGGCCGGCTGTTCAAGGCACTCCACCTGCTCCCATCGTTGGGATTGGCTTCCCACCCGAACTTCGTCGCGATTACTACATTTCCGCGAAACGGAGCAAGGGCCTCGCCGACAAGTTCTTCGTTCACGAGTGGACCATACACTTCGGTGGTATCGAAGAATGTGACACCTTGCTCCACGGCGGCGCGGAAAAGAGATGTCATCTCCTGTTTGTCCTTGGGCGGTCCATAGGACCAACTCATCCCCATGCAGCCGAGACCGATTGCAGACACTTCCAGGTTGCTCGTTCCTAACTTGCGTTTCTGCATTATTTTTCCTTCCGCTGTTGTTCAGCGGCCCACCAACTTCTGCAGTTCTTCGGGGTACCGAGCACCTTGCACCGTGATCTTTGAGGCTGCGGTTTCCAGCTGCCGGAGATCTTCGGCGCGTAAGTTCGACCGCAGCGGCTCCGATGTTCTCTTCGAGTCGATGCAGCTTCGTCGTACCCGGGATCGGAACGATCCACGGCTTTTGTGCGAGCAGCCAGGCAAGCGCGATCTGAGCAGGCGTCGCCTTTTTCTGTTGCGCGAACTTGCCAATCAGATCAACCAACGCCTGATTCGTTTTACGGTTCTCCGGCGTAAAGCGAGGAACAATGTTGCGGAAGTCAGTCTTGTCGAACTGCGTGTCTTCGCTGATCTTGCCGGTGAGGAAGCCCTTGCCCAACGGGCTGAATGGAACGAATCCGATGCCGAGTTCCTCGAGTGTCGGTATGACTTCGGCCTCAGGTTCTCTCCACCAAAGTGAGTATTCGCTCTGCAGTGCCGCGACGGGCTGAACTTTGTGTGCGCGACGGATGGTTTCCACTCCTGCTTCAGAAAGGCCGAAGTGCTTGACCTTGCCTTGCTGAATCAGGTCCTTTACGGCACCAGCAACGTCTTCGATTGGCACGTTGGGATCAACGCGGTGCTGATAGAACAAGTCGATTACATCGGTTTTGAGGCGCTTGAGCGAGGCCTCGGCGACCTCCTTGATGTGCTCCGGACGGCTGTCCAGGCCGCTCCAACGCGGTCCGCCATTGGGATCAGGTTTGAACCCGAATTTGGTGGCGATCACCACCTGGTCACGAAGTGGAGCCAGCGCTTCGCCCACGAGTTCTTCGTTGGTGAAAGGACCGTAAACTTCGGCGGTGTCGAAGAACGTTACGCCGCGTTCGACGGCCGACCGAATCAGAGAGATCATCTCCTTCTTGTCCGCAGCCGGACCATAACCGAAGCTCATTCCCATGCAGCCGAGGCCGAGTGCCGAAACTTCCAGATTGCTTTTTCCAAGTTTGCGCTTTTGCATTGTTTCTCCTTGTCGAACCGTTTCTCTCACTCCGAGATTAGGATCAAACGCCGTGGAAGCGGTATCCCGATCCTTCCGATTTATTGCCTATTCCTCTTGCTATGGGAAAAATCGTTGGTGCATCCGAGAGCCGGCAGCTATCCTAAGGCAAGGGACAAGGAAGCCACCAACAGTGAAAAACACCAGCAAAAACGCCACTCCGCTGCCAGATCGAGCGCGCGAATTGCGAGCCGAGCTGGCTCGCAAGATTGCCTTGTTCATTGGGCCCGCAGAGAAACTGATAACCGACATTCCCGGGCTTGCTGCTGCGCCGGCGGACCGCCCCTACGGCACCGTCCTCAGCGACCTACGAGCCGAGCCTGGCCGTGGTCGCGCAGGGGCGGAAGCGAGCAGACCTCGGCCGAACCACTTTCATCTTCGATGAGTCGCGATTCCTGCTGACGTCGCTCGATTTGCCGGTCGTCAGCCGCGTGATCGAGGCAAGTGAGGAGGTGCCCTATCTCTGCTTCGTCGCTCAAACTCGAAATGCCCGTGGTCCGAGAGCTTCTCAGCCGGGAGGAGATTCAGGCGCCTGAGGCGCCGTCTGACAGTCCTGCCATGGCGACCGGCGAGACCACGGCGGAGTTGCTCGATGCATGCTGCCGGCTCGTGGACCTGCTGGACACCCCGCAGGACATTCCCTTTCTGAGTGGCCTGATTCAACGCGAGATCATCTACCGAATCCTTCGGGGGCCGGAGGGGGCACGCCTTCGAGCGATTGCAACGCTGGGAGATCAGAGCCACCGGACGGCAAAAGCGATCGCGTGGATCAGGGCGAACTACGCGAAGCCGCTGCGGGTGGAAGATCTCGCAGAAATCGCGGGCATGGGCGTGTCCACGCTGCACCATCATTTCCGGGCGCTGACCGCCATGAGTCCTCTTCAGTATCAGAAGCAGCTTCGGTTGCAGGCAGCGCGGGGACGCATGCTCGTCGATGGTCTGGACGCCGCCAGTGCGGCCTTTGAGGTCGGATACGAAAGCGCCAGCCAATTCAATCGCGAATACAGCCGTTTCTTCGGCCAACCACCGATGCGGGATATTCGGACTCTTCGCTCGCCAGGCGCTCCGCCCCTGGAGTCGGTCAGCAATCGGCAAGACGCTATCTGATCATGTGGCTAACCAACGAATTGTGCGGAACCCGAGGACAGACGAGACGTTCCCTAGTTTCTTGGCCAAAATAACTGCATTGTTTCAGCCAATACGGCTTAAGCAGCCGCGGATGATGAAGCTGCGGCGCCGTCCGCTTGCGGCTTGGCGCCCTTGATCACCAGCCACAGCATGAGCGCTACCTCCCCGAAGAAGGCAGGCTGCGAGATGGTAAATACCTTGCTCTGATATTGTGGCCACAGCACGCCGGCAAGGCTCAAGGAAATGTAGGCGAAGCCGCCGAGCGCCAGCCACACGCCCAGAAACCGCGGCAGGAATCGCGATCTGTAGACAAGCACGCCTAACGGGAGGAGCCATACTCCCCAAAGCATCTCGGCGGCGGTGTTTTGATGCGCGGATGAACCTCTCCAACGAGGTCTGGGCCGGATTCCAGTCGTATGACGGGCAAGCCGGAAGTTCCTTCCAAGGTGCGGCGGTTGCCCACCGCACAGTTGCAAAGTCTCCCTGTTCGCGGCGACAATCCTGTATGAACCATGACGAATCACGCGACACCCCGGTCGCCGGCGCGGGGAATCCGTTTCGGCCCGGCGCGATGGTGCTTTTGACCCTGGGGAATCCTCGCGAGAAGTTCTGGGGTGCGATCCTTGCCCTGACCGCTCAGGGACTCAGCCTCGCAGGCATCGAACTGGGTTCGTTCGAAGACTTGGTCTCCATGATTAAAGCAGGCGATCCCGCCTCTTCCGGGGCGGTCTTCTTTCCGATGCATCGCATCGAGCGGGTGGAGCTTGATTCCCCGGATGGCAACATCCCTTCCCTTTCTCAGCGTTTCACTGCGAAGACGGGTCTGGACCCGGCTTCGGTGCTCACCGCCAATCTGGCCGTCGGGTTCCATTCGGGCGGAGATCAGAAATGAAGTTGTCCCAACTGCTCACTGCGCCCAACCAGCTCACCCTGCTGCGCATGATGTTCGTGCCCTTTATCGTGATTAACCTGGTGGCCGGCCACTACCGGTGGGCGCTCGTGTTGTTTGTTCTGGCGGGCTTCAGCGACGGCCTTGATGGGCTGCTGGCCCGGACCCTCAAGCAGCAGACTGTCCTCGGCCAGTATCTCGATCCCATCGCGGACAAGCTTCTGCTCAGCACCATGTTCATGGTGCTGGCCATTCTGCACAAGATTGCCTGGAAGTACACCGTGCTGGTCTTCAGCCGCGATATCTCGATTCTATGCGCCAGCGCCGTGCTTTATGCCATCGCCGGGCTGCGCGATTTCCGTCCCAGCATCTTTGGCAAGGCCAACACCTTCGCCCAGGTGGCTGCGATTTTCTTTGTGATGCTGTTTCAGATCAAACATACCCGCTGGATCTGGCTCACTCAAACCACATTTCTTCACGCCACCGTCGCTTTCACCGTGGTCTCGGCATTGCACTATGTGTTTCTTGTGGGCCAACGCCTGCACGCTGCGAACCACGCCCTTGCCGAGGTCACTAAATCGGCACGAGGCTCGATTTGACCCCCTTTCCCGTGTCCCCCTAGAATTAACGATTCTGTCCTCACACTTCTCCCCTCATGGCACTGCGCCTGTACAACACGCTGTCCGGCAAGATCGAAGAATTCCATCCGCTGCAAAATAACGAAGTGCGGATGTATGCCTGCGGGCCCACGGTGTACGACTACGGTCACATCGGGAACTTCCGGACCTTTGTCGCGGTCGACATTCTGCGCCGTTTTTTGCGTCAGAGCGGTTTCCGGGTGCGCCATGTCATGAACATTACCGACGTGGACGACAAGATCATCCGCAACTCCGCTCAGGCGGGCTTAAGCGTCAAGGCATACACCGCGAAGTATGAAAAGGCCTTTCTCGAAGACAGTTCCACCCTGAATATCGAGCAGCCGCTTCTGGCCCGCGCCACCGAACATATCGAAGAGATGGCGAGCTTCGTTGCAGAACTGGAGAAGAAGGGTTTCGCTTACCGTACGGAGGACGGGTCCTATTACTTTCGCATCGCCAAGTTTCCCAGCTATGGCAAGCTCTCCAAAAAGGATTTCGCAGGGATGGAAGACGGCGCGCGCGTGGAGGTGGACGAGTACGAAAAAGATAATGCCCGCGATTTCGCCCTCTGGAAGGCGCCCAAACCAGGGGAGGCATATTGGGAAAGTCCGATCGGACCCGGGCGGCCCGGCTGGCACATCGAGTGCTCTGCCATGTCCATGCACGAACTGGGGGAGACATTCGACCTGCACGCCGGTGGCGAGGACCTCATTTTCCCGCATCACGAAAACGAAATCGCGCAGTCTGAGGCGCTGACGGGGAAGCCTTTTGTGCACTTCTGGTTCCACGCCCGCTTTCTGCTGGTTGAAGGCGAGAAGATGTCCAAGAGCGCGGGCAATTTCTTTACCTTGCGTGACCTGGCGCTCCGGGGATACAAACCCTCTGCGATCCGTTTGTTGTTGGCGTCCGTGCCTTATCGCCACCAGTTAAACTTCACCTTCGACGGACTGAAGCAAATGGCCAGCAACGTGGAAAAGTTGCGGAACTTCCAGTTACGCCTGAAGACCGGCCAATTCCCCTCCGGTTCCGCCGATTCCAACCTGGCCGGCGAAACCGTTGAACGGATGACGTCAGCGTTGAATGACGACCTGAACACCGCCCAGGCCCAGGCCGCCATCTTTGAGATGGTGCGCAAAGCCAACGTCGCGATCGACAACGGACAGATGAAGAAAGATGATGTCGCACCGCTGCTTGCAGCGCTCGAAAAGTTTGACGAAATCTTTGCCGTCCTGCGGGATGACGATGCCCCCAAGATGAAAGCTATTCTGGAATGGGCAAAGGCCGAAGGGCGCGAGAAAGATGTCAGCCGGGAATTGTTTGAGTCCGCGGGAACGCAAAGTCTATCTGACGCTGATATCGAAGCAAAAATAGCCGCGATGGAAGACGCTCGCCGGGCGCGTAATTTTCAGGCATCGGATGCCATCCGCGCCGAATTGACCTCTGCCGGGCTGCTCGTCGAAATCACCAAGGATGGGGTTCGCTGGCGCCGGAAGTAGGTTGGTTACTACCTGCGCAGCAGACTCTTCCTCCAGTCCGCCCTCCCCATGTTGCGCCGTTGCCTCCTGCTTCCCAAGGGGATCGGAGCTATGGGCTCGCCCTGCGCCGCAATCTGCGTCCACCCGCCGCCCGCATCGAGTACCGAGATGTATCCTCCCGATGCTAGCTGCAGCGGATTCAAGATTCGCCGCTTGAAATCGACGCGATCGGCATGCGTGGGCTCAAACCATGATGGGGTGATGAAATCAGAAACCAGCACGCCATCGATCTCGTATCCCAGCCGGTCGGATTCGACAGCGTCACAGACTTCCAGAGCATAAATTTTTCCGTCCGGGCCTTGCGCGCACCAGTTGATCCACGGGTCTGCCAGCATCTCGAGTAACTCGTGGTTCAGCGTAACCGTCCACGAGCCTCCACTCTGGAGATCAAGACCTGCAAATACTTTGCCCAGGGGTGTTCCGCGGCTGGTCAATTCGTGATAGCCAAGAGCACCGGCCTGGTCAGGATTGTCAGTCCCGTGACCTGACGTTGCAACGTCGGAATCGCAGCCGCGACCTGCTTGTCGCTCAGGCAGGTCGATGCATTCGTGATTGCAACCACAGGTAGGGTCATAACGAAAACCTCGAGCGCAACTGAGAACAGGGAACTGTGTTTCTGGTTTCTGGTTTCTGGTTTCTGGTTTCTGGTTTCTGGTTTCTGGTTTCTGGTTTCTGGTTTCTGGTTTTCTGGTGTTTCTGGTTTCTGGTTTCTGGTTTCTGGTTTCTGGTTTCTGGTTTCTGGTTTCTGGTTTCTGGTTTCTGGTTTCTGGTTTCTGGTTTCTGGTTTCTGGTTTCTGGTTTCTGGTTTCTGGTTTCTGGTTTCTGGTTTCTGGTTTCTGGTTTCTGGTTTCTGGTTTCTGGTTTCTGGTTTCTGGTTTCTGGTTTCTGGTTTCTGGTTTCTGGTTTCTGCCTACCGCAACAGCCTCTGGCTGAGTGCGGCATCAAGGGCCGGATTGCCGGTGGGAGCGCATACCTGCTGGTTCCACTGCCGTTTCAGGTCCTTGGGATGAGCGATGACGGTGTCTAGTCGCGCCGTCTTCGCCGCCGCTGACGATGCATGTGGAATCAGCGAGACAAAGCTGCTGACGCTGGTAAGGATCAGGTTTACCGCGGCAGTGATTCGCGCAGAAAGCGCCGGGTCGCTGATGTGAGCAGCTTGCAGGAGCGCCGGCAGGTTCTGGTTCGTGTCCTGAATCAGACTCTCGATCTTCTGCAAGGTGTCCGAGCTCGGATCGTTTTGTGGAGTTGTACAGCGACCGCAGAAGGGTCAGATCCTTGCTGACTTCCGCTGAGATGTTCTGGATGGCCAGGGCCTCGGCGGAAGTCAACTGCTTTCCCGATTGCAGGGTTGCCACCAGCGCCGCGATGTTCAATGCCATTTGTGTCAGGACTGGCAAATCGGCCAGGGCGACGCTGATCCACTGGGCGCTGCACCCCGTGGCGATTAGTGAAATACTCAAAACAACCGCCAGCATGATTATGCTCATCGAATTCAAAGTCATGAATGCTTCTCCTTGCTCAAGTTGCGGACGGTTTGGATTTGGCAAGAGCCGAGCTGCGCTCGGCCGGACAGCCGGGGCGACTGTCCCCACGTGGTCGGTGGCGCCCCCAAAACAAAATCGCCATCGGCCGAAGCCGATGGCGATTGTCTTTACCACCAATCTTTACAACCAACCCTGGAGCCTTTTTGCTTACGCTGCTTTTTCGCTCGCTTGCGCGACCCGCAATATCGTGCTCTCGTCGAAGTGACGTCCCAGGATCTGCAAGCCGATGGGTAACTTCTCTTTGGTCTGGCCACAGGGCACGGAAATTCCCGGGATTCCTGCCAGGTCCGCGGTCACGGTGTAGATATCGGCGAGATACATAGCCAGCGGATCATCCACTTTCTCGCCCAGCTTGAACGCCGCCGTGGGACTGACTGGCGCCACAATGGCATCCACCTTCTTGAACGCCTCTTCGAAGTCACGAGTCAGCAAGGTGCGCACTTTTTGCGCCTTCAGATAGTAGGCATCGTAGTATCCCGCGCTCAGCACGTATGTCCCGAGCATGATGCGGCGCTTTACTTCCGCACCAAAAGCCTGATCGCGGCTGCGCCGGTACATTTCCGAAAGTGTGTGCGCATCCTTCGCGCGATATCCATAACGCACGCCGTCAAAGCGGGCCAAGTTCGATGATGCCTCCGCCGTGGCCACGATGTAATAAGTGGGGATGGCATACTTCGTGTGCGGCAGCGAAACTTCCACGATCTCGCAGCCTTGCTGGGCCAGTTTCTGAATCGCCGCCTGGATAGCGCTGCGAACTTCCTTGTCCAGACCTTCTCCCAGATACTCTTTGGCCACGCCGATCTTCAGTCCGCGCACCGGCTTTTCCAACTCGGCGACATAATCGGGAACCGGAACGTCGGCGGATGTCGAATCCATGGGATCGCGGCCGGCAATGGTTCGCAGCATGATGGCCGCGTCCTTCACGGTTTTCGTGAGCGGGCCAATGTGATCGAGCGACGAGGCAAAAGCGATTAAGCCGTAACGCGACACTCGTCCGTAGGTCGGCATTGTCCCCACTACGCCACAGAACGAGGCGGGCTGACGAATCGAACCGCCCGTGTCCGAGCCCAGCGTCGCCACCGCCATATCCGCAGCCACGGCCGCCGCCGATCCTCCGGAAGAGCCACCGGGAACACGGGTGAGATCACGCGGATTGTGCACCGGCTTCCAGGCCGAGTTCTCATTGGACGAACCCATCGCGAACTCGTCGCAGTTCAACTTGCCCAGGACCAGGGCACCCGCCGCTTCGAGCCGGGCGACCGCGGTGCAATCGTACGGCGGAACATAATTACCCAGGATCTTTGAACCCGCCGTCGTTCGAATGCCTTTGGTGACCATCACATCTTTGATTCCGACCGGCACACCACCCAGCGGGGGAAGCTTCTCGCCTTTTGCCGCGAGCGCATCCATCTCGGACGCTTTGGCCATCGCGCGCTCTTTCGACAGAGTCAGGAATGCACCAATCTTCGGATCGTCGCTCTCGATCTTGGCATAAAAGGACTCCGCCAGCGCGGCAGCACTGGTCTTGCGCTCCTGCACAGCGGAGCGCGCGGCATCAATGGTGAGCAAGTCGAGATTCACGGGCGGTCGTGGTCCAGAGTCGTTGGTCTTGAGTCGTTGGTCGTTAGCCAAAGACCAACGACGGTTTTCCTGCTACCTTTCAATCACCTTGGGCACTTTGAAGAATGTCCCGTCGGAGTCCGGAGCATTTGCGAGCGCCACGTCATGGGGCAACGACTTACGCAAGCCTTGGTGGACATCTTCGCGGATGGCGTATGCAAAACGCTCGCTTCCCTGCTTCGACTGATCCACGCCATAGCGATCCGAAACCTGCGCCATGGGCTGAACATTCGTCGTGTCCAACTCGTTCAAACTGTCGATGTGACCAAGAATAGAGTTCAGGTCGCGCACCATGCGAGGACGCTCTTCCGCGGTCAACTCCAGGTTGCCGAGATCGGCCACGTAAGCCACGTCTTTTTCTGTAACTTTCATGCTCGTGTGGCGCGGGCGCCCTCGCCCGCGGCCCTATCCAGAACCACAAACTCAATCCGGGTCACGCTCTCCGCCACAAAGCGGTTGATGACGGCGAGATATTGAGGCGCGAGCGCCTGCAACTCGGCCCGCCAGCCTGCGTCGGGGACTTGCACGCGAAGAATACCCTGAGCGAAATCGACCGCCCGGGTCCGCGCCGCGACCGCCTGCCCGCAAGCTAAGGCCCACGCCTGTAATGGGCCTTGCCCCGCCGGAGCGCGCCGTAAGCTGCCGGCAACGATCTTCTCCAGTCCTGCGCCGACTTGTTCCAGGGCTCGGGTCATCTGCGGATCAAATTCTTCGTGGGAGTGAAAACGATTTTACCATTCTCCGGGCTTTTCGTCGGCTGAGGAAAAACTCGCGCTCCATATTTTCAGCATAACAATTTACCCGCGGTAAATGGGACAGGCTGAGAAAGAATATATTTCTTTTGACCTCAACCGTTTGACGACAAATAGGCGTCGAGCGGGGATTGACAGCCCTACGCATGCCAGTCAGTTCCGGCTGGAATGGTCCGCCGGCCGTGGAAATTCTCGCTTTACATACTCCATCGCGCTGTCTTTCGACTGCAGACGCCCTTCGAGCTGGGCGTCTTCTACCTGCGAAAGAATCTCCTTGAAGCGCGGCCCGGGCAGGTACCCGGCCGCAATCAGGTCATCGCCACTGATGAGCGATGCAGGACGAATCGCCTCCGGAGGAATCGAGGCAATTCTCTCGCGCGTGAAGTTGTAGGAAGTCAGATCTCCGTGACTGGCCTGGCAGTCCAGCCGATGCAGTTCGATGTGCTGCTCAAAATGTGGCATGCGCACAAATCTCTTGAACGTGGAGTCCTTCATCTGTGGCACGTGCGAGAAACGCATGTGGTTCGCCACCAGGGCCAGAATCTGCTCAGTCTCGTCGTTGGCAAAACGCAGACGCCGGCAGATCGCTTCCGACATCTTCACGCCCACGTCCACGTGATTGTCGAAGCGAATGCGTTCTGGGGCCACCCGGAAGGTGGGCGGCTTGCCGACATCATGCAGGAGCGCACCCCAGGCCAGCGTTGCCGGACAGGGATGCGGCAGTTCCTGGAGCAGCAGCAGCGTGTGTACAAAAACATCGCCCTCAGGATGAAATTCCGGCGGTTGCTGCACGCCTTTCATCGCCGAAATCTCCGGCAGGACTTCCCGGAGCAGACCAGTCTGGTCGAGCAGGAGGAAGGCCTGGCGGGCGTGGCCTTCGGTGAGCATTTTGGTCAATTCGTCGCGAACTCGCTCGCGCGAGACTTGGCTGATCCCGGCTGCCAGCTTCTGGATGGCAGCAAAAGTTTCGGGCTCGATGGAATATCCGAAGCGGGCGGCAAAGCGTACCGCTCGCAGCATGCGCAGCTTGTCTTCGGCAAAGCGCAACTCGGGCTGCCCGATAGTGCGAATGATTCCGGCATCGAGGTCCTTGCGTCCACCGACGAAATCCAGCACTTCGTCCCTGATGGGATCGAGCAGCAGCCCGTTGATGGTGAAGTCTCGGCGCTCGACATCTTCCCGAGCACTCTTGCTGAAGCGCACCTGGTCGGGATGGCGGCCATCACTGTAACCAATGTCGCTGCGGAAGGTGGCGACCTCAACCGTGTTGCCACCGGCGTCTCTCACTGGCACTAGCACGACTCCGAACTGCGCGCCCACGGCGTAGGTTTCAGGAAAGATCCGCATCACCTCGTCGGGCGTGGCGTCGGTGGCGACGTCGTAGTCGGCTGGCTCGATACCGAGCAACAGATTGCGCACGCAGCCGCCGACCAGGTAGGATTGGTGGCCTGTGTCGCGCAGGGTACGAACAACCTGTTTGGCGAATTCTCTAGTCTCAAACATTTTTTCTTGCGCTGACCGACAGCCGCGGTCGGCTGTCCCCACGTGGTGATGGATCAGGCGCCAGCATTCCACTCCGCCCGCAGACGCTCGCGTTCGTCTTCACTCAATCCGAACCACGATTCGGCCACATCACGAACCCGTTCCAGGGCGGCTTGCATCTCCGCGTGCTTGCGCTTGAGTTCATCCGCATCCGCGTCCGGCGAAACCAAAATCAGGGGGGCGCTTACGATCACCGCCCGCGAGAAGGGATGCGGAATCGCCATCAGGTCCCAGGCTTTCTCCAGAGTGTGTGCCCTTTCCACTCCGATATGGAACACATAGATGGGCCGGCCGGTCTTACGGGCCAGCAGGACCGGTCCGGGCTTGGCGACATAGCGCGGGCCGCGCGGGCCATCAATGGTAAACGACGAATCGACACCTTCTTCCATGCGCCGCGCCATGACCGCCAGTCCGCGCAGCCCTCCCCGGGTGGAGCTGCCTTGGGCGGTAGCGAAACCAAAGTGCTCGATCACGCGCCGCGTCCACTGGCCGTCGAAGTTGGTGGTGTTCATTACCACCACACCCCGGTTGCGCCAGTACCAGGTGGAGGAAATTATGCAGCGATGCCAGAAAGCGGAAACCACCGGCTCCCCCCGGGCGCGGGATCGCCGGTAATGATGCATACCCAGTTCTTCGAACCGCAGCGTGGGGCCAAGCAGGCGAATGATCGCGATGACCGCCGAGGCGATGACCGGGATTTGCAAGCGCCGCCAGCGCGAGAGTGGGGGCAGGCGGGTATCGTAGAGCGAACTGACCGGCTCGTCGGCGGGTGGCGCGCTCGGATTTACGCTCGACATCACGGATATTGTAGTCGCCCCGGTGCACGTGTGGGTCGGACACTCCTGTCCGACGCTTTTGACGTTGATTTTTTGATAACAAGAACATGTATCAGACGCAGCAAATTCAAAACCGAAATCAAAACCACAATCAAAGTCAAAATCAAGTCAAAGGCGTCGGACAGGAGTGTCCGACCCAC
This sequence comes from Terriglobia bacterium, assembly GCA_963779255.1. GTDB lineage: Bacteria > Acidobacteriota > Terriglobia > Terriglobales > Acidobacteriaceae > JAIQFF01. Next base: position 201,453 of record CAVZXU010000040.1, on the reverse strand, counting down.
ACGTTCCACTGATTTGTGGTCTAAACTAAAACCTATGCCTGGCGCTTACATTCTCGGCATCGAGAGTTCATGCGATGAGACGGCTGCGTCGGTCGTGTATTCGGGCGAGAGAGTCGTCTCGAACGTCATTTTCTCGCAGATTGCCGCGCACCAGCCTTATGGCGGCGTGGTTCCGGAGCTCGCGTCGCGAGAGCACCTGAAGGCGATCGTGCCCGTAGTCCGCAAAGCACTGGCCGATGCCGGACAAACCTACCAATCCATTGATGCCCTGGCGGTCACCCAGGGGCCCGGGCTGGCCGGAGCCCTGCTGGTCGGAATCGGATACGCCAAAGCACTGGCCTTCGCCCTCGACAAGCCCCTGATCGCCGTGAACCACCTCGAAGGACACATTCATGCCGTCCTGCTCGAGGAACGCCAGAAAAACAATCGCGAGATGAATTTCCCCGTGCTGGCTTTGGTAGTTTCGGGCGGGCACACTCATCTTTACCTGGCCGAGCAGCGGGAAGAAGATTGGTCGTACCAGAACATCGGTCACACCCGCGACGACGCCGCCGGCGAAGCCTTCGACAAAGTAGCGAAGTTGCTGGGCCTGGGATATCCGGGTGGTCCCATCATCGACAAGCTCTCGTCTCACGGCGATCCCACTACGGTGAAGTTTCCACCTTCACAGCTGAAGCACAGGGACCGGAAGGATAAGGGAGAAGGTGCAGCCGGCCCGCGCTTTGATTTTTCCTACAGTGGGATCAAGACCGCGGTTTTGCGATATGTCGAAGTTCATGACATGCGGACTTCGATTGAGGCCCGCCGAAAAGCGCTGAGCATGATCGCGGAGCCCCGGCTGGAAGACTACCTGCTTCATTGCGACCGGAAAACACTGGATCTGGTGGCGTCGTTTCAGCGGGCGCTGGTGAGTGACCTGGTCATGAAGACTTTGGCCGCGGCCCGGACCTGCAACGCCGCCACGCTGTTCGTCACCGGCGGTGTGGCTGCAAACCATGAATTACGCCAGCGCTTTGAGCAGGACGCCGCCATGGAAGGACTGCCCGTGTATTTCCCGTCCCGGCCGCTCTCGACTGACAACGCTGCCATGATCGCGGCCGCGGCCTATCCTAAACTCCTTGCCCGGGAGTCTGCCGCCATGGATTTCTCGGCGGAAGCGGGGATGGCGCTGGGGTAAAGCATTTGGCAATTGGCTCTTGGCAATTAGCCAACACATTCGTGGTAATCGTTGCGAGAAGAGAGTGGAAGTTCTGCGGAGCTAAATGCCAAGTGCTAATTGCTGCCTTGCCTCTACTTCACTGCGGCTTTGACTTTCGTGACGCGGCTTCCCAGCAGAGCCTCCAGCGCCTTTGTAAGTTGGGCTTCGATATCGATGTCCTTGAAAATGGCAAAATTGGCGCGGTGTTCCTGGGCATCGAATCCGCTGTTCTTGCCGGCAACGATCACGATTGGGATGCCCTCAGTTTCGGGCCGAGCTTTGAGAGCCGTGATGAGTTCAGTGCCGCTCATCTTGGGCATCTGCATATCAGTGATGATGATGTCGGGATGAATCCGCTGAGCGATGGGCAGCGCTTCTTCGCCGTTGGTCGCCGACTCCACGCTGTAACCCCGCTCCTCGAGAAACCGGCATACCGTGTGCCGGATCAGCATGGAATCGTCTACAACCAAGGCTACAAGCGGAGTTTGACTTCTTACGGACAAGATAATCCCCGGGCGACATTAACAAATTGTTATGGTGGCAACAAGCGTAAAGGCCGGGAGCCGGGTTACCTTCGTCACGCCGGGGGTCTGGCGCCGGCGTCCCCGCCGGCTGTCGGAGGGCATCCTTCGACTTCGCTCAGCACAAGCCTTGCCCTCGCAGCCACGGCTGGAGCGGCCAAAGGAAAAATATCCGCGAGGGGAATCTAAGATTCCTTGGGAAGCTTGGTGTCCTCGATGATCATGTCCTTGAATTCGCTGGACTCGAAGATTTCACCGCATTCCTTGCATTCAACGAATTCGGAGTCTTCTTCGCGGGCCACGATTTGGACACGTGGGTGCTTACACGGTGCCATGTCGCTTCTCTTCTCGGGGAGTTCAGACGGCGAGGATGGAGTCATAAATCCGGGTGCTGGTCCCCTGTCAAACGGCCGGGGATTTCGCCGGAAATTGGCGGTATTTTAGACCGCCTTCCCCAGATGTCAAGTCCCCTCCATGATCTTTAGCAGGGAAAGGGCTCATCCCGATAAGGTGTGGGGTCTGATCCCCTCCACCCGCGGCGGAAAACTGGCCAGGTTGTGTAGTCCCAAGCGGTTAAGCGCCAATCCGTCGAACCTCGATGACGGTTATTTACCATTGCCTGTAAGGGGTTGCATTTGATTAGGTTGGCATCTAATATATACATATCCGACTGAAAAGGTCGGATTTTGCCGGACATGCTTAAGCTGACCAAAAAAGCCGATTATGGGTTGATGGCCATGAAGCATCTGGCCGAGCATGGCGAGCGAGGAGCCTGTAGCGCCAAGGATGTAGCGGACGCCTACGGCATACCCCAGGAAGCGCTGGCTAAGATTCTGCAGCGGCTGGTCAAAGCCGGGTTGCTCCATTCGCAACATGGGACGAACGGCGGTTACACGCTGGCTCGCGATCCGGGAAAGATCTCGGCTTTTGAAGTGATCAGGGCCATCGATGGCCCGCTGTTCATTACTTCATGCGTAACCGTGCACGGCGAATGTGATCAGAGCGACCGCTGCAGTATCCGCGAGCCTTTGCGGCGGGTCAGCCACGGAATCGAAGAGCTGCTCCGGGGCATCACTATTCTGGAGTTGAAAGAAGAAGCGGCCGAGGGCGGGCCGGCGGAGTTGATCACGATTATCGGGTAGGTGGAAAGACTGCTGACCTTTGGGTCAGCCGGACAGCCGAAGGCTGCTGTCCCTAGTTTTCTCAGTTCTGAGGAGAGCAATTATGAGCCCTGATGTAAAGACGATCCCCCAGGGGACAAATAGACACCCCGAAACCCAGGAGCAGCGCACCGCGGCCAACGGAGTGAAGCTGCCGGTGTACATGGACAACCACGCCACCACGCCCATGGATCCTCGGGTGCTGGAAGAAATGCTTCCCTACTTCATGGAGAAGTTCGGCAACGCCGCCAGCCGCAACCACTCGTTCGGGTGGGCAGGCGAGGAAGGCGTCGAGACCGGGCGTGAACGCGTGGCCAAGCTGATCGGCGCGACTCCGAAAGAGATCATTTTCACTTCCGGCGCCACTGAAAGCGACAACCTCGCCATCAAGGGCGTAGCCGAGATGTACCGGGAAAAGGGCAACCACATTATCACCGCCGTGACCGAGCACAAGGCCGTGCTGGATACCTGCAAGCGGCTGGAAAAGTACGGCTACCGCGTCACCTATATGCCGGTGCAGAAAGACGGCCTGATTGACCTGGAAGAACTGAAGCGTGCCATGGATGACAAGACCATCCTGGTGACGATCATGGCCGCCAACAACGAAATTGGCGTGGTGCAGCCGGTCGCGGAAATCGGGAAACTCTGTCACGAGCGCGGCGTGATCTTCCATACCGACGCCACCCAGGCCGTGGGCAAGATTCCGATTGACGTAAACAAGATGAATATCGACCTTATGTCCATCTCGGCGCACAAGATGTACGGACCGAAGGGCGTCGGCGCCTTGTACGTCCGGCGCAAGAATCCCAGGGTGCAGATTTCCGCCATCATTGACGGCGGCGGACACGAACGCGGCATGCGCTCGGGAACCCTGAACGTCCCCGGAATTGTTGGGCTGGGCAAGGCCTGCGCGATTGCCTCGGAAGAAATGGCTAAAGAAGCGTGCCATCTGGCAGGTCTGCGAAACCGGCTGCGCGAGCGCATCATGGGCCGGTTGGACGAGGTTTACATCAATGGCTCCATGGAACATCGCCTGCCTGGCAATCTGAATATCAGCTTCGCTTACGTGGAAGGCGAGTCCCTGCTGATGGGCATCAATGACATCGCAGTTTCGAGCGGATCGGCATGCACCTCGGCGACTCTGGAGCCGTCATATGTACTAAAGGCTTTAGGGACAGGCGACGATCTGGCCCACAGTTCGATTCGTTTCGGCATCGGCCGCTTCAACACCGAAGCTGAAGTGGACTATGTGGCTGACCGCGTGGTCGAAACGGTGGAACGGTTGCGTGAACTTTCGCCGCTGTACGAAATGGCGAAAGAGGGCGTGGACTTGAAGAGCGTCAAGTGGGCGGCAGAGTAAGTCGTTGAGCTCGCGGTTACGCCCTGATTTGCGTGGAGCAGGCTTTTGGCGGTTCGGCTGGAGCAGGGCTTTTGGGGTTCAGGGTGGAGCAGGGCTTTAGCCCTGCAATGGAGCTTTGGAGGGTTTTTGGGCTTCAGCCCCTGAGGTGCTTCACCGGAGGGAATAGGGATCCTTCGACTCCGTTGATCGGTGGCACAGCAACCGATCAAGCTGCGCTCAGGATGACACGAGTTTAATTTTTCAGGAGAGGATCAAAAATGGCATATAGCGATAAGGTACTCGATCATTACTCAAACCCGCGTAACGTGGGCTCGATGGACAAGAACAGCAACGAAGTCGGGACTGGTCTTGTGGGGGCGCCGGAGTGCGGTGACGTGATGAAGCTGCAGATCAAGGTAAATCCGCAGACCAACATCATCGAAGACGCGAAGTTCAAGACTTTCGGCTGCGGCTCGGCGATCGCATCGTCTTCCCTGGCCACCGAATGGGTGAAGGGTAAGACCGTGGATGAAGCGCTGCAGATCAAGAACACCGAGATCGTGAAGGAACTCGCGCTGCCTCCGGTGAAGATTCACTGTTCGGTGCTGGCGGAAGACGCCATCCGGGCGGCGATTCACGACTGGAAGGCCAAGCAGGGCGCGGCCAAGCTGGTAGCAGCCGAAGCGAAGTAGCTTTCAGCTATCAGCTGTCAGCTCTCAGTAAGTGCCGGCCGACATCGGCATTTTGGATCATTTATGGCGACCACAACGGAAGAAGCGACCAAGCCAGCGGCCCCGGCAAAAGGCGGGGTGAAGGTCACGGAGAAAGCGCTGACCAAAGTGCGTTCGGCCATCGTCAAGGAAGGCATCTCGCCGGAGCAGGGCGGGCTGCGGCTGGGCGTGCAGGGCGGCGGGTGTTCAGGCCTGAGCTACAACATCCGGTTCGATACCCAGCCCCGCGAGCGCGACCGTATTTTCCAGTTCGGCGATGTGCGCGTGTTTGTCGATCCGAAATCTTTCATCTATCTGAACGGCATGGTCCTGGATTACCAGGAGACTCTGATGCAGCAGGGGTTCGTGTTCGTCAATCCCAATGCATCGAAGTCATGCGGCTGTGGAACGTCATTCTCAGGGTAAGCGTGTGGTTTGTGTGGTGTGGCTTGTGTGGTCGCGGCGACTCGCCCGCGAAAGCCTGGACGGCAAGGCGCTCTGCCTCAGATTCTCCGGTCCGGAGATCAATGACAGGAAATCCCTGAGATTTTTGGTGCATACACCGGTCGCGGGCGAGTCGCCCGCGACCACACAGGGCAGGGCAGCCACAAGCAAGACTCGATGACGATTGACACTTCCAAAACGATTGCCGCAGCCGAAAGCGGCGCGACCACCGCCAGTTGCTGGTCGTGCGGTGAGATGCGCGCCGCTCACTTCTGCCACGCCTGCGGGAAAGTGCAACCGCCCTTGCCTGTGGACTATTTTTCGTTCTTCGGAATGCCGCGGAAGCTGAATGTGGATGTGGCGAATCTGGAGCGGGAATTTTACGAACTGAGCCGCAAGCTGCATCCCGATCTCAATGCCCGCGCCGACAAGCGCGAACAGGAGTGGAGCCTGGAGCAGAGCTCGCTGCTCAATGACGCTTACCGGACGCTAAAAGATCCCATCAAGCGCACGCAGTATCTGCTGCGGCTGGAAGGCGTGGAACTCGATGAGCAATCGAAGACCGCGACCGAGAAAGCGCGCGCCAGCGGCGACGTGAAGAAACAGATTGTGCCTCCCGATCTGCTTGAGGAAGTCTTTGAGCTGAACATGCAGCTTGAAGAACTGCGCATGAACCAGAAGTTGGGCGAAGACGATCCTGCCCTGGTGAAAGATCTGGAAGGGCATAAGGCCCAGCTCGAAAAGAAGTACGAGGAGTTGGCCGAGGAACTAAAGAGCCACTGGAACCAGTGGGACCAGGCGCTTGACCGCCATAGCGACGACGAACAGCGCGCGGCGCTGGATCAAATGGTCGATCTTCTCAACCGGCGAAGCTATATCAGGAATCTGGTACGGGACGTGAATGAAGCGCTGGAGAATTGAAGATTGACGGATTTTCGAATTGACGAATTGAACATCAGTAAGGTTCACAATTCGTCAATCCGTAAATAAATGTCAACCGATCGTATCGTCGGCATCGATCTCGGAACCACCAACTCCCTGGTGGCTTTCATGCAGGGGGACAGGCCCGTCGTCATTCCGGGCGAGGATGGGTTGAACCTGGTGCCCTCGGTGGTCGCCTTGGACGACAAAGACCAGATCATTGTCGGCAATGCGGCGCACAGGTATCTGATCGAGACTCCCGAGCGCGCCGTTTACTCGATCAAACGCCTGATGGGGCGTGGCATCGAAGATATCCAGCAAGAGCTGAAGCTGTTTCCCTTCCGCCTGGCCGACGATCTTCAGCCCGGGGAGGTTCTGCGCATCCGGCTGGGTGAGAAGACGTTCACGCCACCTGAGATTTCCGCCTTCGTGCTGCGCCAGCTCAAGCGCAACGCCGAACGATTCTTCAATGCGCCGGTGACCAAAGCGGTCATCACAGTGCCTGCCTACTTCAACGACGCCCAGCGGCAAGCGACAAAAGACGCCGGACGTATCGCCGGCCTCGAAGTTCTGCGCCTGGTAAATGAGCCGACGGCGGCTTCCCTCGCCTACGGGCTCGACAAGAAGCAGAACGGCATCGTGGTCGTGTACGACCTGGGAGGCGGCACGTTCGACGTATCGATCCTCAAATTGCACGACGGAATCTTTGAGGTCGTGGCCACCAATGGCGACACCCATCTGGGTGGCGATGATATCGACAATCTCCTGATTACGATTGCGCTGGACGACATTCGCGGTGACATGGGTCTCGATGTCTCGCGCAATGGCGAAGCCGTGGCCACCATCCGCAAGGCCGTCATTGAAGCCAAAATTGCGCTTTCGTCGCAGCCCGCGACTACGCTCGAAGTCGAGCTGCCGGGCGGCAAGCCCTACCTGAGAGAAATCACGCGGGAGCAATTCGAGCAGCTGATCCAGCCCATCGTCGATCGCACCGTCAGTCCCTGCAAACAGGCCCTGAAAGACGCCGGCCTGAAGCCCGAACAGATTGATGAAGTGGTGCTGGTCGGCGGCTCCACGCGAATTCCTAAAGTGCGCGCTCTGGTCGAAGAATTGTTTCAGCGTACCCCGCACACCGACTTGAATCCGGACGAGGTTGTAGCGCTGGGTGCGGCAGTTCAAGCGAACATTCTTGCTGGCGGCTCAGAAGCCACGGAAAACATGCTGTTGCTCGATGTGACGCCTTTGTCGCTCGGGATCGAAGTCGCGGGCGGCGTGACTGACAAGATCATTCTGCGCAACTCGACGATTCCCGCTTCCGCCACCCAGCACTACACCACGCAGGTGGACGGGCAGGCCAATGTCGCCATTCACGTGCTTCAGGGCGAGCGGGAGCTGGCAAAAGACTGTCGCTCGCTGGCACGCTTCGACCTAAAGGGCATTCCGCCGATGCCGGCCGGAATCCCTCGTGTCGAGGTCAAGTTCCTGATCGACGCGAATGGGATTCTGCACGTCTCCGCGCGGGAGCAGCGCAGCGGGACGGAAGCAGAAATCGAAGTCCAGCCCAGCTACGGTTTGACGGATGAGCAAGTCGAGAGCATGATTCTCGATTCGTTTGACTCGGCGGAGGAAGATTTCCGTCAGCGGCAAGTGATCGAGGCGCGAAACGAAGCCGGTACTATCCTGGCGGCGCTCGAAAAAGGAAAGAAGAGTCCAGCCTGGGGACAGCTCACCAGCGCTGAGAAGAAACGCATCGCCAAGCTGGAAAACGCCTTGAACCAGGTGAAGGGTGAAGACGATTATCAGGCGATCCGCACCGCCATCGACGCGCTGAACCAGGGCACGATGCGGTTGGCAGAGTTGATGATGGATAGCGCCGTGTCCACGGCCCTGAAGGGCAAGACCATGGACCAGGCGGATATGGGCGAAGGCCCCGACACGCCGCATCCGGTGGCCAAGGCGGAGTTTGAATAGAGCGGTCGTCAGTCGTCGGTCGTCGGCCGAGAATGCGAACAGAACAAGATTAGGAGTCGTGATGGCAGACGAAAAATATCAGGCCACGGGAACAGCAACGGTTGACGCGCCCGGCGAGAACACGGTCCAGGTCACCTTTCTGCCCGAGGGCAAGACGGTGCAGTTCGAGCACGGCAAGCTTCCCTACAAGGACCACGGCAAAGAGGAATCGCTGCTTGACGTGGCGCTCAACCATAGCATCCGCCTGGACCACGCCTGTGGCGGCAATTGCGCCTGCACTACCTGCCACATTTGGGTGAAGGAAGGCGCCGAGAATCTCTCCGAGATGGATGACGACGAAGCCGACCGGCTGGACATGGCCGCCGATTTACAGTTAAACTCCCGACTCGGCTGTCAGGCCGTGATCAACAAGCCGGGCAAAGTCGTGGTGGAGATTCCGGCGTGGAACCGGAACTATGTTTCGGAAGAGCACTAGAAAGAGCCTCTTTTTCAATCACTTGCATATTGTCCTGTGATCCCTTGTCCGTGTTCTTGGGGTCATTTGTCCGTGTTTAGTTAACAGATGCAGTTCTCGGGGCAATCGGCACCTGCTGCGCCTGCTCCCGGTATTCTCGCACACGCTGCAAGGCTTGGCGCTGGTCGTGGTCATCGGTGATGTTGTAACGGGCGAAAATCGAGTTAGTTTTTATGGCCCGAAATCGACATTGCCACAGTCTGCGAAACTCCCGACCTGACCATGTCCCGCACAGCGGAACGCCGCAAATCATGGAATAGGCGACCTGGCATGCCTGCCAGCTTGCAGGCCGTGAGCCATGCCTTCCTGAAAGCACGAATCGGCTTGCCCTTGCGATGGAAGATCAATGGGCAAGCTGTTTCCCGCTGGAAGCGGCGACGTTCAAGCAGTTCCGCCAGTTCGCCCTCGCAGGGTATGGCACGGGCACAGCCATTCTTGGCGGCTGCCCCGCGCAAGACGATCCGATCACCGTCCACGTCTTCCCAACGCAGGCTGGCAATCTCGCCCTTGCGCATACCGGTGAGCCAGCCAAACAAAGTAAAGTCGGCCAGATCGCTCGGCAAGTTGGCCAGGACAGCGCGAATTTCAGCAGCCGTGAAAAATCCTGACCGCACGTTGTTCTCGCTTAGAAGCGTGAACCTGGGTGCAGGTAGTTCCGCCCAGCGGTAGGCAGCCCGCAAGGCTTGCAGCCTGCGGTTGATCGTTGCGCGTCGATCACCAGCCTGCAGCCGTCGCTGTGTGTATCCCGCCAACTCTTCTTTGGTGAGTGCCAGGGCGTATCCCGGAAAGTCCCGCTGGACGCGCCGTATCGTAGACGTGTTTTGCGGGCTGAGACTGCCCCCGCCTTCGAGTTCAAGATGGGTTTGGTAGGCGGTCATCATTTCGGGGATGGTCCGCTTGGCGACGCGGGCCGTGATGAAAGGAATTTCCGGCTTGCACTCATGGGCGTGTGCGGCCTTGATCCGGGCCCGCAGGTACTTCTCTGCCTTGGCCAGGTCGTCGGTGTGGCAGCTTTCGCGCTGTTCTTGGCCAGCCACGTAAAAGCTGGCCCAGTAGGTTTTCCCCCTCAGGAAAACCCGCCCGTCACCGCGTGGTCGTTTCGGTTTTAGTTCTTGTGTCTGCATACTTACCTATCCTCCGTTTTGGTTTTTTGAGATGTACTTGGTGATTCCGGCAGTGCTGAACAGCAATTTCCGGCCCTGCCGGACAGTAAAGGGAAGCTGACTAGAATGCCTGTACAAATAGCTCTCTGAAACGTTCAGCCGCTGGGACGCTTCGGCGATGCCCAGCAATTCGTCTGCCTGGGGCGCTGGTCCGGGACTCAGCAGGCGGGCCTGCGCCGTGGCCGTGGCTTCGGCCAGCCGACCAAGCAGCCGGGGTAACTGCTGGACGGGCGTGTTGCTGGCCGCTTCCAGCAAGGTTTCGAGAATCTCAGGGTCAGTCACTACTTTCCCCAATCAGGTAGCCACAACGGCGAAAGCATCTGGGAACGCTCGGCAATAGGCCAAAACGAGAGGCCCTTGCAGGAGCATAGATCGGCATCGATAACATCACCGTATGAATTGCGTTGCGTTACTTCCTGAACGCGGCAGGCGACTTTGGGCATCCTGTACAAGAGAACGTCTCCACGAAAAACCCAATCGTATGTCTCTGGCACCACTCTGTGATCGAGCCCAGGGTGACCACAGTCAGGACAGACGCCGTCGATTGCCATGAGTACGTCTATCACCCGTATGGATTCCGCGATTTTCTCGTCGTCAGTCATGGGGTTTGGCCCTTTCTTAGCGTGAATGTTCGCGACGGTGTTCGGCACAGTAGTACTCGCCATCCAACTTCCTGACTCCAGGCTTTCCACAAGGTTTGAAGCCGGTAGAAGGCGGATGCTGCACAACCCATTCTTGGAATTCTTCAAACGATAGTTCACTCAGAAATTCAAATTCCCAGACTGTATCGCTGCAGAATCGCCCGTCTAGGGCAGCCCCTACTTCGCGGATTTTCTCGTCATCGGTCATGGGGTTTGGTCCTTTCTTGGCGGCGGTGCAACACGATAACCACTGTCGAAACGTCATGATTCTTGCTCCACTGGAACGTGATTTTCGAGTACCTGAATTGCCCCTCCAGACCGTAGTTTTGACCACGCTGGTCGCGCTTGATTGAAGACAGGCGAAAACTTTTCAGGAAGTAACCCACCTTAGCGGCGCGGGCGATCCGCGCCATCTGTTGATCATCGGCTTTTATGCGGGCGAAGGTTTCGGCCCAAGCCTCATCTTCAACCAAGTCTGTCAACAGATCGACGGGCCGAAAAGGAGCTTTCTGGCCGGGCGTAAAAGCCCTGCCACCGACCAAGTACCCAGCCTGCCCTAACTGGCGCTTCTGCAACTGCTGCAGGGCAGCCAGTACCGCAATGGTTTTGGCGATCACGTTTTCGTCCGATTGAATCAGCCGCTTGGTACGAATAAAATCCCGCATCGCCTGCAGCAGCCCGTCTTCGGTGCTCAGCATCCGGGCGTGGATCGCAACGGACCTGCAGACATAGATCAGGCGTTTGCACTCATTAACCGGCTAATGTGCGCCCATTTTCCGGTGGGATAAGGTACTCGAGTTCTTGGTTAATTTTGCGGAGCCGTTGAGCAAGTCGATGTAGTTTGCTTGAGGCTTTGGAGTCTTGTAGGTCAAGGCGAAAAGTTTGCAGGAGATGAGTGGCGGCAGCGATCGAATCGCGAATGGAGACGAGGTCCGGGCGAGGCGGCGGGGTGGTCAGGGAGAGGGGAAGTTTGGGCAGGGGGTGACGCAGGGTAGTGTTGTGGGAGGCGCGATAAAACTCCCGTTGCAGATCTTGCTGCGTGACCTGAACGTAACGCATGGTCATGCGGACGTCATTGTGTCCGAGCATTTGCATGAGAGCCGGCAAACTAACCCCGAGGCGCAGCATGGTGGTCGCGAAGGTATGACGAAGGCGGTGCGGAGTCACCTTGGGGGTGCAGTCGGCGCGACGTGCAGCGCCGGCTAAGGCGCGAGAGAGAATCTCCTCCCAGCGTTGATGGGTGCGGTGGCGGCGTGGGAGTAGGAATCCGGGAGGGGTTTCCGGGCAGGAGGGACGCACCCCCACGCGCAATAACAAAATACGCTGAAGAATACGCCGGGTAAGCTCATCGACCGGCACCTCGCGCTCGGTATGGAGCTTGCCGGGCGGAACATGAAGGGCCCACTGATCGGAGCTGACCTGGCGCAGGCAATCCAGGGGAAGATCGATACACTCGCCAATGCGGATTCCGGTAAAGCGAACGAGGAGCAAGAGGTTGGATTCGAGATCATCCAACTGACGGAGTTGCGCCTGGAGGTTTTGATCGTCTTGAAGAGAAAGCGGACGAGGCAGATAGCGAATGCGTGGAGGAAAGTCCTGGCGACGAATGAGGTCGGGCTGGAGAAGATGGCCGTTGTCGGCCAAGTCCAGCAATAAACGACGGAGCCAAAGCAGATAAGCCAAGCGGGACTCATTGCCCAAGGGAGGCTGGTGTTGGCACAAAGAGCGGAACCAGCTCAACAGATGGGGATCGCGGCGCAGTTGGGAAAGCTGGCGTACTCGGGGGAAAGTGGCGCGGAGATAGGCGAGGAAACATCGAGTTACCTTGCGGTAGTTAGCCAGGGTGTTGGGGCGGAGCGTGGTGGCCAAGACGCGCAGGTGGTCGGCAAAGATCTGCTCCAGGCTGAGGGTAGGAGGGCTCATGGGGTCACCGAGGAAGACAAGTGCACCTGCTGGGCAACAGCGCGGGCATACTCGCGCCAGACGTCTTGCGGGGCGAGTTGCACGTAGCGCAGAGTGGTGCGAATTTGGGTGTGTCCCATCAAGTGCATCAAGGCGGGCAAAGCAATGCCGGCGCGAACCATATCGGATCCGAAGGTGTGGCGGAAGCGGTGAGGGTTGGCTTGGGGGATATGGCAGGAGAGGCGGTGATGACGAAAGAGGGAGCGTAATCCTGCGGAGGTCATGGGGAGGCTGCGGTGACGTCCCTTCCAGCAAACGAACAGAGAAGTGGAGTTGGTAGCTGGTCTTTCGCAGCGGAGATAGTTTTGGAGAACTTCGATGGTTTCGGCGGGCAGGGGTAAGATGCGCTTCTTGTTGCCCTTGCCGAGGACCCAAAGATGGGCTTCGGAGAGGCAGAGGTCCGCGAGTTGGAGCTGAAGGACTTCGCAGGAACGCAAGCCATCCAGCAGCATCAAGGCCACGATGGCGAGATCGCGAAAGGTACGGAAGCTTTTCCAAAAAACGGCGACCTGCGCGGGGGAAAGAGGAACGACCAAACAGCGGGGTTGCCGCAATCGCAGGCCGGTAGCGATACGACGATGAGAGCGGCCGTAACCCAGAGCCGAGCGGGTGGTATAGGCACGCTGAAAGTGGGACTTGCCACCGGGAATCTCCCGACCGTAGTGGAAGCGATAGAGACAGCGCAGCACTCCGAGGCGATGATTGATGGTGGAAGGGGCGGGCTTGGGCTCATGATCCAGTTGGCAGCGAACATAGTTGATCAGGAGAGACTCGGTGAGGTGTTGCAGACTATGCCGTGTCTGCTGCAGCCAGCGAGCCAGGTGCAGTAAGTCATAGCCGTAGGCGCGCAAGGAACAGAGCGAGAGTTGGCGCACCCTTTGAGCATCGAGGAACGTATTCGCCCAGGCCAGTTCCCGGTTGCGTGCATCGACGAGTCGATAAGGAGAGGCACTGGGAAGTGAGGAGGGATGCGAAATGAGGCGCACGGTCATAGCGCTCGAGCCTGGTCGAGGCAGTGGAGGAAATCGCTTCGTGTCGCACCGGCCGCGAAGTAGCTGTTGGGGTCGTGACCGTCCGGCAAGGAGACGATGCGTACGCACAAGCGGTTCTGATGGAGGCGTTGAGCCAGAGCCTGGGCGGCGCGTTGCCCGGCCTGGTTGTCGTCCTGATCAAAGGCAAGGTAGACCGAACGGTCACGGTTCTCGTACAGCTGAGCCAGTTGCAGGGCAGTCAAATGAGTACCGATGGCAGAGGTGGTATTGCGAAAGCCTTCCTGCCACAGCACCGCCAAATCGAATAGTCCTTCCACCAAAATGACTTCGGGGAAGTGGCGGACCGAATCCCAGGCGAACAAGCCGCCTTTGGAGCACGGCAGCAGTCGATGGGGAAAAGCGGCGCCCACACTGCGGCCGTAGAGGTTGACAATGCGATGGTGCTGGCGGCAGGGAAAGATCACCCGGCGGCAGAAGGCATCTTGACCCTGCTGGCCGATCAAGCCGACTTCGAAGAGACGTTCCAAGGAATAGCCGAGGGCGCTGAGATGAGGGCGCAAGTTTCCGCCGCGCGCATAGCCAATGCCGAGTTCCTCGATCAGAGCAGGATCGTGCAGTCCACGCTGCGCCAGGTAGTGAATGCCTTCGGGATGGCGGTGCAGTTCGAGTTGATAAAAACCAGAGGTGTGTTGGAGCAGTTGGGATGTGGGTGCGAGTTCCTCCCGCAAGTAGGTGACGCTTTGGCGGAAGGAGAGATGCTGCGAAAGCTCCACTAAACGAATCAGGTCACCGCCTTGGCCACAGCCGTAGCAGTAGAACAGATTCTTGCGAGGGTTGACGTAGAAGGAGGGATGAGTTTCCTCATGCAGCGGACAGAGTCCGACGAACTCGGAGCGAGCGCCGGCGCGGTGTCCGGTCCAGTGGTGCCGTTGCAAGTACTCGAGCAGTGGAATGCGCTGTTTGAGCCGTTCCAAATCCTCGCCCATGGCGGCCATCATTCTCTCCAGCCCAAACTACAAACTCTGGGTCGCAGTTCCCAGGCAAGGATGGTGGGTCAGTAAGAAAATCTGGTTGCTCTCAGAGGCGCAGCGGCCAGAAGACTTGCAGAAAGGGAAACAGGGTCTGCCAGGACAAGCGCCAGGAACCACACTCGATGGGCTCGCTGCGAGTCAGCCATTCCCCCACGACCTCCAAGGCAGGTCGTAGAAAGGAAAACGCAGGTCGCGAAGAATCCAGGCTGTGGAACCAGCGGCGCAGGGTGGAAGGGTCAGGAACTCGATCGGGATCTTTGAGGTCCGGCACCGCGCTTTCCCAAGAACCTTGCTCCAGAAAGTATCGTCGCAACGCCTCGCTGCGGGCGACCAGACTGTAGTGGGTGTAGGGTAGGGAGAAAACGGGAAGGAACGTGAACGTCTCTTCGCATCGCGTGCAGAGGCCGCGACGAATCCCAATCCAGTCGTGACTCTCGTCATGAGCTTGTTTGCGCCGTCGGCCATGGCCGATGATCGTATCGCTTAAACACTTCGGACAGAAGCGAATGATCGGTTCGACACCAGCCGTCGCCCAGTCAAAGTCTGGGTTGCAATAGTTCCCAGAAAGTGGGATAAACAGAATCGTATTGCTTGGAGGCTCTCTCACGGCGCGGAACCTTGCCAGGATAGGCGCCCGCAAGAGAGCCTTCTCCTTTCCTTCCTGCAAAATCTCAACCGAGGAAGAATAGCCCGATTCTCATCTTTCTATCGATTTGTTTCCATGGATTGGCCGGTCAAGCGCTCAGAACCCGGTTGTTGGTGCAATGGCGATTTTGCAACAGTTGACGAAACAGCCCCGGGAAACTGGGATCGGGAGAGGTCGTCAGTTCGCGAGCATGTGCAGGGCGACAATCGTGAGGATGGCTCCCGCCATCAGCGTCATTACCGCGACAACTAGCATCGCGCGGTTTGCATGAATCGCCGCGAACATCTGCTGCGCGGCCTGCGGCAGGCGAACGTCTTTGCTCCAGCTGCGTGCGAACATGATGGAGCCCATAACCAACACGCCCAAGGGTAAGGCGATGAGAAGTGCCCAGAGAGTCCACATCCGTCCCGCATACCACATGACGATCTTCTGAGCCGTGTGTGCTGGTTCATTTTGCAGCGGCGACAGGTTCCGCACGACCAGGGAAACCATGAAGAGAAAGGCCGGGAAAATAAGGAGTAGTTGCGAGGCGGCTACGTGTCGCTCGGTGGCTCTCATAGCGCGTACTTTATAGCAAGGGCCGCGACATCACAATGTATTGCGATTCGCGGTCAACGGCGTCTTATATTGAGAAAGCTCAGATTGTTTAAATCAGGCACCGTCGAAAGACGCGCGCGTAACTCATTTAAAATCAGTGAACCTGAGCAGTGCGTTTTTCATTCCCATGGGTGGGCCGCAGGCCCATGCGAAACTCACAACCCGGTGATGAGTGTAATGGGGATGTTACGACAGTTAATCTGGCAAGTTCGAATCCTCTAGGGAGGGCCACCGTGTTCGGGGGCAGCCTACCGACAAGGTCCCGCCACCTGTCGCAAGTGACAGTTTCCCAACATCCCAACTCGTAGTGAACTGGCCGACATCGAAATCAAGTCGCGACTTGCCAGCTGCCCTAACAGAAAGACATAACGGGGCTTGCATGGAGTGAATTATGGAGTTCGGAAAGGCTGTTCGCAAAACGGTACCAAGAACGCAGCTGCGTAACTTCTCCGTTGTGCTTCTCGGAATTGTGCTCGCAATTCCCGCGCTAGCTCAAGCTCCTGCCGATCAAGTATGGAATGAACTGGCCTCCGGCAATCGTCGCTTCGTGAACGGAAAGTCCGAACCACGCAACCTTGTCGCGCGTCGAAAGGAGTTGGCAAAGACGCAAAACCCCCGCGTGGCCGTGCTTAGTTGCGCCGACAGCCGTGTGCCTCCTGAACTAGTCTTCGATGAGGGCTTAGGCGACCTGTTCGTCGTTCGCTCGGCGGGAGAAAGTGCCGATCCGTTGGCCGTGGGCAGCCTAGAGTATGCTGTCGAACATCTTGGTACGGTTGTTATCGTTGTGATGGGACACCAAAGCTGCGGTGAAGGCGGCCTGCTCGGGCGGAAAAGCTGCCTCGCCGAACCTAGAAGCCGTCGTAACTCCGATTGCTACCTCTTGCACAAAGGTGGATAAGAGCAAGCCCGACACATTTGACCTCGCGGCACGCGATCACGTGCACAGCGTCGCACAAGAACTGCTCGCCAAGAGTGTCATCTTGAAAAAAGAAGCAGATGAAGGCAAGTTGACGATCATCGAAGCCTACTACTCGCTCGACACCGGTGAAGTGACCAAGCTGCGCTAATCCCGCACTCGAAGGCATAGAAATCCGGCGGAACACTGTTGTAACTGACAGTCACTTGGGCCCCCTCACCGGATTGAAACTGCTGCAGAGGTAGTGTCCCTCACGAAAGTTGACGTATGTCGAACCTCAGGATTCTATTCGCCGCCATTTCTGCGATCGTATTGTTCCTGTACGGCCTAGAGGCGTTCAGTCGCGAGATCCAAGCGGTTGGCGGTGAGACGCTCCGGAAATGGCTAGGCCGCCTCACCGAAAGTCGCTGGCGGGGGGTGGTGCTGGGTACTGTTGCGACCGCGATCATTCAATCCAGCAGTGCCGTCACCTCACTGACTGTGGCGCTGGTGGATGCCGGCACTATGACGCTCCGCTCCAGCCTGGGCGTCCTGCTTGGAGCAAACATCGGAACGACTTCCACGGCATGGCTGGTTTCGCTGAAGTTGACCGGGATCGGACCGTTCTTCATCGTTCTCGGCACTGCGCTGAGCGCAATTCCGACGCGGTTCAAGGTGCTGGGCAAAGCTGCCTTCTATTTTGGGTTCATCTTTTTCAGTCTTGATTTAGTAAGCTTCACCCTGAAGCCTCTGGCTCAAAGTCCGCTATTCGCGGAAGTACTTAGTCGATCGAGCACACCGCTGATGGGCGTGCTGGCAGGGATGGTCGTTACCGGGATCGTTCAGTCGAGTAGTATCACGACCGGACTTTGCATCCTTCTCGTGCAGCAGACAATTCTACCGGCAACAGCGGCGATTCCCATCGTGATCGGCGCGAACATCGGGACAACAGCTACCGCCCTGATGGCCAGCATCAAGATGCAGAAGACGGCGCGGCAGGTAGCATTGGCCAACCTCTGCTTCAACACGTTCGGAGTCGTGCTATTCCTTCCGTTTCTTGGATGGTTTGCGGCAAAGGTGGTGGACTTCGCGGGCGAACCCGGCAGGGCAGTGGCATGGGCGCAACTGATCTTCAACCTGGTGATGACGATGGCAGTGCTGATCTTGCTGCGCATCTTTCAGCGTCGTGTGGAACTCCTCGATTCTATGCAGGCGCCTGCTGCGGCATCATCAACGGTCTCACGTTGAGGTTGGCCAAACGGGCCGATCTCTCGGTATCTGTTGTTAACAGTTAGTACTTTATCGCAGGTCCCGCCATACAAGAATTCCGGGCGAATGGAGGGCAGTGGCGGGACTTGCGATAAAGTCTGTTGAACGAAGTCGCTGGCGTTTGCGACGGACGCGGTGGGCTATGGGTATTCGATTGAGATTATTGGATGGTTGGGGGCAGAGAGCAGGGATAGGGTTGGAGAAAACGGAGTGGGTGGCGGAGGTGGAGGTGGAAGTTGGGCGGGAGGTGGAAGTTGGGCGGGAGGCGGCAGGTTTTTGTGAGTTATAAGGGGCTGGTGAGTGAGTGTAGAGGCGAGTAGAGACACGACGGCGGTGCGAGCTGAAGTTCGCGTTGGGTAGAGCAGGTAGGTTTCGCAGTTAGGAAGAATCAAGGGGTGTGCTCCTGGGAGTGTTTGGCACGAATGTGGAGGCGGGGAAAGTTTCTAGGATGAGCATCACGGTGGCGCAGTGGGGGCAGCGCAAGCCGGTGATAGGCGCGGCTGGGGACAGGGTTCCGGGAGATGGATCGGATTGGGAATGATGGAGCAGTAGCTGTCGACAGAGAGGGAGTAAGTTGGCTTTTCGTCGATGGGCGAAGAAACCGTAAAAAGGAATGCGGACGAATCCGCGGGGAAGAACGTGCAGTAGGAAACGACGTAGGAACTCTTGCGAGGATAGAGTCATGAGGCGTTTCTTGTTGCCATGGGCGTAGTCCTTGTAGCGAAAGGTCACCTTATCGTGCGCGAAGGCGACTAAGCGATGATTGGAAATGGCGACGCGGTGGGTGTAGCCGGCCAGGTAGCGCAAGACATGCTGGGGACCGCCGAAGGGCGGTTTGAGGTAGACCACCCAGTTTTGCCGGAACAGGGTGCGCAAGAAGGAGGCAAAGGCTTGCTCCTGACGGAGAGGTTGCAGAGCTCCGGAGAAACGGAATTGGGGGTGGCTTTGTTTTAAAGCATCGACGAACTTGCCGCGAAAGACGCGGCTGAGCACGTGGCGTGGCAGGAGGAAGTGGTAGCGAGGGTGAATCCAGCGGCGGTGATCGGGAGAAAGTCCTCCGGCTGGGATTAGGCAATGAAGGTGCGGGTGATGTCGTAAGTTTTGACCCCAGGTATGGAGCACAGAAAGAAAACCGATCGCGGCACCAAGATGCTTGGGGTGGAGGGCAATGTCCAGAAGAGTTTCGGCGCTGGCCCGGAACAACAGATCGTAGAGGAGCTTCTTGTTCTGCAGCATGAGTGGAGAGAGTTGGTGAGGCAAGGTAAACACTACGTGGAAGTAGCCGACGGAGAGCAGTTCTTTTTGGCGAGCCGCGAGCCAGCGCCGACGAGCCGCGACCTGACACTTGGGGCAGTGCCGATTGCGACAGGAGTGGAAAACGATGGCGCGATGGCCACAACTGGGGCACTGATGGAGATGTCCACCCAGGACTGCGGTACGGCAGTGGGCGATGGCGCGGAGCACCTTCTGGTGCACCCAGTGGATCCAGCTCCGGTTGTTGGCGATAAATTGTTCGCCTTGTGCCCGTACAATGTCGGCCACCTCCAGGTGTGGCCGATTCATTTTTTCCGTAGCCTCCGAGATCGTTGAACGTCATCCAGGTTCGAGATCTGCAGTTGGTCCAGCGGATTGGGAACGGTCTGCAGATGCTTGTGCGACAGATGCAGATAGACGAGGGTGTGTTCGAGGGTGGAATGACCGAGTAAAAGCTGGATGGTACGAAGGTCGGTTCCGGCTTCCAGCCAGTGGGTAGCACAGCTGTGCCTCAGGCTGTGCGGAGAAAAGCGTTTGGTGATGCCAGCGGCTTGGGCCGCCTGGTGGCAGGCTAACCAGACGGTGTTGGGACTGATGGGCACGTCGGCGCGCCAGCCGTTGACTGTTGCTGGGAACAGATAGGTTTGAGGCTTCATGCAGCGCCAGTAGACGCGCAGGGTCTGGAGCAAGGTGGGACTGAGCGGCACCTCCCGGTCGCGGCCACCCTTGCCTTGATTAATGCGAACCATCATGCGCTGACTGTCGATGTCGCTGGCCTTGAGCTGGCACAGTTCCGCCCGCCGCATGGCCGTGGAATACAGAGTCATGATCAAGGTGCGGTGAAAAAGGTTACGAGCGGCATCGATTAATCGACCTACCTCCTCAGGGCTGAGGATGGTAGGGAGTCGTTTGCGGAACTTGGGGAAAGGAATGTAGTCGGCGCGGAAGTTCCGGTGGAGAGTCTTGAAGTAGAAGAAACGTAGCGCGGCGGTGTGTTGCCGGATGGTGTAGGGGGACAACTTCTTGTGAAACAAGTGAAGCTGATACTGTCGGATGTGTTCCGGGCCGAGCGTATCCGGTGACCGCCGAAAGTACCGGGAAAAATCGCTGACGACGTGAAGGTAGATTCTTGCAGTAGACTGAGAGTAATCACGACGCTGGAGTTCCTCCAGCATCCGTTTGCGTAGTTGGGTCACAGTGACCTCCTTAAGTTGTGTGACCCTCTTATCTCAATCTCTCAATACCCTTTACAACTCCTACCCCTCGCCTCACGCGAAGCGTCCGTCGCGCCAGCGACTTCGTTCAACAGGCGATTACACCAACTGAGATTTTTTCAACTTCGCTGCCATCTAATCCACAACCGTTTCGCGGAGTTTGCTTCAGCGCTCCGAATGGCGAGAAGAAGGCTTAAAAGACGGTCGGCGGCCACACTCTCCAGATAGCCGCGGTGTTCTTGCAGAGCAGACTGGAGTTCATCAAGCGCAGCTTTCAGTTCTCGCTCATGAGGCGCTAGGACTGCCTTATGGCACAGTTCATCGATGCGAGCTTCTGGGGTCATGGTCATGGTGGAGCTGCGTCGGTATCTGTTGTGAGTTGGGCGATACTCTTGGGAATGATCCCGTAGAGAGCCCGCCGCGCGCGCGTCGCTGATCCCCTCCCTGAATCGGTCCCATTCATCATCCAGTTTTGCCAGCTTCTCCGCGCGGGCGAGTTCATCTTTCTGTTTCTTTAGATTCCAAGCTTCGCTTGTCAGCAGGTCATCGAGCAGATTGTCCACAGGTCCCTCCTGTCCGTGTAATTGTCCGTGTCCTGGGTACAACAGGATGCGAAACGGTCATACGCTTCGCACCCCGTTGCCCATGTTCTCTTGCATTTGCTATGCTCCTCTAACCCCGGTTCCCAGTTTCAATTTGGCGTGGAACCGGAATTACGTGTCGGAAGAACACTAGAGAACAGTTTCCGGTTTCTGTTTTCTGGTTTCCAGTTCTGAGACTCGAAACCAGAAACCGGAAACCAGAAACTGATTCAAGGAGCCTGCATGGCGAAAGATCTGACCTGGGATGATGCGGAAGACCTCGGAATCCTGCTCTCGGAGCAGCATCCTGAAACCGATCCGCTGGCCGTGCGCTTCACCGATTTGCACCGGCTGGTGACCGAGCTGCCGGATTTCAAGGATGATCCCAAGAAATCAAACGAGGGCAAGCTGGAAGCCATTCAGATGGCGTGGCACGCGGAGTTTCTGGATCGCACCCAAGCCTAGAAGCTGACCGCAGCGGCTAAAGCCGCGTCTCTTCCGCGCTTTGGCGGCACGGCTGAAGCCGTGCCCTTCCCAAACCCCACATTAACCCCAACCCGACGTTGACCCAAAGCCGGCTTTAGCCAGAGCCGCTACCTAGCACCTTCCATGCTATAGACGCGCCGTGCTATTTGGCGGCTTCCAATTCCTGATAGAACTTCTGCAATACGTAGAACGCCTGCTTGTGCCGTCCCGTGTTCGAAACCAGTCCCTTGCGGTTGTAGTAATCCTGGATGCCAGGCAACAGGCGGCGAGGCGAGTGAAAATCCATCAGGACCCAAGGGGATAGACCCGCCAGCGACGGAATCTTTTTCAGCATGGTGATCTGGTGCTGGTAAAGGTTGGCCTGATACTCCTCGGTCCAGCGCTCATCGGCCCCGCCGTGTCTGCCATACGGGTTTTCCGCACCAAACTCGCTCATGATTAGCGGTTTGTCCCACGCTGTTTTCCATTGCATGCGGTCGGCATCCTCGGGACGTCCCCAATACCAGCCCAGATACTCGTTCAATCCCAGCACATCGAGAAATTCGCCAACAGGATCATTGAGGACGCGCACGTCCGGGCCGGCCTCGTCAACGTGGTTCAGCGCGGAAGTGATCAGGCGAGTCGGGTCCTGCTGGCGAGCGTTACCGGCAAGTTGCCGGAGAAACGTGATGCGTTCGGGCTTTACCGGGGTCTCGTTCGAAAGCGACCACAAGACTACCGAAGCCCGATTGTGGTCGCGGGCAATCATGTCCCGAAGTTGATTCTCGGCATTTTGCAGCGTGGATGGGTTCTCCCAGTCAATGTCCCAGTAAACCGGGATTTCAGACCACACCATGATTCCCATGCGGTCGGCCAGGCGGGTCATGTTCTCATTGTGCGGGTAGTGAGTCAGGCGAACGAAATTACAACCCAGCTCCCGGGCCCATCCCAGCAGGGTCTCGGCATCTTCTTGGCTGAACGCCCGTCCGCCGCGGACCGGCGCCTCTTCATGCAGGGAAATACCGCGCAGGAAAACCGGCTTGCCGTTGAGCAATACTTGAGTGCCGCGGGTTTCGACAGTGCGGAAGCCGATGGCATCGTGTACTTTGTCGGCACCGCTCGACAACACAATATCGTAGCGTCTGGGATGGTCCGGCGACCATAGCTCGAGCTTCGCGGGAAAGCGGAAGTCCGCGCGGCCAGCGGCATCCGTAGTAACGGTTTGTCCGGTCTTGGCTTCGGGAATTTCGACAGTAACCAGCTGCGCCGACGTCGATCCAGCGAGCTGCACCCATCCCGAAATCTCGCTGCTCGACCCCTTAGCGAGCTGCACAAAGTAATCCTGGATGAAAGTCTCGGGGACCTCCACCAGCATCACATCGCGGGTAAGTCCACCGTAGTTCCACCAGTCGGTATTCACCGAAGGGACACCATCGCGGCGGCGGGCGTTGTTCACTTCTGCGACTACGAAGTTGTCGCCTTCACGAATCTGGTCGGTGACTTCGAAGTTGAAGGGCGTAAACCCGCCTTCGTGTTCGCCCAGGGCTTGCCCGTTGAGATAAACCCGGGTGAAGTAGTTGGCGGCGCCGAAATACAGGAACACGCGCGTGTGTTCGCGCTTTCGGTAGGAAAACGACTTCTTGTACCACACCGGACCTTCGTAAAAGAACAGCTCCTTCTTCTGCGAGTTCCAGTCGCCGGGGACCTGCAGGACATCGGATTTGTCGAAATCGTATTCGATGAGTTCCTGCTTGTCTTTGGGCTTGGCGTTTAGGTAGAAGCGGGCCTTCAGGCCGGTTTCGTAGGGGTCGATGATGGCCTGCCATGCGCCATTCAAAGTGATGGTGGTGCGGTTGGGAACGTTGTTGATCAGCGCGGAAGGACTAGCGTCCGCGTAGCCGAACGCTGTCAGGGTCAGCAACAGGAAGAGCAGACGTTTCATAAACGGTCTCGCGAGTCGGAAATCTTAGTGAGAGCGGGCAAGGGTGTCAAACCGCGGCGCGCCCTGTTGCGATGATCGGGCTTCCGCTAGCCCGTAGCAGTAGGCGCAGCCTCTTCCACGCTGGCTTCGCGCAAAAACTTGGCGGCTTCTTCCGGCGGCGTGGGATTGATGTAGAAGCCCGTTCCCCACTCGAAGCCCGCCGTCTTGGTCAGCTTGGGCATGAACTCAATGTGCCAGTGATAGTGGTCGTTGTTTGGGTCCTGCACCGGAGAAGAGTGGATGACCAGGTTGTAAGGAGGATTGTCCAGCACCCGTTCAGCTTTGGTGAGCAGGGTTTTCAGCGCCCGGGCCAGATTTTCAAACATGTGGGTAGAAGAATTCTCGAATGCCGACTCATGCTGTTTGGGCAGGATCCAGGTCTCGAATGGAAAACGCGGCGCGTAGGGCGCGAGAGTGATGAAGTCGGCGTTCTCAGCCACCACACGAGTGCCGGTCTCGGTTTCCTGGCGAATCACGTCGCAGAAGACGCAGCGCTCCTTGTAGATGTAGTACTGCTTGGCGCCTTCGATCTCTTCACTCACGTAAATCGGAAGAATGGGCAGCGCAATAAGTTGCGAGTGCGCGTGCTCGAGCGAGGCCCCAGCCGCTTCTCCGTGATTCTTGAAGATCAGGATGTACTTGAAGCGGCGGTCCTTCTTGAGGTCGAGAATGCGATCGCGGAAAGTCCAGAGCACGTCTTCAATGCGCTTGGGTGGAAGATTGGCCAGGCTGGCGTTGTGGTCCGGAGTCTCGATGATGACCTCATGGGCTCCGATGCCGTTCATGCGGTCGAACATGCCGTCGGCCTGGCGGTTGAGATTACCCTCGATGCCCAGGGCTGGGAACTTGTTGGGCACCACGCGTACCGTCCAGCCCGGAGTATCGCGCTGCGGCGGAGGCCCGCCGTTAGGATTGGGGCGGTAGGCCTGGATCTCAGGCGGGGTCTTGGATTCGTTGCCGTAACAGAAGGGGCAGAAACCGCCTTTGATTTTGACTCCCTCACGAGCGAAGTCGGTTGGGCGCTTGGCGCGGTCGGTCGAAATGATGACCCAGCGGCCGACGATCGGGTCCTTTCGAAGCTCAGGCAATTACTGGAATCCTTTCCGCGGCTCGCAAAGTGGACCGCGCGAGGCGAACGCAATTATTTTACGCCTAGAGCTGAACGTTGCGGAACAGCTCGATCTGCGGCTGGCTTGAGCCCTGATCATAGTACACGCTGATGACTTCGAAACGCCACGGACAGGCAGGCGGCAGGTGACGCAGGTATTCACGGGCGACGGCCACCAGTTCCCGGCGTTTGTCACGATCCACGGCAGCTTCGGCGGGCTTCACATCGTGGGTGGTGCGGGTCTTGACTTCGACAAAGCACAGGACGTCCTTCTGCCAGCCGATCAGGTCGATTTCGCCGCGCCGGTTGGGCGAACGAAAATTGCGGGCAACCATCACGTATCCCAGCTCTCGCAGATAGAAATAAGCGTCTTCCTCGCCCCGGCGGCCCGTACGCAAGTGCTCCGGAACCTTGTCAGGTGGCAGCGTTCGGCTGGTCATCCAGTCGAGGATGCGGATCGTAGCGTGAGTAAGGCGACCGGAAAACGTGGCGGTGTTGTAGCGCCCGGCGTCCCGCCGGCTGTCCGCCGGGCATCCTGCCCGCCGTTCGGACGCCGGCGCTACCCGTCGCAGAGTGTAGGTTCCTGGGATTCAGTAAAGCTGTGACGGACGTCACATTTGGCGCAATTTACTGGTGCTCTTCACGGGCGCGCAACCAATCGAGGAACATCTGTTCAATGGGTTTGTCGTAAGTCATCAGGACGTGGCGGACGGTATGGCCGCTGACGAAATGGCAAACCTCTTCAGCGAGGTTCTTGGCATGATCGCCCGCGCGCTCGAGCGACTGGGTCATGAAGATGACCTGCAAACTGGCGTGGCGCTGCAGGTTCTCCGGGTTTTCGATGTGACGCAGGAAGATAAGGTTCCGCAGGCGATCGATCTCGGCGTCGGCGCGCAGCACGTCAACAGCTTTTTTGACGTCGCGAGTGGAAAAGGCAGTACCTGCGTCCGCCAGCATTTTCTCCAGCACTGTCGCCATGTGGGTGAGGTCGCGAATGTCTTGCGGATCGAGGCGAGCACAAACTGCTTGCGCGCTGCCGGCAAAGCTGAGCAGCAAGTCGCCGATGCGTTCCAGGCTGATCATGAACTTCATGCAGGCCAGCAGTTCGCGCGCTTCCGCATCGGTGACCTGAGTGACGACCTGGGTCACGCCTGCATCTATCTCCATGTCCAGGCGGTCGAGCTCCTTTTCGCGGTCGCGAAGAGTATTCAGCAGCGGACAGGATGCAGTGGCTATGCCCTCGGCGGCCGTGGCAGCAGCTTCCTTGGCGACTCGGCAAGCCTCTACTGTGCGCTTCACCAGGTAGGTGTAGGCGGATTCCGGTTCCGGGCTCCTCAATATGGCGGTACTCATGCGCGAACCCCTCCCGGAAGCGGCCCTGACAGGCCGCACCATGTTCACTCTGGTTCTGCTCTTGCCGACATGGATGGTCAATACCGGAGGATAGGTTGTTTTTCAAACGCTTTGGTTAACAGGACGTAAATTTATGAATTGTGGCGACGCTGACTGCGCCCCCTGCCTCCGCCGGACCGGGGGGACCGGCCTTGAACGAAGTCGAAGCCTGGCTGTCCCCACGCGCGCAGCGCGAGATTAAACCCGCGGCAGCGTGAACAGGAAAGTCGATCCATGGTTGAGGTCGCTCTGGGCACGAATGGAGCCACCATGGGCCAGGACGATATGTTTGGCGATTGCCAGCCCCAATCCGGTCCCTCCAGATTCGCGGGAGCGCGCTTTGTCCACCCGGTAAAAGCGTTCGAACAGGCGAGGCAGGTGCTCGGAGGGAATGCCCGGACCGAAATCCTGTACATAGAATTCGACGCCACTTGAGACGGGTCGTGCCCCCAGAATAATCCGCCCACCCGACTGGGCATATTTCATTGCATTGTCCACAAGATTGGAGAAGACCTGATGAATCGCCTCGGGATCAGCGCCCACCCGGGCCACGGCGTGGTCTTCGACAATTAATTCGACGTTTTGCGTCCGCGCAATTTCGCGAAAGCTCTGCACTGCCTCTTGCAGCAGGTCCGCCGCCGCACTGGGCTGGATGTCGAAGCGTTGTTCGCCGGATTCCACCCGCGCCAGCGTGAGCAGGTCTTCGGTGAGGCGCGACATGCGCAGCGCGCTCTTGCGAATGATCTCGAGGAATTCGCGGGCATGATTGTTGTCCGATGTGCTGTCGAGCAGAGTTTCGGTGTAGCCCTGAATGGACGTCAGCGGCGTGCGCAACTCGTGCGAGACGTTGGCAATGAAGTCGCGACGAGTCTTCTCCACCCGTTCGGTCTCGGTAAGGTCGCGCAGCACCGCCACTGCACCGCCGCCCGGCATAGGTGCGGCAGTCACGTCGAAGGTGCGTCCGGGGACAATGGACGCGGCCCGGGCGGTAAATACTCTTCGCGCTTCACTCGCGCCCCGCACCGCGGTCAGGAAATCGGGATCGCGAACCGTCTCCACCAGGGGCGCACTCTTGCGGGTGTGTTGCGGCACCAGTTTGTCCATGGTCTGGTTGGCCCACTGCACGCGACCATCGGCACTGACGGCGATGACAGCGTCCTGCATGCTGTTGAGCAGGGTCTCGAGCTGGCGCTGGCTGTTCTGCAATGCGGCAAATTTTTCTTCCAGGTGGCTGGCGGTCTTGTCCAGAGAGGCGGCGAGTTGTCCGATTTCATCCGCGGAAGGATCTTCGATTCGTGCCGCCAGATCGCCCGCGGTGACGCGACCGGCGAACTGCATGATACGGTTCAGACGGCGAGCGGTGGCCTGAGCTGCGATGGCCGAGATGACGAGGGTCACTACCAGCGCCAGCAGCGCGCCTTTCCAGTCGTGGTGAAGCCAGAAATCGAAAATCGCCGTGGCGGCGGCAATGACCAGAACAAACGCGGCCAACAACTTGAAAAATATCCGGCTCCTCACTTCGGGGCCTCGAAGCGGTAGCCTGCTCCCCGACCGTCTTGAGGTAGCGCGGGTTTTCAGGGTCGGGCTCGATTTTTTCACGAATGCGGCGCACATAAACATCCACCGAACGCGGAGTGACGTAGGCGGTGTCGCGCCAGACCGAATCCAGTAACTGGTCGCGGGTAAAAACGCGGCCGATATGACGGGCAAAATAATCGAGCAGTCGGAACTCAGTGGCGGTCGTGGTCACCGCGTTGCCGCACACGGTAAGCGTCATCGCGCCGGGATCGATTTCGATGTCACCGATTTTGACCGGCCCCTGGGACAAGGGCCGCTCGAAACGGCGCAACACCGCTTTGACCCGCGCCACCAGTTCCCGGGGGCTGAACGGTTTCGGGATGTAATCATCGGCGCCCAGTTCCAGGCCGAGAATGCGGTCCGCTTCCCCGCTTTTCGCCGTCAGAAATATCACCGGAGTTGGCGCCAGCGCCGGCATTTGCCTGATCTGCCGGCACAGTTCAAGGCCGTCTTTGCCCGGGACCATGATGTCGAGGATGAACAGGGCCGGCCGCTGCCGTTCAGATTCGCTGATGACCGTATTTCCGGTGGAGAACACTTTCACCGCGAAGCCGTCCGCTTCCAGGTGGTGCCGTACCAGGCGAGAAATATCGGGATCGTCTTCAACCACAAAGATGCTAGGTTTCATAGCAGGTATTGTAGCGGCCAGCTCTGTGGGACACCTAGTCTTGCGGGATCGGACCCTTTTGATGGGCTTATGGACGAAATCCGTTGTCCCTGCGTCATCCTGAGAGACGTCAGTCTCGAAGGATCTGGCGTGCAGCACTAAAGACCTCGGGACTTCCGTAACGGATGCCCCGATCTCGATGATCAGGTTGCCCGAGCGCTCGCTCCGAAAAGTCATGCCCGGAGGAATCACCGTGGTCGCACTGTACTCCGTGATTACGGCGGGGCCGGAATATTTCTTTCCGGCTGGGAGCGCGTCGCGGGAAAGGATTGCGGCCGATAACTTTTTGCCGGAGAAAAACACTGCGGCGGAGTCTTTCAACACCTTTCCGGGCTTTGCCCGGCTAGGACGGGCGGGGGCGCCCGTCCCTACGTGGCCTCGGGCCTGCTGGGACTTGATCGTGGCCCGCAAGCGTAAGGTCACCAGTTCCACTTCGCGTGTGGGATAGTTGTAGCCGTAGCGGCGCTGGTGCTCATGTCGGAAATCACGGATCAGATTGCGGGTGTACGGGACATTCAATTCGTATCCCTGGCCCCGGTAGCGAACGTCCACGCTGCGCTGGTGCTTGATCGTGCCCTCCCATCCTTCATCCCGGAAATCTGCTCCGGCACGGCGGCGCAGAGTGGCGAACTCGGTCTCCAGTCGATCAATGGGTAGTTTCTCCGCAACTCGCCACAGCACGGTGCGCGAATAATCCTTCACCACGTCGCTGACCAGGATGCCGAAAGCGGAGAGAGCTCCGGGCAGCGCAGGCACGATCACTCGCGGGATACTAAGGGCCTCCGCCAGTTCGCAGGCATGGAGCCCGCCCGCGCCGCCGAAAGCGACCAGCGCGAACTCTCGCGGATCGTAGCCGTGCTCAATCGAGACCACGCGTATCGCCTTTTCCATCGTCGCGTTTACCACCCGGATGATTCCAGCGGCGAATTGTTCCGGCGTAAGCTTCGGCCCGTTCCGCTTGAGCCATTCGGCCACCAGGCGGCGTGTGCGCTCGAGATCGAGAGTGAAATCTCCGCCCAGAAAGCGCTGCGCTTGCAGCCGGCCGAGCAGCAGGTTGGCATCCGTCACCGTGGGCTGGGTGCCGCGACCGTAGCAGATAGGACCCGGATCCGCTCCAGCAGATTCAGGACCGACGCGCAAGGCGCCGCCGGCATCGAAGCGGGCGATGGAACCTCCCCCAGCGCCTACAGTATGAATGTCGAGCATGGGCACGCCAATCGGGAACCCGGCGATCTCGGCCTGGCTGCTGGCGCGGGCTTCGCCATCTACCAACGCAACGTCGGTGGAGGTGCCGCCCATGTCGAATGAGATGATTCTCTCGAAGCCGCTGAGGCGCGCCAGGGCGGCGGCGCCCACCACGCCGCCCGCCGGCCCAGAGAGCACGGTACGAACCGGCTCGCGGGCAGCAGAACTGCAGGGCGGTAATGCCGCCGCTCGATTGCATGACGAAGATGCGAGGCGCGCGCCGGCTTCGTCGGCGATCGAGGTTCTCGAGGTAACGCTGCATGACGGGCTGCAGATACGCGTTCACTACGACCGTGCTGGTGCGCTCATATTCGCGGAACTCGGGAAGGATCTGGTGCGAGATGGACAGCGGTGCAGCCAAGCTTTTCCAGGGCACGGGCGACGCACTCTCCGTTTTGCGGGTTGGCGAACGAGAACAGCAGCGAGATGGCGATCGGCCTCGGGATGTTTCTGCTGGAGCGCTGTCGGACAGAGATTGCCAATCTTGTGGCGACGGCGTCTGCAGGATCTTCGCCGTCGCTGGCGGTGCGTTCGTTGCACCCCAAAGCGCAAATCCGCGAGGGACAAGCGGCTCTACGCGATCAAAAAAGAAATCGTAAAGCTTGGGCCGGGCCTGGCGGCCGATCTCGATGGCGTCTTCGAAACCCGCAGTCGTGACCAGAGCGACGCGCGCGCCTTTGCGCTGCAGCAAAGTATTTGTGCCAACTGTGGTGCCATGCAGAAGCACCGTGGGGCTCGCGCATGCCGATCTTTCCCAGGGCCTCGACAATCGCCTGCGAAGGGTCGGCCGGCGTGGAGAAAACCTTGAGCATGCGTACCTGCCCGCGCTCCACCCAGACGCAGTCGGTAAACGTGCCGCCGGTATCGATGGCGATGTGGAGTGGCTGGATTCGTGAGCGAGCTGGCATCGAAGTCAAAGTGGAAGGGTAACATCCCGGACTGGAAGAATGCAGAGGGGCGCGCAGCCCACGCATGGAAACCATGCCTACGTTGTCATATGTTTGCCGCTCATGGGAACGGAGGGTGTCCCAATACTTCTGATAGCCTGATTTTATGGCGAAAGAAGCAGCCGGCGAGGTGCTCTCGGTCGAGGGGCGCGAAGTCCAGATAACGCATCCCGACAAGCTGTATTTCTCGACGCAGAGCAAGTATCTCGAAACTCGATCTTGTCCGCTACTACCTGTCCGTCGCGCCGGGCGCGCTGGCCGGAATCCGGGATCGTCCGATCGTTCTCAAGCGCTTCGTCAATGGCGCCGAGGGCGAGGCGTTTTATCAGAAGCGCGCGCCCACCGAGCGGCCCTCCTGGCTGCGAACCGTCACGCTGTCGTTCCCTTCGGGCCGCACCGCGGAAGAAATCGTCGTCGATGATGCGGCCGGGCTGGCCTGGATCGTCAACCTGGGCTGCATCGAGCTGCATCCGCATCCGGTGCGCTCCGGCGATCTCGATCATCCCGACGAGTTGCGGGTCGATCTCGATCCGGTCCCGGCGTGAGTTGGGCGGACGTGCGCCGCGTCGCGCTCGAAGTGAAGGCGTTCCTGGAAGAAGTGGGGCTTCGCGGCTGGCCCAAAACCAGCGGTTCGCGCGGAATGCACGTCAATGTGCGGATCGATCCGCGCTGGACTTTCACGCGAGGTGCGCCGCGCGGCCGTTGCTCTGTCGCGCGCAGTCGAGCGGCGCGTGCCCGCACTGGCCAGTTCGAAATGGTGGAAAGAGGAGCGCCACGGCGTGTTCCTCGACTACAACCAGAACGCGAAGGACCGGACCACCTGTTCCGCATATTCGGTGCGGCCGCTGCCCGACGCGCGCGTTTCCACGCCGCTTCACTGGCACGAGGTCCCGGATTGCGATCCGGCCGACTTTACGGTGCTCACGATTCCGGAGCGCTTCGCGAAGATCGGCGATCCGCACGCCGGCATGGACGACGCGGCCGGGTTCGCTCGAAAAACTGCTCGAACTCGCGGCCAAAGACGAAGCCGCCGGTCTGGGCGATGCGCCCTGGCCGCCGCATTTTCGCAAGATGGAAGGCGAAGCGCCGCGGGTCGCTCCATCGCGCGCCAAGTCAGCGCAAAGAAGCCCGCGCGACGAAGATGCCGCTGATCGTGGTGGCGAACTCGCCCAACAAGGAAGCCGCGCTGGCGGGTCTGGAAAGATGGAAGAGCAAGCACGCCGAGGCGGCCGCACTTCTCGCCGTCGACGATGTGCTGGTCGATTCCATGCGCGGCCGATCTCGACCTGGACCCGCATCCGCGTCAACCTGCGCCATGTGCCCGAAGCACTGCGGCCGCCGCAGGAAACCCCGGACCCCGATGACGATCCGACGCGCGAATGGCGGAATGATGCGCAAGAAAACGCAGCGAAGCGCAGAAGTCGCCTGGCAGACAGTGCACGGCTTAGCGGCCGCGCGGCGAAAATCTCCGTCCAACTCCTGCGGTGGAACCACTTCGAGTTGCGCGTACGTGCAATCGCCCGGCTTCTTGTCGGTTCGCCATCTGCGAAACTGCGCCATGTGACGGAAGCGGGTGCCCTGCATGTGCTCGTAGGCGACCTCGACCACCAGTTCGGGCCGCAGCGGCTCCCACGACAGATCCTTGCCCTGGCTCCAGCGGCTCTGGCCTCCCGGCATGCGCTGACCCGCTTCGTCGCCGGCGTCATGCTCGCGCCCACGCTTTCCACGGATGATTGGCGAGCGCATTCTTGCGGTAAGGCTCGAGGAAATTCCACCAGTTCCTGGCGCTTCTCGTCCGTGAAGCTGGCGCATACGCCGACGTGCTGCAATGCGCCGGCATCGTCGAAAAGGCCCAGCAGCAATGAGCCGACTGCCGTGCCATCGCCCTTCTTGTGCCATCGAAACCCGGCCACCACGCAATCGCAATCGCGCTCGTGCTTCACCTTGAACATGACGCGCTTGTTGGGCTCATAGGTGCCCGGAGATCGGCTTGGCCATCACGCCGTCGAGTCCGGCGCCTTCGAAGCGGCGAAACCAATCCGCCGGCGACGCTGCGAGTCGACGTGTCGCCGGCGTCAGATGGATTGGCGGCGTCGCCGATGAAAGCAGCGACTCCAGTTCGCTCGCGGCGGTTCTCGAACGGTTCGCCCCGCAGGTCCCGGTCGCCTTCGCAAAGCAAGTCGAAGAACACGACCGAGGCCGGAGTTTGTTGCGACAGCAGCTTCACGCGCGACGCCGCCGGATGAAGGCGCAGTTGCAGCGCATCGAAATCGAGCGCCATTGTCCTTGCGATGACGATCTCGCCATCGAGCACGCAGCGCGCAGGCAACTGCGCGCGCAACGGATCCAGCAGTTCGGGAAAGTAGCGGTTCAGCGGCTTCTCATCGCGGCTCTGGATCAGGATCTCATCGCCATCGCGAAAGACCAGCGCGCGAAACCCATCCCACTTGGGCTCGAAGATCCAATCCCCATCGACTGGCAATTCGCCCACTCGCTTGGCGAGCATCGGCAATAGCGGCGGGTTCACGGGAAGCTGCACACCTCATGGTATACCGCACACTCATCTTGTGATTGCTGGTACCTGATTTATCCCCCAGGCTTGGCTAGGTCTTATTTGTGAAAGCCAGCGTCAGCAA
This sequence comes from Terriglobia bacterium, assembly GCA_963779255.1. Classification (GTDB taxonomy): domain Bacteria; phylum Acidobacteriota; class Terriglobia; order Terriglobales; family Acidobacteriaceae; genus JAIQFF01. The sequence goes on along the minus strand of CAVZXU010000040.1, from coordinate 168,411 downwards.
CGTTTTCTGCTCCATTTCGTGGGCCTTGGCCGATCCGGTGGCGGGGCTGGCGCTGGCAGAGCGTTTCACCGACAGGCACGGCACGTTCTCCGGCAATACGCCGGAGGCGCGGCAGCACGTAGAACAACGCTCCCATGTTAGCCGGCTCTTCCTGCACCCAGACAACCTCTCGCGCCGAAGGGAATTGCCCGATGGCCGACTCCAGCTCTTTCTCGGGAAAGGGATACAGCTGTTCGACCGAGACAATCGCGGTGGTTTGGTCGGTCCGCTTCTTGCGTTCGGCGCGCAATTCATGGCCGATTTTTCCGGTGCAGATCAGGATGCGGGTCGCGTCGCTGACTTCCGTGTCCGGCAACACGGTCAGAAAGCGCTGGTGGGTGAAGTCTTCGATCGGAGAAGACGCGTCAGGATGGCGCAGCATGCTTTTCGGGGTAAAAACTACGAGCGGCTTGCGCCAGTGACGCAATGCCTGGCGGCGCAGCAAATGAAAATATTGCACGGCATTCGAGGGCTGGCAGATCTGGAAATTATCGCGGGCCGCGAGTTGCAGGAAGCGCTCCGTGCCGGGCGCTCGAGTGTTCCGGTCCCTGGCCTTCGTGGCCATGGGGCAGAAGCAGCACCACCCCGGAGAGCAGGCCCCATTTATCTTCGCCGGCGCTGACGAATTGATCGATCACCGCCTGCGCGACGTTGGCGAAGTCGCCAAACTGCGCCTCCCACATCACCAGGGTTTCGGGATAGTCCCGGCTGTAGCCATACTCAAAACCCAGCACGCCGGCCTCCGATAGCGAGGAGTTGTAGATTTGGCAGCGGGCCTGGCCTTCGGCAATATGTTCCAGCGGAACATACTCCTGTTCGTTCTCGATATCGAGCAGCACGGAGTGACGCTGGTTAAATGTTCCACGACGAGTGTCCTGACCGGTCAGCCGCACAGGGATCCCGGCCTTCACCAGGCCGCCGAGCGCCAAAGCTTCGGCCATACCGTAATCCACCAGGCGCTTGCCCGCGCCCATCTCAGCCCGCTGCTCCAGCAGCTTTTTGACCTTGGGATGAATGTGGAAGTCCGCGGGATAAGTTGTGAGCCTGCCGGTGATTTCGCTGAGTTCTTCCGCGGAAAGGCCAGTGTCCACCTCATACTCAGGCTTGTAACGGCCGCCCTTGTAGTCATTCCAGTACCTGGGCAACTCGCGCAACAACGGCTTCTTGCGGATGCTCTTAGCTTTCTTCTGCGCACGCTTCCAGTTCTTCCCGGATTTTTGCCACCCGTTCCTGGACATTCTCTGCGCCAATATCTTCGGCGTAAATCTCCCACAGGGGCGGGTGGTCCTTGATCGCCTTGTAGAGAAGCGGCTGGGTAACGGTGGGGTCATCCACTTCGCTGTGGCCGTGGCGGCGGTAGCCGATCAGGTCCACCACCACGTCGCCGCTCCAGGTGTAACGATAATCGAGCGCCAGTCGGCCCACCCGTACTACCGCGTCCACGTCCTCCGCATTCACGTGAAAAATAGGGATCGACTGGCGACGAGCCAACTGGGCGGAAAAGCGCGATGAGTGCTCCTCGCTATACAACGTCGTGAAGCCGAGCAGATTGTTGGCGATGATATGCACCGTGCCGCCCACGGTGTAACCCTTCAGGTCGGACAGATTCAGGGTCTCGGCCACGATGCCCTGGCCCGCGAAGGCCGCGTCGCCGTGGACCAGCAATGGCAAAAATTTCTGAGTCACCTTCCTGGCCCGCGCGGTCTTGCTTGGCCCGGGTCCGGCCCACCGTCACAGGATCCACCGCCTCCAGATGGCTGGGGTTCGAAACCAGGTGAATATTGATTTTCGTCCCTGACCGGGTCACATATTCGCCGGTCGCGCCCATGTGATATTTCACGTCGCCGCTGCCCAGAACGCTGCGCGGATCTACATCCTCAAACCCCGCAAAGACTTCTTCAGCCGGTCGCTTTGCCACTTGCACAATTACGTTGAGCCGGCCGCGGTGGCTCATGCCCATCACCAGATTCACCACGCCGCGCTGACCGGCCGCGTCCAGGATTTCATCCACCAGTGGCAGCAGGGCGGTCACGCCTTCGAGAGAAAAACGTTTGGTGCCGAGGTAGCGCTGCTGCAGCACCTGCTCGAACAGGTCGGCCCGGATGAGCAGGTCGAGCACGCGCTCCTGTTCTACTGCGGACTGGGGCCCTTCCATGCGTTCCTGGATCCAGCGGCGTCGCTCGGGATCAGTAATATGCATGAACTCCGCGCCCACGGTGCCGCAGTACACGCGGCGAGCTTCATCGGCGAGTTCGCCTTCGATCCGCAGACTGGGATGCGACACCGGGGGCAGAAATCCCAGCGGATCGAGGTCGGCCTCCAGGTATCCATAGTGGCGGAAGGGCTCGAACACGCGCTCCCGTTCGCCATTCGGGGCTTCCAACACCGCGGTTGCGGCAGATTGACTAGCAGGTTTGGATCGGGTTGCCATAGTCCGCTACTAGAATAACGGATGCAAAGGGATGTGTGCTGGATTCGCCCCAGAGCAAGCAACCGCGGAAGGATTTCGCATGCTTGCTGGCGCCGCTGTTTTTGGGCGGCGCCCTCCTTGACAGGCCATTCAGCAGAATCGTGATCACCGAAGCCGCCAGAGTAGCCCAGCCTGGAAGTGTTCCCAGATCGCTGTTTCGCAGGCCGTTGTTTCGCCGAACCGGTTTCCCGAAGGTGCACTCCTCCCGATTTGACAATGCTGATTTCGTCTTGCTTTTCTTAACCATCTCCTCTCGCCATGCCCGCAGCGTTCCGCTCCGATGTAGCAAGTAGCAACCGCAAACCGGTGATCGGGACATCACGGACCGGAGGCGGCTGGAAAATCAGCTGCAGCAGGCGCAGAAAATGGATGCGATCGGGAGATTGGCCGGCGACGTGGCGCATGACTTCAACAATCTTCTGATGGTCATCAGTTCCTACGCCGAGCTGATGCTGGATTCGCTGGCCCCGCAGCATCCGCTCCGCCGCAATGTGGACGAGATCCAGAAAGCTTCCCGGCGCGCTGCCGACTTGACCCGGCAATTGCTGGCCTTCGGGACGCAAACAGATACAGACCCTGCAACTCCTCGACCTGAACCTGATCATTGAGGACATCAACAAAAAATGCTGCCTCGCCTCATCGGTGAAGATGTCGAACTGGTGTTCGTTCCCGGGGAGAACCTAGCTAGGCAAGGTGAAAGCCGATCCGGTACAGATCGAGCAGATTGTTATGAACCTTGTCGCCAACGCTCGCGACGCCATGCCCAAGGGCGGCCGGCTGCTCATCGAAACCGCAAGGCTGCGACTGGACGACGCTTATGTCCAGGAACACTCAATCGTCTTCCCGGGCCAGTATGTTCTGCTGACCGTGAGCGACTCGGGTTTGGGAATCGCTCCTGAGCACCTGTCACACATTTTCGAGCCCTTCTACACCACCAAAGAAGAAGGCAAAGGCACCGGGCTCGGACTGGCTACGGTGTACGGCATCGTGAAACAGAACAGCGGATTCATCTGGGTTTACACCGAGCCCGGGATGGGAACGACCTTCAAGATTTACTTGCCCCAGGCCGGACAGGCCAAGCTTGGACTGCAGCCCCCCTTGCCGGCGGAGGGCTGCCCACGAGGCTGCGAAACCTTGCTGCTGGCCGAGGATGAACCGGCAGTCCGGCAGTCCGGCAGTCCACGCGGGAGTTTCTCAGCCTGAGCGGCTATATGCTGGAGGCAAAAAATGGAACCGAAGTGCTGGCCCTCGCCCGGAGCTACGCAGGCCCCATCCATCTGATGATCACTGACATAGTCATGCCCCAGATGGGTGGAGCGAGACTGGCAGGAGAGCTGGCGTCAGACCGGCCGGACATGAAAGTCCTTTTCGTCTCCGGCTATGCCGAAACGACCTTCCAGCACCACGGCGAAATTGACGTGACCACGCGCTTCCTGCAAAAACCTTTCTCCTTGAAAACTCTGGCCCGTAAGATCCGCGAAGTTCTCGACGAAGCCAAACCCGCCCTCGCCGCGGCAGCATCCGTCTAGCCCGTTGGACCTTTGCGAAATTCTTAGCGCCCTTTGCGGTTAAAGATTTTTGCCTTTGGCCGCGAACTGTTGCCGTGGCTCCATCCCTCGTATAATTGCTCTCCGGAATCTACGAATGAACCTGCCAGCTGCGCTGGTCATACTCATCCTCATCCCTGGGCACAGGAAGCCGACGCCGTGACCGCTGCGGCCCTGGTATGGCATGTGCTGCTGGCGATCGCGCTCCTGGGCATCTTCAGTTCCACAATTTTTCTGTTCATGGTTCTGGTGGCGGCCATCCGATGGCGCCGCGGCGCCCGTGCCGGCCAGCGAGCAGCCGCGGCAACGCCCCAGTCTTCCCTGCCCGCCGTCACCATTTTCAAACCGGTTCACGGCATGGAAGCCCAGCTTGAACGAAATCTGGAGAGCTTCTTCCAGCAGGACTATCCCGCGTTCGAAATCGTCCTGGGGGCTCGGGATGCCAATGACGCAGGACTGCAACTCGCCGACAAGATTCGCCAGCGCTATCCTCAAGTCAAGAGCCGGATCGTAGTCTCAGGCCCGCCCACCTGGCCCAATGCCAAAGTCTTCTCCCTGAGCAAGATGATTCCAGGCTCGTCCAACGACTACTTCGTCATCAGCGACAGCGATGTGCGGGTCTCGCCTGATTTTCTGCGCAACGTAATTCCAACCCTGCTCAATCCGAAAATTGGCCTCGTAACCTGCCCCTACCGCGGAGTAGCGGCGGGCGATTTCTGGTCAACCCTGGAGGCGCTGGGGATGTCGGTGGAAATGCCCTCCGGGGTCATGGTCGCGGACATGCTGGAGGGCATCCGCTTCGCACTCGGTCCGGCAGTCGCCTTTCGCCGTGACGCACTGGAGAAAATCGGTGGTATCGCCGCCACGGCAGACTACTATTCGGATGACTTCGTCCTCGGCAACCTGATCTGGGTGGCTGGTTACAAGGTGGTCTTTTCTCATCACATCATCCAGCACGTGCTCACGCCCCGCTCCCTGAAACGGACTCTGGGCGACCAGTTGCGCTGGATGAAGAGCACTCGATTCTCGCGTCCTCTCGGCCATATCGGAACCGGCCTTACTTATGCCATGTCGTTCGGAGTTCTGGGTCTGATCGCGGCGACGGCGACGGGCCATGCCGCGCTGGGAGTTGGATTGTTCGCGGCGGCCTTCGTGAACCGGGTCGTACAATCGATTGCCGTAGGCTGGGGAATTATCGGCGACCGGCGCGCACTGTACTTGTCGTGGCTCTATCCCGTTCGTGACCTGCTGGGTTTCTTTACCTGGCTGGCTAGCTTCGGCAGCCGCACTTTTTTCTGGCGCGGAGAAGCCTACCGCTTCAGCAAAGGCGGGAGAATCATTCCGCAAAACCGGCCCGCGGCGAGCGCGGTGGGGGCGGAGCTATAACACTCGAAGGGTGACTTCGGCGGCTGCGGGAGCCGTACTCCACAACACTCGTGCCGCATGGGCGGAAATGTAGCTGCGGCTTTGAGTCCCTGGGGTGTGCTTGAAGTCCGAAAGTCGCGTCGAACGTGATCGTTCGTTCGACTGGCGCGGACAGCCAACCTCCGGCGCTAAAGCGCGACCGAGTTAGCGGATTAGCGGCACGAGTAAACTCGTGCCCTTCCCAAAGCTCATCACGATCGACCTTTTTCCGCAACACGGCATGCACTAAGAGTCGATTCGCACCAGCTTGCCATCCTTCAAAGTGAAAGAGTCGCCTCGCCAGACTACGTTATGCCCAACCAAGCTCGCCAACCAAACCAGCAAGGCGACCAAGTCCCGCAACGGAAGCCATAGCAGCAGGCTCAACACCTGGCGATCGCGCAACACTGACCATCCCACGACCAGTGCGACAGCGACTCGCAGGCCCGCAGTCGCAGCCAGCAAAGCCCACGCCCAAAGGGCACCGTGATTTAAAATCACCGCCAATACCGCCCAGGGCAGACCAAAAGTCAGCACCAGCCCGAGATATCCCCAGCGCCTCGAATCCCGCACGGTGCGTCCCCAACGAAGTTGGTGATCGAAAAATTCCCGCAGTGTGTACACTGGAAGAAATGTTTCGACCACCACATCGGACAGCCTGACCTTGAACCCTCGCTCTGTGATTCTTTTGCCGATTTCGTAATCGTCTCCCAGGTAATCGACAAGCGCCTCGAAACCCCCGATGGCCTCAAGGTCGCGGCGCCGGAAAGCCAGCGTGGAGCCTAACCCAAAACGAATTCCACCTTCGAGTTGCTGCGCCGCCAGCACGCCGGCGGCAAAGTCTGTGCTGATGCCCAGCGCCTCCAGCCGTGAACCCAGAGTCGGACTGGCAGTGCCTCGATATAAACATGTCACCAGGCCGGTTCGCTGATCTGCCAGTGGAGCCATCACGCGGCGCAAATAGTCAGGCTGAACTCGGATGTCGCTGTCATTGACCAGAACGTTTTCGTATTTCGCCTGTCGCAACATCTGCGCCAGATTGCTCATCTTGGTATTGGAACCGAGGTTCTCCGCACAGACCATCGCGCGGATCGCGCAAAGCGGAAACTCCAGCTTCAATCTTTCGACCAGCTGCAGAGCCGGGTCGGCTGGATCGCTAACCCCGAAAATGATTTCGTATTCCGGATAGTCCTGCAGACAATGGCTGCGAAAGCTCTCATCCATCTGGGGATCTGTTCCCTTCAGCGGCTTGAGAATGGAAACAGGTGGTGTGGGTGGTGTGGGGGGGGCGCCCTCGCCCGCCGCTTTTTGCTCGCCGAAAAATCGAGCCGCGCTGTACAGGCAAACGAGGTAGTATGCCATGCTGCAGACGGCAAACGCCCCAGCAGCAGTCGAAGCAACGGCAACAATACGCTGAATCACCCTTGGATTTCCTTCGTGTACCTGAGTGTCCTTGGTGGTCGATTTCAGATTGAAGATTTCAGATCTCAGATTTTAGATCTCAGATCTCAGATCGGTTCTGGTATAGGTGGTGAATCTGCAATCTGAAATCGACCACTAAGGTACACGAAGGAAGCTACTCGTAGCGCAGCGCCTCGATCGGATCCAGGTTCGCGGCCTTCCATGCAGGATAGATCCCGAACACCAGACCCGGTAGCGCACGCCGATCCAGAATCCGAAGGCACGCCCAGAACACCGACATCCTGTGCCGGCAGCGACGACCAGATCGCCGCGATCACCAGGTAAGTGACATCGCGCCCAGCAACACGCCGAGCACTCCGCCCAGCGCGGTCAGAGTCATCGCCTCCAGCGTGAATTGCAGCAGGATGTCGCGCTTGCGCGCGCCGATGGCTTTGCGCACTCCGATCTCGCGGGTCCGCTCGGTCACCGAGACCAGCATGATGTTCATCACGCCGACGCCGCCCACGATCAGCCCCACGCTGGACACCGCAAACATAAAGACGAACACCGCGCCCGTCACCTGGTTCCACACATCGGAAAGCGAATCCTGCGTGAAGATCGCGAAATTGTCGGGCTTGTCCGGCGGAGACTTTGCGGCGGCGGCGCAGCAACTCGCGGCATCTCGTCGATCGCCTTGGGCATGTCGTCGTGCGAGGTGGCCTTCACGCTGATCCAGTGATCGCTTCATCTCGGGATGCAGCTTGCGGAACGTGGCCAGCGGGAAACGCACGATGTTGTCGTCCGGATTCTTGCCGCCGGCAAACGCGCTCTTGCTCGGGTCGCACGACGCCAATGACGCGTGAACAACTGTGCCCTCGATATTGATTTCCTTGCCGATGGGCTGCCCTCGTTGGGAACAGTTCCTCGGCCGTTTCCGCGCCCAGGACGATGACGGGGGAGCGGTGCTCGTCGTCGAATTCGTCGAACCAGCGCCCCTGCGAGATGTCCAGGTCGTACACATCTTTCGCGCGCTGGCCAGTGTCGCCCTCCAGGATCATGTTCTTCGCCTTTTCGGCCGTTGTACTTGACGACGTAGGTGCCGGTGCCGAATTCTGGCGCATAAATAAGCGCACGCCGGCGGTGACGATCTGCACGTGCGGCAGGTCGCTGCATGGCCACCGCAGTCCTCGAATGTCAGTTCTTTGCGCGTGCGCATCTCGTCGTGGGACGCGGCCGAAGATGAAGGGCTCCTGGTGGTAGGCAAAGACGATGTTGGAACCCATGGACTGTGATGGCCTCGGTGACGTTGTCGTTGAGGCCGCGCACCACGGAAGAAATGGCGATGACCACCGCGACCCCGATGACGACGCCCAGCACGGTCAGCCCCGAGCGCATCTTGTTCTTGCGGATGGTCTCCAACGCCATGCGTACGATTACGCCGTAATCGCTGCTTGAAGCATGGACATTCTATTTATAGTTCGAACCTCAGGGCGACGATCGGGTCCAGCTTGGCCGCTCGCCGGGCCGGATACACGCCGAAGAAAATTCCCACGCTGGCCGAGACCAGCAGGCCGGCGGCGACCGCCCACAGCTTGATGACCGACGGCATGCCGATCAACGCGGTGACTGTCTTGGCGACGGCAATGCCGAACAGCACCCCGAGCACGCCGCCGACCACCGCCATGGTGCCGGACTCGATCAGGAACTGGCGCAGCACGTCGCTGGCGGCGCGCGCCCAGCGCCTTGCGGATGCCGATCTCGCGCGTGCGCTCGGTGACCGACACCAGCATGATGTTCATGATGACGATGCCGCCGACCACCAGCGAAATCGCGGCAATGGCGATCATGGCGATGAAAAATGCTGCCGCTGATGATTCGACCAGATGCTCGAGGAAGCTGGCGTTGGTTTCAGACCGCGAAGCTGTCCGGCGCGCCCGGGCAGATCGTGGCGCGCGAGCCCGTAGGATGGCGCGCGCCTCGTCCATGGCGGTTTCCAGTTGCGGTGCCCACCCCGGCGGCCTTGCCCGAAATGCGAATGCTGTTGTGCGATCCGATACTGCTTCAGCCAAGCCGTGATCGGGATGACCACGTAATTGTCGCGGCTCTGGCCCAGGGTTTTGCCCTCTTTCTTGCCCACCCCGATGACGGTGTACTCTCGCCGTCGATGCGGATCTCGCTGGCCGATCGGGTCGAGCCGGGCATCAGGTTTTCCAGGATGTCGCTGCCGATGACGGCCACGCTGCGAGGCATTTCTGCATGTCATCGTTTCGTTGATCATGCGCCCGGCGACGATGTCGAGGTCGAGAATCGGCGCCATCTAGGGCGTCATGCCACGGATCCAGGTGTCGCTGCTGGACTGGTCGTCGTACCTGACGTTGCCGCTAGGTGTTGATGCTGAAGCCCGACGTAGCTTGCAATGCGTGCAGTCCTCCAGCACGGCCTGGTAGTCGTCCAGGTGAGGTCCTTGCGCTTCTGGCCTTCGAGGAACTGTCGATGCTGGTGATCACCGGCGAAATTTTGCTGACGATGAACACGTCGGCGCCCAGATTGAAGATCTTGGTCGGCCACGTAGCCGTTGATTCCGTTGACGAAGGTCACCACGGCAATCACCGCCGCCACGCCGATGACGACGCCGAGCAGCGTCAGCGCCGAGCGCAGCTTGTTCGCCCACAGGGACGTGCAGGGCGATCGGATGGCTTCGCGGTGTTCATGCGGGCAGCTCGTCAGTCTACGGTTGTCAGTAGTCAGGATAAGACGGACGTCGCTCAGTCTAGCGGAGCGAATCCAGGCAAGTTGCTGACCCTGAGGCTGACGACTGAAGACCGATCGATATATAATGAGTCAGTTGGCAGCCGGACCGGACGGTCGCTGTCGCTGCTTCACGCGGCGGCAGAGGAAAGTCCGAACTCCGCAGAGCAGTGTGCCGGATAACGTCCGGGAGGCTGCCGTTTCAAGCGGTCCAGTCGACGGAAAGTGCCACAGAAAACATACCGCCACGGCGGCAACGCCAGGGTAAGGGTGAAAAGGTGCGGTAAGAGCGCACCGCCCGTTTCAGTAATGACGGGGCAGGGCAAACCCCACACGGAGCAAGACCAAATAGGGAGAGAGTCCGGGAGATTCGCCGGCACGTGCCGGCTCGGCGCGCCACACCTCCGGGTAGGTCGCTAGAGCCGGGCAGCGATGCCCGGCCCAGAGGAATGACCGTCCCGCCGGAGCAAGCCGGCGGACAAAATTCGGCTTACAGGTCCGGCTGCCACAAGGTTTTGTTTTCAATCACTTACAGAACACCGGATTCCGTTGTGACGCCGGTGTGACGCAATTGAACGGTGTCGGACGGAATGGTCTTCGCTTGCTTGAGAATCGCCTTGTAACTCACCGATATGCACCCGGCGTTAAGTACACCCACCGCGAAAAAGAACTGAATATCCCGAAAAGGCGAGTGACGAACGGTTTGTTGGTCGTCCAATCGAGGTGGAATTCTCCGGTCGACTGCGCCCGTTACAGCAGGATGCCGTTGATGGTTTCCTGCAGCACGATGAAGGAATCCTCTGTGCTCCCACGGCTTTTGGCAAGACGGCTGTCGCAGCATGGCTGATCGCGGCAAGGAAGGTGAACACTTTGGTGTTGGTACATCGTCAACAGTTGCTGGACCAGTGGCATGCGAGATTGGCAATGTTCCTCGGTCTTCCTGCCAAGTCAATCGGCCAAATCGGGGAGGGACGACAAAACGCAGCGGTTGTGTGGATATTGCCATTCTTCAAAGTGGCCACGACAAGGAAGGGGTGAAAGACTTCGTGGCAGAGTATGGTCAAGTGATTGTTGACGAATGTCACCATCTATCGGCGTTTACCTTTGAGCAGGTGATGAGGCAGGTGAAAGCAAAGTACGTCGTTGGACTGACAGCAACTCCAGAGCGGAAAGATGGACATCATCCCATCATCTATATGCAGTGCGGCCCGATTCGATTCAAGCTCAGCGCCCGCTCGATGACGGCAGCTACGCCTTTCGAGCATGAAGTAGTTCCACGGTTGACGGACTTTTCCTTGCCGCCTGAGCAAACCGATATGACGATTCAGGAGGTGTACGCCGCAATCGTAGATCATCGCGTCCGCAATGAACTGATCCTTACCGATCTCATCCAGGCAACCACAGATGGGCGCTCACCGTTGCTTCTTACCGGCAGAACTGAGCACTTGAAATACTTCGAAACGGAGCTTGCTGGCAAGGTGAACCACCTGTTTACGCTGAAGGGTGGCATGGGCAAGAAACAACGACGATCGACAGCAGAGGCAATTGCGGCTGTGCCCGAGTGCGAGCCGAGAGTCATTCTGGCGACCGGCAGCTACATAGGCGAAGGGTTCGACGACGCTCGCTTGGATACGCTCTTTTTGGCGATGCCCATTTCCTGGAAGGGAACGCTACAGCAATACGTAGGGCGTCTCCACCGACTTCATGATGCCAAGCGTGTTGTGCGAGTCTACGATTACGTGGATTCCAACGTCTTTATGCTGGCGCGAATGTACGCGCGCCGCCTGAGAGGGTACAGCCTGATCGGCTACACGATCCGGGACGCCAGCAACGAAACGTCGTTCTTTCAGCGGGTTGAAAATCGATCTTCCGGAGAGCCTTTGATCAACGGAGAAACATGACAAAACGGAACAGTCGCCCGGCGGTTCTGCATCTGCGGAGCCTGAAAGGAGAACCTGGGACAAATCTCCTTTCGCTCAGCAAGGCGAGGCTTAAGGAACTGATCGAACAAGCGATCGTGGATGCTTACGGCGAAGAAGAACAAGCAGGCGGTTTTTTCACCATGATTGAGGAACACCTAGCGTTGCCGTTCCCTGTGAAGGTCCTCGGCGTCGATGCTGAGGTGGAGAAAGTCGACATGACGCTAGATGGCCAAATTGTTGCCATTTGCCGTCGAGGCAAAACGCGCCAGAAGATCCCAATCCTGGACCTGCCTTTGCCAACGCCGGCACCGGCGGGAGTGGAATGGATTGTCGCTTATCGCCACTGGCGCCGAGGGTCCTGGTGAGCGAATACCAGTATTACGATTTCCGCGCAATCGACCGTCCGCTGACAAAAAAAGAGATGGCCGCGCTACGTTCGATCTCGACGCGGGCCGCAATCACCACAACCAGCTTCACGAACCACTACGAATGGGGAGACCTGAAAGCCAATCCGAGCAAGCTGCGGGGGCTCTCGTTGGGACAACACGCGCTGCAATTTTATTTCTTGTTTTCAGGCGTTCTCGAGAAACTGGGTCAAGAGAGCAGGAGTCAAGCTAGAACTGCTGCGGGATAAATGCGCGGCGGTGCGGTAGGAGAGGAGGCAAAGACTTACTGTCTCCGCTACTCCGATGAACGCTGGGGGTCAGCAAAGAGTTTTTGCCAAGCTCACCTCTTGTGCTCTTCGCAAGCATCTACGTGTACCGGAGGGTGGGGGCTGCGCCTTGCCCGGCATTAAGGCTGTCGGTATAGTGAGTGCCGGATGGAGGCTGAGACCCTTGTCCCTCTGTCGCACTCAACGCGTCGAATTCCTTGTCACCATGGCCAAGATAAGCACAACTAAGTCGAAGGAATCAGAAAGCGGTAAATTGCGGATCGGCGATGATTGGAATGCAATCCGTATCATCGCCCTTTCGCAAAGCAATCCGCTCAAGGCCATCGCGGAGTTCGTCGAGAACTGCATCGATGCGCACGCCAAGACCATTGCCATCACGCGTGGCCAGCGAGCACGGAGAGCACTATCTGATGGTGAAAGACGATGGCGACGGCGTCCCCCGCGATCCGCACGGGCTGCCCGACTTCAAGTACGTCGCGACTCATATCTGCGACTCGATCAAGCGACGCATGAAGGCAGACGGCTCCGGAGGCGGCCTGCAAGGGGAATTTGGCATCGGACTGTTGAGCTTTTGGACCGTGGGCGAGAGGCTCACGATGACTTCTGGGGGGGCCGATCAACGCCTCTATCAGATGGCTATGAACAAAGGGGATCCGCGCTACACCGTGAACCCACGACGCGTGCTTTTTGCCGACCCCGGCACCGAGCTCAAGATCAGCCCCCTGCTCAACGGCATCCGTAGCTTGAGCGGCGAGAAGATCCAGTGGTATTTGGCCTCGGAGCTGCGCGACCGGATCCGTGCTACCCAGGTTCGCATAACGGTGGTCGACAAGCTTGCGCGCAAGCAGTACCAGGTCGAACCGCGGCAGTTCGAAGGGCGCTTGCTCCACCAACTGCCGGCAGTTCGCTCCCCATTCGGCGAGGCGTATGCAGAACTGTATCTCACAGAACCGGCCGAGAACGGCCGGGTCTCCCTTACCCGAGGTGGCACGCGGGTGATCGAGGATATCGGTACGCTGCCCGGTCTGGAGCGCGGGCCCTGGACTTCTCGTTACTTGCAGGGTCTGATCGACGTGCCTTACCTGAATCTGACACCCAGCACCCGTTCCGGGGTCATCCACGATGAACGCTATGGGGCATTTGTGGAAGCTCTAGTACCACTTGAGGCACACCTCAATGGCCTCATCGACGCGCAGCGGCGCGCCGAGGAAGAACAGGCGAACCGGGAGTCCTTGCGTGCCATCCAGCGTGCGTTTCGCGAGGCCATGCTGGTCTTGCCGCCCGAGGAATACGATTGGTTTGACATCCAGTCACGCTCGCCGCAAGCGGTCGGTGGCGGCGAGCTGCTGGAGCGACGCGTGGAGGCCTCTGGGGAGAAGGAGGGGCCCGTGCCGGGTGTTCCGGAACCGAGCGGAAGCGAATCCGCCCAGCGTCAATTCTTCGACTATGCTGGGCCTTTGCGCACTGTCGTGATTTCGCCAGCGGCGAGCACATTGACCGTGAACCAAAGTCGGCGCTTTCGCGCACTGCCCCGGGATCGCTCGCACCGGCGAGTCGAGCAGGATTTGCTATTTAGCTGGGAGATCGGCGAAGGAAGTGGCATGCTCTCGTCCGCCTCCGATCAAGAAGTTAGCTTCCAAGCGCCGTCGTCGCCCGGTCTCGTGCGTTTGTCCGTCACCGTCTCGCAACGCGATGTGTGCTGCAGTGCGGAGGCACTGATCACGGTCACTGATAGCCTTGATGCGGCGGTGGGCCCTTCTCTCCTCAATGCGCGCGGCTTACCGGGCTACACGTTTGAACGAGCCGCTGGGGAACTGTGGCGCTCGCGATTCGATGCCGAGCAGAACCTGATCGTCGTGAATAACGGGCATCGCGATTTTGTCTTCGCCACGCGCAGCCGCGCCCTCCAGTTGCGGTATCTTGTGCGGCTCTACGTCAAGGAGTTGGTGCTCAAGAACTTTAGGGGACTGCCAGCCGAACAATTGATGGAGCGCATGATTGAGCTCTCACTCTATGTCGAGGAGAAATTGAAACCTGCCTGAAGGGTGGTAACGCACCTTTCGATTGGATAGAGGCTTAGCCCCCGCCCAGAGCCTACTCTGACTTAAGCGCCACTGGTTCGGGGCGGCAGTTCCTGTTCCACCGACCCGACCTCAATGCGACAACTTCGCCTCACGTCACCGCCCCTTGTGGTTGCACTGTCAGCACCTCAGACCGCAGCGCTGCAGTATCGCGGACGTCGCTCACCGTGCTTCAGGTGCTGTCCATCGCACGCTGCTGCCTGGCGGCACGTCTCGCTTCTCTTTGCGCCCTTCGACTCGACATCGCTCCTCGATAGACACGACGTTGTCGGGAGTAGTTTTGCCGAAACGCTCGAAATAGAGTTGCTCGATGAACTGGGGCAGTGGCAGTTTCCACGGCTCCTGCTTGTGGTTGTCGATCTTGCCCAGTTTCGCCGGGTTCAACCCAAGCTCCCGGGCCATCTGTACCTGGCTGTGAGACAGATGGCGGCGCCTTCGCGCATCGATCCATTCTTGCATTTGCTGATTTGTTTTGATTTTCTTCGCCATACGCTATCGTATTCCTCGGGTAAAATCAGCTCATGAAACGGTCGAGCGAGGCAAGCTCTGCTCTCTAGTTTCTGCCAAGTCCGACGGTGTTTGCAAGAATCAAAATGGGGAGAATCCAATCGAGTGGGCCCGGCAAACACGATCATCATTGATCTACATCCCGATTGCGCTGATGTGCGTTCACCCTTCATGAGGGAGGTTCTTCATGGTAATCGAACAACAGATCTCTGCGCGTCGCGAAAGGGCTCACGGAAGCATCGTGCGCATTCTGACCCGGCCGGATGGGAACTTGTACGGAGATTATTCCGTACGTTCGGCCAGCAACAAAACTTACCGGGTAGCGATGCGAGGGCCGGGCCTGTTCGATAACTACTGTTCCTGTCCCGACTTTGCGGTCAACACCCTGGGAACATGCAAGCACATCGAGGCTCTGCTCGCTCGGTTGCGTAGGCGCCGCGGCAAGGCACTTGACCGCGAGGTATTCAATCGCGCCAGGGCTTCGCTTTCGCTTCATTACGGTGACACTCTGAATGTGCGGCTTCGGCTCCCCCTCTCTCCCTCGGCGGCGCTGCAGGCGCTGGCTCAAGCATACTTTAACGATCGGGGCCTACTGAAATCCTCCCGCTTGCGGGATTTCGGAAAGCTCATGGATGAGCTCCGTAAAGCTGACGATCAAGCCGTTATTTACAGTGACGTTCTGAACTACGTCGACAGAGAAAACGAAATTGCTGAAGGGCGGGAGACAGAGAAGAAGCTGCTGGCGAAACACGGGCGCGGCCGGGATCCGCTTGCTGGCTTGCTCAAGACTTCTCTGCTCTCCTATCAGGTGCGAGGGGCCATCTTTGCGGCATGCCGCGGCCGTGTAATCCTAGCCGACGACATGGGGTTGGGTAAGACCGTGCAAGCGCTCGCAGCCACCGAATTCCTGCGTCGCAGCCGCGGGATACAACGAGTGTTGATTGTGGCGCCGGCGTCGGTTAAGTACCAGTGGAAGAGGGAAATCGAAAAGTTCACCGGCCTGGACGCGCAGGTCATCGAGGGACTGTTGCCTCAACGGCACAAGCAGTACGCTTCCCCAAAGTTTTTCAATCTCACCAGCTACGAGCTGGTTCTGAAGGATATCAAGTACCTGCACGACCTCCAATCGGACCTTATCATCCTGGACGAAGCGCAGCGCATCCGGAACTGGACAACGGCCACGGCACGGACCATCAAGCAGTTGAAAAGTCGCTATACCTTCGTGCTGACCGGTACCCCGTTGGAGAACAAATTGGAAGAGCTTTTTTCTGTGGTCGAATTCGTCGATGGGCGACGGCTGGGACCCGCCTTCCGCTTCCTTCAGGAACACCGGATGGAAGACGGGGAAGGGAAATTGCTGGGCTATCGAGGCCTTGACCAAATTCACCGCCAATTGGAACCCATCCTTCTTCGCCGCACTCGCGGGGAAGTATTAAAAGACCTTCCCCCTCGAACCGACCAGGTGTTTCATGTACCGCTGACCCCAGAGCAGGCAGAACCGTACTGGGAACAGAGCGAGATTCTGGGTCAGCTCATGCACAAGTGGCAACGCCAAAAGTGGCTTTCGGAAATTGACCTACGCCGCGTCCTGTGCTGCCTCCAGAACATGCGTATGCTCTGCAACTCTACGTTCCTGTTCGACAAGCGCACCCACCACTCGCCCAAGCTGGAAGAGTTCCGCGAAATCATTCGCGAACTGACCGTCGAGGAAAACCGCAAGGTTGTGGTCTTCAGCGAATACGAACGCATGACATTCTTGGCTGGAGAAGAACTGCGGAAAATGGGAATCGGATTCGTTTCGTTACATGGGGGCGTTCCCTCTCGGAAGCGCGGTGCACTCATCGAAACATTTCAGAGCCAGCCTAACTGCCGGGTATTCCTCTCTACCGATGCGGGCGGAGTAGGACTCAACCTGCAGGCGGCCTCCGCTGTCATCAACTTCGAGCCGCCTTGGAATCCGGCGCGTCTGGAGCAGCGCATTGGGCGCGTTCATCGCCTGGGACAGGCCAATCCCGTTCAGGTCATCCATTTTCTTACCGAAAAGACGATCGAAGAACGAGTGTGGGAAACACTGCACCTGAAAAAATCGCTGTTTGCCGGCGTGTTTGACTCGCCCGTTTCCGAAGTCAGCTTCGCAAAGCTCGGGCGCAAGAGCGTCCTACAGCAGGTGAAAGAAATCTTTGCCAACCAACCCGGAAGACCGAAGCCCATCATCGATACGCCCCCGCCGCAAGCAATCCGGGTTGGCGAGACAACAACCTCGGCACCAGCGGCACTGAGTATCGTGGAGCCCTCCAGTTCCAGCGTCCCAGCCAGCAGCGAGGATGGAGTTGGCGCCGTTGAACGAGCCGCGGTTGGCTTGGCCAAGGCCGGGTTGGCATTCCTCCAGTCCGTTGCCTCGGAATTTAAGAACTGCGCGACCGCGCCCGGCCAGCAATCGCACGCAGCCGTTTCTAGCCTGTTCTCGCGGCACCCGCAGACGAATCAGCCGATGCTGGCGGTTCCGCTGCCACAATCCTTTACGGCAGAGCGGATCACGCGAGCGGTGGTCCGGTTCTTGAGCGCCCTGGAGGAGCAAGCTTAATAAACCCGGGCGCAGTTGCGACGCCTCTACCCCAATCGTCTCGGACTGCCAAATTGTGACGCCGGTGTGACGCAAAACCTGCCATCACTGCCAAAGTTGACATCATTGACACTTCGCGGCGACTGATTTCAAATAAGTTATCTGGTTGCAATGCAGCCCGGCGAATTCGGCTTACAGGTCCGGCTGCCACGAGGTTTTAGTTTCAATCACTTACAGAACACCGTGATTCCCCTGTGACGCCGGTGTGACGCGGTTGAACGGTGTCGGACGGAAACTCGGTCTTCGCTTGCTTGAGAATCGCCTTGCGCATGAGACCGAAAAAAGAGCCAACCACACTCCTGCTTCGCGGCGACCTCCGATGCCTGTATCTCGGCTGGCTTCGCAGGGCGCAGGATGGAGGACTTGATGAAGATGAAATGGAGCCGCCTGTGCCTGCAGGCTTGCAAGAATTGTCCGGCTCCCTCGATGCTCTGATCGAATTCCTCGAAATCAACGAGGATCTCGTCGAGGTTGCCGCACAGGGTTCAAAACCACTCGCTGCTGGACCGAGCCGCAAAGAGCTATCCGCATGGATTCGAGGCCTGCCTGAAAAGGACAAGAACGAGTTGCTCATTACTGCGGTCGTGGAACAGGGCGAGCGCTGGCGAAACGACCTCATGCGGCGTTTCCGGCGTACGGACTTACAGCAACCCTCTGACGTGCCCTTTGCAAACGAACGGCGTAACGTGGGCAATCTTCTGGCAGCGGCCCATGCGCGTGCGAAGGAGAGAGCCCGGCTACTGAACGAACAGTGCATAGCGGAAGCGGCAAAACGAAGAGCGGAAGACGAGGCAAGCCGGACTCGGTATCTCGATCAACTAGGACGACGCCAACCAGAAATCTGGAAACAGGTTGCAACGCATATCCAGATGCGGCAGCCCAAAGATTATGACAAAGCGGTCAGTTTGCTAACCGACCTGCATGATCTCGCAGTCCGCCGCGGCCAGACGCTAGGATTTCAAACAGAACTGGAGAAGATCCGGCAAGTACACGCCGCCAAGGAGAGCTTCCTGCGCCGACTTGCCAAGGCAAACTTGTAAGTGGTAAGCAAGTTCACAGCTCTGTGCTGGTGTCGCCCAGGATGTCGCATGTCGCCTGTAAGTTTGCTTCATCTAATTTTGGTATGGCAGTCATCCAACCGCATCCCTTTCTCGCCGCCGTCTCTCATGAAGAAGCCTTCGGGACCGGAGGCAGCGGTTCGCCGGCTAGTCTTTTCTTAACCAGGCCGGCCAGGAAATCTGTAAGGGGAACAATGTCCTCGCCGACGCTCGCTTTTTCGAGGGCGTCCATATAAGTCTTGCGGGCTCCGACAGGTATGACTGTCCATGGATAGCCGCCTGACGCGAGCATCAGATTCATCAGAAAACGCCCCATGCGGCCGTTTCCATCCATATAAGGATGGATGTACACGAATACAAAATGCCCCAGCACAACGCGCACCGCCGGGTCCGTTTCCTCGCGCAACAGGTCGAAAAAAGCGGGCATGGCATCCCGCACCGCCTCGCGGTTAAGCGGGACATGCATGGACCGGCGAATATAAACCTGCCCGTTGCGATAGCCGGCAAGGTCGGCGGCCTTTAACAAGCCGGCCGTTACACTCGGGGCAAACATCTCCCGATACCACGTTCCGTGATCTTCATCTGCGACCAAGCCTGGATTTTCGCCATGCAGAACCCTGTCAACACTTTTGTGAACAGCTTGATAGGCCTGCCAATACCCGCGCGCAGCCATAGCATTCCGCTGTTGTCGGTCCTCTTCATTCGTTTCTGGATTCCACGCGCCACTGCGGACGCGTTCAATCAGCCCAGGAGTGATGCGATAACCCTCGATCGACAGTGAATGATAGGCATCGGTCACGTAAGCATCGTCGACGCGTTTCATGTAAGCGCTGATATTGCGCGGCAAACCTGGAGCCTTCGGCAAGCGGCCGATGACGGGGTCCCGCATCTTCTGCCACAGCAGCCTTATGCGATTCACATAAGGTGATGTTTCGCGGGCGGGCAAAGCGAGGTATGCCTTGTCCGTAAAGGGGTCGTTTTCACGCACATCGTACCCCGCCGCAGACATGGTCTTCGTAATATCATCCGCTATGCGGTCACGTCCGCTGTTGCGGAATGCACCGGCAAGGCGACCGGCAATCGTGCTGTGACCACCTTCCAGAAGCCGGGCAAGAAGGCCGGACGCATCGCGGATCATCGGCAGTGCTGCACGTACATCCGTTGAATTGCGGGAAAAATAATGGGGCGAACACGTAATCAGGGCAGACTCCAGCGAGAAAATGCGTATACCTTGTTTTTCCTTCCTGTCGTCTGCTGCAGGCAGTGCGGCACGAAGGTCCAGCAAGGATGTCCCGTGCGGGAGCTTGGTGACTTTGTTGCGGGCTTTGGGAGACCTCACGACAAGCTGCCGGGGGACCGTCCAGTTGCCTCCATGCAGAGACAAGGAGTGCTCCGGCGAGAGGCACCAGTCTTTGCCAAAGCGCCCTTCCAGATAGACAGCGAAAAATCGCCAGAACGATGCATACCAGGCCGTGCTCTCTCCCCTCGCTTCATCCGGGCGGCTTGGGATATACCAGCCTTTTATGACCTCCTGGAGAAAGCCGTTTGCAAGAAGGCGCTCTCGATGGGTGCGCGACAGATCCCTTGCTCTTATGGCGGCCGCCCTGTTGGAATTCTGGAGCTTGCCTAGAATTTCTAAAGATTGTGCGAGCTTGTCTGACGGTGTCGACATGAGAGTGTCTTCAGGTTAGCTTATTGCGCAGTGTTTTTATTAGCTCATTATGTTGTACATGTATTAGCTTATTATGTCGATCTAAAATTAGCTTTTTCTGCTGATGATCGTCGCTCAACAATTCTGCTGTGCCAAACCGCTGAAAACACCACGTAAATCGCAAGCGAGTCACCGACTCCCCGGTCGGAGATTGCAGCCCAGCACACTGCGCAGATGCGCCCCCGGATCCCCTTTCCCGCACTGTTTCGTCAGTTTAACGCCCACTTGTGCTCAACTCCGTCACGTGGGCGCGGCGAAAACTTCGCCATCGCCGACGAGTTTGAGGCCTTTCGCGCCCTGAACGACAACGGGATGCCGCCCTCCAGAAACGGACTTCTTGGATACTGCAGCAGAGTGCTTCCGTGCGGATCTGATTGAGGGTGAGTGATTTTTCTTTTCGCTTCCGCAGTCGCCGTGGGTAGGGATAGGTGGCAGGTCCCAGGACAGGTCCCCCGTGCGAGAATCAGCGATTGTGACGCCGGTGTGACGCAAAACCTGCCACCACTGACAAAGTTGACATCTTCGACACTTCGCGGCGATTGATTTCAAATAAGTTGTCTGTTTGCAATGCAGCCCGGCGAATTCGGCTTACAGGTCCGGCTGCCACAAATATTCTGTTTTTATCCACTTTGGGTAATCGGCCGCATCGCCCCCATCGCGAATTCCTCAATAGAAAGACATCTGCCAGATGGTTTTGGTTCCGGAGATATAATTGCGTCCCATTAATGGCGCTCACTTCTGGCATGCAACTCGGCCCCTACGAGATCCTCTCGCGCCATCGGCGCCGGCGGGATGGGCGAGGTCTACCGCGCGCGCGATACTCGACTCGACCGTGTCGTCGCGATCAAGATTCTTCCCGGACGATCTCGCGGACCGATCCGAATCTGCGCGAGCGATTCGAGCGCGAAGCCCAGCACCATTTCCAGCCTGAATCATCCTCACATCTGCACCATCTACGACGTCGGCCATCAGGACGGCATCCGATTATCTGGTGATGGAGTTTCTGGAAGGCGAGACGCTGGCGCACCGGCTCCTGAAAGGACCGCTGCCGCCGGAGCAGGTGTTGCAGTACGCCATTCAGATTGCCGACGCGCTCGACAACGCGCACCGCAAGGGCATCATGCACCGCGATCTGAAGCCCGGCAACATCATGCTGACCAAGACGCGGTGCCAAGCTGCTGGACTTTGGTTTGGCGAAGCTGACGCAGGCCGGCCGACGCTCGGCATGCCAATCGTCAGCGCTGCCCACACTGCAGACCACTCGATCACGGGCGAAGGCAGCGATCCTCGGCACCCTGCAATATATGGCGCCGGAGCAGGTGGAAGGCAAGGAAGTCGACGCGCGCACGGACATCTTTGCGTTTGGCGCAGTGGTCTACGAGATGGCGACGGGGCAAGAAGGCGTTCGAGGGCAAGAGCCAGGCCAGCCTGATCGCGAAGATACTGGAGACAGAACCGCCGCCGATGTCATCGCTTCAGCCGATGACGCCTCCGGCGCTGGAACGCGTCGTCAAGTCGTGTCTCGCGAAAGACCCCGACGAGCGATGGCAAAGCGCGGCCGACTTGGCGCGCGAGTTGAAATGGATCGGTGACGCTGGCGCGCAGGCGGCAAGCAGCGCAGGCATCTCGCCCGCCGGGAAGAGGTTCCCGAATCGCAAGCTCATGTACCTAAGCTTGGCCGCCGCTCCGTCCTCCTGTTTGCATGCGCAGCCATTCTCTTCATGCGGAGCACTGGCGAAGCGCCTTCACCTTCATCTGTCGTGCGGATGTCGATCTCGCTGCCGGCCGGCCAGAGGCTAACCTCTGACGCAGCCGACTATCCAATTGCCGTATCGCCTGACAGCACTCGAGCCGCCTACGTGGCCGAAGAGGAGGCAGGCACGCAACTTTATGTCCGCGAGTTGAGTGAACTAGAACCGAAGGCAATTGCTGGCACCTTCGGCGCCAGACATCCGTTCTTCTCGCCGGACGGCCATTGGGTGGGGTTCTTCGCGGAAGGCGCATTACAGAGGGTGTCCGTTGCAGGTGGCGCACCACTTCGGATTTGCAACATTTCGGCCTTGAGCATGGGCGGAAGCTGGAGCTCCGACAACACGATTGTGTTTGCGTCACGTGGCACTGGTCTCTATAAGGTCAGTGCGACCGGAGGCGTGCCGCAATTGCTGGCGGGGTCCGATCTCGGAACCTGGCCGGCAATCCTTCCAGATCATAGGACCGTATTGTTCTCGCTTGGCGACGCCATCGCAGTCATTCCGCTCAGCGGCGGCCAAAGGCGAATTTTGGCGCGAACCAACGACTCCTCCGCGGTAGGGCCCGCGGTCCTGGGGGTCGGATACATTCTCCAACCCCGGTTTGTATCATCCGGCTACCTGGTGTATGGCCAGTCTCCCGGCGTGGTGCGGGCGGTGCCGTTTGACCTTGAATCGCTAAGTCTGAAGGGTCCGCCGGTCTCGATGATTGATACCGTCGAACGGGCCCAAGGTGCTGGTGCCATCTACTTTGCCATCTCAGACGCGGGCTTGCTCCTTTACGTACCTACCGGACAGCACCACCAAATGGTCTGGGTTGACCGAAATGGTGCAGAGACGCCCATCAGCTCCGATCGGGCTGCCTTTCGCGTTCCGCGCCTCTCGCCGGATGGGAAATTGATCGCTGTGGCGGTTAGCGATGAAACCCGCCGGTCTGACATCTGGATCTACAACGCAGAGGGCGGCGCAAAACGGCGCCTGACAACGGAAGGACACAATCTCGAACCAGTATGGACACCGGACGGACGCCGCCTTACGTTTAGTTTGAACGACACTGTTGTGGAAATGCCGGCAAATGGCAGTGGAAGCAAAGAAATTTTGCTATCCGGAGATCGCTATCGAGCTCCGTGCTTGTGGTCTCCAAATGGCGAAGATCTCATATTTGATGAGACAGATTCGGCAGGAGACAGCCTTTGGCGTTCTACCCGGAGCTCGCACCATGCATCGCCTACGCTTCTGGTTCGCCCGACTACCGGCGATTGCGGGATGCTTTCGCCAAACGGCAAATGGATGGCGTACGTTTCAAGCGAGTCCGGACGCGCCGAGGTTTACGTTGACCCCTACCCAAGTCTCGCAGAGAAAATTGCCGTCTCAACCGACGGCGGGCATCGTCCACGGTGGTCGCGCGATGGTCGAGAGCTGTTCTATCGCCAAGGCGACGCACTGATGGCCGTATCTGTGGACACAGGTGCCGGGTTCCTGGCAGGAAAGCCGCGGCGTTTATTCGCTGGTCCCTACCGGGGTGAGAGCCAGGAGCCTGCGGTCGATGTCTCGCCGGATAGTCGGCGGTTCTTGATGATCAAGAGTGACGCCGCAGCCACCTCACGCCAGATCAACGCGGTGCAGAACTGGTTCGAAGAGTTGAAGCAGAAAGTTCCGCCAGATAAGAAATGATGGCACTGCCGGGTCGAAATCTTGGGCTCCTGAAATTCTTGCCTGTTTTGCACTCGTTAAGAAGCGCCGACACTTAGAATTCTGCGATTTCCGTAGTGTCGCTCTTCCGAAAAAGTCTGTGGTGGTCAAAAATCCAGCAAGGACATATGCGGGAGACCATCAGGAGCCTTACGAGAATCGATTTCGCGCTTCTCTGGAATGCATTTGCCCCCGGTCACACTCAAGGACTGCAAGTTTGCGCGGAAGCGGCCGCTTTGGATCAGACGAACGGCAACTCCATCAAGAGCAGGTGGAAGATGCTTTGGCGCTTTTCCAGCTTCGACGAACACCACGAGGGATGGTTGTCGGGGATCCGCCTCACTCCTACCGATTGCTACCCCGATCACTGCCGGATCTAGAATGAGTTCGTTCTCATATTCCCATTGCACGTCCATGGCATGAGCGATTGCTTCTGCCGGAATGAAATTCGATACTGCTTTCCCTGGCTCTTGGAGGGAAGAGCGCTGCGCAGCACCCGGAATCGGAGAGCAGGAAACCGAATGTTGTCCAGAACCAACAAAACTAAAGGTTGCCCCGGTGCTGGCCTTAAGCGCGGCAAGAACATCGGCTACGGGGTTCGCGGTTGTGAATTGGCCATCGGTGGTTCCGGCTGCGAGCAGGGCCATCGGGCGTGCAGTGTCAGCGTCCACGATGAGCGAGCCGGAATCTCCTGGTCGTGCGATGCTGTCCATAACTACCTGCCCGCGAAACGAGACGGTGATTTCGGTCGTGTTCCCACAAATCTGTTGGAACGTCGATGAGAACGGTGCCATTTGTGGCTAAGACTGTCCCACACGTCACACCTGTCGTGCGGCCGCTCTTTGCCACCGACATTCCGATCGCCGCGGCAACGGTTGTGTTGGCTGGAGCTGCTGGAATGTAAGAACCGTCACTGGCGATGCCGCCTAACCCGATAATCTCCCCTTGATCATCGACTGCACCCGGGACAACCTGTGCAATGGCAGCATCCACGTTCGACGAGGTAATGGACGGCGCAATCGAGAAATTTGCCACTGTCTTCGGCAATGGGAAGTCGCAGAGAGTATCCACGTAACCGGGTTGCACGACCGCTTCTCCTTGAGCGGCATGTCCCACTCTTCCAATCACATGGTTGTTGCTGAGGATGTAGTGCTTCCCTTTCTGATCGACCAAGAGCGAGCCGAGAGTGCCGCTGCAGCAGTCCCCGGTGTCTGCGTTAATCCCTGAAGCTCCTAGTTTGATAGGAAAGGTCTGCCGCTCCTGGTTTTCAAGCGGGATGACGTTGACCGAAGCAGAGGCGGTCTTAGTTGGATCTGCATTGGAAACGGCCGAGACAGTGAAGCTGTCAGGGGTGAAGACAGGTGCAGGTGCAGTGTAAGTTGGGCCAGCCATGAAACCAGGATAAGTTGAGTCCCCAGGCAGGTCTGCTATCGACCAACTGACTGAAGTATTCGTGGTCCCACCTACATTGGCCGTGTAAACCGCGGAAAATCCTGCCTTGAGCGTAGCCGTCGATGGCGCAATGCTCACCGTCACTGGCTGTGATGTGATGGCAACTGTAGCCGACGCAGCAGCGGAGGGACTGGTAGTAGTTGTAGCCGTGACCATAGCAGTGCCCCCTTGTGGGACTGAGGAGGGGGCGGTGTAGTTTCCGGATTGATCTATGGTTCCTGCTGAGGTCGTCCACGTCACCGAACTGCCCGGCACCCCTGAAACAAATGCCACAAAGGGCTGCATTGTGCCGACTGGCACAGTGGCACTGGTGGGTCGGACAGAAATGCGGATTTGAGGAGGAGGCTGAGTCATGACACTGTTGCTACCCCCTCCACAGCCCGTCAGAATCAACACCGTGGCATACAGAAGAGGTCTCAGCACGGATTTCCTTCTTGACTGCGAAAACGCCCAGCATTGTACGAAATGTTTGTGGCAGCCGGACCTGTAAGCCGAATTCTCCGGCACTCAGCGACAACTTACTTTTTCTCGGTCACCTCCGATTTCATAGCCTCGTCCCTCGTCGGCAATTTTGGGGAGGGAAACGACCCGGTCCGAAAGGTACTGCATGTCTGCTTTTGTTTCGGCGTGACGCCGCCGCAAAGATGCCGCTGCCATCCTCATGCATGCAGCCGCAAGGGTGGCCGGTCTTGCCGGGAATATACGTCCCTCTTACCGCCACAATCGCCTTGGACCTGGCTTTTGCTGTGGTTCTTGATGCTGACTTCCTTGGCCATGGCCGAGTCGGCGGCAAAAGAGATAGCGGCGACTGCAAGGATGGCAATTAGTGTGGGTCGGACGTTCATGATCATTCCTCCGGTTCGTCTGTGATTCAGAGTTGAGAATTGATTCTGTGGGAAGTATGGGGCTCCTGTCATCCGTTGAGCGGAATAGGCATTTGAAAAAGCGGAAGCATACTTACCCCTTTTCCGGCGGAGGTCAAGAAGAAAACCCGTAAGACATTGATCTCCCGGGCTGCGCAGGCTTGTGCCGTGCGCCCAAAGTAAGAAAATGGATGTTACGGCGAGGACTGGGCACGAGCCAGCCGGGTGAGGTGATGGGCCAGCAGTCCATCCGGCAGCAGAAGAGCCTGGCGGAAATCAGCTTCGGTATTGGCAGCATGACCGAGCGCGTCGTCGATCAATCCACGGTTGTAAAACCCCCAACTGGTCCGGGTGAGGCTTATGCCTAGCGCAGATTCAAGCCGCTGCTGCCACTGCCGCTCATCAAAACCGGGCAGCTTTCGCGCCGACCGGTAGGCCCAGACAGCCTGCTCGGGATCGGCTTGGGCTGCTGCCGCCTCAAATCGGGATTTTGCTTTGCCGGCTTCGCCACAGCTGCCATAGACTTCCCCCGTCAGATATTTCGTCCGAGCCGAACCCAGAATTGGCTCGAGCCCATCTCGAGTAAAGGGCAGGTCAGACACCTGTAACGGCAGATGTTCCACAGCCGATAATGCTTCGCCGCAACGTCCGCTGTGAGCTAATCCCAGAGCGCGCTGCAACTGAACCTCGATCCAAACCTGACGAACGTTGGTCCCGCCCTCTTCCCGGGCGAAGAAGCGGTTGCGGAACCGCGCGGTCGCAGCCTCGAAATCTCCTGCTTCCGTCAGGTTCAAGATCAGCTCATAGATCAGCCGCGTCGGCATATTCGCGCGGTCGGGATAAAGTTCCAGAGCATCCACGCGCTCGCGCGCGGGTCTTTTCAGCAGGCTGAGGGTCTGGTCGATGCCAACGTAGAGTGCAACATTGTTGCGGTCGCTGTTCAGCCCCTCGCGAAATGCCGCGAGCGCGCCTTCAGGATCGTTCTTCACCTGCAGCAGGGCCCGCCCCATGCTGGCGTGCAACACAGGAAGGGCGGGAGCGAACTTACGCGCCGTGTTCCACTCCGCCAGGGCTTCTTCGGTCAGGCCGCGGGAAAAGTAGAGCGTGCCCAGAAGGTAGTGAGCTGTGCCATCCTCGGGATTTTCTCGAAGCGCAGCTTGCAGGACATCGAGTTCTTGCGCGCTGCTGGGAAAGACATACGCGGTAGAAAGTTTGCCGGCGGCATGGTATGCGGCGGACGCGGGCTGGCCGAGCTTCTCCATACAGTATGCCTGGAAGTACGCGACCAGGGGATGCAGTCGCGGCGGCAGCGATCCGGGTTCGGTCTCATCGGGCACGGCGGCCGGATACTCTCGCGAGAGCACTTCCAGCGCCGCCTGGTACATCCCGAGGCGCATATACAGCGCAGCCACGTTCAGCACCCGGTCGGCATCGTCCGCCAGATGACTTAAGTCCGGCGCCGACAGCTGCTCCCGCAGAAAATAGCTTTGAGGAAAACGCGCCAGCAATTCCTGAGCAAAGTCTCGCGCGGTAGGCTCTCGCAGCGCCCGGCGAACGGCCGCCAGTTCTTCGGCAGTCCGAAGATCGTTGGGCGCGGCCCGCAGCGCCTCCTGCAGGTATGACTCCGCCTGATTCAGTTCGCCTGCGCGGGCTGAGAGCTCGCCCAATCGGAGCGCGCCCGGGGCCTTGAAGTCGGGCATGAGCTGCGCGGCTTCAAAGGCCCCCCGCGCCGCCCGGATCTCTCCCAAACGGTCGTACGCGATACCCAGGTAGTAGGAGATTTCCGCATCGCTGGTGTCCCTGGCATGGACCGCCTCAAGATATTTTTTGGCCTCGGCAAATCGCAACAGACTGGCGCAAAGACGACCGGCCGCCTTCTGTCCGCTGAAACTGTCAGGATACTTCGCCAGTGCCTGCCTGTAGGTCGCGAGCGCCGGCAGAAGTTCTCCGTCAAGTTCCTGCTGGTTGCCGAGCTGGATCCAATCGTCCTCGCTTCGCTTCTCCGCTGGCGGCATGACATACGCCGTCTGCGGACCAACATGAATCTCTGCCGCCGTCCAATCGTATTCGTCTTCCGTCTGGCCGAGCAGCAACCCCCCGTGATCATCCCGAAGTTCGAAGGTGTACTTGTGCTGTGGATTTGCCAGCGGAACCTGGTGCGACCAGACCCGTTCAGGGGAAAGGTCGGCATTCTCCTGGAAGATCTGCTGCTTCCCGTGCGAGACCCGCAGTGAAGCATTCTTTATTGCTTGATTAACGTTCAGCCCGATCAACAGCGCACTGTCCTTGCGGCCGAGATGGACGACGCCGTTGAGATTCGCGCGTGAAATTCCACCGACCTCGCGCACCGGCATCCAGTACTCGGAAAAACTTATGCTCTGCCGGGGTTGCAGAAATGCGTACGTCTCCTGGTTGCGGAACAGCCCAGCCTGCACCTCCGCATACGCGCTGTCGTTGTCGGAGAGGGTTTTGCGCCAATCGAGGCCGTCGGCGTCAACCCCCCACGACCAGATTTTTTTGGCGGGAAGCTCGGCGTAGTTGGCAAAATGCGCGGTGCCCGCGTTCGTACGCGGATTCCAGAGTCCCATGAACGGCTCGCGGCTGCCATGCACGAACATCGACACCGGGCCCTTGGTCTGGTTCCTGATCACGCTCAGGTCTGTGCCGTCCGCTTCCACCGGCCAGGGTTGCACCTCGGTAAAGCCGTGGCTGGCGGCGAAGCGCATGGGATATTCGATCCGCGAATCGTCCCAGACTTCCACCCCGGCATTATTCCACCAGTAAAACCGGTGCCTTACGTCACTCCGGTTGTACAGGGTCACACGCTGCTCCAGCACGGTGGACTCCGGCCGCAAGACCAGTTCTACGGTCCATTGCATCCCGTACACGCGATCGATATTTCCCACCGTCACCGAGGCGCTGCCGTCGGCGTGCCTGGCGAAGGCGAAATCCACCGGCGACATCGAGACCCAGTTATGCGAGACCGGGAAATTGAACTCAACTCCGAACGCCGCCCACGCCCCGCGATAACCGATCTCCGCTTTCTTGATAGAGGGATTGGCGTAAAAAATGGGCTTGCCATTGATCTTGTCCACGCAGGTGTAAAGATGTCCGCCAATGTCCGGCAACACCGAGCATTTCAGGTATTCATTTTCCAGGTAGATGGCCCGCCATTCATGTTCAGCGCGGCGGCCGGTCAGATTGTTACGCAGGGTGTAGGGATAATTGAAGCGGTCGGTGGCGAACTGATCAAATGGCGGGTTCGGATCGGGCGGCCCTTCCTCGTAAGTTGGCAACGCCAGAGTCGCCTGCCAGACGCGCACCTGCGCCCGAGCCATCACAACGCTCGCAAACACCACAAAGACCAGGATTCGTCTGGCGAAGGCAGCCACACGGTGGGAGCGGGTGTCCATGCAGTCATATGGTACTCCTTGGGAATTGCGTTGTACTCTTAGTTGAACCATGTGCAAGGCTTCCAGGTGACAAAGATTTTTTGCCCGCCCTACCTGTGTCTCCCGCGCCAAGGTCGTGCTGGCGGGGTCCCTTCTCCTATGGGCACTGCCTGCCACCCTTCGCATTTCGGGCCAGGCGCAAGTAGCGCCGCCCGCTGCTATCGAGTTCACAAACTCTACGGCCGGGGCCGGCATCAAGTTTGTTCACTTCAAGGGCAACAAGGGCATCTCCATCAACCGCGAAGAATTTGGTCCCGGAATCTGTGTGGCCGATTTCGACGGCGACGGCTGGCAGGACATTTACTTTGTGAACGGCCGTGATCTGTACGACCGCGGCATCACCGTCAGCAATGCGCTCTATCGCAACCATGGCGACGGCACATTCACCGATGTCACCGAAAAGGCCGGCGTGCCCGGCACGGGCTATGGGCTGGGTTGTGTCTGGGGCGACTACGACAACGACGGTTTTCCCGACCTGTTTGTTACCCAGTACGGCCACAACGTGCTCTATCACAACAACGGCAATGGGACGTTCACCGACGTGACCGACAAGGCCGGCGTGGCCGGTACGGAGTCAGGAACGTTTCATTCGGGCGCAACCTTTTTTGATTATGACCGCGACGGCTGGCTCGATCTGTACGTGGGCAGTTACGTCAACTTGGGCGACCGGCGTTATTGCGACCTGGGAGGAGTGCAAAGCAGCTGCCCGCCCAGCGCTTACCGGGGCAGCCCTGACGCTCTCTACCACAATAATGGTGATGGAACCTTCACCAATGTCAGCGTCAAAGCTAAAATCTACCAGCCCGAAGGCAAGAATCTTTCCGTAGGCGCCAGCGACTACGACAACGATGGCTGGCCCGACCTGTTCGTCGCCAACGACGGACTCAGCGCCTACCTCTACCACAACCAGCGCGACGGCACTTTCAAGGAAATCGGTTTGGACTCCGGCATGGCCTTTACCGGACAGGGCGTCACCATGGCGGCCATGTGCATCTCTCTGGGAGATTTTAATAACGACGGCTGGTTCGATCTGTACATCTCTGATTTTCAGAGGTCTTCAGACCACATCTGGCAAAACGATGGCAAGGGCTTCTTTGACGAAGTCAGCGACCAGTCCGGCATCACCCGTGCCACCCATGACGTTCTGAGTTTTGGCGGCGGATTCTTCGATTACGACAATGACGGCTGGCTGGATATCTTCATCGCCAACGGCCACGTCTATCCCGAGGTGGAGCAAGCCACGCCCGGCATTCGCTACAAGCAGCTCAATTCCCTGTTTCACAACGAGCACAATGGCAAGTTCGTAGAAGTAAGCAAGTCCTCGGGCAACGGATTTCAAACTCCCTACGTCGGCCGCGGAGTTGCGTTCGCCGACTTCGACAACGACGGGTTCGTGGATGTTGTGGTCGCCAACAATGGAGACGTGCCTCTACTCCTGCACAACAGCGGCGGCAACGGGAATCACTTCCTGAATTTCAGGCTGGTGGGCACAAAGAGCAATCGTGACGCGATGGGAGCGCGAATACGGGTTGTGGCCGGCGGCATTTCACAACTTCGCGAAGTGGAAGGCGGCGGCAGCTATCTTTCGCAGAGCGATCTCCGCGCCAATTTTGGCTTGGGTAAGGCCCCTCGCGCCGAGACCGTCGAGATCAAGTGGCCCAAGGGCCTGACGCAAACCTTCCGCAACGTGGACGCCGACAAGTTCTATCTCATTGAGGAAGGCAGCGATCGGCTGGACGTTCAGCAGTTCGCCCGCCGGCCGACGACAGCCCGTTAAGAAGCGACTGCGCCCTGCAAGACCTCGCGCAGCCGCTTCGCTACGATCAGGTCTTCGCCGGGCTGCAGCATCCACACCCCCACCACGATGGTATTGCTGCCTCCGGGCAGGCCCGCGCTTGCGGGAGGACCGCCGGTGCCAGGATTGAGCTCGATCCGTGGGGTGCCCTCACGCATTTTCTTCATCACGTCGGCTCCGGTGATCTTGACCCGGCTCTCGTCATAAGTAAGCAGCAGATGGGGAACGTGATTGGCGACTGGCGGAATAAAGATCTGAGTTTGTACTGTGGGGATGCTCTTGAGCTGCCCCGCAATCCGCTCTGCCCGTTTGCGGTACTCGGCTTCCATGGCGGCATCGTCCTGAGCGAGGAACCAGTCCACGGCGGCCACCAGGCCAACAATTTCTTCTTTGGCCACTTTCAATCCGCGACCGATCGTATTCGAATTCGGCGAATTGTTTTTTCGCGCGGCTTCGATCAGGTCCTTTCTCCCCAGCAGCAAGCCCGTACACTGCGGGCCGCGCAAGCCCTTGCCTCCGGAAAATGTCACCAGGTCAAATCCCATCTGGGTGTAGTTCCACAGGTTCGAAATGGGCGGAACGTCGGCAGCAGCGTCGTTGAAACATGGCACCCCGTGCACGTGCGCCACCCGCAGCCAGTCTTCGCGGCTGATGTGCTCTTCTCCGGCGTTGAAGAAGTGCGCCATCACGGTACGTTCGTTGAAAGCCTGCTCGTACTGCTCGAGAGTCTCCACTTCCACAAAGCGCACCCCGCAATTGCGGATGGCGTGGTCATAGCCATAGCGATGCGACTTTTGGACAATGACTTCATTCTTCAAACTATTCATGTCAGTCGGGATGCTGAGAATGGCGGCATCGGCGCCGGCGGTAACGCAAGCCGCTGTCCCGACCGTGAGCGCCGCGGCTGCCCCGGCAGTGATCAAGGCAGCTTCGCAACGCAATCGCTTGGCCAGGTACTGGCCCGCGGCCTCATGCAATTCAATCAGGTTGACCGGATGCAGAGCGGCCAGCGCTACCGCCGCCTGCACTTCATCCGGCATCGTGGATGCAGTGAGCGTGGTGTAGGTCCCGGCCGCATTGATGAAGGTAGCAACGCCTAACTTCTGGTAATAGTCCACGCCCTTCACCTTGGGGCGCGATGACGCAACCGCCGGCAGGGCTGATCCGCCACAGACGGCGGCGCCGCCGGCGACAATGGCCTGCCCTCCGGTCCGCAACAGCTTGCGACGGCTGATGGTTCCTGGCATTTGCTTCTCCTTGTTAGTTGCTATCTCGGGAAATCGTCGGCCTGCGCCGGTTCGGAATGGCCTGGCCCCGGCATATTGAAATATTGAGGACGGGCTTTTTCCCACTCCACCATGCTGAGCCCTGAGGGATCATAGACAATCCGCCCCGCCCGCACCGTCATGCGTGCTATCAGCTTCCCTTTGCCATCCATCCGGGCAAGGCCGCAATCAATGTAGCTGAAAGGACCGTTGAGTTGTTCCAGCACCGCAATGTCCGCTTCCTTCCCGACCGACAGCGTTCCCAACTCAGGGCGATGGATCTCCTGCGCCGGATTCACCGTAGAGCGCCGGATGAGGTCTTGCAAAGGCACGCCCATGGCCAGAAATTTGGACATCACCTGGGTCATACTGAGCACGGTGAAGTTCCCCGTGTGCAAATCGGTAGAAATGGAATCGGGAATAAACCCTTGTTTGACGGCCGGCACGGCATTGCGAAACCAGAAACTCCCAGCCCCATGGCCAACGTCAAAGATCACGCCCCGGGCGCGGGCCTCGGCCAGAACGGGATTGATCTTGCCATCCGGAAGCAGGATGGGAAATTGCTGGGCAAAAACGTGGGTGTGAATGTCGCCCGGCCGCATCTTTTTCAATATCAGTTCAGCGTAGCTGCGGTCTGGGCGCGGCCAGAAATCAAACATGACCGGCAGGTTGACGGCGCGGCCGCACTCTTCGGCCCGGTCCACGGCAGCCCAGGGCGTGTGCTCGCCGTCCCATGGCTCCTCGGTCCAGTAATGCGCCGTTTTCACCCCGACGATGATGTCGGGATACTTCTTGATGGTCTCGGCGCAGCGCTTCACATCCATCTGGTCCACAGACTGTTCCAGATCGCCCTGCATTCCGTTGGCTACGATGTTCAAAAAGGCCAGCACCCGCACCTTGGCGCGATCGATGACTTCTTCTTTTTCCAGAAGGAACGTGTCAGCTCCCGAACTCCCCGCGTCCACCATCGTGGTCACGCCAGACTGCAGCGCGATGTCAGCCGGAATCCCGTAGGGCGCGGCGTGGGAACGACCCTCGGGGGTGAACCAGTCGAGCGGCGCGCCGCCGTGGCCAATGTGGACGTGAATATCGACGAGACCAGGGGTGACGTAGAGCCCGGAGGCGTCCACCACCTTCCCCGCCTGACTGGCGGGAATATCTTTCTCGACGGCGGCGATCTTGCCTTTTGATACCGCCACGTCCATCACCGCGTCCACATTGTTCGCGGGATCAATCACATGGCCGCCCTTCAACAGCAGGTCGTAACGGGGCGTCTGGGCTAGCATGTTTGGCATACCGAGAATTGTAAAGAGCGATACAACGATTCCGAGAGTCCATTCCCGCATGTGGGGGCCTTCCTTGACTTTCCTCTGTGTCCCCCGTGTCCTCTGTGGTCAACCCACGAATGAACCACGGAGGACACAGGGGACACAGAGATAAATATTCTGCTTACGAGCCTTGACCAAGCGAGCAAGTTTACCAGCCAAAGCAGCATTGTAATCATGGGTTGACAAGAAATATGAAGCCTCGCAGAGCCCGCTTGAAATGGCCGGAAGCATGGCGTAGCCTGAGCGCTACCTTTCACTTGCCCGGGGTCAACCTTATGGATCGGCGGACGTTCGTCAAGGCCAGTTGTGTGGGAAGCGCCAGCCTGTTCCTCGATGGACTCGATCCCAAAGCCTTCGGGGACGTTACCCTGCCCGAGGCGCCCCCGATCGAAGTCGTCCATGGATTGCGTCCGGCCAAGTCTCCGTTGGGCATGCCCGGATTATTTCCGGGGCGGGTGGTGGAAGTCGCCGATTCAAAGTCCATCGTGCGCAACCGGGTTTCGCAACCCGTGGTCCGCGACATGATCGAGCGCGGGATGAAGGAATTGACAGGAGAGCCTTCAGCTCCGGCAGCCTGGGCCAAATTTATCGAGCCCTCCGACATTGTCGGCATAAAGATTAATCCATCCGGCGCGCCCGCCTGTTGTTCGTCCCCCGAGATCGTGCGGGAGATCATCAACGGCATCCAGTCCGCCGGTGTGCCCGCGGGCAACATCGTCGTTTACGATCGCTACGAATACGAAATTGATATCGGCAGCTATCAGGCACTGCTCCCGCCGGGTGTGCGCGTGGTGGGTATCCAGGACGGACTGGTTGACTCCGGCTACGATCCCGACGTCTATTGTCAGGCTACCTTCTTCGGGGAATGGGAGAACCGTTCGTATATGGCGAGGATCGTGGCCCACGGGCTCACCAAGATTATCAACGTCCCAACCATGAAGGACCACTCCGCCTCCGGCGTCACCGGCTGCCTGAAGAACCTGGGCTATGGCACCTTTAATAATGTGGCCCGCTCGCATCGTTCTCCCTTTTCGTTCACCGACCCGCTTATCGGCGTCATGTGCTCGGTTGAGCCCCTGCGTTCGAAGGCGGTGCTGCACATCATGGACGGCATGCGACAGGTATGGCATGGAGGCCCTCTGACCCAGGTGCAGGAGTTTATCCATCAGGCAGGAATTCTCTACTTCGGTACCGACCCGGTGGCCATGGACACGGTTGAACTGGAGGCCATCGAAAAGAAGCGCCGCGACGAAGGCGCTCCTTCCCTCTGGGAGCACAGCGCGGAGAGCATTACCAACAACGGCATGGAGTTTTATCACAATCCCCAAAAAAACCTGTTCTACCGCCGCCCGGGGCACATTGCATCTGCGGGAAAGCTGGGTTTGGGCGTGGCTGACCTCAGCCGCATCGATCATGGGCAAATCCGCCTCGGCTGACCGACCAGAATGCCAGGACCGCCCATGACCACCGAACCCGCAAGAGCTGATACCGACTGGCCCGCGCTGCTTCACGACAATTCCCGGACCGGGGGCTTGGGGATTCGGGCCGCCAAGGCACCCGACCATGTGCGCTGGCACGTCCGCATGGGAAGTTCCGTCCGTTCTGCGCCGGTGCTGCGCTCCGGAGTTCTGTTCGTTACCTCGATGGCGGGAAACCTAAACGCCATTGATGTCGAAAAAGGCCGTCAAGTTTGGCAATTTCAGGCAGCGGACCACATCCACTCCACCCCCTCTCTCTCTGGGAACAAGGTGCTGTTTGGCTGCGATTCCGGCAGGGTCTACGCCGTGAATTGTGATTCTGGAAGGCCGGTGTGGGAAACGGCCGCCGCCGCCGAAGTCTGGACCTCGCCGGTCGTCCGCAATGGCGTAGTCTTTTTCGGCAGCGCCGATGCCCGAATGTATGCCGTTGACGTCGATACCGGACGAAAGCGCTGGACCCAGGAACTGGGCGGCCGGGTTTACTCCACCGCCTGGGTCGCGGACAAGCACCTATACCTCGGCTGCGGCGACGGTAAGGTTTACTGCCTCGATGTCTCGTCCGGCAAAACGGTGTGGAGCACCGCAACTGGAAACGGCATAGACTCGTCACCCGCAGCGGCCGGAGACACGGTGCTGATCGGGTCGGAAGATTTCTTCTTTTATGCCCTTGATGCCGATACTGGCGCGGTGCGCTGGAAATATGAGACCGGCCTGGGAATCTCCTCGTCCCCTGCCGTGGCGGAAGAGGTCGCTGTCGTCGGCAGCAAGGACGGATTCCTCTACGCATTCGAGGTCCAAACCGGCCGACTGCGATGGAAGGTTCAGATCAGCGATGTGGTCACCGCGCCTCCGGTCATCGCCAGCGGCCTGGTATGTATTCAGGCAGGAGGAACGCAGGCGTTCGACGTCGCTACCGGCAGCGTGGCCTGGAGAGCTGGCTTGGGCGGGGCAGTCCAGTCCGCCCCCGTCCTTACCGGGGACGCAATCTACGTGGCCACCAACGACGGTGAGGTTTATGCGCTGGAATAAGCCACTTGCCGCCGCTTTGCTCTGCGCGTCTGCGGTCCTGGCCTCAGCTCAGGCGTCACCTCAGGCCTCCCCGCCTCAGCTCTCCTTCGTTCACAAGAAAAAGTACGTCATGGGGACAGTCTTCGAGATTGTGGCTTATGGCGAATCGGTAGCGCAGGCGTCTGACGCCGTCGAACAGGCTCTGCAGGAGGTCGTTCGGCTCGATGGTGTGATGAGTGACTATAAACCCGACAGCGCTCTCAGCCGCCTAAACCATTCCTCGCACTCCCAGCCCGCATCCGTTCCGCCTGACTTGTACCGCGTAATTGCAGAAGCGCTGCAGTATTCCCGCCTTTCCGCAGGAAAATTTGATGTGACGGTGGGCCCGCAGGTCAACCTATGGAAAGCCGCCATCCGTGGAGGACATCCCCCTTCTTCCGCGGAAGAAGAGAAGGTCCGGGCCTGTGTCGGCTATCAGAAAGTCGAATTGCTGCCTCCGGACCGGGTTCTGTTCCACTCGCCCTGTACGCAGGTTGATTTGGGCGGCATAGGCAAAGGCTATGCCCTGGACCGGGCGGCCGCCGTCCTGCGCACGCACGGTATCTCGCGCGCGCTGCTTGATGCAGGAGGAAGCTCCCTGGTCGCGATGGGCGCTCCTCCGGGACAAGCCGGCTGGCTGGTGCACCTGAGAGACCCATCGAACCGGGTGGATCCTGTGGTCATGCTTTCCGACAGCAGCGTCTCCACTTCCGAGCAGACCCCGCCGAGCCTCCTGTCGCCGGAGGCGGCAGGACACATAATCGATCCGGATAACGGAGAGCCGGTAAGAACCGGTTTCGCTGTCAGCGCGGTGGCAGCGACCGGTACCGCTTCCGACGCGCTTTCGACGACGATGTTGCTGATCGGCCCCGAAAAAGGTAAGCAACTGGTTAAGAATCTGGCAGGCGTGGCCGCCATCTGGGTCACTTCGGAGGGAAAGTCGGAGTTGGCGTCCAACGGCCCCCAGATTCGGGTCAACGGTGGCGCACAGCGCCCGGCCACCAACGACCAGACCGACTCCGACGCCCTGCGATGATGGCAAACGTGAAGCTCATGTCCATGCGAACCCGAGTTCTGACGTTGATTTGCCTGCTGGCGGCCACGCCCGGCTGGAGCAGGGTGCTTTTGCGATGGAGCCAGCCTACGATTCCTGCACCGGCAACCATGGGCGTCACGGACCTGGTGGTTTCCTGGGACAACGAGGCGCTCATCAGGAATGCCCGCAGGCAGGGATACCGCGTCTATGCCGAGGTCACAGCGGGCAAGACCGCCGATATGGCTCGCAGCACGGCAAAGAACAGTCTAGCGGGCATCATCCTCAATCCTGGTGATTCGCAGCCCGGTCAGATTGACGAGGACCTTCGTCAACTGCGATCGGCCTATCCCCACCTTCCTGTTCTGGTGCTCAACCCTAAGGCGAGCCAGCCACAGATGAAAGGACAGCTCGTCATTAAAAGAGAGGGCATTCTTCAAGTGACCAGCCCGACCGCCCAGCCCTGGATCGATTCCAATCTCGCCCTGGTAAGGTTCGATCAAGCATTCCGCCCGGCACAGGCTCCTCTTTATGAGTTCCACTGGGACGTGTCCGATTCCCAGCAACAGGAAAGTGGCCCTGCTCCCGCAGACTATGCCCTAACAGTGGCCGAGGCTGGGGCGTTCCGCGCCGATCTCGTGCTAGACCTCCTGCCCACGCTGCAGACTGACCTTGCCCAAAACAATCCCGCAGCCCAGGCTGTCCTCAGCCAGATCAAGCGCTACGTGGGGTTTGCTTCGGCAGGAGAAAAGAATGCCGCCGAACCGGAAGCCAACGTCGGCGTGATCACCGACTCCTACCAGAAATCCTACGAACCCACTAACCTTTTCGCGCGCCACAACATTCCGTTCTCTGTCCTGAACGCCTCAGACCTGAAACCGCAGGGCCTTGAGGGCTTCGACCTGCTCGTGGTCTTTGCCACCCCGGACGACGTCACCATCAAGATGTTGGCGGATTTCGCCTCTAAGGGCGGCATTGTCGTAGTGGTGGACGCGCACGGCCCTTACCCCTGGCAGTCCGGCCAGCGTGTTCCCGCTGGCGAGTATTCCGTTGCCTACGCCACCGGCAAAGGTCGTATCATCGACCTCCAGGGAGAGGTGATCGACCCCGAAACCTTTGCCCAGGACATACGCCGCCTGCTGGATCAGGACAAGGACAAGTTAGCCATCAGCCTCTGGAATGCCCTGACCGTGGTTGCCGTTTCATACCGATCGCCCGGCGGCGAGAAACTTGTCGAGCTGGTCAATTACGCCGAGGAGCCGGTTTCAGTCCAGGTGCGAATCAAGGGAAAATTTTCTTCAGTCCTCTATGAGACTCCCGAGCGCGCTTGCTGCCAGTCACTTACCCCAACGCAGCGTGGGGCATTCACCGAGTTTGTGCTTCCCTCATTGCGGATCGCAGGGCGGGTGCATCTGTCCGCCGGAAAACTCTCTGACCATAAAGCCGAGGTGAAATGAAAATCACGCGCCGTCGTTTTGCGTCTTCCATTGCTGTGCTTTCTCTGCTGCTGCTCTTCCCCTCCCCGAGCCAGGCGGCTTCCAAGAACTCCTACCTCATGTATGTAGGCACGTACACCGGCCCAGAGAGCAAAGGAATTTATGCTTACCGCTTCGACGCCGCCACCGGTCAGGCGACTCCGATCGGGCTGGTGGCGGAGACCGTCAACCCCTCATTCCTGGCCATAGACCCAACCCGCCGTTTTCTGTATGCGGTCAACGAGGTCTCGGATTATCAGGGCCAGAAGACCGGCGCGGTCAGTGCGTTTTCCATTGATAGAAAATCAGGCAAGCTCACTTTCCTGAATGAGGTCCCTTCGCACGGCGCCGGGCCTTGCCATGTGTCCCTCGACCAAACCGGGAAGTACGTCCTGGTGGCCAATTACGATAGCGGCAGCGTGGCGGTTTTCCCGGTGCTCAAGGATGGCAAGCTGGGCGAAGCCTCGGCCGTGGACCAGCATACCGGCCACGGTCCCAACCCTGAGCATCAGGAGGGACCGCACGCGCACCAGATCGACGTCTCCCGCGACAACCGGTTTGCGTTAAATACCGATCTGGGGCTTGACCAGGTGTTGGTGTACCACTTCGACCCGGCCAAAGGCACGCTGGCTGCGAACGATCCGCCTTTCGCAGAAGTCGCTCCG
Source organism: Terriglobia bacterium (assembly GCA_963779255.1). Classification (GTDB taxonomy): domain Bacteria; phylum Acidobacteriota; class Terriglobia; order Terriglobales; family Acidobacteriaceae; genus JAIQFF01. The sequence goes on along the minus strand of CAVZXU010000040.1, from coordinate 128,934 downwards.
GGTGCGGGGCCGAGGCACTTCGTGTTCCATCCCAGCAACAAGTTCGTCTATGTGATCGCCGAACTGGGTTCCACGGTCACCGAGTTTTCCTACGATGCCGCCAACGGAAGGCTGCAACGCCTGGCCGCAGTCTCAACCTTGCCGGAGGGTTTCAAGGGACAGAACGATACGGCGGAAATAAAGGTGGACGCTGCCGGCAAATTTCTCTACGGCTCGAACCGCGGCCACGACAGCATCGCCGGGTTCGGCCTCGATCCGGCAACCGGCGCACCCAAGTTGCTGGAAACCGTCCCCACCGGCGGCAAGACACCGCGTAATTTTGAAATCGCTCCCGGTGACGACTACCTGCTGGCAGCCAACCAGGCGAGCAATAACATCGTGATCTTCAAGATCGATCACCAAACCGGCCACTTGACTCCCACCGGACAGGTCTTGTCAGTGACGTCTCCGGTTTGCATTAAGTTCGTCATGATCAACTAGAACTAAGAGACGGTGGTGTCTCAGTTTGAGGTCCGGCTCTCAATCCCAGGCGTCATGCTGAGCTTGCGAAGCATCTGGCGTGGAGTACATGTGCGGTCGGCAAGCGGTGCCTGGCTCCCACGCCAGATCCTTCGGCACTGAAGTCCCTCAGGATGACGCCGGTGCGGAAGTAGTAGAGCGTGGCATGGAGGACGGGCGTTCCCGCCCGTCCCGGTCTCTCCCGACTCACGTCCACTTTCCCTCTCCTTCCACAATGGTGATGTAGCGATCGACAGGAAGATCGGTGAAGCGCTCCACCGCGCCGCTGGGCAGCGGCCATTTCACCTCAAGCCAGTCAATCTTCTTGCGCGCCCCAAGCCCCAGCACCATGCGGGGATCCTGCGACGACAGATAGCTGCCCCCACCTACCTTCATATGACTGCGTTTGAGATCGCCCGCCTGGTAAGAGACACGAGCTCCAATCGCGTCCGGGTTCGATTTCTTTCCCACCAGCCGCACGCCCAGCCAATGGTTCTGTTTTCCGGCCTGGTTGCGCAACAGAATCGGCGGTCCGCCATTAACCGCGATCAGGACGTCAACCGCGCCATCGTTGTCGAAGTCCCCGATGGCCATGCCGCGCGCCGACATCTGGGTGGCAAATATCGGGCCGCTCTGCGCGCTGACATTCTCGAACCCCCGTCCCGTGTTGTGCATGAGAATTGGCGGCTCTTTATATGTGACTCCCGGATGCAGGCCTTCGATCAGATCATCGGGATTGCCGTTGGCCAGAAACAGGTCGAGGTTGCCGTCGTTGTCGTAGTCGAAGAATTTCAGTCCCCAACCGCTCATCAGCCGGGTAGCCATGCCCACCCCGGTCTCGCGCGCCTTGTCGTCGAAAGTTTCGTCGTGATTGTTCTGATAGATAGAGTAGATTTCGCGGTCGATATTGGCGACGAACAGATCGAGCCAGCCATCCTGATCGTAGTCAGCGGAGTCCACGCCCATCCCGGAGCGCGCCCGGCCGTCGGCGCTGAAGGCCACTCCAGCTGGCGTGCCAATCTCTTCAAACTTCCCTCCTCCCCGGTTCATGAACAGAAAGTTGGCCACCGTGTCATTGGCCACAAACAGATCCATCCGGCCGTCATTATTGAGATCGGCGGCCACTACTCCCCAGGCTTTCCCCGTGTGCTTGCCTATGCCCGAGGCTTGGCTGACGTCGGTGAACGTCCCGTCGCCATTGTTGTGAAACAGCCAGCTCGGCAAAGGATTGTAGAGACGCGGAATGCAATATCCGTGCTTCCCCTCCTCGCCCGGCCCGCAGGTCTTGTTCAGCGACTTGGAGAATTCCACAAACTGGCAGACGAACAGGTCCAGCCGCCCATCGTTGTCGTAATCGAACCAGACCGCGCTGGAGGCCCATCCTGGCGCAGCCACGCCGGCTTTCTCGGTCACATCGGTGAACGTGCCATCGCCGTTGTTGTGATAGAGAATGCTTCGGCCGTACTGCGTGACGTACAAATCAGGAAAGCCGTCGCCATCGTAGTCGCCAACCGCCACACCCTGGCCGTAGCCCCCCGCCGCCACTCCGGCCTTGGCGGTCACATCAGTGAACGTGCCGTCACGATTGTTGCGATAAAGCGCGTTGCGCAGGGGGGGATCAGGAGTGAAGAAATCGCACTTGCCGCTGTTGACCAGGTAGATGTCCATCCACCCGTCGTTGTCGTAGTCGAGAAAGGCGCATCCCGCGCCGGTGGTCTCGGGCAAGAATCTCTCCGGAGACTTGCCATTCACGTGCGCCCAGGTGATGCCGCTGACGGAGGCGGGGACAATTTCAAAGGGATAAACCGGGTCGGGCAAAGCGCCGGCCAGGCGCGCCAATCCGCTAAGCGCGATGCTGCCGGCCAGTCCCCGAAGCACGTCACGCCGGGAAAGAAGCCGCAACCCGTTCTTTGACTGTGAAATTAGCCTGTTCAATTCAGCGACTATTTCTCGACGACCATTGTATCGTCAGAAAAAACTTCTCCCCTGTCATCCTGAGCGGAGTGACTGCTTCGCATCGCGAAGCCTCACCGCTGGCGCGGCTCGAGCCGCGCTCGGGATGACACCGGTGCGGCAAGCGGCCCGCTCCTAGTTGGAATTTTCAGGCTGAGTTGCTGGCGGCGGACCTGGCTGAGCGCCGCTCTTCTCCGTCATCTGACGATGGATGGCAAATTCCCTGTCTGCGTCCTGCTTTCGTCCCGCGCGATTGTAAGCCATGGCCAAATTGTAGTGGGCCGCTGGATTCCTCGGCTCCAGCCTGACCGCAGTCTCCAGCGGCGAGACCGCCTCCGGAAATTGTTTGGTGGAAATCAGGGACACGCCCAGCCCCAGGTAGGCATCTCCGAAGGTCGCGTCCAGCTTGGTAGCGCGCGTAAAGTGCGCGATTGCTTCGGGCCACTGACTGTCCTGTCGCGCCAGTTCGCCCAGCACATACTCAGCCCCCGCATTCGAAGGATCGATCTCGATTTCCTGCTGCAGTTCCTTTTTTCGCCTCCTCGGCCACCGTGGGGCTGGGATCGGGCTTCGAGAGCAGGAGGCGCGCCAGCAGGAAATGGACCCCAGGCATGCGCGGCTCCTGTTCCAGGATGCGCTTGTATTCGTTGGCCGCCTGGTCCCACTTCCCCTGCAGTTCGAGCGCCTCGGCATTGAGCCTGCGCGCCTGGTACGAATCGGGAGCGGTCGCCGCTAGTTCCTGCGCTGCCGAGGTGGAGAGATCGGAGTAAGTGTGCACCGACACGTAGAGCACATCGGGATCGTGCGGGAACTCCCGGTTCAGGAAGCGAAGAAACTCCACCGCCGCGTCCGCCCGGTTCTCAGACATGGCACAGCGCACGCCATTAAAACCCACCTGGCGCTTGAGGTCTTTGTCCCCAGGCTGAGCCGCAGCCTTCCTCAAAAGAGGAATGGCTTGCTCGCAATGGCCGTCATTGGCCAGCTTCAGCCCCTGTTGAGCGGTGGACGACAGGGCGCCTGCCGGCTTGGCCTTGGTCTGAGCTGCAGAGCCTTCGCAAAGGAGCACGCCTAGAACAGTGGAAACCAGAACCGTGGAAAGAGATCCAGACATAAAAAATAGGGCAGGCGTCAGAAACGCCTGCCCAATCATACAGCGGTCAGTAGTAGAGCTTCAGGGCAAATTGGATCACACGCGGGGAATTAGATGTGTTCACAACCCCCATGTTTGTGCCCAGTGCAGTCGCCGGGGTGTTCAGGTTCACGCGATTGAAGGCATTGAGGAAGTCGGAGCGGAATTGGAGCTTTACCCTCTCGGTAAAGGTAAAGTCCTTTTGCAAGCTCAAATCGACGTCTCCATAACCCGGCCCGCGAACCGGACCTTGCGCCAGACAGTTGCCGAAGGTGCCCACGGCAGGCGCCGTGTAGGGCGTGGGATCAAACCACTGGTAGCCGATGTATTTGCCGCCACTGAGGGCGGTTTGCCGGCCCAAGGTTTTCCCCGCGCCAGAACCGCAATCCGGACGCAATCCTCGCGAGTTGGTTCCCGTCGAATCAGTACCGAAATCGTACAGGGCCAGCGGGAAGCCGGAATGGATGGAAATGATGGGAGCAATTGACCAACCGCCGGCAATCGCGTCCACCGCCCGATTGGTATCGTGGCCGAACTTCTTGCCGCGACCGAACGGGATTTCGTAAACCGCGTAGCTGCTGAGCACATGCTTGGCGTCGAAGAAGCAATCAGCCCAGTCCGCCCTCGGGTCGTAGAGGTTCTGGTAGTACGGGTTCGCCGGAGACGCTTGTGCTCCCCAGTTGCCGTAGTAACCGCTATTGTCGGTCATGCACCGTGAAAGAGTGTACGCCACTTGATATTGCAGTCCGCCTGAATAGCGCTTTTGGAATACCGCCTGCAGCGCGTGGTAGTTCATGCTGCCCACGGAAGCCGTGCCGGAGATTTGGGCGATATCGGACTGGAATGCCGGATTGCCTGAGAAGAAGTAGCTCGGTGCCGTACAAGGCGGCGTGGCACAAGCACTGTTGGGCAGTAGCTGCCTCTGCAGATAGGGCATGGGAACCATCAAATGGGTCCCGTGCTGGCCCACATAGCCAACCTGGAGGGTATTGGTGCCGAACTGGTGCTGCACCGTCCCATTCCACTGCTGAGTGATGGCGGGTTGGACATTCGGGTCCCAAACCCGGACCAACGCTCCCGCGAATGGGTCGCTGGCCGCCCCGACAGGAGCCAGACCATCGCCGGTAGTGGTCCCCGGCAGCTTAACGTTGTTGTACTGCACCAGGGTTTCAGCCGGGGTGAAGGGCGGATTGATGGGAAGCCGGAGGTTCGTGCCCGTCCCCTCGAGATAAGACGAGATGCTAAAGGCGCCTCGGAAAACCGTCTTCCCTCCAAGACGCGATGGTGTCCAGGCAAAACCGATACGAGGCTGGAAGTCCTTCGCGCCATAGGTACTGTTATAGAGGCCTCGGTTGCTGGTTTGCTTGCAAGTCACCGGGGCTGTACCCACATTTACCCTTGAACAATTAGGCGCAAGCAGTTGTCCGGTGACGAGATCGAAATTGCCTTGCAGGTCATGCGCCTCCTCCCAGGGGGTGTGGGCTTCGTAACGCAGGCCCAGGTTGATGGTGAGGTCCTGGGTGGCTCTCCAGTCGTCCTGAATATACCCGGCAAAAATATTCGCCCGTTGGCCCCATTGTCCGGACGAAATACCCTTGCCATACGAGGAGGGCAGACCGAGGTAGAAATCGGCTCCGCCATACCCACCGTTGGGCTTAGTTACGTTGGTTGGATCCGACGACGTGAATGCGCCGTTGAAAATTATGGCTCCGAGGGCTCCACTGTTGCCGGTGTAGAACGTGTTGATGCGGTCGCGCCAGAACTCAAAGCCCATGTGGAACACATGGCGGTTGTGAGTCAGGACCACCGCATCCGAAGCCTGAATCACCGCGTCCTGGAATCTCTGCTGGACTCCGTTGCTGCCGACGTTGGTGAGAACTCCGAGGCCGGGGTTGCTGGGATTTCCACCATTGAAGCCCAGAGCGAGCAATCCCGGTCCACCAGCATTCGCGTTTGCGATCCCAAGCTGAGTACCCAGATTGCCGACCGAGCTGTCGAACTCGGTGCCGTTATGCAGTTTGACGTGGTTCACGCCGAAGCGCAGGTCGTTCAACAGATTCGAGTTGAAGGTGTGGCTCCAGTCGACCACATAATTATCGATTGGCGCGTCCGAGAACCCGGTGCCCAGCAAGGCAAACGAACGGATTGTGGGGTTGTGTTGCTTCGAGTGGGAAAAGCGGCCAAAGATATGGTCGTTGTTGGTGGCGTTGAAATCGACCTTGATGTCGTACTGGTAGCTGTTGACCAGTCCGGTCTGAGTGTAGCTGGCATTGTTCTGTGTGCCCGAACCGCTCGCAGCGGGATAGAGGGACGACGAGAACAAAGCCTGCGCCACCGGATCAATCGGCTCCACGGCGGCGATATTGTTGTTGGGGATGGCGGCATTTCCGTTCAGCGGATCATAGAGTTGGTGGGCCGTGTTGCTACAAATACCTGCTCCGTTAAAACTCTCCCCTGTGCCCGAGCAAAGATCCGCAAAGTTGCCGGCGCGCTCCGCTGTGGTGAAGACGCTAATCGGAAGGGTCGTGGAGGGGTGGTCAAAGCGCTGTGCCTGGTAGTCGAAAAAGAAGAACAGTTTGTTCTTGACGATGGGACCGCCGACGGTGCCGCCGAACATGTTCCAGCGCAACAAAGGTCTGGGATTTCCGTTGAACCTGTTTTCCCACGAGTTCGAGTTGAGCTTGTCATTGCGGAAGAATTCCCACAGATCACCGTGGAAGCTGTTGGTGCCGGATTTGATGGTGGTGCTGACGATGCCGCCCTGGTAGTTCCCGAACTCAGCCGAGGCATTCTGGGTAATAAGGTTGAATTCCTGAATGGCGTCCGGCGCCGGCGTAAAGCCGACCAGGTTGTCCGACACCTGGTTGTTGTCCATGCCGTCCAGGATAAAGTTGTTGGCCTGTTCCCGGTTCCCGTTGATGTACGGCCGGGCGCCATTGGCGGTATTGTCGCCGTTGTTAAAGCCATCCGGACTGGGAGTTATCGCGCCCGGCGCCAGCAGCGTCAGCTGAACATAGTTGCGGGTGGCCAGCGGCAGCGCCACGTTCGTCGTGGAATCGATGATGGTGCCTACTTCCGTCCGGTCCGTCTGCAGGATGGGCGCGGAGCCGGTGACTTCCACCGTCTCGCTGACCTGCCCCATTTTCATCTGCATGTCGATACGCGCAGTCTGGTTTAGCACCAGGACAATACCGGAGTGCACGGCAGTCTGAAATCCCGGCGCCGAAATCTTTACCGTGTAACTTCCCACCGGAACCCGGGTAATGTTGTAAGCGCCGGCATCGTTCGTCTTGGTGCTCAACACGGTGCCGCGCTCGGTATCGGTCGCCGTAACGTCGGCATCCTTCAGCGGCGCGCCGCTCGGATCCGTTACCGTTCCTACAATGGCTGCTGTGACTTCCTGGCTCCATGCAGGTTGCAGGACACCCAGGACCCCGATCAGCAGCAGAACGACAAAACCCGCCCTCATCGATTGTCGCATCACAAACCTCCTGGAAGACACTTCGTTGGAATGCTGGCGCAACTGGCAAGTCATATTGAGCACATGCTATATAGCAGAGCGATGATGACCGTCAAGAAAAAAGTGGCTAGCCCGAAAGTTTTATTTTTGCTTACCCCCATCTGGAAAACAGGGGGAGTCCCGCCCGGAAGCGACTGGCCAGCCGCCAGGGGCACCCTGCGGGACGAACGGGAGTGCCCCCGGCCAGGGTGGTTGGCTTTATGCAGTTAATCGTGGGATTCATGCAGTTGGCGACGGGTTCAGCGGACTTGCCGCAGCGATTTAGGCACTGCCGGGTCACTCCTGACCGGGCTAAGACCTGCCCTGGCGCTCAGGCTGATTTTGTCCGGCGCAGGAACTCCCCTGGCTCAGCCAGTGACTTCTCGAATTACAATAAGTTCAGCTCTATAGCAATTCGAGCTATAATGCCTCCGCGCGGGGTGGCTTCGAGGGCAGAAAATCTCCGGATTGGGTCCATAACCATGATTCTGGCGGGCGACATTGGTGGCACTAAATGCAACCTGGCCCTGCTCCGTGAGACTGAAACAGGCATCCTGGAGCCGGTTTTCCAGTGCCGCTACGCCACCCGGGACTTCTCCCGATTCGAAGATCTTATCGAGGACTTCCGTCGTCAGGCGGCGGAGCGCGCCGGTGAGATTGCGGCCGAGCGTATTACCGGGGTAGGATTTGGGGTAGCCGGCGCCGTGGTTGAAGGCCGCCTCCACGCCAACAATTTACCCTGGGACCTGAACCCCCCGGAGCTGGCCAGCCGGCTCGATGTAAACCTGAAAAACATCGTCCTGCTCAATGATGTTGTGGCCACGGCCTGGAGCCTGGATAAACTGCCTGCGAAAGATCTGGCCGTCCTCAACCCGGGAGTGGCGCAACCCAACGGCACCCGTGCGGTGATGGCGGTGGGCACTGGACTGGGTGAGACCTTTCTTTTCTGGGACGGCCGGCAGTACCGCATGTTCCCTTCCGAGGGTGGCCTGGCGAGTTTTGCGCCACGCACCGATCGCGAGATCCAGCTTCTGATTCATCTGGAGCAACGTCTGCCGCATGTCTGTTGCGAAGACGTTATCTCGGGACGAGGCATCCGTGCCATCCACGAATTTCTCGATCCCGCCATTCGTCATCCCTCGTTTGACGGCTCCGGCGCTGATCCCGCGCGGGAGATCACCGAGCAAGCGGTTGCGGGCACATGCAAGGTTTGTGTCGAGACCCTGGATCTGTGGACCGAAGCGTACGGCGCGGAAGCGGGAAACCTGGCAGTGCGGGCCCTGGCTTTCGGTGGAGTCTATGTAGCGGGCGGGATCGCTCCCAAGATCTTGCCCAAGCTGAAGGACGGCACATTTTTCCGCGCCTTCTGCGACAAGACTTTGCTCTCGCCGGTGCTGGCGCGCATTCCCATCTGCGTGGTCCTGAATGAGGATGCTCCGATTTGGGGGGCTGCTTATCAGGCGCTGGCTGCCGCCCTACCTGGCCCGGTGCCGCAGTCGCAGAGGAGGGCCGGGTAAGGTGCGGAACGAATGAACAGAAGGATTGGTAAATTGCTTTTCTGCAGCTTACCAATCCATATCGCGTGCAACCGTATTCACAATTTTTTGAGTGTTCAAATCTTGTTTCACGAGGGCAGAATTATTCATGGCACAGAACGGCCGAAACGGGACCCCAGCTTATAAAAGAATCCGCGGCGTGATCTGGAAACGCATCGAGACCGGACAGTTGAAACCCGGCGATGTGGTGGATTCCGAACGGGAGCTGGCCAGGATCCATCAAGTAAGCCTGATGACCGCTCGCCACGCCCTGACTTCGCTGGAGCGCGAAGGCGTGGTGGAAAGGCGGCGCGGTGCCGGAACCTTTGTGGCACCTCCCAAGATCCATTTCAACAAGCTGATGAGCTACACCGAGCAGATGGCCAGTCGAGGCCTGGTGGCTTGCTCCCGGCTTCTGTGCATCAAGATAATCGACCGAGAGCCGGAAATTGCCGCCCGCCTGGCCTTGCCGCCCAACAGTCAACTGGTCAAAGTGGAGCGCTTGCGGCAGGCGGCCAACGAACCCTTCGCCCTGGAAGCCTGCTACTTGTCAGCCGAAGATTTTGGCGGCCTGGTCTCCGCCGGCCTGGGACGCAATTCTCTGTTTGCCACTCTGGAACACGACTACGGCATCGAGCTTGCGCATGCAGACGAAGAAGTTGATGCCACCGCCGCCGACGCGAGGACCGCGGAACTTTGCGCCGTCCCGCGCGGTACTCCCCTGCTGCGCATTCGCCAGGTGATTTATTCCACCAAAGGGAAAGCTACCATTTATGTGCTGGGTTTTTACCGCTCGGATCGACACACCTTGCTTATCCGCAGGTTCCGTTCTTCCGTATCGCCTCAACTATCTTGAGGCGTTTCGCCCGCAGAGCTTCTGCGGCGCCAGATGATATAAACTAGTTCTCGATTCAAGATCAGGAGCCCATCATGTCAGCCCCCAGCCGCCGGCCTGAGATTCGCCGCAGGCGCACCCGCAATGAAAAGGTCGCAAAATTGAGGAAACGTCACGCTGCCGCTTCGACCGAAGCCGATCGCACCCGTATCGCCGCCAAACTGCATCGCCTGGAATTTAATTCTCCCGGACAGCCGTTGCTCAAGAATGCCTGAGTCTGGCTAGCTAGCTAGGAGTTCGCCGCTTGCGAGATGGCTGCTGGTTCGTCCGGAAGCGGCGGCCGGGTCGGCTGTTTTTGTGACACTTCGTGGTACACGCGGAGAATCTGCCGCGCGGCGGCGTCCCAGGAGAATCGCTTGGCCTGCTCGTAGCCCCGCGCCTTGAGTTTGTCGCGCAGCGCCTGATCAACCAGGACGCGATGCAGCGCGCGCATGATCTCAAAAACATTTTCCGGATTCACCAGCACAGCCCCGTTGCCGACCACCTCGGGCAGCGAGGATGTATTCGACGTCACCACCGGCGTGCCGTGCGCCATGGCCTCCAGCGGCGGCAGTCCAAATCCTTCGTAGAGCGACGGGAATACGAAAATTTTCGCCGTGTCGTAAAAAATGCGCAGCACTTCAATGGGTACAAATCCCAGGAAGCGCACGTCGTTCTGCATCCGGCTGCGAATCACGGTACGGCGCAGGTCGGGGTGCTTCGACAGTTCGTCCCCGATGATGATCAACTTCAGGCCGGGAAACAGAGCTTCCTTCTCCAGTTCCGCTTTCAGCGCGGAAAAGGCTTCGATGATCCGGACCACGTTCTTGTGCGGACTGATCCGACCGGTGTAGAGCAGAAACGGATAATTGACCAGATAGCGTTCCGCCAGCAGCTGCCGGTCGGCGTCGCTGGCATGGCCGCGCAGGAAGCGCTCGTCAATCGCGTTGTAAACCACTTCGGTGCGGGCGGGAGGAATGGCGAACAGCTTCTCCACTTCGCTCTTGGTGAAATTGGAGACGGCGAAAATTCGCGCCGCTCCCTTCAGCGCCCGATGCGTCAGATAGAAATGCAGCGAGCGCTTGAACCCGGATTGATCGCGCGCGCGGTACATGTGATCAAGCACGTCGTGCACGGTCATCACGTAAGGACAAGGAAGATTCCGCGGCAGCCAGAACAGGTGTGGAATGTGGACCACGTCGCAATGCAACCGCTTGAGGATGGCGCGATAGTCGAAATAGTTCTTGATCGTGGCGTCATTTCCCAGCAGGGGCACGGCGTGAAAATTAGGCGGCAGCGAGCCCATCTCCGCCACTTTCTCCGGCGGGCCGATCAGAAAATACTTGCTCTCGTTATCCAGTCGCCCCAGCGCCCGAACAATATTTCGGGTGTAAGTGCCCACGCCGAATTCGGTCATTTGCCGGATGTCGATGGCGACTCTCACGGGGAGAATTTAACCACAGAGAACAAAATTCGGCCAGCGGATGGGGGACGGGCGTCCTCGCCCGTCTGGGGTTGAAGACTCGAAGGAGTATTTGATCCGGGACGGGCGGGGACGCCCGTCTTCCACTTACGCCCGTACTTCCACCTGGGCCCTCGCACGCCGCTCGGGATACAGCGGGAAAGCCTCGGCCAGACTCAAAACCTGGTTGCGGATCTTGCTCAGCACCGGCGCTTCCGTCCGATGATGCAGGGCTTCCGAAATCCAACGCCCCACCTGCTTCATCTCTTCTTCCTTCATGCCGCGGGTGGTCAGCGCAGGCGTGCCGATGCGAATGCCGCTCGGTTTCATGGGCGGATTGGTGTCGAACGGAATGGCGTTCTTGTTGACCGTGATGGCGGCTTCGCCCAGGGCCTTCTCGGCCTCGCTGCCGAGCATCCCTTTAGAGAACACATCGACCAGCATGAGATGAGTGTCGGTGCCTCCAGAAATAATGCGGAAGCCTTCCGCGGCCAGCGTTTCGGCGAGCACCTTCGCGTTGGCCACGATCTGTCGCGCATATTCCCGAAACTCAGGCTGCATTGCTTCCTGGAAGCTGACCGCTTTGGCCGCGATGATGTGGACCAGCGGGCCGCCCTGCATTCCGGGGAACACCACTTTGTCGATGGCAGCGGCAAATTCCTGTTTGCTCAGGATCATTCCGGCGCGAGGTCCGCGCAAGGTCTTGTGGGTGGTGGTGGTGACGATATGCGCATGCGGCACCGGCGAGGGATGCACTCCCCCGGCAACCAGTCCGGCGAAGTGCGCCATGTCAACGAGGTACAGTGCGCCAACCTTGTCGGCGATCTGGCGCATGCGCGCGAAATCGATGATTCGGGGATAGGCGCTGCCGCCGCCGATGATCAGCTTCGGCCGCTCTTTTTCCGCAAGCTTTTCAAGGTCGTCGTAATCGATGGTTTCGGTTTCCTTAGTGACTCCGTAAGGCACGATGCGATAGGTCTTCCCGGAAAAATTCAGATGATGCCCGTGCGTAAGATGACCGCCGTGCGCCAGGTTAAGTCCGAGGACGGTATCGCCGGGCTGCAATACCGCCGCGTAGGCCTCCATGTTGGCCTGCGACCCGGCATGGGGCTGGACGTTGGCGTGTTCCGCCCCGAAAAGTTTCTTGGCCCGCTCGCGCGCCAATTCTTCCACCACGTCGGCAAACTCGCAGCCGCCGTAGTAGCGCTTGCCCGGATAGCCCTCGGCGTATTTGTTGGTGAACACCGAGCCCATGGCCTCGAGCACGGCTTCGCTGACAAAGTTCTCGGAAGCGATCAGCTCCAGACCTTCGTGCTGGCGCCGAACTTCGTTGTCGATGGCAGCGGCGATCTGCGGATCGGCTTCATTGAGCGGGAGTGACATGCGGTCAGTTTTCATGATGGAATTCTCTTAGATGGTACTCAAGGTCATTCTAACTTAGCTCTTGGCCTGTTAGCTCTTAGCTCTTAGCCAAAAAGAAAATGCCCCGAGGGTTCACACTGGCCATGAAGACATCGGATCCAAGCTAAGAGCTAAAGGCTAAGAGCTAAAAGCTTTCACACGCTTTCAAACGCTGTCCGCAAGAACGAGACCAGCTGCCAGCCATCCATGTATTTGTAGGGCGTCTCGCCGGTGGTGTAGTGGCCGCAGGGCAGCACCACGACTTTGTGGTCCAGCGCGTGGCGTTCAAACTCGGCCACGGCATCACGGGAGAGCTCCGGGCAAAAATGTCATGTCGTATTTCGCGTAAATGATGAGCGACTTCTTGGGCCAGCGGGCGAACTGTTCGAAGTATGAAATCGGGCTGACGCCGCTCCACAACGCGCGCAGGCGGTCGAGATCGATTTGCGCTTCGAGACCTTCGCGGATGTGGCGGGTGGATTGTCCGTGCCAGACTACGTCCGCGACATTGGTCGAGGCATGATTGAAGGCGGCCACCCGGATGCGGGGATCGTGCGCCGCGGCGAGAAAGGAATAGCAGGAACCCAGGCTGGTGCCCAGGATGCCGAGCCGGTTGTATCCCTGCTGCTCCAGCCAGTCCAGGCAGCAGCGCACGTCGACCACTGCCTGGCGGCAGGCGTCGAGCGTGCGCCCGATGTTGGCGGAGACGGCGTAGTCGGCGCGGCGCGTGTCCGCGGGCCTGCGAATGTCGTGATACGGCATGCTCAGGCGCAGCACGGCGATGCCCAGCCAGTTCATTACCCGGCAGAGTCCGGTGTACGCGAGCGCATCGGAATTCCAATGCGGCAGCAGCACCACTGCCCGCCGTCCGCGCGCCGGAAACCAGCGGGCGTTTACCAGATTGTTTTCCGGATAGGGGGTTCGCACCGGCGAAGTGAAGCGCAGGAAGTCCGCGTGCGTGCCGCGGACTTTCGCTTCCAGCTTCGGATCCGGCACTTCCCGCGTGCTGAAGACCTGGACTTCGCGACGCTCGAGGCGAAAATCCGAAGGCGACTGTATAGGAATAAAACTCGTCGCTCGACGCGATAATGCGCCGGTTGTACTCGCGCAGAAATTTTTCGGAATCGGCTTTCCCGGGGATATGTCCGGGACCAAAGCCGTTGCGGCACGGCCAATCCCGCGCCCACTCCACGCCCCAGTCCAGCGGGCGCACCACCCGGTTGTTGTCCACCGAGGTGAGCCGGGTCTCCCAGTCATACATCCACTGTGCGTAGCGGGAAGCCATTGTTACCAGAATAACAAAGAGAAGAGGAAGGGTCAGCGTAACCACAGCGAAGAGCTGTAATCGGCATTTGTTCCCACGGTGAGAGCTTTAATCGGGCACCACAGACCGTGTGGGGGCGGGTCTTCGACCCGCCCGGGCGGTGGCGAAGCCACGACAGAACCGACATTGGCAGCTTGTGGAAGAACAACACCAGCCGCGGCCAAGCTGCGGCCTAGCCGGGTCGAAGACCCGGCCCCACACAGATTGTGGTGACGCAGAGAATTTCGGGTGGTTTGGCCAACGCCAACGGCCAACGACCAACGACTAGCTATACTTCCTCGGCACCCGCTTCGAAATCGCGCAAAGAATCTCGTACGCGTTTGTGTTGGCCAGCTCCGCGTGCTCGCGTGCGTCCACGCTCAGACCATCCAAAGCGCCGAGCAGGACTACTTCATCGCCTACGGAAACTCCCGGCAAGCCGGTCACATCCGCCAGAGTCAAATCCATCGAGATGCGGCCCACGATGGGAGCGTAGTGTTCACTCACGATCACCCGTCCATGGGACGACAGAGCGCGATTCAATCCGTCGGCGTAGCCGACCGGAAGCACCGCGATCCGCGCCGGGGCCTTGGTCACGTAAGTTCCGCCGTACCCCAGGGCCTGGTTGGCACGCACGTCGCGCAACGAGAGGATTCGGGTCTTCCAGGTGAGCACCGGTTTTACGCCCAGCCGCAGCTTGGCGCCGCTGACTTCCCTTCCCGCCCGCTCAAAGGGCAGGTAGTAGCCATACAGTGCGATTCCCGGACGCACCATCGTGTTCCATGACCCTCGCCGCGAAATCACGGCGCCGGTGTTGGCCACGTGAATCAGCGGAGGATCAAATCCTTCGTTACGCACCAGGCTTCGCACCTGCTCGAACTTCTGCAACTGGTCGTTGACCGAAGGCGCGTCCAGCACTTCGGAAGAAGACAGATGAGTGGAGAGGCCTTCGAGCAACAGGTGGGGCGACGACTTCAGCGCGGAACAAACCGGGTACAGGTCTTCCGGATCAACCCCGAGGCGGCCCATGCCGGTATCCACTTTCAGATGCACCGCAAGCCTGGGCAAACCGAGGCCGGCCGCGGCCTTTTCCAGCAACTCCACCTGCCCTGGCTCCCAAACCGTGGGCGTCAGTTGCAGACGAATGATTTCTTCCTCTTCTCCCCGCCAGAACCCCGTCATTAACAGGATGCGAGTACGAATACCGGCATCGCGCAGCGGGATAGCTTCATCGAGTGAGGTCACGCCCAGCCAGCGCGCCCCCTCCTCTTCCAGCGCTCGCGCGCATTCCGTTGCACCGTGGCCGTACGCGTCTGCTTTGACTACCGCGCAGACGGTTACGCCCGCTCCGATATGCCGCTGTACTACGCCGAAGTTGTAGCGCAGGTTCTCCAGCGACACCTGGGCCCAGGTGGGTCGCGTCGCCGTGCGCTTCACAATTTCAGCGGTAGCCACTCCATGCGATTATAGCGGTCATCCTGGAGCTCACGAGGTTACGCCTGTGCTACTCCCGAACCGACGTAGAAGCAAATTGACTATCCTCCCGCCAGGACGAAATTCACCGTCACCTGGGTTTCCACTTCCACGGGTTCGCCGTTGAGCACATAGGGCCGGTATCGCCATTGCCGAACCGCATCGACGGCCGCCGGCGCCAGCATAGGGTGGCCACTCAAAACCTGCAGGTTTTCGATTGTGCCTTCGCGGCTGATCATGGCCCGCAGCACGACCTGGCCCTGGATCCGTGCCTGCCTTGCCAGCGGGGGATAAGCCGGTTGGACACGATAGATCAAATTCCCCTCCATCATGTGCGAGAGCGGAGGGTGATGGACCGCGGGCGGAGGTGGAGGCAGCACCAGATCGGAGCCTTGCACTGAATCGAGAACAGTCCCGTGGCCTTGAGCATCGCCAATTCCATGGCGTACCCCGGTAGCGCTGGGATCGATCATCGGAGGTGGCGGAACCGTTTCTGTCAGCATGCTCACGTCACGTGGAATCTCGGGAGGAGCCACCAGCCTGCTTCCCATCAGGTTGCTTTGGGCAGGCGGGGAGACGTTGTGGCGGGGTTGCCCGGGCGGGGCCGCCGGCGGTGGAGCTGGCGCGAGTAGCGGCGCAAGCAACGCCAATCTCGGGAGTCCGTCGGTGTAGAGCAAGGGCAGCAGAAGCAGGCAGCCGACGGCGAGTGCCTGCAGGGCAAACGAGATCAGGGTTGTCCATCCCCGGCGAGAATGTCCGGACCAGTCGGAATCAGGCAAGAAATCGGCAAACATGGTGTCCTCCTCGATGTGAACATGACTATGGGTAAGGACACCAGAGACTCAGTTTTCAGACCCATTCCCGGGCGAAATGGGGCAAAGGAAAAAGGCCGCGTCTGCACGCGGCCTGCGGGAACTTTTTCGCGACAACGAGTGTCGCAGAAACGATTCTCGAAAAGCTACTCCTGCAAAACTATTTTGGCGTAGTGCTCTGGGGCTTGGGCGCTGCCGGCGAAGTGGTCGCTGGCCTTGCCGTCGGCGCGGCCGGTCTGGTTGCGGCGGGCTTCGGAGTTGGCGCCGGCACACCGGATTGCGCGTTGTAAAGATCAACCACGGGCCGGGTGATATCCACCGCCGGCCCAGCCCAAAGCACGGGCCCGTTGGGCCAGGGATTCGAAGTGTCGATGATCACCCCGTAACCGTTGTCGGCGGCATATTTCACCAGCATCGGCCCCATCTTCTGCAGAATGCGCTGCGCGATTTCGTTCTGCTGGTTCTGTGCATCCTCACGCGCGTCCTGCACCGATCGTTCCAGTGATTTCTGCTTTTGCTCGATTTGCTTTACCAGCGTGGCCCGGCTGTCGTCATTCAGGGTCGTGCCTTGAGTATTCAGCTGCTTCTTCAAACTCTCGACTTCGTCGTTCTGATTCTTGAGCTCGTTTTGCTTGGGCTCAAGCTTCTTGGTCAAAGCCTCGAAATCACGCTGGCCTTCATTGGTGGCGAAGATGGCCTGCTCGACATTGACCGTTCCCATCCTGGTTCCGGTAGCGTTAGTGGCGACGGGGGCGGCGGCATTGCTGGCTGCGGCGCTCGGGGCCGCGGGCAACGCGGCGGTCTGGGCCACGGCCGCAACCGATACGGCGAACACGATGGACGTAAGGAATCGCGCGAACTTGCTTGTCATGTGGTTGATTTTGAACTCCTTGGAAATTTATCCCGGGAAATGGGTTAGATTTTTCATACAAGCCAATGCCGGCCGCGCCTCAGCACTAACCCGACCGTTCGCTGTCAACGGAAGAGGCTGGGCCGGAGTTCCCAGCGCCTCACGCCGAACCTGAAGCGGCGTGGTGACCACCCCATTGGCTACCTTTTTCAGGGCGTGGATATTCCTATTATAGGTACAGCCTCCGCCTAAGGTCAAACCGGGAGGTCAGTCGTCGGTCGTGAGTCGTCAAATGAGGCATCGTCTAACTGACGACTGAAGACCGACGACTGTCTTCAGAACGTGGTGGCCACGCTGAAGCGAAACGTCTTGCGCGGCTCGCGCAATTGATACTCGGGCGCCAGACTCCGCGAAGCCTGCTCGAAAGTAAAGTCTCCCGCCGCCCCCGGCGGGAACATGTCGCGCGTGATGGGGACCGGACCGCGGCTGATATTGTCCAAACGCAGCGGGTTGTACGCCCAATAGACCCGGAACGGGGCATTGATGATGGGTAGAAACACCTGCAGTTCTAACCCTGTGGACATCCTCGGAATCCAGTTGGCGGAGCTTACGATCTGCAGATTCTGGGAAAACGCAGGAGTCTGAAGGTGCCCGCCGGTGCAGTTCAGGGCAATATCGAGCGCGGGACAGCCAAACACCGTGTCATTGATGTCGGCCAGCTGCCCGGGATTGATGCGCAACTGCGATTCCCGCACGATAGGATTCATTCCGACATCCATAAAGGGCGCCAACGCAACCGGCCCGGCGATGGTTATCCGATATTCCAGGTTCGTGACCAGGCTGGCATCCCCGCCAGGAAACACAATCCGCTCGATCGGAACCGGAATGGTATAGGCGCCCAGAAGCGGGTTGGCTGGGTCCTTGGGGACCACGCTGCCGTCCGGGTTATGCAGCGCAATGCTGCTCTTGTCCGGAAGAAAGGCGACCGGAGAAACAGAACGAATATCGAAGCCGCGTATGTCGTTTTCGCCGCCCAGGTAGAAGCGCTCGAAAGGTGGCGCTACCACTCCACCGTATCCGGTCAGGAAAGAACCCTGCAAGTTAAATCCAATTGCATTGCGGCCCTTCTGCATGGGTATGAAGTGCTTGTACTGCACGATCGGGCGCATGGACCGCACCGTCCCCCCAACCGGCAATCTCCCCACCCAGAAATACGCTGGTCCCGCTGTTGGGTGAGATCGGGCTATCCATCGTGCTGAAGGAAAAGCTGGGAAGCATCTTGCTGGTAACGATGCCCTCCAGGGAGTTAGGGCCGCTGATTCCACGAAATGCCAGGTCGGTGAACAATATTTTCGAGGCGTTGCTGACCGCGACCAGGGAGGAGCGGTCGAGACGAATAGGTGATGCCCACACGTTTGAAGGAATGGTGCAGCTGGTAGCTTAGTGAGCCGGTAAATCCCGTGCTGGACTGGGTGTAGTTCTGCAGGTTCTGCAGGTAGGCCTTGGGCAGGTTCATTTGCTGGCCGGTGAGGATGGCCTGCTGCCGGGCCTGGTTATAGTTGATATTTCTGGGTGAAGACCGTAAAAGCCAGCCTGGATCGGGCGATCAAACAGGTAGGGCTCGGTGAAACCGAACAACAGACTGCGCTGGAGGTTGCCGATGCTGGCCTGGACCGCCAGCGTCTCGCCCAGGCCAAGAAAGTTGTTGGTGCTGTAGTTGATCCCTATGAAGGCCCCTGCCAGGCCGCTGACCCCGCCGTTCAGGCCGATGCTGTTCTTGCCTTTTTCCTTGACCTTGAGCGTGAGATCAACGGTGCCGTTCTTTTCGTCCAGGTGGGTTTCGGTGATGTTGGGGTCGTCGGGCTTCAACTGCTCGAAATAGCCCAACTGATTGAGCCGCAGCAGGCTCAGCTTCCACAGGCGCTCGTTGTAAACCTGCCCTTCCTCCAGCGCCATTTCGCGGCGGATGACCTTGTCGCGGGTGGTGGTGTTGCCGGCGAATTCGATGCGGCGGACATAAAACTGCTTGCCCTCGTCGATGTCGATCGTCAGGATTACCAGTTTCTTGTCTTCATCGAACGTGGTGTTGGGAACCGAAGTGAAGTTGATGTAGCCCAACTCGCCGTACGCTTTGCGCAGGTTCTCCAGGCCCTTGGCGACCTTTTCGCGGGTGAAAATATCGCCGTCTTTGATGGGGAACAGCGCGCGCAGGGCCTTGATGTTCTTGACCGCTTTGTTGTTCTTGAAAGTGATTCCGCCCAGGCGATACTGTTCGCCTTCATCGATCGGAATGGTGATGTCCACTGCCTTGCCCGGTCCTTCATCAGCAAGCGGGATATGAAATCCCGGATGGCCGGTGTCGTGAATTTCGGTCTTGGGGTCCTGCACCACGACCTTGAAGTAGCCGCGGTTCTGGTATTCCGCGCGGACCCGTTCCGTGTCTTCATCGAGCTTGCTGGCGTCGTAGGTCTTGGCGAAGATGTTTTCCAGGAAGATGGAGTGCGGAATCCCGATTGGCCTCAAGTTCTTCATGGCCCCGCGCAGAATGCGGGCGCTGACATGCTTGTTGCCTGATAAACGTAATCTTGCCGACTTTGACCTTGGGGCCTTCCTTGACCACGAAAGTGATGCTAACCGCGGCGGGCGGGATGGGTCGAACTTCAGTGCGGATGGTGGCGAACTGCCGCCCATGCTCGGACAGCAATTCCTTGATCGTGACCTCCGCCTTCTTCACCTTGGTGGGATCGTACTGGCTCTCCGGCGAGAGTCCAACCTTGCGCTCCTTGAAACGGTCCAGCACGTCGCTCTTCGAGACCGAGCTCAGCCCCAGGTATTCGATCTCGCGGATGGTAGGGCGCTCCTTGACGTAAATGTGGAGCATCCAGCCCTTGGGGTCTGCTCCCGCTCGAAGCGGATGTCCTCGAAGTAGTTCGGTGTTCCACAAGGAGTTGAAGTCGCGTTCCAGTGCGGCCGCGTCATAGACGTCGCCGGGCCGGGTGAAGATGCGCGCCCGGATGGTTTCCGCCGGAATGCGGCGGTTGCCATGGATCTCGATCTCGGTAACTAATTCCTGCTGGCCCATCCCGCCGAGCAGACAGCAGCAAAAACAGCAACAAGAGAAAAGGCCATCGTGCTCTTACAAATCTTTATGAATGAAGAAGATGAAGGCGATGCCCCAGCCGGAACAGGCCACGCATGGCCCGACCTGCTCCTCGTCACTACAGGGCTATCCTGATGAAAACGAAGAATCGCTACTACCTCGGACCTGGGAGTAGGAAAACGGCAATTATACGGTAGAGCTGCGGAGCGTCCAAACCGCCACCCCAGCCTCAGGAAGACGGTTTAACAGCTCTACTTCAACCAAGACGGAATAAAACGTGGCCGAGTTGCCCAGGTCGGTAAGTTTTTCCGAAGTAAGGACGTTTATGTTGCGGCTTCCCGAACTCAGCTTGGCCCAGTGGAGCTTAGCGAAACCACGCCCGGCCTGCACCGCGCCATCGACCCGCGCCCGCAGCATGATGTCCCCGCGGCGATTGAAGACCCGAACCATGTCGCCGTCGCGATTCCGCGCGCCCGGGCATCGGCCGCGCTGATCTCCAGCAGTCCGGCTTCCTCCATCTCCTGGACCACCGGCACATTGGAAAACGTGGAATTGAGGAAGTTGTCGGCTTTGCGGGCCAGCAGCTCCAGCGGAAATGCCTCGCCTGTGACTGTGGCGCGATTCGTCGGCGGCGCGAACGCCACCACCGGATCAAGCCCTTGCGCTTTGCAGGTCCTCGCTGTAGAGTTCAGCTTTGCCGCTCGGCGTCGCGAAATTGCCTTCCGCGAAAGGCAAGAAATCTGAGAACTGAGAACTCGGACACTGAGAACTGAGTTTCAAAATTCGAGCCTGACGTGCCCTTCCCGCTCCAACCGCTCCCGATCGATCCCCCTGCAGCCGGGGATTGTCGGAATCCAGCGCTGTATCGATCATCTGGTCCACGGATTCGCGGAAGCACTCTTCTTCAAATCCCATGCGCTCGGCCAGGGCGCGAAACAGTTCGACGTTGGAGCGGCATTCGCCCAGGGGCTCGATGGCCGGGTCCGACATCTGCAGATAGTAGTGCCCGTAGGCGGTCTGCAGGTCTTTGTGCTCGAAGAACGTGGTCGCCGGCAGAACGATGTCGGCGTAATCGGTGGTGTCGGTGAAGAACTGCTCGTGCACGACTGTGAACAAGTCGGGACGCTGCAATCCGCGGATGACCTGGTTGTGGTTGGGACAAACCGCCGCCGGATTCGAGTTGTAAACGAAGAGCGCTTTGATCGGCGGATCCTCCAGCGTGTTGAGCGCCGTACCCAGTTCCACCATGTTGACAATGCGTGCGGCCGCCCAGCGCTTTCTGCATCAGATCCGGGCGCTCCAGCGCCTCCCGATTCAGGCCATAAGCGCCGCTGGTCGAAAGCTGAAGCCCGCCGCCGACTTCCTTCCATGAGCCCGTGACGCAGGGCAGCATGGCGATAGCCCGCGTGGCCATGCCGCCGCCTTCGGAGCGCTGAACGCCGTAATTCATGCGAATCACCGCCGGACGGGTGGTGGCGTATTCGCGGGCCAGCTTGACAATGTCAGCCGCCGCAATGCCTGTCCACTGCGCCACCCGCTCCGGCGGATATTCCCGCACCTTTTCACGAAGCTGGTCGAAGCCCACGGTGTAGCGGGCAAGGTAATCGGCGTCGTGCAGACCGTCATTGATGATGACGTGCATCATGCCAAGCGCGAGCGCCGCGTCGGTGCCAGGATTGATGGGAAGATACCAGTCCGCGCAGGCCGCGGTGCGGGTGCGGTAAGGATCAATCACCACCAGCTTGGCGCCCTTGCGCCGCGCCTCCGCAATGAATGGCCACAGGTGGACGTTGTTGCCGTGAATGTTCGCGCCCCACGCGATGATGTAGCGCGAGTGCGTGAACTGCTCCGGCTCAGTACCCATCTTGATACCGATAACGGACTTCAAACCCGCTTCGCCCGCGGCAGAGCAGATATTGCGGGCCAGTTGCGAAGCCCCCAGGCGATGAAAGAACCGGCGGTCCATGGATGCGCCGTTAAGCGCACCCAGTGTGCCGCCGTAGGAGTAAGGCAGAATGGCCTCACTGCCGAAATCGGAAGCAATCTGGCGGAATCGCGAAGTAATTTCGTCGAGCGCCCCATCCCAGGAGATGCGCTCAAAGGCCTGTGTGGCGCGGGCACCCTCGCCCGCGACCGGACCCTTTGGCCGCACCCGCCGCATGGGATAGAGCACCCGATCGGGCGAGTACACCCGATCCAGATATTTGGCCACTTTGGCGCACAGGAATCCGCGAGTAACGGGATGCGCGGGATCGCCCTGAATCTGCGTGGCGCGGCCATCTTCCACGGTGATCAGAACGCCGCAGGCGTCCGGACAATCGTGCGGACAAGCGGCGTGGACAACCTTCTTCATGTCGAATTGATTATAAGGCCTCAAAAAAAGAACGGGCGGCTGGGGGCCGCCCGCGGGAACAACTACAGATTCGCAGCTACTGCACTGTTTGCACTTCTCGCACGCGGTGGGACCATAGCACCGGAGTCACCGCTGACTGAGTCTTTCAAAACCAGTCCGCGTGCCACCACTGGAACCGAAGTGGTAGCGGTTGCGGTCTGCAGATCGGTGAGCGTCAGAGTGTTGCTGTTGCCCTGGAAAAACAGGGTCCCAGCACCCGTATTCACGGTCAGCGGCCCGCCCAGCGAGAGTCCCAGAAGGCCGGTGTTCAGCAACTGGAAGGTGCCGGCGTTGCCACTGGTGACGGTCACGCTGCCCGGCACCACCATGCCATACACGCCCTGGCGCCGCAGTGAAATGAAGTCCGGCGTAAAGGTGCCGCTGAAGCTGCCGCCGATGAAAATGCGCTGCCCCACCAGCATCGAAGAATTGCCAAACAGGTTGTTGGGACTGAACCAGCTATTGTTGAAGAAGCAGATGGCATAGTTGGATACGCCGCTGACGTCCACAGTTTGCACCGTGTCAACCAGGGTCGAAGCCCCGCCGCCGGTTTCTCCCACCCACAAGGTGACGGTCTGCACCGGCCCCGTGGTCGGGTTCAATGCCAGAATGCGTCCGGAGATAAACGCCAGGTCGGTGGTGATGAACTCCACGTCACTGGCCAGGATGCTGCCATCCATCTGCACCGTGCCCTGCAGCGCGACGAATCCGCCCGAGGTGGGCAGAGTGGCCAGCGTATAACCGCCGTTGTAGTTGGTACTCCCGTTCACAGCCACCGTGAACTGATGTCCGAATGGTCCTTGCATCAGGAATGAACTGCCGGCGACATTGACAGAAACGATCGTGCCCGTGAGGTCGGTGAGCTGGCCTTCAGGATTGATCGCCTTTACCACCTCGACAAACATCACCGGACTAATCACGCCCGTGATCTGGCCAGCGTTGTCCACCGCCAGCGATTGCCGAATATCGAATTCCGTATGCATTCCTGCCAAACCGTTACCCGTCACCACCATCGGAGTGGGAAAGGTCACAGTCACCGACGTGGTCTGCGGATTGGTGCTGGTGGGATTGGCGAACGTGCCGTTCAACGTGCTCACCTGCGGAGGAGTGCCGGGAGTGATGTAACTAATGACCGGGCTCGACAGCACAAAAGTCGCCTTGGTGTACGTGTCCGCCGGGACCGCACCGAAGGCCAGGGGTTCGCGCAGGCCCACCAGGCGCGCGAAATCTACGGTAATGGGAGACGACACAAGTTGCGGTGAGTTGCTGGCCCCGGTAAGCGTAATCGAATTGATGGTGAGATTGAGGCTCACCACGGACGGCAGCGGAGCATCCTCTCCGGTGACAAAAACCGCTCCGGCTTGCGGATCGCTGGAAAGAGTCGTGCCGCCGCCCCCGCAGCCGACTATGGTTAGACCGCAAAGGGCAAGGAGCACCGAAAGCATTACGAACCGTTTCATGACAACTCCTGAATTCTGAAAATCGAGGAATTCGCGGTACCAGGATGAAAACCCTCTCAGAGTAGAGAAGTTGCGTTACTTTCGGACAGAGTACCAACGTAATTCCCGCTCTGGGCAGGCTTTTGGAGGGATCCATGGCTCAAGCTACCGGAGGGTTTTGCCTGCCGGTCTTGACGTGCTAACGGAGAGATGCTCCGGGCGTCTGACTGGATCCGGACGACTGAACTGACCGACCGACGACTTCCTAGATTTCCATCACTTCCTTCTCTTTCCCCTTGCTCATTTCTTCCATCTTCTTGATTTCGTCGTCGGTCAGCTTCTGGATTTCATCCATGGCCCGCTTCTCGTCGTCCTCGGCAATCTTCTTGTCCTTGGTGGCTTTCTTGATGGCATCATTGCCGTCGCGGCGGATGTTGCGCACCGCGGTCCGGTGCTCCTCCAGCATCTTGTGCAGATGTTTGACCATGTCTTTGCGACGCTCTTCCGTGAGCGGCGGCACTGGCACGCGGATGATCTTGCCGTCATTCATCGGATTGAGGCCGAGATCGGCGGTGCGAATGGCTTTTTCTATTGTCGTCAGCGAGCTGGGATCGAAGGGCTGAACGGTGATGAGTTGGGGCTCGGGCGCGTGTACCTGGGCAATCTGGTTCAGCGGCATCTGTGAACCGTAGTAATCCACGCTGACCGCATCCAGCATGTGCACCGAGGCCCGCCCGGTGCGGGTCGCAGCCATCGCCTTGCGAAAGTCTTCCACTGCTTTGTCCATCCGTGTCTTGAGTTGGATACGGATTTCCCTAAGTGGACCGGCATCAGCCATGATCAACTCCGCTGTTTTTCAAAGTCAAAACGTCGAATTATAAACCTTCCAACGACAAAAACAGGCCGCGGATCTTACGGATTGACACGGATCCACCCTGGAAAAACTAAGGGCAGGAAGGCAGCCGGTTGTGCCTGAAAAGTGACGCGTCCTACGATCTCTCCCGTGTGAATCCGCGAAAATCCGTGGCCGGGCTCTACGCGCTTACCAGCGACCCGATTTTCTCGCCGATGACAACCTTGCGGATATTCCCGCAGTGATTGAGATTGAAAATGATGATAGGCAGATTGTTGTCTTTGCACAGGGAGATGGCGGTTGAGTCCATCACCTTGAGTCCCCGCTTCAGCACTTCCATATAGCTGATCTCGGTAAATTTCTTGGCGTCTTTGACCAGCATGGGGTCGGCATCGTAGATGCCATCGACTTTGGTGGCTTTGAGAATCACGTCCGCTTTGATTTCCATGGCGCGCAAGGATGCGGCCGTGTCGGTCGAGAAATAAGGGTTGCCGGTGCCGCCGGCAAAAATGACGATCCGCTCCTTTTCCATATGGCGGATGGCGCGGCGGCGGATAAAAGGCTCAGCCACCTGGTTCATCTCGATGGCCGATTGCACTCGGGTGTGAATGCCCTGTTTTTCAAGCGCATCCTGCAGGGCCAGGGCGTTAATCACGGTGGCCAGCATGCCCATGTGGTCGGCGGAGACGCGGTCCATCTCACGCGCCTGCTGGGCCACGCCGCGAAAAAAATTCCCACCGCCGACTACGATGGCGATCTGGATGCCGAGGGAGTGAACGTCCGCCAGTTCGGCGGCAATTTCGTGGATGCGCAGAGGATCGACGCCGAAGCCCTGGTTCGCGGCCAGGGCCTCGCCGGAGAGTTTGAGCAGAATGCGTTTGAACACCGGAGTCGGCATGGTAGTTAGTAGCGCCGGCGTCCCCGCCGGCTGTCCCGAGGGCATCTTGCCCTCGGCCTGTGCGTGCCCCGAGCCCAACCACCACTCACGGCCTTACTTAGCCACCGGGGCGGAGGCCTCGCCGCCATCCTCTGGACTGGACGCCGTAAACGCGACCGTCGCTCCCACCTCGCCGACCTTGAAGCGAGCGAAGCGGCGTACCGCGAGATTCTCCCCCAGCTTCCCGATCTTGGTGGCGATAAGCTGGCCGATGTTGACGGTCTGGTCGCGGATAAAAGGCTGCTCCAGCAGGCAGACTTCCTCGTAGAACTTGCTCATCTTGCCTTCCACGATCTTCTCGACCACCTGGGGCGGCTTGCCGGTCGCTGCGGCCTGGGCGCGATAAATGTCCTTTTCACGCTCATAAGCTTCCGCCGTGACGTCTTCCTTGCGGACGAATTTCGGGTCGCTGGCGGCAATGTGCATGGCGATGTCGTGCACCAACTCCTTGAAGTCGTCGGTGCGGGCCACAAAGTCGCTCTCGCAGTTCACTTCCACCAGAACGCCGATCTTTCCTCCGGCGTGAATGTAGCCCGCGACCGCGCCTTCCTTGGTAACGCGACTCGCCTTTTTGCCGGCCACGGAAATTCCCTTCTTGCGCAGCAGGACGACCGCCTGTTCCAGATCGCCCTTGGCTTCAGTGAGGGCCTGTTTGCAATCCATCATCGGCGCTCCGGTCTTTTCCCGGAGCTCTTTCACTTGCGTAGCAGAAATATTCACAGTAGTTGTGCTCATAATAAAGTTTCTGGTTTCGTGTTTCCAGTTTCCGGAAACCAGAAACCGGAAACTTAAAACTGCCCTACAAACTTTGACCCGCGCCGGACGACCCGCGCGGGTCTGATTTCCCTCAGGAACCAAAGCTCGGATCTTTCAGGCTTTCAAACCATGTTGGCCGATGACCAACGACCAAGGGCCAACAACGGTTTTAATACGTCTGGGTTTCAACCTGGGGAACGTCTTCGTCCACGGTTTCTTTGGTGGGCGCGGGTTGCTTGCGCACGCCCTTGCCCAGGACGTCTTCCATGCTGATGTCCTCGGACCCGGATTCGGGGGCGCCCGCGGCCTCAAGCTCCTCTGCGGCTTCCGCCGCCGGAACAGCCTCGGGTTCGGCATAAACGGCAGAGGCCAGATCAGCGGCCTGCTTGTCCGTCATCAGTTGCGCCCCCTCGGCGACCGAATCGGAAATCTTCGAAGCAAACAAACGGATGGCGCGTAGCGCATCGTCGTTGCCCGGGATCACGTAATCCACTTCACTGGGGTCGCAGTTCGTATCCACCACGGCGACTACTGGAATACCCAGCTTGCGGGCTTCACGCACCGCGATCTGTTCCTTGTTGGAATCGATTACAAAGATCGCGTCCGGCAGGCGGTTCATGTTCTTGATGCCGGCCAGGTTGGCTTGCAGGTGCTTGCGCTCGCGTTCCAGCTTGATGACTTCTTTTTTGGGCAGCAACTCGTAGCGGCCATCCGTGGCCATCTCGTCGAGTTCCTTGAGCCGTTTTACCGACTTCTGCACCGTCACCCAGTTGGTGAGCAGCCCGCCCAGCCAGCGCTGGTTGACGTAGAAGCCGCCACAGCGCGTGGCCTCTTCGGCAATCGCATCCTGGGCCTGGCGCTTGGTGCCCACGAACAACACAATTTTGCCCGCCGCAGCCAGGTCGGCCACGAATTTCGACGCTTCCTTGAACATCTTCAGCGTCTTTTGCAGGTCGATGATGTAGATCCCGTTGCGCTCTCCGAAGATGTATTCCTTCATCTTGGGATTCCAGCGCTTGGTCTGATGCCCGAAGTGAACTCCGGCTTCGAGCAACTCCTTCATGGTAATGTTAGCCAATCAACCTCCTCATTTGGTCTGCATCCGGCTGAGTCATCCAGTTTCAGGTTTCTAAACCAGAAACTGGAAACTTGAAACTGCTCTTCCGGATTGCCATTCCCGCCCCGCACCGGTCAGGCGCGGGATGAATTGAACACCTTAAATTCAGTTTCCAGTTTCGGGTTTCCCGCTTGTTTCGAAACCAGAAACTGGAAACTTGAATACTTATCTCTTCGAGTACTGGAACCGCTTTCTGGCGCCCTTCTGACCGTATTTCTTGCGTTCCTTGGAGCGCGAATCGCGGCTGACCATGCCTTCCGCCTTGAGCTTTTTGCGCAGCTCGATGTTGAACAGCATGAGGGCGCGGGCGATACCCAGCTTCACCGCGTCGGCCTGACCGTTCACTCCGCCGCCGCTGACCCGGGCGAGAACGTTGAAAGTGGCCGCGGTCTCGGTCGAAAGCAACGGCTGTTTCGCGCTTGAGCGCTGAGACTCGGTCACGAAATACTGCTCAAAAGGACGTCCGTTAACTTTGAAATCACCACTGCCCGGACGCAGATAGACGCGCGCGATCGCCGACTTGCGGCGTCCCGTACCGTAATATTGAACTAACTCTGCCATGGTTTAGCTTCTAGCTCCTGGCTTCTAGCTCCTAGCCAACCGGGCTGGGAGAGAATCCGGCTATCTAACCTTTCAAAGAATTCCAAATCTCGCCTACTACTCTGAACCAGCTTTTGAAAAACCAGAAACCCGAAACTGCCCTACGCCCTCGTCGTCTCCAGAGCCCTCACCTGGGGCTTCTGGGCCTCGTGCGGATGCTTGTCGCCGCGATACACCTGCAGCTTGCTGATCATATGTCCGCCCAGTTTCGTCTTGGGCAGCATTCGCTTGATCGCCTCTTCGACGACCAGCTCCGGCTTGCGGTCAAAACGCTTGCGAAATTCTTCCGTGCGCAACCCGCCCGGATATCCGGTGTAATGCTGATACACCTTCTGCTCGGCTTTCATGCCGGTCGTCTTCACCTTCTCGGCGTTGATCACGATGACGTGATCTCCGGTGTCGAGGAATGGCGTGTATTTCGGGTTTTCTTTACCCATAAGGATGCGGGCGACCTGCGAAGCCAGTCGGCCGAGCGTCTGCCCCGAGGCATCCACGACGTACCACTTGCGCACAATTTCCCCCGCTTTGGGGAAATAGGTTGACATTACGAATCTCCCAGAAAATTAAAAAAACAAAGAAGACCGCTGAGTATCCACTTCAACGCCGAAGGCGCAGGGTACCAGGCGGGCAACCGCAGGACTGCCAAAGACTTAAAGATAACGTACGGTAGAGGATATTGTCAACGCGGACCTCGGGCGTCGGACCTCAGACCTCGTACTTAAGTCCCTAATTTCGACTCCGTATTCCTGACCTTGTCATGCTGAGCGGAAGATGAACGGTCGCTTGCGACTGATCGTCTGTGGTCGAAGCACCCATTCCCTCTCCAGGCATGCCCGCGACGGCCATTCATCATGCGCATGTGGGGAATACGGATCGTTCGACGTCCGCCTCCCCGCCCGCGCAGAAGCGGGTTTAGTCAGGGGACTGACGCCGCGAGCTGAAGTCCGAGGTCTGAAGTCCGGCGTCCACTACTCGTAGGCCAGGGCTTCGATGGGATCCTTCTGCGCCGCTTTGTAGGCGGGATACAGCGCCCCCAGGATGGCTCCGATGATGGCGACCACGGTGGAAATCAAAATCCACTTGCCGGTGACGACTACCGGCAAAGTCGGCAAGCGGTACCGGATGCCGGCACGCGCGGCCAGGCTGAAAAGAACCCCGACCACAATGCCGCCGATGGCCAGCAGCACCGTCTCCCGCAGGATCACGTTCACGATGTACAGCTTCGAGGCCCCGATAGATTTCAGGATTCCGATTTCCCGGGTGCGCTCCATGACCGCGGTGTACATGGCCTGGAAGATGACAATGAAACCGATGACCACGGAAATCCCGATCACTACATTGATGAACGTGGACAGTCCGGGATAGCTGCTGGTGGTCATCATGGAGAGATATTCGCGCATGGAGCGCACCGAATAGTCCTGCAATCCCGGCACGCTCTTCACTTCCTGCACCACTGCGTCCGCATTTGCCGGATCGTCCAGCTTGACGTAGAACACCGAGGCCTTGCCTTCGCTGCCAATCAGCTCCTGCAGCGTGCTCATGGGCAAAAACTTGCGCGCCCCCCGGCCATGCTCGACGATGCCTGCCACCCGGAACGGATGGTTGAGAATCTCGAGGGTGTCTCCTACTCTCACGTGTTGCGACTGGGCAAAGTAGTCGTCCACCAGGCAATCATTTGGTCCCTGAAAGGGGCCGCCGTGCAGGAAGTGAAACGGGACCAGCGCCTGGAACGTCTTGAGGTCAATTCCGTAGATGACTTCGAGGTTCTTGCTGGTGGTAAGCTGCCAGATCACCGGCGAGACCACCTTGACATGGGGCAATTGCGCAATCAAGCTGCCGATTTTGATCGACATGGGAGCATTACTTACGCCGGCCATGAAGGAAGTGTTGGGCGGCTGGACAATGACGTCGGCCCCAATCCCGGCCTGGCGCTGGCGCGCGTCATTCAGCATGCCCACTGAGAGCCCCACGATCAGCAGGATGAGCGTCACCTCCAGCGCGATCGCCACAATGCTGATAAGTGACCGGATGGGCCGGTGCACCAGGTTGGCGACAATCATTCTGTTCATCATGCGGGGCAGGCTCGGTGTTAAAGGCTGCTGTTCACTTCGGGTCCACGTTGTTCACCTGGCTTGATTGCGGCTGGTCCAGATGCACGACCTGGGCGCCGGCCGGCTGCTCCAGAGCAAACTTGTCGTCGGGGAGCGGCTCATTCAGTTGCAGCTTCACGATGGTCAGGGTGATGTCGTACTCTTCCTGCGGCCTCCAGATTTCAATCTGCGAGGGAAAATTCAAGCCATCGTAGTCCTTATATCCTTCATAGCGCGAGTCGGTGGCCAGGCTGCCGTCCTGATCGTAGACCAGTTGGCGATGAGGCAGCAGGTCGGTCCGGCTGAAGATGATCTTGCGGGAGAGATACCAGCCGCGCCCCCCTTTTCGGATGACTTCAATTTCGTAGTCCGCTTGCTGAACCTGGTGGTGCTTGGCATCGGTAACGATCTCGAAGCTGTTCTCCATGAGCGCGATCTCGTTCTGGGGATCGACCTCACGCAGGATCAAGGCATCGTAAATATGTTGGGGACGCAGGTTCTCCATGGGCTGTTGCGGATTGTGCGACTCGACGTCATTGCGTCCAATCACGAAACGGTTCTTGGGCGGAATCCACAGCTTGAAGTCGCGGCCGTCGCTCACCATGTCAAAGGCCTTGTTGCGCACAATGGGCAGCAAGCCGATCATCCGCAACATGGCGGGCTTGCGCGCCAGTATGTAACCCCGGATCTGCTGATAGTCGATGACCTTGCCCTTCTTGACCCCGCCCACGGAAGTGTCGATATCCACTGTCGCCTGCAGGCTCTTGATTTTGGCCGCCTGGGCGTTGATGTAGTCGATCAATTCCGCCTGGGTGGCGGACTTCAGGGGAGCGGTGCTGATCTGTCTCTCCACTCGCCGCGACCGGAACAGACAACCGGTCAGCGGCAGGACAACCAACAGAAAACCCAGGACCCGGTAACGGGAAAGAATGTGCATTTAAAGTGGATTGGATTCCTCAGCAGGCAGTTGGGTTCACCAATCAAGTATATGCGAATCAGTGGGCCGGGGGGGTGTCAGATTGGCACCTGGCAGGCATGCAACACATTAGAAAACGCTATTTTCCCTGCACCGTTTGCCGCAGCTTAGCCACATTCTGGTTGTGCTCCTCGAGGCTGCGGGAAAAACGATGGTGGCCGCTGCCGTCGCTGACAAAATAAAAATAGTCCGTCTGCGCCGGATGCAGGGCGGCTTCGAGAGAAGTGCGGCCGGGATTCCCGATCGGCCCGGGCGGAAGCCCGGGATGAGCATAAGTGTTGTACGTGGACTGAAACCCCATGTCGGCATGGTGCAATGCTCCGGAGTAATTTCCGTTGAGCAGTTCGGCGTAGATCACGCTGGGATCGGCCTGGAGCGCAATTTTTCGCGCCAGGCGATTGTAGTAAACGCTGGCCACGACTGCGCGCTCCTCGGGCACGGCCGTCTCCTTTTCGATAATGGAAGCCATCGTCACCGTCTTGTGCACATCCATTCCCGGCCCGCCCGGGGTCAGGCCGTTCGTCGTCAGGCCAATCTGTGCCGCTACCTGGCGGAACTGTTTGACCATGACGGCTGCGATGTCTTTCATGCTCTGGGTGCGCGTGAACTCGTAGGTATTGGGGAACAGGTAGCCTTCGAGGCTCTTGGCCTCAGGGGCGAGATCCGAAATCAAATCGCGGTCAGATTGCGCCGCGGCAAGAAAATCCTGGCTTGATCCCAGACCTGCATCCTGAATGGCCTGCGCGATGTCGAACATGGTGAAGCCTTCAGGGATCACAACCGTGTGCACGTAGATGTCGCCCCGCACTAGGCGGTCGTGAACGTCCAACATTCTCGCGGTCTTGTCGAACAGGTATTCGCCGGCTTTCAGCGACTGCTTGCGGTGGAGGCGATGCCAGAGGGTAAAAGCAAAGCGGCTCCGGATCACGCCTGCCGCCTCGAGTTCAGCCGCGATCGTGCGGGTGGAATAGCCCGGCCGCAACATCACAAATTTCTGCCCTGCCGGCGTGACGGGCAGCCACAGCGCCCACGCCAGCCAGCCGCCGACGGCGAGGACGGCAAGCAGCAGAAGTGTCAGAAACTTGCGCAAGTTAGAAGTAGTTTAGATGAAGACTGGTCGTTGGTCGTTAGCCGGTAGTCGTTGGACTTTGGGAGTCCGTCGGAACTGCGGCCACGGATTTGCACGGATTTACACGGATAAGGCAAAACAGAAAAGGGGGTTGGATTTCAATCCGTGGAAATCCGTGGGCCCGATGCTTTTGCCAACGACCAACGACTAACTACCGGCCCTCGCGTCCATCCAGGACTGCAATATCAGGACTGCGGCCATCTGGTCCACCACCTGGCCACGGCGTTTGATCGACATATCCGTTTCGCGCAGCAGGCGGTTGGCTTGGGCGGACGAAAGGCGTTCGTCCCACAGATGGACGGGCAAGCGAAAGCGGCGGCGGATCTCTTCGCCGAAGCTTTGCATCTTCTCGGCCTGCGTCCCTTCGGCGCCGGTCATGCGCAGCGGCAGGCCGATCACGATCTCGGCCACCTGGTAGCCGCGAATCACCTGCTCCAGTTGGGCAAAATCAGATCGCTTGTTTTGCCGTTGCAGCGTGTTCAGTCCCTGCGCGGTGATGCCTAGCGGGTCCGAGATGGCGAGCCCAATCCTTCTTGAGCCCACATCCAGGCCCAGGATTCGCGGCGGACGCCCCGCTCCGGAGGCATCGGTTTGGTGGGAAGGCACCTGGCGATTATATGTCGCGTACACTTTTTTGCTGTTAGGCTACGATACCCGTATGGCCATGGACGAGGCCGAGATCGACAGACCCGCAGCGCCGGCCGTGCCCGCGCCGCCGCCCAAGCCGCCCAAGCCGCACTGGGCGTTTCAGGCAATTGGAATCGCCACCATTCTGGGCCTTTGTTATTGGGGAGAGCTGGTGCTGGGCGTGATGCTGGTGTCAGTTTTGCTGGCCTTCATTCTGGCGCCGGTGATGGAATTGTTTATTCGCCTTCACCTGGCCCGAGGCCTGGCCGCCGCAGTCGCCGTGCTCCTGCTGCTCACCCTGATCGTGGGGCTGGTGTACTACTCCTCCAACCAGGCCATCATTTTTGTGCAGGATCTGTCCAAATACGCGCAAAAAATTCGCCAGGAGATTTCGCAGGTCCGGCAGCGGGCGGAATCGCTGGGATCGACGGAACCAGAGGGGCAGATCAAACCAGAGTCCCGTTCGAGCACCAACTGGGAGGAAATCCTGACCCGTGGCTTCGGCTCAGTCTCGCAGGCAGTGCTGGCCGCGTCGTTTGTGCCTTTTCTGGTGTATTTCATGCTCAGCTGGCAGCATCATGTCCGCTCTGCAACGGTAATGCTGTTCTCACTGGAGAACCGGAACACGGCGTATATCACGTTGGGCCTGATTTCCGCGATGATTCGCAGCTTCATGGTGGGAAATCTCCTGATTGGCCTCTTTCTGGGAACGGCCAGCACCATCGCGTTCGCGATGCTGCACTTGCCGTTTTTCTATTTCGTTGGGTTCATCAGCGGATTTCTGAGCCTGGTTCCCTACCTTGGGGTCGTGCTGGCCATGGCCCCTCCGATCTTCGTCAGCCTGGGACACATCAATTCCGGAGACGCGATCGTGATTGTGATGACGGTGCTGGGTCTGCACCTGGTCGCGCTCAACGTGCTCTACCCCAAGTTCCTGGGCAACCGCCTGCAGTTGAATCCGCTGGCAGTGACCATGGCACTGCTGGTCTGGGGATGGCTATGGGGCGCAATGGGCCTAGTCCTGGCCGTCCCCATCACCGCCGCCATGAAGATCGTCTTCGACCATATTGAATCGCTGAAGCCGTATGGGGCGTGGATGGGGGAGTAGCAGTCGTCAGTCGTCGGTCGTCGGTCTTCAGCGAATCAAAACTTCATCTGGCAATCTCCCTCAACCATTCGGCTTGTTCATCGGTCACAGACGCCGCCATGCCAAACCTGCTAAAAGCGTAAACCTGAAAGGGGGCTGGCAATGAGCGGCTCTTACCGAGACATCAAGTTGGCAAAAAGCCATCGAGATGGTGGTGGACATTTATCCCTGCACTGGTGGTTTTCCGAGAGAGGAATTATACGGTTTGGCCGGTCAGCTGAGGTGCGCTGCGGTGTCAGTTGCGAGCAATATTGCCGCAGGCAAGGGCCGCCGCACTGACAAGGAGTTTCTGTTATTTCTTCACCACGCCCGCAGATCGGTCTTCGAAGTTGAGACCCAGCTCACCATCGCCCGTCGGCTCGGTTACGTCCCAGAAACTGAAGTCCTCCGACTATCGGAATTCCGCCGGCGAAATCGCTAATGCTTAACGGTCTGATCAAGGCGATAACCTCTACCGCAGGTAGCCAAGCCGCATAAGACGCTGGACCTGGGTTTTCTGACGACTGAAGACCGACGACTGCAACTACGCTACAAAATCCGAGGCTTCCGGGAAGCGTAGCTTGCTCTTGGCGAGCGCTTTGGCGAGCATTTCTTCGATTATGATTTCTTCGCAGTTCTTGGCCATGGCCAGCTCGCTAACCAGGAGGTAGCGGGCGCGTTCCAGCATCTTCTTTTCGCGGAAGGACAGGGGTTTGGACTGGTTCAGCAGGAGCAGACCCTTCAGGACAGCTGACACTTCCAGCAGTGAACCGGTGCGCATCCGCTCCGAGTTTTCCTTGAAGCGGTATTTCCAGTCGGCGTTGTTGTCACACTCGCCATCAGTAAGAAAATCTACTATCTTCTGGATTTCACCGTTCTTGACCACCCGCCGCAGGCCGACCGTGTTTACGTTATGAAACGGCACCATGACCTTCAGGCTGCTAGCCTTGATCTTCAGCAGGTAGAACTTTTCCACAGTTTCGCCGATGGTCCGGCTGCTGATTTGTTCAATAACTCCAACACCATGATTGGGATAGACGACCTTATCACCGATGTGGAAATTACCGTCGGCGCTGATCATGAGGGAACACCCGCGAGGCCAGGGCACCTGAGGAACTGCACCCTTTTAGTCTATCCTAGGCGGGCCCGAAAGGCAATCTAGCGTATCGAGCGTATCGAGCCATGCTAAATGTAACCCGGGGAGGGGCCGTCGAGACACATAGGATGTAACCCGACTCAATGAGGATTTTGAGGAGGGTAGATTGGGGCACAAAGCGAAGTGGGAGTATTTCCGTGCTGTCTACGAGGGTTACCGCAAAGCAGGGCGGGAAGCGAAGCAAGTGATGCTGAACGAATTTTGCTTAAACACCGGGTACCACCGGAAATATGCGATTCGCCTTCTGAATGGACCTCGACCGGGAAAGCAAGCGGAGCGGCGGCTAGGCGGACGAAGGCCGCAGTATGGCCGGCAAACACTCTCCCTTCTGGCGGCGATTTGGGAAGCGGCGGGATATCCCTGGTCGGTGCGGCTGAAGGCCTTGCTGCCCAGCTGGATGCCCTGGATTGGCAAGCATTATGGACTGAGCCGAGAGCTGGAGAAACAACGGCTGGGCATCAGTGCGCGGCAAATCGATCGACGGTTAAAGGCGAAGAAGAGAGAGCGGAAACGGAGCCTTTACGGACGGACCAAGCCGGGCTCACTGCTCAAGCACCACATTGCAGTGAAGACGGACAGTTGGGACGTGACTGCACCCGGGTTCAGCGAGATCGACCTGGTGGCGCATTCGGGGAATTCTGGGGAAGGAGAGTTTGCGCATTCCCTGAACTTGACCGACATTCACACGGGCTGGACGGAGTCGCGTGCCCTGCTGGGGAAGAGTCAAGTGGCGGTGCAAGAAGCTCTGGATGAAATCGCAGGCGTGCTGCCCTTCCGTCTACTGGGGCTGGATTCGGACAACGGATCGGAGTTTATCAACTGGCATGTGAAGGGTGGGTGTGAGGCGAAGAAGATTCAGCTCACGCGCGGGCGGCCGTACAAGAAAGATGACAACGCGCAGGTGGAGCAGAAGAACTGGACGCATGTGCGCAAGCTTCTGGGGTGGGAACGCTACGATTCTGAAGCTGGGGTGGAGGCCATCAACGATCTCTAGCTAGCGGCAGGAGTTGCGCTTGTGGCTGAACCTATATCTGCCCTCGGTGAAGTTAGTGAAGAAAGTTCGAGTGGGATCGAAAGTGCGACGTGTCTACGACGCAGCGCAAACTGCATGGGAGCGGGTGCTGGCCTGTGCGCAGGCCAACCCGGCGCAGGTGGCAGGGCTGAAGACTGCAGCCGTCTCTGGATCCGTTTCAGCTGGGGAAAGACGATCGAGCAGAAACTGGAGAGGATCTACGAAGATGGCGAATCGGCGGCTCAGTCCGAAGACACGACCGGATCAGCAAGTGAGCAAGGCGGAACAAAAACGACAACGAACGCGCAGCCGGCGGAACGGCCGTGGAAAAGCCGCGGCGACGGCGGGTCTTCGGTTACATTTCCAATGTCTCGACGGTCCGCCCCAGGGTTACATTCTTAAATGTCTTGACGCGTCTAGAAGCGTGTGGGGCGGACCTCGGACGTCAGACTTCAGACCTCGGGCTTCAGACCTCGGACATCGGGCGTCGGACCTTGGTCCCCTGAACTTTCCGAGGTTCCGGGAGGAACTGGTATTCTGCTTCTTGAGTGCTCCTCGGACGCCAGTCAGGGTCCGGAACCGTAGCCCCAAGGGTAAAGGGTAGAAAGGCCTAACCCCGCGGGGCCAACGTCCGAAGTCCGGGTGCCCGAGGGCCGAGGGCTGAAGCCCGACGTCCGGGTTTATAATCCTCAAGCACATGACTGAGCAGATTAAGAGGAAGTTGCAGGAAGAGATGAACGTGCTCGAACACGAGCTGGTCCATGAGCTTCCCAAGGAAATCAAGAAAGCCGCTGCCTTGGGAGACCTCAGTGAAAACGCTGAGTATCACATGGCGAAACAGCGGCAGGAGTTCGTCAAGGCACGGCTCCGGCAATTGGGGGCGCGCATGGCCGAGCTTGCCCTTATCAACATGGATAATATTCCAAAAGATAAGGTGGGGCTGGGCTCGACGGTTCGAGTTTATGACACTTCCAAGAACTCGGAAGTGGAGTACAAGCTGGTGACCAGCGAAGAGTCGGACGTGACCGCGGGCAAGATCTCCACCAGTTCGCCAATCGGCCGCGCCCTGCTGAACAAGAGAGTGGGGGATAGCGCAGTCGTGGTCACGCCCAACGGCAATCGCGAGATGGAGATTCTAAGCCTGACCACCATCCATGAGCAGACCGAAGCCAAGTGATGAGGGATATGACGGGTTTCATGACCAGGGTTACCACGGGACTTCATGACTTGGACTAGCGCCTTTGGACGCGGCTGCGGCGTGCTGCTGGACGCGATCGTGCGCTGGCTGGCCCTGGCCCGGATCAATCCCAATGTGCTCACCTTCCTCGGGCTGGTGGTGAACAGCATCGCTGCCTTCCTGTTCGGTTACGCCAACGCTGACAACCAGGCGCGCATGTTTCGCTACGCTGGGTTGGTCATCATCGCCTCCGGTTTTTTTGACCTGGTGGACGGACGAGTGGCCCGCGCCAGCAACCAGGTGACCCGCTTCGGCGGGTTCTTCGATTCTGTCATTGACCGCTACAGCGACGCTTCGCAGTTTTTTGGACTGCTGGTCTTCTTCGCCCGTGGCGATCGCTTCTTCTATGTCGTCCTGACTGCCTTCGTGATGGTCAGCTCCATCATGGTCAGCTACACTCGCGCCCGCGCCGAATCGCTTATCGGCTCTTGCCGCGTGGGCTTTATGGAACGTCCCGAACGGCTGGTGCTGGTGATCATCGGAGCCTTGTTCAACCGCATGGCGCCGGTGCTTTGGTTGATCGCGATCCTGTCCACGATCACGGTGATCCACCGCATTCGCTACACCTACACGCGGACCGAGGGTGCGGACGCGTTGCCGCGCAAGGCGGGGCAGGCCGCGTAGTTTCGTGTGGGGCGGACACACTTGTTCGCCGCCTTTGACTTGGACATTAACGTTTCCACCACAGGTTAGTTGGCCAAGTCGAAGACCGCACCACAAACCCCAAAATCAAATTCAAAGGCGTCGGACAAGGGTGTCCGACCCACACATTCTCCGTCCTGCTATCCTCATTACCTGAGGACGACTCTTCTTGCACGATCCTGTTCTGGTAATTCATGGTGGTGCCTGGGCCATTCCTGATGACATGGTGGAAGCTCATCTCAACGGGGTGCGCAACGCTATGGCTGCCGGCTGGCGGGTGCTCGAACGCGGCGGACCGGCGCTCGACGCCGTCGAGGAAACCGTCGTCATCATGGAGGATGACGAGACTTTTGATGCCGGCCGTGGCAGCTTTCTGAATCGCGACGGCAAAGTGCAACTGGACGCTCTCATCATGGACGGTGCCACGCTCCGCGCCGGCGGGGTTGGATGTGTCGAACGGCTGCCCAATCCGGTCCGCGCGGCGCGCAAGATTTTGAGTGACAGCCCGCATGTGTATTTTGTCGCTGAAGGGGCGGAGCGGTTCGCGGCTGAACATGGCATCCCGCTGTGTCGCAACGAAGACCTGATCATTCCGCGCGAGGTCGAGCGTCTGCGAGAATTCCAGGCCCGGGTTGCGGATGCTAAGGTTGACCTGTTTGCGCCCACCATTTCTCACGACACAGTGGGAGCGGTAGCGCTCGATGGCGACGGCAACATTGCCGCCGCTACTTCGACGGGCGGCACGCTGAACAAAGCTCCCGGGCGGCTGGGAGACTCGTCGCTGATCGGATGTGGATGCTACGCCGACAACCAGACCGCGGCCGCGTCCACAACCGGATGGGGCGAGCCAATCATGAAACTGGTATTAGCCAAGTGGGCGGCGGACCGGGTGGCTACCGGCAGTTTGCCGGAGTGGGTGGCCGCCGAGGCCATCAACTATCTCAAGGACCGAGTAGACGGGCATGGCGGCATGATCCTGCTCGATGCCCGCGGGCGTTTTGGCATCGCGCACAATACGCCGCGTATGGCGTGGGCGCTTAAGACATCAAAGCATGAGAGTTACGGCATCGTGCGGAAGAATTAACTTCAGTTCTCGGTTGTCAGTGAATAGTTGTTAGTTTAGGAAGGCTAACTAAGCCTGTTCCAGTCAGTGATTTAGCTTGATTTCGGCACCCTACCTGATGTAAAAACCGTGCGGCATTTGCGTGTTCGAAAAATTCAATTCCTGCCTACGAACGGTGATCGCTACCGGCAGCGAGAACTCAGGGTCCTTCCTTCCACGGAGATGACTTCTATGGTGGTACGAAAGCGGGTCTCAGTTGCGTGTCTGGTAGTCATGATGGCGACTCTCGGCTTTGCTCAGGGAGCCTCCACCGGCGATCTGCATATCACCGTTCGAGACCCGAAGGGCAGCCTGGTGACCAATGCTACGGTCACGGCGCGGGATGAAACCAAGGGACTGGAACGCGCTACCAGCGAGAACAGCGATGGCCAATACCACATCCTGTTGCTGCCTCCGGCGCAGTACACGGTCACGGTCGAGGCACCGGGCTTTGCCCGGGCCACGGTGCCGACGGTGGCGATAACCGTGGGACAAATGGCGGAACTTCCTGTCGTCTTGTCCGTGGCCGGAACCCAGGAAGTGATCAATGTGAGTTCAGACGCGGAAGTTGTGGAAACACAGCGCACCTCGTCCACCGACACCATCGACCAGCGGCGCATCGACAATTTGCCCATCAATGGGCGCAACTACATCAACTTCGCCCTTACCGATTCGCAGGTATTACGCGATAACGCCCCGAGTATCGGGGCGGCTCCGACTTCCGGCCTGAACATGAGCGGGCAGCGCGCCCGGGCCAACCTGGTGAACGTGGACGGCGCCGATGCCACCGACAACTCGACGAATGGAGTTCGATCCACGGTTTCGCAGGAAGCGGTGCAGGAGTTTCAGATCATCACCAACGGCTACGCGCCGGAATACGGCAGAGCGTCCGGCGGCGTGGTCAACATCATTACTCGCTCCGGATCGAACGACTTCCACGGCGACGTCTATGGTTATTTGCGCAACCGCAATTTTCAGGCGGTGAATCCGTTCAGCACCGTCCCCGATCCGGCTTACACGCGGGTGCAGGCGGGAACAGCGTTCGGGGGACCGATCAAGAAGGACAAAACTTTTTATTACTTTTCCTACGAAGTCACGCGCCGGCACGAAACCGGTTTCTCCAGCGTAGGCGCACCCAACGGAACTTTCGGCATGGTGAACTTCGATGCCTCACCGGTGTTTGGCGCGCCGCCGGGATCGGGTTTCAACATTCAGGCCACGCAGCAGCAGGCAGCATATTTCCAGCAAACGCTGCCGGCCGCGCTGGCGCAACTCGGAGCGATCAGTCCGGCACTCGCCGCGGGTTATGGTCGGGAAGCCGCACTGTACGCGGCTTTTGTCGGGGGCTCGTCCGGGATCGCGCTCAACGGGACCTACCCGGCGTCGTTCCAGGCACTCGAAGGCGCGCTCATTCCTGTCCCCGGAAATGGCAGCAATCCGCTGACCCAGTTTCCGACTTCCTGCAACCTGGGTGCGCCGAATTTTCTTTGCAACGGATTGCCCAACCGGTTTCTTGGCCTGGCGCCGCAGGGTGGAAACTATCCCGTGTTCGAGGGCACGAGCCTGTACTCGCTGCGGCTCGACCACAACCTCAATAACAACAACCGCCTGATGGTTCGGGCCAACGTGAGTCCCAGCACCGTGACCGGCATTCAGGTCAACGGCCAGAACCAGACGTACGGGCAGAACGCATTCTCTCGGACCTCCTCGCAGACCTACCGTGACGTGACCGGGGTGGCCCAGGACACCATGACCATCGGCACCAACAAGGTCAACGAGCTGCGCTTTCAATATGGCCGCCGCGGATTGCAGTATTTT
The DNA here is from genome assembly GCA_963779255.1 of Terriglobia bacterium. GTDB lineage: Bacteria > Acidobacteriota > Terriglobia > Terriglobales > Acidobacteriaceae > JAIQFF01. The sequence continues at coordinate 88,036 of CAVZXU010000040.1, read as the reverse complement.
TACTCGGACGCGCCGGGCGGATCGAACGTGGCGGCCAACATTGCGGGCTTTGCTTTTGTCGGCCGCGAGCCTTATTCCTTCATTCAACGAGTGGAGGAGCGCTATCAGATCACCGACAATTTTTCCTGGACCATAGGCCGCCACGACACCAAATTCGGAGTGGATTTTAACTATCTTCCGCTCACCGCCACTTTCACCGTGAACTATGGAGGCGTTTACAACTTCAGTTCTCTCGATGCCGCCAGCCTGGGCTTTTCCAATGCGTGCGTGGCCGGTGGAGCGCCGGCAGCCCTGTGCCCTGACTTTCCCGGTTTCACTGGCTTGCAGGCCTTCGGCCTCGGCATTCCCAGCACCCTGGTGCAAGGCATCGGCAATCCCAAAGATAGTTTTACCAACAAGCCGTTGGGCTTGTTCTGGCAGGACTCTTTCCGCGTGCGATCAAACCTCACTCTTAATCTGGGCGTGCGTTATGACATCGAGTTCCCGCCCCAACTGGCTAAGCTGAGCGGGCTGCCGCTCGCGGCTTACAACCAACTGGGTCTGCAAAAAGGCATTGACACGGACAAGAACAACTTTCAGCCGCGCATCGGCGTGGCGTGGGACCCCCGAGGCGACGGCAAGAGTGTGGTTCGCGCCTCCTATGGCATCTTCTACGATCATCCACTGCTGGGGTTGTACTTCCTGGGCGATGCCTCGGATGGTTCGAAAAGTGGACAACTGCTGTTCGCCGGCGGTAGCCCGTGCAATCCCGGGGTTGCGGCCGGCGCGGCCAGCCTGAATGCGACCAACATCTTTCAGGGCATCCTCAACACCAGCTCGTGCTTGCCCACCATTCCTGGCTACCAGCCTAACCTGCAGCGCTTCGATCCCTCGAACGCCGACCTGTTCATCAATCAGAATTATCTGAACCCGGCAACATTTTTTCCCGTGGCCTTCCAACCCTTCGGCTATCCCCAGGGTAAGGGCTTTGTTTATGCCTATGCGCAGCAGGCCAACCTGACCTTCGAGCAGGACCTGGGACATGGCCTGTCATTCAGCCTGGGTTACAACTTTAACGGGGGACGCCACCTGAATCGTCCCATCAATGCCAACACCACGCGTGGCGACCTGCTGGTGAAAAACTGGCAGGCGGCGCTCGCAGCTGGAGCGGCACAGCCCACTGACAATCCACTCTTCGTAAACGGCTGCGGCGTGGGGCCCGGAGGGCCGTTTGTGCCGACGGCACTGATGAATTTCTTCCGTCCTTCGGGCCTGAATCCAGCGATCGCGATTGCTCTGCTTTCGGACCCAACCACCGCCGGTTGCGTGCAGGGAGTGGCGCCTCTGGTGTTTGCGCAGTCCCCGGGGCTCAGCACAGCCTGCGATCCCACCACTCTGACCGGTTGCGTCCCCTTCAGCGACATGGACGCCAATTACTCCAACGGCAGCTCGGTCTATCACGGGCTCACCGCCAATCTGAAGAAGCGTTTCGGCAATCACTACGAATTCCTGGCGTCGTACACCTGGTCGCACGCCATTGACGACTCGACTGACTTGCAGTCTCCGCTGGCACCGCAGGACAGCTATTTCCCGAGCGCCGAGCGTTCTACGTCATTGTTTGACCAGCGCCATCGCATGGTGGTGAGCGGCGTGTACCAGAGCGGCAAGCTTGCTGGCTCGGGCTTCGCCAGCCGGCTCTTCAGCGACTGGACCCTGGCGCCGGTGGTCGAATTCGCTTCCGGCAGGCCGTTCAATATCCTCACCGGCAACCCGGACAACTTTCAGTTTTCGCCCAGTACCGGCCGTCCCAACGTAGTGGCCTCGGGCACGCCCGCAACTCCTTGCGGTCCGACCGTGGCTTCGAAGTTCTCGCCCACGGGATTTTTTCAGGAACCCTGTTATGCCCACTTTGCGGCGGGAGGAACGCCGACGCTGGTGGCGTTGGACGGAAACTTTAGCCGCAATGGCGGCCTGAGACCGTGGACCGTATTCAACGATCTGCGAGTTTCCCGGCGGATCAACTTCGGCGAACGCATGAGCATGGATGCGATCGTTGACATCTTCAACATCGCCAACAGATACAACGTCGCCGACGTGAACCCGTTGTTCACCAGCGCAGGCCAGCCCACCGCGGCTTCCGATCCGCGCCAGTTTCAATTCGCGTTGAAGGTGAACTGGTAGAAGGAAGGTCGTTGGTCGTTGGCCAGACAAAATCAGCCACGGATTTCGCGGATTTGTGCGGATCAACCCCTTTTTTGTTGCGTTATCCGCGTGAATCCGTGAAATCCGTGGCCGGGGCTGGTTTTGGCCAACGACCAAGGGCCAAGGACCTCTGTTTCTCTCTGCTAAACTGACTGCCTATTCTTGGCGCTTGCCGGAGACTCCTTCCCATGTCTGAAACCCATGCACCCACGGCGCGGACTCGTGTGGTCCGCGAGCCCCATCGTGGGGTTTACGAGCGCGCGGCGGCCTACGAAATTCTCGACGAGGGCTTCATCTGCCACGTCGGTTTTGTGGTGGAGGGGCAGCCGTTCGTGATCCCAACCGCATACGGACGATCGGGCGACAACCTCTACATCCACGGCTCAGCGGCCAGCCGGATGTTGCGCAATCTCGACAAGGGCGTGGCGGTGTGTATCACCGTCACTCTGCTCGACGGGCTGGTGCTGGCTCGATCGATCTTTAATCACTCGATGAACTATCGCTCGGTGGTCGTGCTGGGCACGGCGGTGGCGGTGCTGGACGCGACAGAAAAACTGGAGGCGTTGCGGCTGCTATCGGATCACATTTTGCCCGGGCGCTGGGCGGAATCACGCCAGCCCAACGAGAAGGAACTCAAGCAGACGCTGGTGATGCGGCTACCGATCGAAGAATTCTCCGCCAAGGTACGTCAAGGTCCACCCATCGATGACGAGGAAGATTACTCGTTTCCGACTTGGGCCGGGGTGATTCCGTTGGCGATGGTCGCGGGTGCGCCGATCAACGATCCCCGCCTGGACCCGACGACGCCGGTGCCGGCGTATGCGCAGGCGTATTCGCGCAAACGATAAAGGTCGTTGGCCCTTGGTCGTTGGTCGTTGGCCAAACAGAATCAGCCACGGATTTTCACCGATTTTCACGGATAAGACGACTAGAAGAGAGATCTTGATCCGTGAAAATCGGTGAAAATCCGTGGCCGATGTTTTTGCTGTTGGCCAACGACCAATAGCCAACGACCAACGACGCCCCTTATTTTCCGTTCAGCCAGTCGGCGTACGCCTGGAACGAATACGGGCGCCCCAGAAAGTCGCGCACAAGATCTGCTGCCGGTTTGGTGCCGCTGGCCGCCAGAACTGAGTTGCGGTACTTGGCCGCGACTTCGGAATTGAGCAATCCTTCTTTTTTGAACTCGGTAAACATGTCTTTGGCGATGACCAGCGACCACATGTAGGTGTAGTAAACCGCCGAATAGTTGTTGAGGTGGCCAAACGCGGTATGCATGTGCGTGCCTTCCACATACTTGAAGGGAGTGTAGCGCTCCTGCAACTGGGCCACCAGTTTGTCGGTGTCGAGTCCTTGCGGGTTGCGATTATAAAAATCGAGGCTGATGGCGGCGTAGAACATCTGGGTACGAACATTGAGGACGCGGCCGAATTCATCGGCGGCCCGGGCTTTCTGCGCCAGTTCCGCGGGAATCGGCTCGTTGGTTTTGTAGTGGCGCGCAAAGAGCTTCAAGATGGCGGGGTCTTTGGGCCACTCTTCGAACATTTGTGAGGGGGCCTCAATGAAATCATTCTCCAGGTCGCCCTCGGCCCACTTGCTGTTTCCCTTCATGATTCCGTGGATGAGATGTCCGAACTCATGGAAGAAAGTAATGACGTCATCGCGTTCCATGAGCCCGGGTTCGCCGGTAGTCTTGGGGAAATTGCAGACCAGAACATACTCCGGCAACCGAAAGCCATTCTTCCCGGTGGCCAGACTGAAGGTCGCATAGTGTTTGTACTTGTTTTCCCGGGGAAACATGTCGAAGTAAATCCGGCCGATCAGTTTGCTCTGGTCGTAAACGTCATATACCGTGACTTCGGGATGCCAGACTTGGGCCGAGGTCACGGGTTTGTACGTGATCCCGTACATGCGGCTGCTGATGTCGAGAATTCCCTGCAAGACCCGCGAATACTCGAAATAGGGCCGGATGACCTGGGAGTCGTAGCCAAATTTTTCAATTTTCGCTCCGCGCGTCAGGTGGGCCACATCCCACGCGTTGACCCTTTCCGCCTTCGGATCCTCGTGCTTCTTGTAAGTTAGCAATTCGTCGTAATCGACGTTTGAACCGGCCTGCGCCGCCGCGGATATTTTTTCAATGAAGTCAGAGGCATTCTGTTCCGTCCCGACCATCTTGTCTTCCGTGATGTAGGCGGCCCAGTCGGGGTATCCCAGGACGTTGGCGAGTTCGTGGCGCTTCTGCAAAAGCTGCCCTAACACATCGATGTTCTTGGGATACGCGCGCTGCCGGTAGAGGACAAAGAACTCTTTCCGCGCCGGTTCGCTCTTGGCGTAATCCATGAACGGAAAATAATCCGTGTTATCGGTGGTCAGTGTGATCTTGCCGGACGCGTCGGCGGGATGGGAACGTTTGAAATCTTCGGGAAGTCCGTCCAGGTCGGAGGCGTTTACCTGGAACTTGCGAACATCTGCGGCGATGTTCTGATCAAACTGCTGGCCTATTTTTACTAATTCGTCCTGCAACGCCCGTATTTTCTCCCGGGTGGGATCATCGCGGTCAACGCCGGCACGATGGTAGTCGCGAAGCGTGGTCCGCAAGTAATAGGTGCCAGCAAGATCGAGCCTCGCGCCATCCAGCGACGCCAGCACCTTGTACATGTCTTTATCGAGCGAGATGTCGGTGAGCACGCGGCTGACTTCCTGTTCGCAAGTCTGGGCCGCATCGCGGAAAGGCTTGGAGGGATGCACCTGCTCCGCCAGGCCGGCGCGATTTTCGGCGTCCACGATGACAACCAGGGCGGTGTCGAAGGCCTGCAGTGTGGTCATTGGGTCCCGCGGTGGTTGGCTGGCCTTGATGACGGCAATTCGCTTTTTGCCGTCATCCACATCGCTGCGGCAGGAAGCCAGGAATGATTCTGCGGTGCCCGCGAGATAACTGGAAGCACCCGGCGCAGGCATCGGCTCCTGGGCAGTGGAAAAGAGACTTGCAACCACAAAGACACTAACGAACAATAACCCGACAAATTTGCGGCTCATGATTCTCCTATCAGATTCTGAGACAGCGACCGTCGAAGTAGCCAGGGATTAGACGTGCGAAAACCGGTCAGGTTATAGAGTCGGCATAATCTTCGTCAAGGAAAGCCGGCAGAAGTAGAGGGTATGTGGGTCGGACATTCTTGTCCGACGCCTTTGACTTGGACTCTGGTGTATTCGAAGTAGAGGATTCGGATTCTTGGAGTCTGTCGGAAACCAAAGCCCAAAACCAAAATCAACTTCAAAGGCGTCGAACAAGAGGGTCCGACCCACACAGGCTAGTTTGTGGGGTGAGACTCGTATGCGGCGGTCATCAGCTCAGGTGCGTCCTGTTCGCATTGGCGAATTTCCAGAATGCGCGAGGTCACGATCGGGGTGCGATAGGAAGGATGACGAAATTCCAGGTGCATGCCGCGGCCGACAAACCCGATCTTCAGCATCGAGCCTCCCCAGGACGAGCCCTCAATCCTTACCAGCACGGGCTCAGGACAGAACGCAGGATGGCCCCAGATCCAGGCCTCGCCCCGCCCGCGGTGCACCACCGTGTACCAGCGGTGCTGGGTCTGAATCTGCAACATGGTCCGGGCGGGAAGGTCCTCGAGAAACGCACCACCTTCAATCTCCGACTCTACGATGTTGCGATTCACGCCATCGTCGAGATTGGGATGACATCGAAAGAATTGGGGGCAGGTGTCCACCAAGGCTCCCTATAAGCTGGGTTGAGTATAAACCTGTGATGCAAGATAGGAACGATCATTGGTACTAGCCAGGGGTACTGGTGGCCGTTCCCGATATCAGAATCCTTGTGCGGCGGGGGCGCTAGAATCGTGCCCGGCCTGTCCCTAAAGTAACAGGAGGTACCCCATTACGGATTGACCCTGCAAATTGTTGGAGAGTACGATTCTAATCTTGGCCGTCCACACCGCCCGGAACGGTGGCGGCATTGGCAGAGTCACTTGCGAGCGCAAGTTATAGATAGACATGGGGATTAGGAATCTCAAGCTGTTGTCCGCGCCGGTGCTGGCCCTGCTCCTGGCAGGCATCGCCTGCCACACCGATCAGAAGCAGAGTAAGCTGCCGGCAGCGCAAGCCAACGCCCCGGCTTTGGCGGCAGTTCGAGGGGCCGTTCCCCAGACCGATCCGGCACCGATCACGCCCGAACTAGCCCAGATTGCACCTCAGCCCAATCCAGACCCGGTTGCCGAGCTGATTGTGAACGCTGAGAAGGAGTACCAGGCTGGAGAAGACAAGTTTAAGGCCGGGGACCTGGAGGCGTCCAAGCGCAACTTCGATCGCGCCGTCGATATGTTGTCGCAAAGTCCAGCCGAGATTCGATCGGACGAACGAATCGAGCATGAACTGGATCGGGTCCTTGAAGCCGTAAACCGTCCAGAACTGGCCGCCCTGCAGTCGGACAGCGCGGAACCGAAACAGAAGGCCGAACCCGCGCCCATCGATGAAGTCAACGATGCGACGCCTCCGGTTGATCCCAACGTCAAAGCGCAAGCCGAGGCTGAGATCAAAGCCACGCATTCGGAACTGCCACTCATGCTGACCGATCAGGTGGCGGGCTTCATTAATTATTTTTCCACGACTCGTGGACACGAAACCCTGCAACACGCGCTGGAGCGCGGCGGACGCTATCGCGAAATGATCGAAAGCACGCTGCGTGAACAAGGCGTTCCCCAGGAATTGATTTATCTGGCCCAGGCGGAATCAGGTTTCCATCCCCTGGCGTTGTCTCGGGTGGGGGCCCGCGGCATGTGGCAGTTCATGGCCAGCCGCGCCCGGGGCTACGGCCTGCAACACAACTTGTGGGTTGACGAGCGTCAGGACCCGGAAAAATCCACTCGCGCCGCCGCCCATCATCTGAAGGATCTCTATAACCAGTTTGGCGACTGGTATCTGGCCATGGCCGCGTACAACTCCGGGCCGGGAACAGTGCAGAGCGCGGTTAAGCGTACAGGTTACGCCGATTTCTGGGAGCTTTACCGGCGCAATGTGTTGCCCAAGGAAACGCGCAACTATGTACCCATCATTCTGGCCGTCACCATCATGGCCAAAAACCCAAGCCAGTATGGGCTGGACGATATCGTTCCCGAGCAACCCGTCCCTTATGACGCGGTCAAGATTGATTACTCGGTTGACATTCGTCTGGTGGCCCAGTGCATTGACGTTTCTCCGTCAACCCTGCAGGACCTGAATCCCAGCCTGCTGCGCCTGACCACTCCCAAGAACCAGACCTTTGAGCTGCGCCTGCCGGCCGGCACAAGAGATCGCTATCTGGCGGCGATCGAACCCATCCCGCCGCAGATGCGGGTGTGGTGGCGGTATCACGAAGTGGCGGAAGGCGACTCGCTGGTCTCGATTGCGCGCACTTATCGCACCAGCGCGCAGGCCATAGCGAAGGAAAACCATCTCCTGGCCGGCGACGACCTGAAGGCTGAGAGCAAACTGATCGTCCCGATCCCGCCGGGCAAACATGCGGCCACCGAAGACGGCGCCACCTACGCCCGCCACACTACCCGTTACCGGGTGCGCCGGGGAGACACAGTACAGACGGTGGCGGACAATTTCAGCCTTCCGCCAACCATGATTCGCCGCTGGAATCACCTGCGGGGAGACAGCCTGCGCGGACGCCGCATCGTTTATGTTCACCTGCCGGTGACCCCAAGCACCCTGCCCAAGGAACAGCCGGCACCTTCTAAGTCAAAGTCCGATAGAGACTTACGCCCAGCCGCCCAAAAGATCGTGCAGCGGCACAAAGTGCAGCCCGGCGAGACCCTGATCTCGATTGCCACGACTCACCACACTACGGTCGAAGCCTTGAAGCGGGACAATGGCGACTTGCCGATGCTACGGCCTGGAATGGTTATTTTAATCAGAAGTGTTCGATAGGGGAGCGCTCCTGGCTCCTCGCTCCTCGCTCCTGGCTCCTCGCTCCTGGCTTCCAGCTTCGGGTTGCGGCCTTCAGCCGTGCTTCCAGCCCTGGTCGTTTTGAGCCTTCCAAGTTCCGGCCCCGGGCTTTGGACTGCGCGCGGATTCAAGACTCACGCAGAATCGGTAAGGGCACGGCTTCAGCCGTGCCGCCACGACGTCCTCTTTGGCGGCTTTAGCCGCTGAGGTACGCCTCTGGCGCGGTCGTGAGGGCGGAAGCCTCGGGGGAAAATTCGGGCACAGTACGGACGGCAAGCCTCAGGCGCTAAAGCGCGATTCATTTTCAATGGCTTGGCGGCACGCCCAACCTCGCTGAAGCTTGATTCTTCCGCAGCCGGCTAGACCCGTCCCCACCTTCGCTGACTGGGGGCGGCGCGGCTGAAGCCGTCCCTTTCCGTCACCCTTCCCCAACTGAAGCCTGTGCCGGCCACCGCGCAAAATACTTTGCGCCTCCTACTCGACTTTGATCTATCGGTGTAATATGCAACCTGCAGACGGCTGCAAACCGTTTCTCGATACGGTCGCGCGGAAAACGCTGTGCTATAATCGCGCCCCGTTCAGCCAAAACGTTAGTCTTTCAGTTGTCTTTTTAATTCCCAAGTACCCGCAGCGCTAGCGCAGCGGCCCGCGCCCGGCGCGGTCCAAAACCCAGGAGGAAAAATGAGCTTCGACGAGACCCTCTATGCACGTGATGACGAGATGGATGAATTTGGCGACAGCGGCGCCTACGGCGATTCGCTAGAAGAAGATTACGAAGAAGAAGAGGAAGAAGAAGAGGCAGCCGAAGTGCCGGGCATGATTGAGCCGCAACCCGAGCCCGCCACGCCAGCTCCAGCCGCGCCACGACCCGCCGGTGGTGGTGGACCGCCGAAGCCGCCGCGGAAACCGGCCGCGAAAAAGCCGGCCAAGAAAAAGCCGGCCAAGAAAGTTGTCAGGAAGAAGCCGGCGAAAAAGAAGAAACCGGCGCGTAAGCCAGCCAAGAAAAAGGCTGCGAAGAGGCGTCCGGCACGCAAAGCCGCAAAGTCGGCCCGCGGCAAAGGCAAACGCAGTCGCCGGTAAACACAGGCCCGGTCCTCGCGCTGATCGGAAGATTCGGACAGGCGAGGACCGCCCCAGCCTCCTGCAAGACCAATAGCGCTGCGAGCAGAACCTGACGCTACGCTGCCTTGGGCAGTGTGGTGGTCTCGGTCAGCCGGCGCACCGCGAGAGACATCATGACGCGCGTGACTCCGCTCATGATCATGCTCACTCCCACCAGCGTGCCTATCGCCCAGGCCGAACTGGATGGCCAGCGCAAGCCGATGAACAGCGCCAGCAGTAAGGTGACGAGTCCGTCAAACAGGACCCAGCCGGCGCCCCGCCCGGGACGCAGATTGAAGTAGAGCACCACATCCAGCACGCCCTCAATGAAAAAGAGCGATGCCAGCAGGAGCGTCAACGACGCCACTCCCAGCAGAGGATGCAAGAGCAGATATCCGCCGATGAAGATGTAGGCCAGGCCCACCAGCAGCTTCCAGATCAGGCTTCCCGCGCCGTGAGCGTGAAAGGCCACTACCAGGTGGACCACGCCGGCGAGAATGATGAGCCAGGCAATGAGCGCGTTGACCGCCACGGCCGCCAGAAGCGGCGAGCCGATGGCCACGATTCCAAAGGCGATGAGCAGGACTCCCCAGACAATGGACCAGCCGGAAGCCTGCCGTAGCAAAGAGGTCGGTTGTGCAACCATGTGTGCCTCCTCGGTCGAGTCTCAGGAGGGCCATTTTGCTCCCAGGGAATGGTTTTCGCAAGCGGGGAATGGACAGGAGTGGGCGGAGGGGGGGCCCGGCCGGGGGCACCTGCTTTCGCAGGTTGCCCGGTGCTTCGGCTCCGTCTGCCAATATCCAGACAGGCCTGATTGAAAAACCAAGGGCAAAACCAAGAGCAACGTCAAAGGCGTCGGACCGGAGTGTCCGACCCACACGCGTTACTTTTTGCCTGCAACTGCTTGCAGGCACTTGCTATAGAGCTCGAGCAGATGTCCGGCATACTCTTCCGGCTTGGCCGCCGCCCCGGTGCCCTGGAACCCGACTCCTGACGAACTGGTTCGGCCGTAGCCCGTGGTCATGGCCACGAATTTCATGAGATCCAGCGCGATATCTTCGTTGCGGCGCGATCCCGATGCCCCGCCAGGTGTTTCGTCCATGAACGCCTCCGGTATGATCGATGATGGTAACAGATGATTATGTGGGTCGGACACTCTTGTCCGACGCTTTTGACTTGGACTTTTGTATTTGCATCAACGGGTGATGCTGGCCGGATTCTTTCCAGCAACACAACTTCAAGACAAGAGTCAAAATAAAAAGCGTCGGACAAGAGTGTCCGCTCCACACATACTGGGTCAGTTCACATCTTGCAGCATGGTGTAGGAGAATCCGCCTGCCTGGCTGTTCATGCCCACCAACGTTCTGACCTGGCCAGAACTGAGGGTGAGGGAACCGGTGTCGATGGCTTTTTGTTTCTGGCCTACCGAGGTGAGCACGACCTCGTAGCTCCCGGCGGTCAATGACTGGTAGTTGGCAGCCGAGCCAAAAGCCAAATTGCTCAGTGTAGGACTGACGGTGTTCAGATCCGTGCCGGGGGTGACAACATAGACATCTGCGGGCCCCAGGTTCGGCGACACATTGATCACACGCAGTTTGAAATCACCGGAGGCCGGCGCGGAGTTGTCGTCGGGCAGCACCATATTGGCTATGCTTTGAGAAAAGTTGTAAGAGATGATGGTTGTGTCCGAACCGGACGCAAACGTGATGGACTGTTGCAGCAGCGCTGTGCTCGATCCTGCAGGCTCAATCGCGACCTGATGGGAGCCGGATTGTACAGATTGGTATCCCGTACTGGTGCCGTAGGCGAGGTTGCTCGACACCGAATTACTATCCACCAGTACTTCCAGACTGGATTCGTCCGGGATCGCATTCATGAACCGGTAGCGCGTGCTTCCTCCCCCTCCACCGCATCCCGCAAGAAGCAGGACTGTTCCGAAACACAAAATGCCGGCACACCACGACGTCAAGCGCAAGATTCGGCCCACGATTCACCCCTTTGGCTGCGAAAGTTTTGGAGTTACAGCGGTAAAAACCGACTGATGCCAGGCCTCTGATCCGGAGTTGCTGCGCCTGCGTAAAGAGTGCGTCAAGAGGAGTAAAGACTTGTAAAACAGGTCGTCGGTCGTCGGTCGTCAGTCTTCAGTCGTCAGCAGTCAGTGTGGACAGCGGTTTAGCTGACGACCGATGACTGGCGACTGAAGACTGCTTTACGAACTTTTACGTGACTTTACCAAGTCTTTACTCTGTTGCGGATTACGAGGTGTTCTAACTACAGAGAGATTATTCTCCGGGAGCGGAAAGCTTCCGACCGTCACAGGAATGAGAATTGGAGAGTAACAACATGTGGAGATCAACAGTCCCCAAGGGATCCAACTTCGGACGAGGCGAGCGCCGGTCTTTGGTTGCTACGGCTCTTCTCGCGGCTTTGATTAGTCTCGGCCTCGCTGTCGGCACCGCCTTTGGCCAGGACGAACAGGCGCCTCCTCCGCCGCCGCAGGCTGGTCAGCAGCCCGACCAGCAATCCGGCGCGGGCATGGGAGGGCGTATGGGCCACCATCACATGCCGACGGTGGACGATCAACTCAAGCACTTGACCAAGAAGTTGAACCTGAGCGATGACCAGCAGGCGAAACTGAAACCCATCCTCGAAGACCAACGCAAGCAGATGGACGCGATTCGCAATGATTCGTCGCTCTCCCGCCAGGACCGGTTCAGCAAGATGCAGGAACTTCGGCAGAGTTCCGACACTCAGATCAAGAGTGTGCTGAACGACGACCAGCAGAAGAATTTCGACAAGATGCGCGAAGACCAGGCCAACCGGATGAAGCAATGGCACAACAAGGGAGGGGACAACGCTCCTCCCGCCGGGGCTGCTCCGGATAGTCAGCCGCAGTAAGCGGCGTCGGACGTCAGACATCGGACTTCGGGCTTCGGCCCAATCGGGCAGATCTGAGGTCCGACGTCCGATGTCAGCTTTTCTCCCCAAGCCTCTGAGCCGGTTAATTCTCTTGCATCGCCCGCGAGAGTTGCCCGGTTCAGGGGCTCCCTTTTTGTCCCTTGGAGGCGCGAGATTGAGAGAAGCTATTAGCTATTAGCTATTAGCTATTAGCCTTCAGCCAAGTTTCGAAGAATTACCCGCAAGGATCGCAAAAGGGATCGGCATAGTACCGAATGAAGATCTAGAAGCCAGAAGCTAGCTAGAAGCCAGAAGCTAAGTTCGAACGGCTGTTCATTGTCTTCAGAGATCAAATCCGAAACTCACTCTTCCCTTAGCCCGCCTTCGGCAACTCGCACATCAGGGCCAGCAGATTCTGTTCAGAGTCGCGGAAAAAAGTCATCCACAAATCGTGGGTGGGCATTCTCGAGATCAGGTGCGGAGCGTCTTCGAAATGCACACCATGACTGAGCATTTGCCGGTGTGCGCCGGCGATGTCAGGTACAGTAAAGTACAGAATTGAGCTGGGATGGTCGAACTCTGGTTTCTCGGGGCGGCTGAGCATGAGGCGAACCCCGCCACAATCGAAAAAGACCAGGCCGCCGGCACTGAACAACAGCGGCAAAGCGAGTATGTCCCGGTAAAATGCGGTGGCACGTTCCAGATCGTGTACGTTGATCGCGATCTGGCCAAGTCGCGAAATTCCGATGGGCAGAGTGGCAGAAGTCATGGCCGTTAACCTCCAGGAAGAATTGTTAGTATAGCTAACTATATTTCATGGCCGGGCGCAAGCAAAAAATAACAGCCCTGCAGGAAGCGGCCGCCATAGCCGACCGGTTGCATTCCGCAGCCATCCACGTGCTGCGCCGGGTTCGCAAACAGGATGCGGCCACGGGCGAAGGCCCGGCCCGCCTGTCGGCCTTGTCGGTATTGGTTTTCGGGGGACCAATGACGCTGGGCCAACTGGCCGCAGCGGAACAGGTGAAACCTCCGACCATGAGCCGCATCGTCACCGGGCTGGAGCACAGCCGGCTGGCGGAGCGCGTGACGGATTCCAAAGACGCACGCCGGGTGCGGATTCACGCCACTCCGAGCGGAGAGCGCCTGCTGCATGAGGGCAGGCGGCGCAGGATCGAATATCTGGCCCGCCATCTCGACCAGCTCACCCGACAAGAGCTGGCCACGCTCGATGAAGCGGTTAAGTTGCTGGAAGGAGTCCTGCGCGACTGGCCATTGGAGAAATGATGAGGCGAACTCCGAGTAATCAGGACTAGGTCTCAATTCCCACGTAGCAGATACGCCCGATCAGATAGTCATGGACCTTCTTGCCCGGCTCCATGGCCATCACCTCGACTGGATAAGCCTGATTGTGAGGGCGCAGGACCAGGTGATTGCCGGCAACCTCCACATATTTCCAACTCCAGACCTGGCAGAGATCCGGCGACAGATCAACGACATTGTGGGACACGGCGCCGTAGGCATGGTCGAGACCACGATCGACCAAGTAGGCAAGGGCCATTATCTGGGGATGAAGTACCTTTTCGAGATGATCGGGCTCTATCCCGCGACATCGAATGAAGAGGCGCCGACAGAGGATTCGCTGGCCGCAATCCTGCTGCGAAGGTTAGGTCTCCCCGACGCGCCCGTGCCGGAACCAGGAGTTACCAAAGATTCAAGCCCCTCCGCTGCGGTTGTCGAGGATAGCTTAGAATGAAAGCCAGTAGTTGGGCGACGGCAACCAATCGTTGGGCGCGGGCAGCGGATTGTTTATCGGTGAGCTTCAGCCGCCAGACGGCAACGACGCACTCAGGCTTGCCGGTGGCACATCCGCCTTTACTGCACGGGGCTCTCAGGATGGACATGACGTGGGTGACCGGCCGGATTGCGGTCGGCGGCGGAATCTGGACGGCAGAGAACATGGCGGCGGTGGCCCGCTCGGGGATCACGCACATCATCGACATGCAGATCGAATTCAACGATACCGCGCTGGCAGGACCGCATGCCATCGAGGTGCTTTGGAACCCGATTGACGATGATTTTCAGCCCAAGCCACCCGAGATATTCGAGCGCGGAGTGGAATTCGCGACCGAAGCACTCAGCCGGGAAGGGACAAGCTGTTCATTCACTGCGCAGCCGGAGTCCACCGGGCACCGATGATGACCCTGGCAGTGTTGTGCTCGATGGGTTGGACGCCGGATGCGGCACGGGACTTGATTGAAAAAGAGCGCCCGGTGGTGGATTTTGCGGATGTGTACGTACGCAGCGTCGAGAGGTTTCTGGACCAGCAGGTGAGAGCGGGAAAGTAAGACACCAGTTTCCTGTTGCTGGCTCCCAGTTCTCAGTTCTTCTTAACCATCCAAACATTTTTGCGAGGCTCATTTCCCTCCCATATATTAAGGATAAATTCTATGGACTTTCTGTCCAAGCTGCTGCAGGGGGATCGCGTTTGTGCCTTCAATTGTGACAGGAATAGAAGGATTATTTGCCAGCCGCTCTGGAGTTGAAAAAAAGAATGCGGCGATGTCGTTTGGGTCAGCCGCTCTGCAACTGACCGATGCAGTGACTTCCCGTCATATTGTTGATCCGGAAAAATTCAAGCAGGGGCTGAGCGCTGTGATCGATGGCACAGTTTTGTGTTTGAACGCTTCGACCTGGGCGAAGCCGACTCAGCCCTAAGTTATCCGATTTCTTCGCTCCAGTTCTCGAGCGTTTTCTTGACCTCGGCCATGAACTGGTCGGCGACGGCGCCATCGATGATCCTGTGATCGTAGCCAAGAGTTAGATGGACGAGAGAGCGGATCGCGATGGAGTCGTTGCCATCGTGATCGGTAACCACAACCGGCGCCTTGGTGATTCCGCCCACGCCCATGATGGCCGAGTTGGGCTGGTTGATGATGGGCAATCCGAAGACGGCGCCGAACTGGCCGGGGTTGGTGATGGTGAAGGTCGAGCCCTCAACTTCTTCCGGTTTGAGTTTCTTGTTGCGGGCCCGCTCTCCCAAATCGCTGATGCCGCGCTGCAGACCGAGGAAGTTGAGTTCGTCGGCGTTTTTCAGCACCGGAACGATCAGGCCCCAGTCGAGTGCGACTGCGATGCCGACATTGACGTGGCGATGGTAGCGGATGCTTTCGCCTTCGATCGATGCATTCACGATGGGAAACTGCTGCAGGGTAATAATGGCGGCACGCGTGAAAAACGGCATGAAGGTGAGGCGAACACCATTGCGTTTTTCAAAGGCGGCCTTGTTCTTGTTGCGCAACTGAACGATGCGAGTCAGATCCACCTCGAACATGCAATGGACATGGGCGCTGGTGCGGCGCGACTCGATCATGCGGTGGGCAATGATCTTGCGAATATGGGTCATGGGCACCAGGTCGCCGGGAATAGCAGGCGGGGCTGGAGAATCGGCATCAGGCTTCGCGGAAAGAGCCGGCGCGGCGGGAGTCGCCGGGGCAGCCGTGCCTTCCAGAAACGCAGTGATGTCCTGCTTGGTAATGCGCCCGCCCAGTCCGGTTCCGGGTATCTGCGCCAGGTTGATATTGTGCTCACGCGCGATTTTTCGGACCAGCGGAGACGAGCGCGCGTGGTCGTCTTCCTCATGGGGCGTTTGGGCTTGTGAAACCGGGGCAACCGCCTTAGGTTCAGCCACCGGGGCAGACACCTTGGTTGGAGCGGCTTCCTTTTTCGCCGGAGCGGATGGAGCGGCTGGCTTGGCAGCAGCACCATCGCCGTCAGAAATCGTGCCGACTACGGTGTTCACCTGCACGGTGGCGCCTTCGGCGACCTTGATGTCCTGCAGGACTCCCGAAGCCGGCGCGGGAATTTCGGCGTCCACCTTGTCGGTTGAAATCTCGAACAGGGGTTCGTCGCGCTGCACCTTGTCCCCCGGCTTTTTCAGCCATTTGGTGATGGTCCCTTCAAAGATCGATTCGCCCATCTGGGGCATGACGATATCAGTCGGCATAATTCCCTTCCACGCGGCCCCATTTCCAGGCCCGCGCAATCTTACATTATATATTCAGCCAATCTGTCCCAGGGAGTCGTGTGTCTAGTCGTGGTGGCCGTGCGCTTCTCCTCCCTGGGGATCGACAGGGGGAGGCGCGACACCGGTGGATTTCTTCCAATAATCCTGCACCGCAGGCGGCAGTTTTTCGATGCGCGAGAGGAAGGCCGTGACTTTCCACATGTCCTGGTCACTCAAAGTCTTGTTCCAGGCGGGCATGCCGGTGTAGCGGATGCCGGTACGAACGGCGTAGTAAATGTGCCACTCGGGATCATCCAAGGGGTGGATGATCAGCTGCGGGGCGGGAGGGTAGAAGGATTCGCCGAAGGGGTTAGGTTTGTTGTCGAGGTTGCCATGACATCCGGCGCAATTCATGGTGTAGATTTTCATTCCGTCGATCAGATTTTCATCAGTCGGGGGCACGGGATTGGTCAGGCGCGGAGCGTGGCGTTCCATGGAGGCATCCAACACGGACATGGCGATGCGGCGTTCCATCTTCGGCGGCAAGGAATCGGCATTGGTGGGCAAGAATCCAAGCGTGGCGATGGCCAGCCCTCCTAATAGGAGCACGAGCAAGGTGATGACGACGCCGAGGATGAAATTGCGCATGCTTGCCTCCTGTTAATGGTTCACTGATGCGTTAAGAAGCCGTTACGGATTGTCCAGCGGCGCTGTGTGATGCAGGATGGCACGGGCATCCTGCGCTTCCGATTCTCTCACCTGCAGCTTGATGCCGCCGAATATATGGGAATGCCAGCCGCCGATGCGAAGCATGTTTTCATCATACGCGAAGCACTCGATATCAGCTGATTCCAGGCGGGTGCGGGCCAGCAGAAATTCCGGCTGGCTATGGAAGACCGCGATGGTAACGAGGCTTTCCTGCATTCAATTGCCGCCTTGCCGAGCTTCGCTCGACTAGACAACCGGGGGCGGCTGTCCCTACGTGGGTTGTACCAGCTTCAGTATGACCTCAACCGCCGGGCTTCACGCAGCACATCGCTCACCTGGGGCAGGAAGTACTCCTCCTGGGGCGGCGAGAACGGTACCGGAGAATCCCGGGCGGCGATGCGGACGATGGGGCCGTCGAGATGGTCGAAAACGTCTTCATTAATGATGGCCGCAATTTCGCCTGCCAGGCCTCCGGTGCGGGCGTGCTCGTGCAGAATGATGACCTTGCTGGTCTTGCGCGCGGTGGCGGCGATGGCTTCGCGATCGAGTGGCGCGACGGTGCGCAAATCCACAATCTCGATGTCGATCCCTTCCTTGCTTAGAGTTTCTGCCGCTTCCAACGCGGTGTGCACCATGGCGGCATAAGTAATGATACTCAGGTCGCGGCCTTCACGGGCAATGCGCGCCTTGCCCAGCGGGACAATGTAATCTTCGGCCGGCACTTCTTCTTGGATGCGGCGATAAAGATACTTGTGCTCGAAGAAGATGACCGGATTATTGTCGCGAATAGCCGCCTTGATCAGACCTTTGGCGTCGTAGGCACTGGCCGGGCAGACCACCTTCAGGCCGGGCGCGTGCACAAACCACATTTCCGGATTCTGGGAATGAAACGGACCGCCGTGAACATTGCCGCCGCTGGGCCCGCGGATGACCAGCGGCGCGGGGGCGCCCCAGCGATAGTGAGCTTTGGCAACCATGTTGACGATCTGGTTGAAAGCGCAGCCGATGAAATCCATAAACTGAAACTCGACCACCGGACGCATGCCGATGAGCGAGGCGCCGAAGGCCGCGCCGACGATGGCCGACTCCGCAATGGGAGTGTCGATGACACGCTCGGGACCGAAGCGGTCGATGAAGCCGTCGGTAACTTTGAATGCGCCGCCGTAGATACCGATGTCCTCGCCCAGGCAGAAGACGGTGGGATCGCGCTCCATTTCTTCCCAGATGCCCTGGCGGATGGCTTCGAGATAGGTGAGTTGTGGCATTGCGATCGTTACTTCTCCCGCTAATTTATGGCCGCTGCATGCCCGTCACTTCAAATGCACTGCCGCCTCTGTGCCTGAGGGGGTGACAACCGATCCCTTCCTGGCTCTCGGCATCGCGTACTTCGGTTTGATTTCGTGGCAGCCATGCTCGCAATACACACCACCTGCGGCGGATTCCGGTTCCGGCATGGGGCTGGCGACTGCGAAATCACGGTCGGCCTCCAGTTGTTGATCGACACCAGCGATCAGTTCCCGGTTCTCAGTTGGAGTTAGCCACTTTTTTACGTTCAACAAGAAATTCTCGAAGCGGGTGATGGGGTCGCGTTTGCGCCAGTACTCAAATAAAGGTTTGGGGACGTAATCGGCGGCGTCGTGGATGGCGTGGCCTTTCATGCGCATCATCTTGGCTTCAATGAGCGTGGGGCCCTGACCTCGGCGGGCGCGCTCGCAGGCTTCGTGGGCGGCGTCGTAGACCTGGCAGGCGTCGGTGCCATCAACGATCACGCCGGGCATGCCGTAGGAGATGGCGCGCTCGGCGAGGTCTTTCACGCGGAACTGCATGTCGGCAGGCGTGGAGTAGGCCCAGAGATTATTTTCAACGAAGAGGACGAGGCCGAGATCCTGCACCGCGGCGAAGTTCAAGCCTTCGTAGGTGACTCCGGTGGACTGGCCACCGTCGCCGATGTAAGTCATGACGGCAATGTTGCGTCCCTGTAAACGCGCGCCCAGAGCCACGCCCGCGAGGACGGGAAGCAGGTCGCCCAGAGTCGAGATGGGAGCAACCACATTGCGGTCCTTGATGTCACCAAAATGCGACGATGCGTCTCGTCCCCGGGTGGGCGAACCGGCCTTGGCCATGTACTGCATCATGATGTCGCGCGGTGAGAAGCCGCGGACCAGCGTCGAGCCCTGATTGCGAATCAGAGGGCCCAGCCATTCATCTTTGTGCAAGGCATAAGCAGAGGCGCAGGAGCAGGCTTCCTGGCCCAAGCCAAAGTAAACCCCACCGACTACTTTTCCCTGTTTGTAGAGATTTTCCAGTGCGGTCTCCATTTTCCGGTTGAGCAGCATCCAGCGGTAGATTTCGATGCATTGCTTCTTGCTCAGATATTTCGACTCCCGGATGGGCGGGACCGGCGCGCTGAGGTCGCCGGTGACCTCGTAGCTGACTTTGCCAGCTTTGCGAACCTGGCGGATGGTAATGCTGGGTTTTTCCAGTCGATGATCGGGGATGGTGTACGTGCGCTGGTTCGTGCCTGGGGCTTTTGCGGACTTGGCAGGAAGTCTTTCTTTTTGCTTATTGGCCATTTGCGGCTCGGCGTCATCCATGCTAACGCGGGAGGTTCGGTTTTGTCGCCTCCCAGGACTTCGTTGCGGCTATGCCCAGAAGGTATCTTCTTCTTTGTGCAGCTGGCGCAGTTGCTCTGGCGGTTTTAGCGGTACTCCGACGGATTGCCCTAATAGCGCATCCAGGCTCTCCAGCCAGAGCATCTGGCTTTCGAAGAGAATACCGAAGTTGCGGGAGATGGAATGGGCCACTTCCTGCAACGAGAGTTCCCTGCTTAACTCTTTCGCCATGGAGGTGACTGGCCTGGTGGCGATCCCGCAGGGAACAATCAGGTTGAAATAGTCGAGGTCGGTGTTGACGTTGAGGGCGAAGCCGTGAGAGGTCACGGCGCGGGAAATGTGGACGCCGAGGGCGGCGATTTTGGCTTGCGGCGACAGCAGGTCCCTCGACTCCGCAGGGCGATTCGCGAGCGAATCGTCCTGCTGCGCTCGGGATGACACAGTTTCGCGATTAGTCCAGACGCCGGTCAGGCCGCAGATGCGGCCGGCGGGAATGCCGAAATCGGCGCAGGTGCGGATCAGGACTTCTTCCAGTCGGCGCACGTACTCGATCGCACCGAGGGTCTTGCGCTTGCCGTCAGGCGTGGCGATGGCGCGCAAGTCGAAAATGGGATAGCCAACCAACTGGCCGGGACCATGAAAAGTGACGTCCCCGCCGCGGTCGCATTCGAACACCTCCACGCCACGCTGGACCAGCAGTTCGGGCGAGGCGACGATGTTTTTCTGCCTGGCATTGCGGCCGAGAGTAATGACTGGCGAATGTTCGAGCAGAAGGAGAACGTCGCCGATGCGGCTTTCTTTGCGCAGTTCGACGAGGCGCTGTTGCAGGCGCAGGCCCGTCGGGTAGTCGATGGTGCCGAGTTGGAGGACGGAGATCAAGAAATTCTTGGCCACGGATCTCCACGGATTAACACGATCAAGAAAAAGATCTATCTATTAGATCCGTGCAAATCCGGGGCCCGGTTTCTCAGGCGTTGATTGCCATTCCGTACACGCTGTTCGAGGCGTCCAGCATGGCCTCGGCCAGTGTGGGATGGGCGTGAATCGTCCACATCAAATCTTCTACTGTGGCTTCGAGTTCGATGGCGGCGACCGCTTCCGCGATCAGCTCCGTCGCCTGCGGTCCGATGATGTGCACTCCTAGAATCTCGCCGTAGTCGGCATCGGAGACAATCTTGATGAAGCCTTCGTGCTGGCCCACGATCGAAGCGCGTGAATTTGCAGTGAAGGGGAACTTGCCGACCTTGACGTTATAGCCCGCCTCTTCGGCCTTGGCTTCGGTCAAGCCGACGCTGCCAATTTCAGGATGGCAGTAAGTCGCATTGGGGATGTGCTCGGGATTGATGGGCTTGCCCTTCTTGCCGGCGATTTTGGTTACGGCAACGATGCCTTCCATGGCGCCAACGTGGGCCAGCTGCGGCGTCCCCAGCACGATGTCGCCGATGGCGTAAACCCCGGGCTCGGCGGTCTGCATCCAGCTGTCAGTCTTGATGAAGCCGCGATCGGGTTTGATCTTCGTTTTCTCCAGCCCGATATTTTCGGTGCGCGGCTTGCGGCCGACTGCGATCAGGATTCTCTCGGCCTCGATTGTTTGCGGCTTGCCATCCACGCTGAAGCTTACGGTGATGCCTGACTTGCCTTTGTCGATTTTGTCCACCTTGGCGCTGGTGTGGAAATTGATTCCGCGCTTGCGGTAAACCCGCGCCAGTTCTTTGGAAATTTCTTCGTCTTCGACGGGAACAAGTCGGGGCAGCATCTCGATGAGGGTGACTTCGGCGCCGAAGGAACGGAAGATGGACGCGAATTCGACCCCGACCGCGCCTGCGCCAACGATCACCAGGGACTTAGGAATTTCCTTGAGCGCGAGGATCTCGATGTTGCTGAGGATGCGGTCGCCAGGCTCCAAGCCAGGTAGCATGCGGGCTTCCGAGCCGGAACACAGGATTACGTTCTTCGCCTTTACCTGGCTGGTCTTGCTATCGGCGGAAACTTCAACCGTCAGCACACCGTTTTGCGCCGGGCCGGTCAGCTTGCCGTAGCCGCGGATCGTGTCCACCTTGTTCTTCTTCATCAGGAAATCGAGGCCCTTGGTGTGCTTGGCCACGATTTTCGACTTGCGCTCCTGGATGGCCGCCCAGTTCAGCTTGCGGGCATCGACGCCTTCGATGCCGAATTCTTTTGCTTCTTTGAGGTGGTCCCAAAGTTCGGCGTTGAACAGCAGGGCCTTGGTCGGGATGCAGCCCACGTGCAGGCAGGTGCCGCCGAGCACATTGTCTTTCTCGATGAGGGCGGTTTTCAGTCCATATTGGCCGGCGCGGATGGCGGCGGTGTAACCGGCCGGACCGCTGCCAATGATGGCGATGTCATAAATGGTTTCGGGCAAGCAGTATTCCTCACTATCAAGAGATGCATGATGGCAAACGTTTGATTCTAGAACAGAAAGAGTCAAAGGTGTGATAGCGGCAATGCAGGTTTGCTGGTTCCGGAGATCGAGGGGGCAGTTGCGGGGAACTTCGAGCCCACGTTGAGCGTAATATTGTCTCTAAGGAGGCCTTTATGCACGTCTTTGGGTTCTTCCTTTTCCCGCTCTTTGGATCTGGGTTTCTCCTCTATTTCCTGCCCACGATCATCGCCCTGGTGCGCGAGAAATACGACAAACTTTCCATCTTTCTCCTCAATTTCTTTTTAGGATGGAGTGTAATTGGATGGATCGTGGCCCTGGTTTGGGCATGCAAGAATGACCGGGTGGTTTACGTGCAGAGTCCGCAACGTTATTAGCCCCGTAAGGGAGCAAGACCCGCCGAGCTTCGCTCGGCCTGGACGGGTTCCTTCGACTTGGCTCAGGACAGGCTCCGACCCGTCCCCACATGGCTATTGCTAACTCAGCAGCTTGGCCGCTTCCCTGGCGTAATAGGTGACGATAATGCTGGCTCCGGCGCGGCGAATCGAGGTCAGCGATTCCATCATGACGCGCTCGCGGTCGATCCAGTCATTGCGGGCGGCGGCTTCAATCATGGCGTACTCGCCGGAAACCTGGTAGGCCGCCAAAGGCAGGTCGAAGCGCTGTCGAGCCGCGGCAATCACGTCCAGATAAGGCATCGCGGGTTTCACCATGATCATGTCAGCGCCTTCTTCGATATCGGCCTCGATCTCGCGCATGGCTTCACGCAGGTTAGCGCCATCCATCTGGTAGGAGCGGCGATCGCCGAATTGCGGCGCCGAGTCGGCAGCTTCGCGGAATGGGCCGTAGAAGCCGGAAGCGAACTTGGCCGCATAAGAAAGGATGGGGGCGTTCGAAAGACCGGCGGCATCGAGCGCTTGACGGATGGCGACGACACGGCCATCCATCATGTCGGAGGGAGCCACGATGTCAACCCCCGCGCGGACCTGAGAAACCGCAGTCCGGGCCAGCAGTTCCAGAGTGGCGTCGTTGAGAATTTCGAATTCCTGCCCGGCGGTACGGGCTGCGACCGCGGCAAGCTCGTCGATCGCCTTCATTTTGTCCTGAGGTTTCACGGCAATCGCAGCCATCGAATTCATGGCTGCCGCCCCGAGCGATTGCGGCGTTTGCGGCGTGCGCACGATGCCGCAGTGTCCGTGAGACATGTATTCGCACAGGCAAACATCTCCCAGGATGATGAGGTCGGGCACTTCGCGCTTGATGGCACGCGCGGCTTGCTGCACGATTCCGTTTTCCGCCCAGGCGCCACTCGCGACCTCATCTTTGGTCTCAGGCAAGCCGAAGAGTATGACGGCGGGAACGCCCAGCGACGCGGTCGCGCGCGCCTCTTTCACCGCTTCATCCACCGAAAGATTGAACACGCCCGGCATCGACCGGACTTCCTTGCGCACACCCTCGCCCGGACACACGAACAGGGGGTAAACCAAGGCCTCAGGCGTAAGCCGGGTTTCGCGCACCAGCGTGCGCAGGCGGTCATTCTGACGCAGGCGTCGCAGGCGTGTGACCGGGAAGGTCATGGGCTGATTCTAGCAGAGCCTGCCAGTCGTCGGTCGTCGGCCAAAAGAGCAACACCGACAGCTGAAGACTGACGATCGACGACCGAGGACTGCTCCCTGCGCGGTACTAAAGTAACGCTTTGTCTCCCCAGGAACTGATCCGCAGCAAGCTCAACCACTAAAATGCGGAATATCAATGATCTCAAGGCGCCAATGGCGGATCGCCTACATCGCCGGCATAACCCTGATCTATGCCAGCGTATCGCTGAGCATGTCGGCCGGGTTCGGGTTGCTCGCCTTCGGTGATATTGCCCAGTTTTCATTGCTGTTTCTTGCCTTCCTGCTCATGGTGGCGAACGCGGTTTCGACCCGCGGCCAGGTCCGGCTGTTTTGGGGCCTGATGGCGCTGGGCTGCCTGTTGTGGTCGGCGAACCTGGCTTTGTGGACGCTGTACGAAGTGATCCTGCGGCGCCCCATTCCTGATCCGTTCATCGGAGACGCAATCCTCTTTGTTCACGTCGTGCCGTTCATGGCGGCGGTGGCGCTGCGTCCCCACCTTTCCGAGGAAAAGAAGCTTTACTTCAGCACTTTGAACTTCCTGACGCTGCTGGCGTGGTGGGTCTTCCTCTATGCCTTCATCGTGTTCCCGGACGAGTACGTGGTGCTCAACGTTTCCGTTTACAGTCCGCACTACGATCTGCTTTATCTGGTGGAAAATCTGGCATTCCTGGTCGTGCTCGGCATGCTGGCGTGGAACGCCCGGGGCGCGTGGAAGGACATCTACTGGAACCTGTTTGTCGCGTCGGGACTCTACGCGGTGAGTTCGCTGGCGCTGAATGCCGCCATTGCTCGCGGTCAATATCACACGGGCAGCATTTATGACATCCCATTCATTGCCTCGGTGTGCTGGATGATCTGGGCCACGTTGCTGGCGCGCGAAACCAAGCCGCCTTCGCAACCCGCGCCGTCAGAGCGCTCGCGCTGGCAAATGCTCGCTCCCCGGCTGGCCATGCTGGCGATGCTTTCCCTTCCGGTGATGGGATATTGGGCATGGTTTCGCGGCACAGCAGCGCCCAACCTGCGACAGTTCCGCCTGCTGGTCACGCTGGCAGCCATGGTGGTCCTGGGGCTGTTCGTATTTCTTCGCCAATTCCTGATGGACCGGGAGCTGGTGCGGCTGCTGGAAGAGTCGCGCTCCAGCCTGGAAAATATGAAACGCCTGCAGACCGAACTGGTGCAGAGAGAAAAGTTGGCATCACTCGCCCAACTGGTGTCAGGAGCGGCGCACGAGATCAATAACCCCCTGGCTGCGATCCTCGGATACTCCGAGTTGCTGGCGGCGCAGGCGGGTCTCGAATCGGACCAGGCCAACATGGCGCGCAAGATCGGCCAGCAAGCCAGGCGAACACGGGAACTGTTGTCCAGCCTGCTCAGCTTCGCCCAGCAGTCGCCCGGAGAAAAGACGCTACTGGATATGGGCTCCGTAGTGCAACGCGCCCTGCAAATGAAAATGCTGCGCACCGAAAACAAGAACATTCATGTCGAGAGCCGGATTGCTCCCGAGCTCCCGCAAATATGGGGCAACGTCAATCAACTCTTCCAGTGCTGCGTGGAAATCATCGGGAACGCGACTGACGCCCTGGAAGAAGTAGGCGGCGGGACTCTTTCCGTGAGCGTGATCGAGGAAGGCGATGAACTGGTGATGGAGTTTTCCGATTCCGGCCCGGGCATCCGGGATCCGCAGCGCATTTTCGACCCCTTCTATACGACCAAGGAGGTGGGCAAGGGCATGGGACTGGGTTTGAGCGTTACTTATGGTGTCGTCCAGGACCACCAGGGGGAGATCAGCTGCGAGAACCGTCCTGAGGGCGGCGCGGTTTTCGTACTCCGCTTCCCTGCGGCGAAGCAGGCGGCACCGAAGATGGCCGAGGCCGCGCAGGCGTAGGCCTGATTTTTGATTTCGGATTTTTGATTTCGGATTTCAGATTTTGGATTTCAAAGCCCACCCCACGACCTCTCGCTCGCACCCTCGACGTCGCCCGGGCAAAGTACTTCCGCTGCACGCCAGATCCTTCGGGACTGAAGTTCCTCAGGATGACGCCTTAACTAAGGCGCGGAAGTCTTCACACCCGGCCGCTGCTGGATCCACTGAATTCCTCTGCGGCGGGGCGGGCGGCCTTCTTGTAACATGAAACCCGATGCAGTCTCCCCTCATCCACAGCAGCGCTCGGGTGTTGGAGTTCGAGTCTCTGCGCGATTTAATTCGTGGATACGCCTCTTCGCCCCTCGGGCAGGAACGAGCTGCCGCGTTCGCTCCGTCGGTCGATCGCCGGTGGATTGAAAATCAGCACCAGCTCACCAACGAAATTCGCGAATTCCGCCGGGTGGGAGGGCGCTTCGAGTTCTCCGGACTGCTGAATATCTCCATGCCGGTCGAGAAGGCACGCATTGACGGCGCGGTCCTCGAAACCACCGAGATTCGCGATGTGGTGCTGGTCGTAGACCGCGCGGCCGAGTGGCGCGAAATCGCCCTGAGTCCGCCGGCAGCAATGAAAGTGCAGTGGAGCGCGGTGGCGGAGCTTTCATCCCGCGTCATCGACTTCAGCGAGTTCCTACGCAGCTTTCGCAACAAGATCCAGCCCGACGGCACGCTCGAAGACCGAGCCTCACCGGAACTGGCTCGCATTCGTCGCGAGATCGAACGGCAAAAGAGGACAATCCAGGAATCACTGCGCGGCTATCTCCGCCGGCTGGCCGAAGGCGGCGCGGTGCAGGACGAACTGATCACGATCCGCGGCGAGCGCTTCGTGATTCCGATCAAGATCGAACAGAAGCGCCGGGTGCAGGGCGTGATCCACGGCGCCAGCTCCAGCGGACAGACCGTCTTTGTCGAGCCCCTGGAGACCATCGACCAGAACAATGAACTGGTGCGACTGCTCGATGAAGAACTGGTTGAGATTCACCGCATCCTGCTGGAGATGACGCGCCGCATCGGCGAAAACTCCGAGCCGATCCTGAAGGCTGTGGAGGTGCTGGGTGAACTGGAATTGCAATTCGCCAAGGCCCGTTTCGCTGAAGACTACAGCTGCGTGCCGGCCAGGATCTACCAAGAGCGCGGCAAAGTGGAGCAGGGCAGGGTGGAACAAGGCTTCAGCCCTGCAAATTCGGGTGGCACGACTTTCGGGGCTTCAGCCCCTGAGGGACCGGCACGCGGGCTGGTCCTGCGCGACGCCCGCCACCCGCTGCTGGAGCGCACTCTGAAAGCAAGAGGCGAGCACGTCGTTCCCGTCAGCATCGAGCTCGAAGGCGAACGCCTCGAACTGGTCATCACCGGACCCAACACCGGCGGAAAAACGGTGGCGCTGAAAACGGTTGGCCTGCTGGCCCTGATGGCGCAGGCCGGCATTCCCGTCCCCGCGGATCGCGCCGAGTTACCGGTGTTCGATGCCGTGCTGGCCGATATCGGCGACTACCAGTCCATCGAGCAGAATCTTTCGACGTTCTCCGCCCACGTCACCAACATCGATTTCATCTCGCGCACCGCGACGCCAAACTCGCTGGTGCTGCTGGATGAACTGGGTTCGGCCACTGATCCCGAGGAGGGAGCGGCGCTGGCGGTAGCCATCGCCGAGTATTTTCGGGGGATTAGATGCATCACGGTGATCTCCACGCATCACACTTCGCTGAAAGTATTCGGAGCAAACACGCCGGGCGTGGTTAACTCCGCGGTCGGATTCGACGAAGCCACACTGCAGCCGACTTATGAGCTGAGGATCGGCGTGCCGGGGGCATCGGCGGGGATCAACATCGCACAGCGGCTGGGACTGAATCCATCCATCATCGAGGCGGCGCGGTCGAAGCTGGGCACGCAGGCGCGCGATGTGGGTCAGTTTCTCGACAGCCTGCATGCTAACTTGCGCGAGGCCGAAGCGGAGCGCCTTCGCCTGAAGGCCCGCGAGAAAGAACTCGATCGCGAGAAGGCGGGCCTTGCCGCCGAGGGGCGGAAAGAGCAGCAGGCGAAAATCAAGGATATGGAGAAGAAACTCGAGACCCTCCTACGGGATTTCGAGTATCAGGCGCGGGAGATGGTCAACGCCATCCAGGACCGGGCCGCATCGCAAAAGTTATCAAAAGACGCCGAGCGGCGCATATCCAAACTGCGACGGGAATTTCGTGAGCAATTTGATTCAAGCGTGGTGGCCCACTCGACCGGAGCAGACCAGGGCGATCCGAATGCACAACCGCAGGTGGTAAAGCATGTTTCCGAGGGCGATACGGTGAAACTGAAGTCTGTGGGTCGGCCTGCGGTGGTGAGCCGGCGCATCGACGAGAATCATTTTGAAGTCGAAATCGGCGCCATGAAGATGAAGATTGCCCGTGACGACATCGCAGAAGTGTTGTCGCGGGCTGCTGATTCGCCAGTCAAAGCCGCTCAGGCGCGCGGAATCTCGGTTTCGCTGGAGAGAGAAGATGCCAGCGTGCCGTCAGAGATCAACGTCATCGGGCGCACCGTGGACGACGCTACTCGCGAGGTAGAAAAATTCGTGGACCGCGCGTTCTTGGCCGGCTTG
Source organism: Terriglobia bacterium (assembly GCA_963779255.1). Lineage (GTDB taxonomy): Bacteria > Acidobacteriota > Terriglobia > Terriglobales > Acidobacteriaceae > JAIQFF01. The sequence continues at coordinate 60,056 of CAVZXU010000040.1, read as the reverse complement.
CCGCGGGTGCGTGTGGTGCACGGGAGCGGTATGGGCATTTTGAGGAAAGCGCTGCGACAGTACTTGCAGAAGCATCCCCACGTGGAATCGGTGACCGAGCCTCCGCAGAACGAAGGTGGCGGCGGGGCGACCGTGGTGGAGCTGCGGGTGTAGGTCTGTGGTGGTATAGGGGTGCTTCGACTACGGAAGAGCGGTCGCAAGCGACCGCTCTTCCTCTGCTCAGCATGACAAAGGGTAAGGAATCATGAGGGTGTGTCACCCAGCGTGACAGTTTTCCTCCGCGATCAACCGAATAGCCACCCCTTCCACAGCTTCTCCACAGCAATCTGCTTCCGGTATATTCAAATCAGCGGCATACAGCCTCACAATTCCTGCGGACAGTTGTGCCTCCAACCATGACCGACTCTGGCGACTTCAAGGAAACCGTCAAGCAGCAGGCGGACATCGTTCGCATTGTCGGCGACTACGTCAAGCTGAAGAAGGCGGGGGCGCAGAACTACTCCGGGCTCTGTCCCTTTCATAACGAGAAGACACCCTCGTTTTCGGTGCATGCCACGCGGCAGTTTTATCACTGCTTTGGCTGTGGCGTGTCTGGCGATGTTTTCAGTTTTGTCCAGAAGGTTGAGAACATTACTTTCCCCGAGGCCGTCAGGACGGTAGCGCAGAAGCTGGGGATTGCGCTGCCCAAGGTGAGCTACTCGAGTCCGGCCGAGGCCAAGGAGGCCAGGCTTCGCACTGTGCTGCTCGATGTTCACGAGCGTGCCTGTGCTTTCTTTCAGGAATATCTCAGGCGTCCGGAGGGCGCACATGCCCGCGAGTATCTGGCGGGGCGCGGGCTAAGCGAGGACGTCATCAAGGCCTTCCGGATCGGGTTTGCGCCGGATTCCGGGTTTCTTTTGCGCGACCGGCTACGGGGCGAGTTCGAAGAAGATGTGCTGCGGGAAAGCGGGGTGTTCTCCTGGAAAGCGGATAATAGCCGTCAGCCCTCAGCCGTCAGCCGTCAGCAAAACAACAGGTCCCTCGACTCCGCTCGGGATGACAATGGTGGGGCGGAGGGGACGCAAAGTGATCTCGCGTCCAAAGATGGCGGATCCAAAGAGCCGAGGCCAACGGCCAACGACCAACGGCCAACGACTGCTTCCATGTATTCCAAATTTCGCAACCGGGTGATGTTCCCGATCACGAATGAAGCCGGGCGTGTGATTGCCTTCACTGGACGCACTCTTTCGGCTGATGAGAAGGCTGGACCGAAATATTTGAATTCGCCGGAGACTGCGATCTATTCCAAGTCGCGGGTGCTATTCAATCTCGACCGGGCGAAGGAGGCGATTCGCAAGCTGGACTACGCCATCCTGGTCGAAGGGCAGATGGACTGTATCTCGGTCTATGCCGCGGGGTTGCACAACGTGATCGCGAGTTCGGGGACGGCATTTACCGAGCTTCAAGCCAGGCTCCTGGCGCGCTTTACGAAAAATGTTGTGGTCAATTTCGACCCCGACACGGCGGGTGCCAAGGCCACGGAACGCACTCTGGGCTTGCTGGTGGAAGAAGAATTTCAGGTGAAGGTGCTTACCCTGGAGTCGGGCTTCGATCCTGACCTGTTTGTCCGGCGCAAGGGGAAAGAAGCCTACGCTGGCGCGCTGAAGAACTCGCAGAAGTATTTTGACTATCTCATCGAACGGGCGCGGGCACAGTTCCCGGTTCGCAGCGCCGAGGGCAAGGTGAAGGCGGTGAACTATCTGCTGCCTCACATCCAGCGCGTGCCCAGCCGCATTGTTCGCGATGAACTGGCGCGGGAGATGGCGCAGAAGCTGGGCATCGACTCGGCTGTGCTGCGTCAGGAGTTGAAGCATGCCGCAGCAAACCGGTCCACGGCCAGCCTGAAAGCCCGGGCGGAGGTCCAGATCACGGATGCGGAAAGAATACTGATCCGGGCGCTGGTCTCGGCTACGGAAATCCAGACCTCGGACGAACATTTTTCGGCTCGTGACGGCGTGGAAGAGGAGTTCGATCCGTGCCGCCAAGCCCAGTTCGCCCTCAAAAGCGAACTCCTGCACCAGGGGGTGGCCGCCGAGTCGCTGATCGAAGTGCTGCTTCGGTCGGAGGTGGTCCATGTCACGGATCTGCCCTTGCCCGAGGCTGACCGCAACCTGCTAGCTTCTGTCCTTATGAAGGATGAGGAGGAGCTCTCGGCCGAACGGCTGGAGGGCGCGGTACGAGCCCTGCGGCGCATCCAGCTCAGGCGCAAGCTGGAGCGGGTGCAGCGGGAGTTGCAGGTCACGCGAGGGCGGGAGGCCGGCCAAATACAGGCCCTGTTGGAGGAAAAGATGCGGCTGAAACGGGCGCTGATGGATCCCAGCCTGGCCGACGACAGTCCCACGGCCCGGCTGGCATAGGGCCAAAACACTATGAAACTAAATGGAGTTCGATAACATCTAACTTAAGAGTTGACGGGAACATGGACGGGGTGTGTCAAAAATCAGCAAGCCGCTGATGTCCGCTAAACCCCTCCGATGCTATAATTCGAAGGTTTGTGCCTGGCGCGCAGCTCGCCGCTTCACGTTCCCACCGCTAAAAACGCTCTCTGTCCTTTCCGTAGGACAAAAAGAAGGTAATCCGTCTTGGCTCTTGACGACAAGTACGACGATATCAAAAAGTTGATCGATACAGGTAAAGAGAAGGGATATCTGACCTATGACCAGGTCAACGACCTTATCCCGCACGACGTGCATTCTCCCGAGGACCTGGACGATCTGCTGACCACCATTGGTACGCAGGGCATCGACGTGCTGGAGGGACCGAAACTTCCCTCCTCTGCGCTCGATAAGAAATTCGAAGAAGAAGGAGAAGCCGGCGAGGACGTCGAACTCGATCTCACGCCCGGCGCTCTGGAAAAAACCAACGACCCCGTCCGCATGTATCTGCGCGAGATGGGAACAGTTCCGCTGCTTACGCGCGAAGGCGAAGTGGAAATCGCCAAGCGCATCGAGCGCGGACAACTGCGGGTGCTGAAAGCGCTCTCGCGGTCTCCGATTGTCATCAATGAACTGCTGGCGATGGGAGAGGACCTCAAGAAGGGTGTCCGCTCCATCAAGGAAGTGGTCACCTTCGACGAGGAGGAGATCACCGACGAAATCCTCCAGAACCGCCTGAAGGAGTTCACCGGGAAGATCGACGACCTGGCCAAGGCCTACAAGAAGGCCGGACAGTTGATCGAGAAGTTCGCCACTGTCTCCCAGAAGAAGCGGCCCAAGGATTATCGGCGCTATCGCCTGAACCTGGCGCGCGCTGTGGTGGCGGTTTCCCTGTGCGTCCGCAAGCTGGGCTTCACCAACGCCGAGCGCAAACGGTTGATCGACCGGGTGAACAAGACGGTCGACACCATGCGGTCGCTCGACCGGCAATCCCAGAACCTGGAACGTAAAGCGGAAGCGACTCGCAGCGAAGAGCAGAAGAAGGACTATCGCCGCCAATCGCGTTCCGTCCGTTCCGAGTTGGAAAAGTTGGAGGGTGAAGCCGGAGTTTCCTTTCAGGAGCTCAAGCGGACCCAGCGGGAAATCATCCAGGGGGACATGGATGCCGAGCAGGCCAAGCGAGAGCTAATCGAGGCCAACCTCCGCCTGGTAGTCTCCATCGCGAAAAAATACACCAACCGCGGTTTGCAGTTCCTCGATCTGATCCAGGAAGGCAACATCGGGTTGATGAAAGCCGTGGACAAATTCGAGTACCGCCGCGGGTATAAGTTCTCGACTTATGCCACGTGGTGGATTCGGCAGGCGATTACTCGTGCAATTGCTGATCAGGCGCGTACGATTCGCATCCCCGTGCACATGATCGAGACGATCAATAAGCTGATCCGTACTTCGCGGCAGCTGGTGCAGGAACTGGGACGCGAGCCGACGTCGGAAGAAATCGCCAAGCGCATGGACATTCCGGTGGCCAAAGTGCGCAAGGTGCTGAAGATCGCGCAGGAGCCGATCTCTCTTGAGACTCCGATCGGCGAAGAGGAAGATTCGCACCTGGGCGACTTCATCGAAGACCGCGCCGTGGTCTCGCCCGCCGAAGCCGTGATCAACGTCAACTTGAAAGACCAGACTTCGCAGGTGCTGCGCACGCTCACTCCACGCGAAGAGAAGGTCATCAAGATGCGCTTTGGTCTGGAAGACGGTTCGGAACACACGCTGGAAGAAGTGGGCCAGTCGTTCGCTGTGACGCGCGAGCGCATTCGCCAAATTGAGGCGAAGGCGTTGCGCAAGTTGCGGCATCCTTCGCGCTCGCGAAAGTTGCGGGCGTTCCTGGATGGAGTGCGCGACTAGCCACGGATTTACACGGATCTGCACGGATTAAGGGGCACGGCTTCTGCCGTGCCCTTTTGTTTTCTGTAGCATGATGACAAGTGTGTGCCGGACAAAAGAGAAAAAGACTAATCCGTGTAGATCCGTGGCCCAGAATTTTCTCCGCCTTTTCCTTACGTTTCCACAAGGAAGTCTCATCGTCCACAGTTTTCGCACAACTCAACCCCAATTTCCCGTTGCGCGCGATTAGGTATTCGCGCAAAGTGCTCACAGTGCAAACGTGAGATGCATTGAGCCTGCTGGCGACGGCAATAGAGCTGGCGGAGACCGGCGGTTCTCGAGGGTGAACCGCCGGGAGGGTTTTTAGAAATGTGCTTTGGCGCGTTTCAGGAAACTCGGGCGTTGCGGCCTCCTCAGAGAGTCCTTCCCTAAAAAGCAGGACTGACGCCGCCCACTCTCGCAGTCGCAGCAGGGCAATATCTGCAAATCGAGTGTTTGCGGATTGATGGCCTGCAAGTGGGGCAGCAAACGGGCGCTCCTTCGGGAGTGCGGTTTTCTGACCTCACGCTTTACTGCTAACGCGGTGAAGCCTGCGGGCGCGGCACTCACGAGCGATGCGGCCCAGGTGGCTGGCCTGGGCCGCATTTTATTTGGACTCCTTTGCCACGGATTTTCACGGATCCACACCGATTCGAAGCCAGATCCATCATCACCACCAAAGCCCGGGCTGCCGGTGAATCTACTCTTGATAATTCGCTTTTTATTCTCCTATACTAACCCTGCACGTATGCGGCCGAAAAAATTCCGTTTGGTTCCACTTTTCCGAAGGTGCTGCGCGACGTCCACAAGCAAGTCGCGGCTAGTATCGGCTTCGCGCTTCAAAGTTAATTCCAGTTTCAAATAACAAGACTTTGGCAACTACTGACTACAGTCTCGCGCATAGCCTGCCGGCCAATGTTGAAGCCGAGCGTTCCATTCTCGGCGCCATTCTGTTGGACAACTTTGCTTACAACCAGGCGGCGGAGCATCTCAAGCCGGAAGACTTTTCTCTCGACTCGCATCGCCGCATTTACACCCGCATGATGGATCTGGCCGAGTCTTCCCGGCCGATCGACATGATCACCTTGGTCGAAGAGTTCGACCGCCATAAGGAACTCGAGGCCATCGGCGATGTGGGCTACATCTCCGGCCTGGTGGATGGCGTACCCGACCGGCCCAGCATCGAACACTACATCAGGATTGTCCGCGACAAGGCGCTGATGCGTGGACTGATCCACGTTTCCAATTCCGCCATTGCCCGAGCCGCTGATCAGAGTGAGCCCGCCGAAGAAGTTCTCAACGATGCCGAAGCCGCCATCATGCAGCTCTCCGAGAAGCGCATCGGCCGCGGCTTCATGGGCGTACAGGAGATCGTCAAGGAATCTTTCGGATCGGTGGATGCGCTGCTGCAGCGCGGCCAGCGCATTACCGGACTGGCCACGCACTACACCGATCTGGATGAGATGACCAGCGGGCTGCAGCGCTCTGACTTGATCATCATCGCCGCCCGGCCTTCCATGGGAAAGACGGCCTTCGCCATGAACATTGCGGAGAACGCCTCTATTGAGGACCAGAAAGTGGTCGGCATGTTTTCTCTCGAAATGTCGCGGGAGGCGCTGCTGCTGCGGCTGCTGTGTTCGAAGGCGCGGGTGGATTCGCATAAGATGCGCACCGGTTCGCTGTGGCGGGACGATATGGACAAAGTGGTCCACGCCATGGACCAGCTGGCGCACGCGCCGATTTTCATCGATGACACTCCCGGCATCAGCCTCAGCGAAATGCGCGCCAAAGCGCGGCGGCTGCAGCAGTCGCAGGGTAAGCTCGATCTGATCATCGTGGATTACCTGCAGCTCATGTCGGGCGGGGGCAGGCGCTACGAAAACCGGACCCAGGAAGTGTCCGCGATCTCCCGCGGGCTGAAGGGCCTGGCCAAGGAACTCAAGGTGCCGGTGGTAGCGCTGTCCCAGTTGAGCCGTGCTCCCGAGAGCCGGGGCGGCGACCATCGTCCGCAGCTCGCCGACCTGCGCGAATCGGGATCGATCGAGCAGGACGCGGACGTGGTGGCGTTCATCTTCCGCGAAGAGGTTTACAAGCCCGACGAGCCCGAACTGGACGGCGTGGCCGAGATCATTATCGCCAAGCAGCGTAATGGCCCGACCGGCAGAATCAAGTTGGCTTTCGTCAAGCGGTCCACCCGCTTCGAGTCCATGGCCCAGGACGGCATGGGGTCGCCGGAATAGGCCCTCCCAGGTTGAACCGCACTACAACTCCGCTTCCACACCCTGTGGAAAGCTTGTGGAAGCCAGCGTCCGTTCCATTTTAGGAAAAGCTGGCTAACATTTGGCGGACTTCTAACTGGACCCTAAAATCCTCGTAACCCCTGTAGATGGAGCCACTTAGTTCTCAGCTCAGCCTGGACATCAACAGATTTGTGGTTTCCGCAGAACATGTACAAGCTTTGGGATTTGCACATTCAAAGGGACATTGCCCTAATGGCTAGCCTGGTGTCGGGATAGGAAATGCGCTCGCGGATTCCGCCGGGAAGACTCGCCAGACTTCATGGACGCAGCCGTGCCGTTCGTGCCTTCGGCTGACAAAACGAAAGCGCCCCAGACCCAGGTTTGAGTCTTGGGACGCCCGTCGAACAGCCCTCCCCCAGAACTGCTCAAGTGCAAGCTAAATCTCTTCCTGGCTCAGGTAAATGGCTCCGTGGTGCCAGACGGACAGCACTATCGGGCTATGGTGGAGGAACGCTGTCCTTGTCTCGCAGAAGGCAGGCTGCGGCGGAAAGAAATATCCAGGGTCTGAGGCTCCACATCTCCCAGCATCTTGCATGTGGAGCCTCAGGCCAGGACCACTGCCGCATTTTGTCATCGGAAAAGTTTCGCGGCTGAAAAGAAATCTAAAAGTCGGTTTACCGACGCGGACGACGGAATGCGACTCCGGCCAGGGGCATCGCTATATTGAGCCAACATATTGAGCCAACCCAGCTGTGCAGTGGAGGGGGTCATCTAACGCTCCTGGGAAGAAATGCCGATTAAGCCCTTGAGGCAAGGTCCCCGGTCCCGAAAGTGGAGCGCCGATCCGGCGCCGGTTCGAGCGCCTGGACAAAGGCACAGCAGAGAACAAGCTATGACACGAACCGCAGGAATCATTCGCGCGCTGACTTTGCCGCCGGCGGGCTTTGTACGCTCCCTGTTCAAGCGCCGTGATACGGTGCTGCCGCATAATGATCCGCGACATTCTGACGTGCCGGGGTTGCACCGGGCGGAGATCGCTGCCGTCTATCACAGCCAGCGCGTGGCGGGTGATTTCTACGAATTCCTGCGCGTGGGCCCGTCGCGCGTACTGTTCGGCCTGTTCGACGTGGCCGGCCGGAGGGAGGATACACGCGCCATCCTCATCGCCGCTCAGAACACTTTTCGAACTCTTGCGCCCAAACTCTTTGCGGGCGAGGACTTCAACCAGGCGGAAGCGATGGTCGGGCTCTGCCATGAAATCAACTGCACCATCCTGCAAGTTGCCGGCGGCATTCGCAGCTGTCCCGCATTCATCGGTTGCTACAACGAGGACCTGGGTACGGTCTGCTACACCAACGCCGGTCACACTCCCGGACTACTTCGCGACGATTCCGGCATCACCCAACTGGAGGCGAGCGGCCTGCCCCTGGGCATCTTCTCTCATGCCACCCACAGCGCCTCCACCTGCGCCCTGGGGCCCGGCGCGGTGCTTCTGGTGGTCTCGCGCGGAATCGTCGAAGCGGAGTACAACAACGAGGAATTCGGTCTGGAAGGCGTGAAGAACAGTCTTCTGCGAGCGTCCGCCCGCACGGCACAGGACTTGTGCCTGGCCACTCTCCAGGCAGCGCAGAATTTCATGGACACTGCGCCAGCCCAAAACGACGTCACTACGCTGGCGCTGCTCCGCTACCGCCCATGATCCGCTGGGGGAACGCGCCCCCGGGCGAAAAGCTGCGCCCTACGCCCGCGCCGGCAAAAGGAAGTAAAACACTGAGCCGCATTCAAGCTGGCTGGTGACGCCGATTTTGCCGCCATGGGCCTCGACAATCGCCCGCGCGATCGCCAAGCCCATGCCGGTGCCCTGCACCCGGTAGCGCTGGTTCTTTCCGCGATAGAACTTATCGAAGATCAGCCCTTGTTCCATGTCGTCAATGCCCGCCCCCTGGTCGGCGACACTCACTTCGAGGTTGGCGCCTTTCAATTCGGCGGTGATCCGGATGGGGGACTCGGGCGGTGAATATTTGGCGGCATTCTCCAGCAACTGGACCAGAACTTCCTTGATGCGGTCTGCGTCCAGACGCAGGGTAATCGCTTCCGGCACCCTGATCTCTATGGGGTGCTTGCCCAGAACCTGTTTAACGTCTTCCACGGCGGCCTGTACCAGTTTATGCACGGAGCAATCCTTGAGGTCGAGTTGAAATTCGTGGGATTCAAGTTGCGCGACCTCAGCGGCTTCGCCGACCAGGCGGTTCAAACGGTCGCTTTCTTCATTGATGACGGTCATCAGTTCCTGGCGATCGTCCGGGCTCAAGCCGATTGGGGAGAGCAGGCTGGTTATCGAAGCCTTGATCGAGGTCAGCGGGGTGCGGAACTCGTGGGTGACTGAGTCGAGAATCGCGGAGCGTAAACGTTCGCCTTCGCGCGCCGCTTCGGAACGGGCCAAGGTCTCCACCGCATTGGCGCGCTCCACTGCGATGGCGATCAGGCTTCCGATGGCCGCCAGCGTTTGCTGGGAGAGACTCCCGGCTACGCCGATGGCGCCGACCGTCCTCACACCCATCTTGAGCGGCGTGAAACTCAGGTTTTGGGCGCTATCCACCACCGGCTCGCCGCGGGCGATGATGGACTTGAGTTGGTCCGCATCCAGACCGGGCGCATCGATTCCCGAGCGATAGATGTTCCCCCTGTCCGGGACATAAACCGCCGCCGCCGAAATGCCGAAAGATTCGACCACATGGTCCGGGACGGCATTCAACAACTGCAAAACGTTTTCGGCGGTCAGCAATTGCTGGCTAAAGCCGTAAAGGCGCTCCAGCTCGCGGCGTCGTCTCACCGCCTCGTCGGTTTGCTTTCGCGCCCGATCGGACAACTGGCTGGCGATTACAGCCGTGGTAAGAAAGGCAAAGAGGGCCACCCAGTTTTGCGTGTCCGTAATGGTGAACGTCCTGACGGGGGGAAGAAAATAGTAGTTGAAAACAGCGGTGGCGAATAATGCGGTGAAGAGCGCGTAGCGCAGACCCCACAGGGCCGAGACGATCAAGACCCAGATCAGGAGGGTCAGGGCCACAGTTGTGGGATTCACCCGGATGACGGAGGTATAGACGTGCGCAACAAGGATGAGAACCGCAGCACAGGCCACAAAACGGAGAAGCGTCTTGATCACTGACTGGTTCACGTCCAAGGATTGTAGCTGAATGTCGACAAATCGAGCGTCCTCTACGACAATGGTCGGCAATGGCCAAGACTCCCGAACAATGGCTGGAGGAAGCCGCGCCCGCGAAGAAGGGGGGCACGCTCAAGCTGTTTCTCGGATATGCGCCGGGCGTGGGGAAAACCTACAACATGCTGAGCGAGGCCATCCGGCGGAAGAGCCGAGGCGAAGATGTGGTCATCGGCATCGTCGAGTCCCATGGACGCAAAGGGGTGGTTGAACTGACAGAAAAACTCGAAACCATCCCGCGGAAGAAGATCGAATACAAAGGCACCATCTTCGAGGAAATGGACCTGGATGGAATCCTGGCCCGCAAGCCCGCAGTGGTGGTGGTTGACGAGCTGGCGCACACCAACATCGAAGGCAGCAAAAACCGCAAGCGCTACGAGGATGTCCTGCAGCTGCTGGACGCCGACATCGATGTATTGACGACCATGAATGTGCAGCACCTGGAGAGTGTCGCGCCCAGCGTGCAACGCATCAGCGGCATCACCGTGCGGGAGACCGTGCCGGACTGGGTAATGAAGCGGGTGCGGGAAGTGGTCATGGCCGACCTTACTCCGGAAGCGCTGCAGACCCGCATGCGGCGCGGCGATATTTATCCGTTGGACCGGGTCGAGAAAGCGCTCTCGAACTTCTTTCGTCCGGGAAACCTGATTGCTCTCCGGGAACTGGCTCTGCAAGAGGTGGCCCAGGAGGTTGACCGCAGCCTGGAAAACTATCTCGAGCAGGAGGGGGGAGAGCGTAATCTTGGCATTCGAGAAAGATTCGCGGTTGCGATCAGCTCCAATCCTGCGGCGCAGCAGCTTATCGCCCGCGCGGCCCGAATGGCGAAGCGACTGGACGGGGAGTTGTACGTGGTTTACGTGGACATTGGAGTGGACAACAACGAAGCCAACCAGCGCTCTCTGGCGTCGAACATTCGTTTTGCCGAAGCGGTGGGCGCCCAGGTGGTCAAATTAAAGTCGCCCACAGTGGCCAAAGCGGTGGCCCAGTTTGTCCGGGAGAAGCACATCACCCAGGTCGTGTTCGGCCATTCCTCGGTGAAAGGCTGGAAGCGATACCTGTATCTGAATGCCATCCACAAGTTTCTCCGGGACGCGCCGCCGGTGGATGTGCACATTGTCACCCAGCAATCCTCTTAACCATAAATGGCCGATAAGAAACGCATCCTTGTGGTGGACGATGAGCCGCAGATCACGCGGGTCCTGCGCACTGCTCTCACCGGCAGCGGCTACGAAGTCCGCACCGCGGATGACGGTCACACCGGCCTGCGGTCGGCGCGCGAGTGGCAACCCGACCTGGTGATCACCGACATTTCCATGCCGAACATGAGTGGAATCGAACTGTGCCGGCAGCTCCGTGCCGAGTCTGCGTTGCCGATCATTGTGCTGTCGGTGAAAGGCGAGGAGAAAACAAAAGTCGAGGCGCTGGACGCCGGGGCCGACGACTACGTGACCAAGCCGGTAGGCATGGACGAACTGCTGGCGCGGGTGCGAAGGAACCTGGCGCGGACCCAGGCAACCGAAGACCCCATGCAGCGGACCATTGCCGTCGGCGATTTCAAGATTGATGTGGATGCATTCCGGGTCGCAGTAAAGAATAGCGAAATCCGGCTTACGCCGAAAGAGTTCGAGCTTTTGCTGTACCTGGCCCGGCACGCCGGCCGGGTGGTGACGCACCGCACCCTGCTTCTTGCCATCTGGGGGCCAAACAGCCTGGAGCAACCGGAACATCTGCGCGTGCTGGTGGGACAGCTGCGGAAGAAGATCGACCCCTCGGAGACGCCGCGCTACATCATCACCGAGCCCTGGGTAGGGTATCGTTTCGAGCCTGCCGGCAGCGATTGACTTTATTTCCTCTACAGACTCGCCGCGGCGCGAGCGGGAGGCTCGCGCCTACATTGGTTGGGGTTCGGGCCTTCTCTTAGCTAACTCTTTCCCGCTCAATCTGATGAGCCTCTTTACGAATTTTTTATGCACTTCTTATACAAACTTTATAGCCAAAACTATCCAATGTTATTGAGAGATCACAATGCTTTACCTGCAGACAGCCGCGAGTCCCGCCATGGTCACCATGCTGCTGGGGTGCGTCCTGGGCGCAGGGTTTATGGTCCGTTTCCTTATCGCCCTGACCCTTGATGCGAAGGCAGACGTATTCCGAGCGCACGGTTCGGCCTGGGGGAGTACACTACGCAGCAGATGTACCCCGCACCCAGACCCCGTACCGCGACACGGTCGCGAATTCCGCTTCCCACCTTGCGATTGGAGTTGTCCGAATCACCACTGCTCTCGCCTCAAATGGCGGCCACAGGCATAAGGCTGCGGTTGACCGTCTTCATGTGGTGACGCTGGGAAGGCCGAGTCAAGGACCTGATTTCACAGCCGAACGCCGATATCGCTCCGGCTGAGGCTGAGTACCTATCGGAGAACCCCAAGACATGCGAGACATCATTTTGGTCGCAGTGACGGTTGCCTTCTTTCTAATTTCCATTGCGTATGTGAAGTTCTGCGATCGCATTCGCTGAGGTGAAATGCCATGGATGCTGAATCAATCATCATGCTGATTGTGAGTGCAGGACTGATGGTCTATCTGCTGTACGCCCTGCTGAGACCGGAGAGGTTCTAATTCCAATGACCGTTAATGGCTGGCTACAAATCATCGTGTATCTCGCCGTGATATTGGCGGTAACCAAGCCCATGGGCGTGTTTATGGCGCGTGTGTTCAACCGCGAGCGCACCTTTCTCGACCCGGTGTTGCGTCCGGTGGAGCGACTGTTGTACCGCCTGACGCTGGTGGACGAAGAACACGAGATGCGCTGGACGGAGTACGCGTTTTCCATGCTGCTGTTCAGCGGTGTCTCCATGCTGGTGCTGTATCTGATCCAACGCACCCAGCAGATTCTGCCCTGGAACCCCCAGAAGTTTGCGGCGGTAGGGTCCGATCTTGCCTTCAATACCGCGGCCTCATTCACCACCAACACCAACTGGCAGAACTATGGCGGCGAAGCCACCATGAGCTATCTCACCCAGATGGCTGGGCTGGCGTATCACAACTTCACTTCCGCGGCGGTCGGCATTGCCCTGGCAATTGCGTTCATTCGCGGCATCTCGCGGCGCGAAAAAGAAACCATAGGGAATTTCTGGGTCGATCTCACGCGGACCACGCTGTGGGTCTTGCTGCCGACCTGCATCATTTACGCGTTGATCCTGGTCTCGCAGGGCGCCGTGCAGAACTTCAGACCGTATGACACGGTGAAACTGGTCGAACCGCAGCAAGTGCAAAGGATCGCTGACGGCAAACCCGTGGTGGGCCCGGACGGCAAGCCGGTGATGGACACGGTCACCGACCAAGTGATCGCGCAGGGACCGGTCGCATCCCAGGAAGCGATCAAGATGTTGGGCACCAACGGCGGCGGTTTCTTTAACGCCAACAGCGCCCATCCTTTCGAGAATCCCACGCCGCTGAGTAACTACCTGGAGATGATTTCCATCTTCGTGATCCCAGCCGGCCTGACTTACACCCTCGGCCGCATGACGGGGTCGCCGCGTCATGGCTGGGCGGTCTGGGCGGCCATGGCGATTCTGTTTGTGTGCGGGGTGACCACGGCGTACTGGGCGGAAGCCAAAGGCAATCCCCTGCTCAAGGGAGTTGACCAGCATGCCAGCCTGATGCAGTCCGGCGGCAACATGGAAGGCAAAGAAGTCCGGTTCGGCATTGCCGACTCCGCACTTTTTGCCACGGTCACGACGGACGCCAGCTGCGGCGCCATCAATGGCTGGCACGATTCCTACACGCCGCTGGGCGGGATGGTGCCGCTGGCCAACATCATGCTGAGCGAAACCGTATTTGGCGGAGTGGGCGCGGGCATGTACGGGATCCTGATCTACGTTGTGCTGTCTGTCTTCATCGCCGGGCTCATGGTGGGCCGGACGCCGGAATATCTGGGGAAGAAGATCGAGGCTTATGACGTGAAGATGGCGATGCTGGTGACGCTCGTCTTTCCGCTCGTCATTTTGGTGCTCACGGGGATCTCATCGGTCGAGGGATTCGGGACATCCAGCATAAGCAATCCGGGCCCACACGGCCTGACTCAGATTCTTTATTCCTTCACATCGCAGGCTGGTAATAACGGCTCCGCTTTCGGCGGACTGAACGGGAACACGCCCTGGTACAACATCGCCGGTGGAATGACGATGCTGGTGGGACGCTTTTTCATGATTCTTCCCATGCTGGCTATCGCGGGAAACCTGGCCAAGAAGAAATATGTTCCGCCGTCGCTGGGCACGTTCCCGGTCACGACCCCTCTGTTCAGCGTCTTGCTGGTTGGGGTGATTGTGATTGTGGGTGCGTTGACGTTCTTTCCCGCGCTGAGCCTGGGACCTATCCTTGAGCACCTGTTGATGCAGGCCGGAAAGACCTTCTGAGGAAATATGGCAGAGAAAAAAGGTAGAGCGATTTGGGACTTGAAGATCGTGCAACGCGCGATCTGGGACTCGATACTGAAGCTGAATCCCCGCAAGATGATGGGCAACCCCGTCATGTTTGTGGTGGAAGTGGGCAGCGTGCTGACCAGCGTCCTGCTGGTGCGCGATGTAATGAGCCACCAGGGCCAGTTTGGCTTCAATCTCCAGATCACGCTCTGGCTGTGGTTCACGGTGCTGTTCGCCAATTTCGCGGAAGCCATGGCGGAAGGGCGCGGCAAAGCCCAGGCAGACGCTCTGCGCAAGGCCCGATCAGAGACGGTCGCGAATCGGGTTCTGCCCAATGGCCGGATCGAAAAGATCGCCAGTTCCAAGCTGCGTTCCGGAGACATGGTATCGGTATCGGCAGGCGAATTTATCCCTGGTGACGGCGAAATCGTGGAAGGCGTGGCGTCGGTGGACGAATCCGCGATCACGGGCGAATCCGCGCCGGTGATCCGCGAGGCGGGAGGCGACCGCTCGGCCGTAACCGGTGGCACGCGCGTGCTCTCCGACTTTATCAAGATCAAGATCACTTCCAATCCCGGCGAAACCTTCCTCGATCGCATGATCGCGCTGGTCGAGGGTGCGGAGCGGCAAAAGACGCCCAACGAAATCGCGCTCAACATCCTGCTGGCCGGCCTGACGGTCATCTTTCTCCTGGCCGTGGTCACGCTGCAACCGTTCGCCATCTATTCGGGATCGCCGCAGACGGTTTTTGTTCTGGTGTCGCTGCTGGTCTGCCTGATTCCGACCACAATCGGCGGGTTGCTTTCCGCCATCGGCATCGCCGGCATGGATCGCCTGGTGCAGCACAACGTGCTGGCCATGTCGGGACGCGCAGTCGAGGCCGCAGGCGACGTCAACACGCTGCTTCTGGATAAAACCGGCACCATCACATTAGGAAACCGCCAGGCCGCGGAGTTTGTCTGCGCGCCGGGAGTAACGGAAGCCCAACTCGCCGACGCCGCCCAGTTGTCATCCCTTCCGGATGAAACCCCGGAGGGCCGCTCGATTGTGGTGCTGGCCAAGGAAAGATATGGACTGCGTGGACGCGACCTGGCGGCGCACGAGGCCCACTTTGTGCCCTTCACGGCGCAAACCCGAATGTCAGGGGTAAATCTGGATGCCCGCGAAATCCGCAAGGGCGCGGCGGACGCGATTTCAAAATATATCTCCGCGGCAAACGGCACCGGTCTGTCGAAGGAAGTACAGGCGACGGTGGAGCAGATTGCGCGTTCCGGGGGCACACCTCTGGTAGTTTCGGAGAACAAGCGTGCGCTGGGAGTGATCCATCTCAAGGACATCGTGAAAGGCGGCATCAGCGAGCGTTTCAGCCAACTGCGTTCCATGGGCATTCGCACGGTCATGATTACGGGCGATAATCCGCTAACCGCCGCCGCCATCGCCCGCGAGGCTGGAGTGGATGATTTTCTCGCTCAGGCCACGCCCAAGGAAAAGATGGACCTGATCCGCCGCGAACAGGCCGAGGGCAAACTGGTGGCCATGACGGGAGACGGAACCAACGACGCGCCCGCGCTGGCCCAGGCCGACGTCGGCGTGGCCATGAACACCGGCACGCAGGCCGCGAAAGAAGCAGGAAACATGGTGGACCTGGATTCGAATCCCACCAAGCTGATCGAGATCGTCGAAATCGGCAAACAGTTGCTGATGACTCGCGGGGCGCTGACTACGTTCTCCATCGCCAACGACGTGGCCAAGTATTTCGCCATCATTCCGGCGATGTTTGCGGGCACGTTCCCGGTGCTCAACGCGCTCAACGTCATGCATCTCAAGACGTCGGGCTCGGCGATATTGTCGGCTGTCATTTTCAACGCGCTGATCATCGTCGCCCTGATTCCGCTGGCGTTGCGGGGGGTGAAGTATCGCGCCATGGGCGCAGCCGCGCTCTTGCGCAATAACCTTTTGATCTATGGCGTGGGCGGGATCATCATCCCGTTCATTGGCATCAAGCTGATTGACATGGTCATCACCCGTATCGGGATGGCTTAGGAATTTGAGATCTTAGATTTAAGAATCAGATTTAAAGAAATAAGAAGTAAGAAGTAAGAATTAAAGAGAATCGCCATGAAAAAGAACCTCTTGATTTCAGTGCTTATGACGATCGCTACCACGGTTTTGCTGGGCCTGGTCTATCCCCTGGTGGTCACGGCGCTGGCGCAGCTTTTCTTTCGCGACAAAGCCAATGGACAACTGGTCCAGCGCAATGGCACGGTTGTGGCGTCGCGGATCATCGCGCAACCCTTCGTCGGCGCAGGATATTTTCACTCGCGGCCGTCGGCGGCCGGCGCGAATGGCTATGATGCTACTGCTTCAGCCGGAACGCAATTCGGGCCAACCAATCAAAAGCTAATTGATCGGGTAAACGCTGACGCCGCCAGCGCTCAGGCAGAAAATCCCGGCAGGCCGGTCCCGATTGATCTGGTGACCACCTCCGCTTCAGGACTCGACCCCGAAATTACCCCTGCCTCCGCGGAATTCCAGGTCCCACGAGTCGCCAAAGCGCGCGGCATGAGCGAACAAGCAGTGCGGACACTCGTCGCCCAGCACACTCAGGGAAGGCAATGGGGCTTCCTCGGAGAGCCACGCGTCAACGTGCTGGAACTGAACTTGAGTCTTGATTCCGCTTCCAGATAATGGTGAGATAGAAAAATCCGCC
This sequence comes from Terriglobia bacterium, assembly GCA_963779255.1. Lineage (GTDB taxonomy): Bacteria > Acidobacteriota > Terriglobia > Terriglobales > Acidobacteriaceae > JAIQFF01. The sequence goes on along the minus strand of CAVZXU010000040.1, from coordinate 43,128 downwards.
ATCACAACAAAAGATTGCCCGACCCACCTGACCGGAGAGCAGCGGAGTGAACCGTCTCACGCTCCTCGGACTCCTTGCGGTAACCGCGATGCTGGTGTGCTACGCCTTCGAGAATCGCAGCCGCTGGTTCATTCTGGGGTTCAGCGTGGCTTGCGTGCTGGGCTCGATTTACGGCTTCCTGCAAGGGGCCTGGCCATTTGGAATTGTGGAAGGTATCTGGTCGGTCGTGGCGCTGCGGCGCTGGTGGCTGGCAGGGGCGGCGTAGGGGCGGATGTCCTCATCTGCCCCTACGTGGTTCGTGGCACCGCAGCACGAGCGAGGACGCTCGCGCCTACATTTTCGTGCCGGGTGGGGGCTCTTTTTCGAACAACATCTTAAAGTCTTCAATCGAAGTCAGAATTACCACGATCGACGACCCGATCACGCCGGCAACAAACATGACTTCGATGATGCGAATCAGGATGGCAATTAAGGTGTCCATAAATACGGCATTCCTAGACGCCTTGAGCGACTTCAACCCGCCAAGGATGAAAGCTTTGGTCGGGGCGATAGGATTTGAACCTACGACCCCCTGCGCCCAAGGCAGGTGCGCTACCAGGCTGCGCTACGCCCCGACAAGTACTGCACGATTGATTCTAAAAGACCTTCCATTCATATTCCACTCCAGACCTCGTTTTCAGGGCCCGGACTGTGCACGAACTGTGCACGAATACGGTTACTGCATCATGACTGTGCACATTGGCGCCGGGCTAGCAGGCACCATTTCGTTCGCCCGACGGTTGAGCTTCTCCAAAGCTTCGCGCTTCATCTGCAGCTTCATCTGCGAATACTTCTTGAAGACTTGCGCGTCGCCTTGGCGAAGCATCTGCGTTACCCACTCATCGGCTACACCTCCGGCACTTAGCCTGGTGGCATAGGTGGAACGAAGGTCGTAGATCCGGAAGTAGGGAATTTTTGCGCGCCGCAGAGTCTTGCGCCAAACAGTCTTAAACGTCGTTTGGTGTCCACTCCTATTCCGATCGCTCGGAAACAGGAACGGCCCCTCGCCGGTGATCGCCATCTGGCTGATGAAGGCTTGGATGGCAAGCGGAGAGAGCGGAACTTCGGCAACACCGTTCGGAGTCTTGTAGTCTGGTATCCAAACAACAGCGTTTTGGATGTCCACTTGGTCCTTTCTCATGGGAGTTAGTTCCTTGTAGACCCTCGGCCCGGTCTCCGTAATGATGCGAACCGCATTCCGCAAACACTCGGATGCATGCGATTCAATTCGTTGCTGCTCCGACCATGTGACGTAATGTGGTCGGAACAGTCCTTTCACGGCCACCGGGAACTCTACACCCGAACAAGGATTCGCAAGCAGGAGCTTTTTGCGAACCGCCACGTTCAGCATGCGGCGGAGAACTCTAAACTCCTGATGCACCGTAGTGGACTTGATAGGTCCCAATTGCCGATAACCAATCTTGACCTTGACGCGAACTCGCTGACGAAGACGGTCACGGAGGTAAGACTCGATCGAATCGGCGGTGATATCCCCGAGCTTGCTCATGCCAAGAGCAGTTTTGAGGTGCATTATGCATCGCCCGTTCGCTTCGTGTGTTTTCGCTGCGCGCATGGGTGGCTTGGAATAAGTCTCCAGAAAAAAATCCGCCCATTGCCCGTACGTCAGGGTCTCGCCCTTACGTCTGATTTCGAGGAGGTTGTCATCCCTGGACTGAAGTCTTTCTCTTAATCTCTTGTTTGCTTCTTGCCAGTCCGCGGTCAGGCTTGATTCTCTCCGGGGAACTCCGTTGCGGTCCCGATATCGGATCCACCAGATTGAGGTGCCAGTCCGCGGATAGACAACTCCGTCGTACTTGCGTGCTCTAGGCATTCTCCATCTCCTGTTTGAATGAAGCGCGAAACGTTTCGAGATCCGATTTCAAGAATCGGATGTTTCGACCCATTACGCGGAGATGGGGGATCTGCTTTCGCTCAACCCAAAGATACACAGTTTGCGGGCTGACACCAAGATATTTTGCCGCTTCTCGTACGGTTAACGGGGAGCGCTCGGGAAGGGCCGAATTCTCCTGCGGAAGGTCAACACAAGGACCTTGCTTCATGAAACATCCCTTTTGTTCTTCGATGGCTTGATCTCCTTCCAGTCACGGTGAATCGCCTTCGGCGGGATTCTCGATTTTCGCCGCGGATTCTGTTTGCGCCTTCTCACTGCGCAAAGACTTGGCCTCGCGTTCGTGTTTGTTCTAAGCTAGGCTCGGGTGCGCATCGTGTCCAATATTTTTGCGGCCCGTTTTGATAGATAGGCGCTATCCCGTCTGAAGTCCCACTCTATGAGTTGAGGGTTCCGGAGAGGGAGGGATTCTATTACCGCCGTTACCTGCAAGTCACTGTGAATGCTACACTTCTGCGATAATACCCTGTGTTTTAGCGGGTTACAAGAAGATCCGATCTCTGGCTGGAGTTTCTATGGTTTCTCTCATTCCCTGGATTTCCGCGTAAAACGGTATCACTGGTATCAGTGAGAGAGGATCGCAAAACTGGTCGGCATGAGCCGTACCACACGGCACGAAGGTGACATTGTTCTGGGCACGGTGAGTCAGTAGAATTCAGACAGCATCAAGAGCAGCCCGTCCGTTGCGACGGTGCTCACCAACCGAGGGGTCAGGGTTTCGATCTCCACGGTGGTCGCCTCTTGGCAGATGCGGCGGCAGAACCGCAAAAGGAGAACACCTTGAACTCATCACAGCAGGAACCAGTCTCGCCTGACGTTCTCGTCAACAACGTCGGGACGCTGTACACGTTCTGTCCCTTGACTCTTCGGGCTAAGGAATGGATAGACGAGCATGTTCAGGACGATGCTCAGTGGTTCGGGCACGCACTTATCGTCGAACATCGTTATGCCTGGGGACTGGCTCAGGGAATGAAGGACGACGGGCTGGTGCTGGCGTGAGAAGACCAAAGGACAGGGGGTGAATCTTATGTGCCTCGAATACTACCCCGAGTGCGGCGACGGCGGGGACGGTTGCTGCGAACGGCGGCTGAACATTGCCCTTGTGTACGCCAAGCGAGATAGAAAGCGAAACGGGTCAACTGTCCCCAGAGTTTACTGTCGACGAGTCGATTTCCAGTTGTACGCTTGCCGGGCGGTCAGAGGGGGCACTCGCGTTTCAGAGTTTATCGCGCGTGCTGTCCCGTATGTGCGAAGGCCGAGTTCGTTGCCCAGCACTTTTTCGACAAAGCGTTGGATGAACTGAACCGATTGTATTCGCTCATAGACAATCGAACGGAGAAACACGATGTGGCACGAGCGTGATCAACGACACTCAAAGTTGTTGGCGTCTTCGGTGTCGCCCTGTCCCTTATATTGAGCGTGCTTGGGATAAGCGCAGAGTGGGCGGCTGCGCCCCGGAAACGCTTTGCCGGTCGCAGTCACTGATGTCGGCGCGGTTCCTTGCTCTACCCAGCCGACCATTGCACCTAACAAATCAAACTGGTCAACCGACTGGCCGCCGGCGCAGTGGCTCATCCCGGGAACAAAATAAAACTGGCTCCACTTTGATACTGCTTCGAGGCCGCCGTTCGCAGTGGCCATATCCTTGTAGTAAGTGAAAGTATCGAGCGGCGAGAACCACGGATCGCTGTCGCCATGGTAGAAGATCAGCCTTCCTCCGTGACCAGAGAACGTTGTCAAGTTAGTGGACATCGAGTCCACCAGCGGCTGGATGTCTGCCAGAGCTTCCTTATCAACGTCGAGGGTCAGCTCAGTCGGCGCAGGTCCGAAGAGGCCGGGGCCGGGCGACAGCAATCCCCGGAACGGCGGGCCGTCCGTGATGCCTGTGTCGTAAAGGAACCCAGGATAGACCTGGGTTGCGTTTGAGGTCTTCGGACCAGCGAGGGCTTTCTTGATGGCGGCGGCTTTGTCCGCAGCCAAACAGGAGTCGCTCTTCGCGCCCTTACACGCCAGCATCTCCGGATCGAAATCGCACGCAAGAGGATCGGAGATCATTCCATCAGCGACTCCGTCTTTCGCGTCGCAGCGGTTCAAGAGCCCGTCCTTGATCAGCTTGCGGTCCTGGTCTGTGATGGACTGCTCAATGATTGGTTTCCCATTCGCGTCCCTCGGCGCGATCTGGTTGAAGGCAATGGGTATCCACCTCCCGATGGCCAGATTGGAAAGCCCTGTACGCATGGCCGGATCGCCGGAGATGATACCGTCGAAAACCGTAGGATAGCGCTGCGAGAGAATCATGCCTTCGCGCCCGCCGGTGGAGCATCCGGAGAAGTAGGAATGAGCCGCCGGCTTTGAGTAGTACTGCGCGATGAGTTGTTTGGCGAGCGCCGCCACCTGGGCATTGGCGAGGTATGCAAAATCCAGATAGGCTTGCTCGTCTGTCATGAAGCCGAAATCAAAAGCGCCCCCATGACTCTTATGGCCAGTATCTGTACTGACCACCGCGAAGCCGCGCATAAGTCCGGGCGTATCTCCCGCAGCGACCAGGCCAAGCGGGGGTAGTACAACGCCATTTCCGCCGCCTCCGCCTTGCATTAGAAAATCGCTGTTCCAGTGGTCAGGCATCGCCAGGGCGAAGTTGATTCCAAACTCTTCGCCGCCCACACCGATGCGGCGATTGATGACTCCTTCGACGCGGCAGTAGGCTGGAAGGGGAGCACTGTGGCCCGGGCCGTAGGGATTGGGTTCGGTGGTTCCGGCAGCAATCGGTGTAGCTTTGGTGATTTCCACGCCCGGACCCTTGAACTTCATCAGCCCAGTGCATGAGTCTGTCCGCTGCGCCGACGCGAACGTAGCCAGCCCGAGGACGAACCACACTAACTTTCGGAAGAATCGCGAATACATATCACCTCTGACACCTCAAGCACTCGACGTTCACCGAATCGCCCCAGCCAAGATATCTTGTAACTGGCTGGCGTTTATTGGAGGAGTTGCGCCCCTCTGGGTCGCGACCCATGACGCAAAGCGGTTCGCAAGTTCGCTGAGGTCTTCAAGAGAATGCCCTCGCAGGTAATAATGAGCAAGGCAGGCCGTGAAGGCGTCCCCGGCACCGATCGCATCGGCAATCTTCACGCGAAAGCCGCCATGCTGAACCGTCTGAGACTCTGAAACCAGAATGCTGCCCAGAGCCCCGCGCGTTATGCAAACCAACAACAAACCATACTCGTTGAGCAATCGCTTGGCGAGTGTTTCTTCAGTCCCGACGCCCAGGTTAAGCAACCGGGAAACCTGAGGTAATTCCTGGTCATTGAGCTTGACAATATGCGCGCGCCGAAGCGATTTCCCCAAGACATTTTGGTCGTAGAACGACTGCCGTAGATTGACATCGAATATTCGCAGGCTTTTCGGCCGTGCGGTTTGCAGGAAAGATTCGACTGCAACTGCGGATCCCGGCGAACGCTGCGCGAGTGAACCGAAGCAGATCACGTCAGCCCTGCTGGATAAGTCTTCCCACTCTGCCGTCCATTGGAGGAAATCCCACGCAGCCAGTTCTTTGATAGTAAAATTCGGCTGGCCCGCGGGATCGATCGACACCGCCGCAGTACCGGTCTCGTGCTCGTTGTCCTGCTGCAGGTACGACGTGTTCAATCCGAGGCTTTGCATCACCCGGCAGGCCTCGCGCCCTAATTCATCATTGCCGATCCGGCTGGCGACGATTCCTTCGTCCCCCAATACGTTCGTCATGTATGCGAAGTTAGCGGGCGCGCCACCCAGCACCTTACCGGAGGGCAATATGTCCCACAACACCTCGCCCAACCCGACCATGAGCGCTGGCTTCGTCATAACCTTGTATCAGTCGTCCTGCGCATTGAGTAGGCCTTAGCGCTTCACTGAAACAACCTCGGCGCAAAATCGGCGAGGTACTTGCGCCACACGGTCCACACGTGAGCGCCGGAGCTTTCCACCCACACGTGCTTGATTCCACCTTTCTCTAACGCCTCATGAGAATTTTTGACCGATGCGAGTAGAAAATCGTCGCTGCCGACTCCGATCCACAACAACCGAAGTTGCGGGTTCGCCTTCGCCGGATCCGCCAGGATGCCGTCGTAGTCTTTCGCCGTATCGGTTATGAAAAGCGCGGGACTGAAGGCGCCGAGATAGGCAAATTGATTGAGATGATTAAGTCCGATGCGAATCGCCTGGCCGCCTCCCATGGAAAGGCCGGCCAGGGCGCGATGTTCCCGGTCTGGTATGGTGCGGAAATGCGAATCAATGAAGGGCACCAGGTCACTGGAAATGACACTGTCGAACAATGTGTACCGCTCTTCCTTGATCGCATTCGGAATCGCACGAGGTGGTGGCGGAGCTGGAGTGGATCCGGGTCGAGGCGGAGGAGGGGGTTGAAAGTTGATTCCTGTCATTCCATTCTCGTTCACGATGATCATGGGCTTGGCTTTGTGAGCCGCGACCAAATTATCCAGAATGGAGTTCTCGTGCCCCTGATGGCTCCACGCGGCTTCGTCTTCGCCCCACCCGTGCTGAAGGTATAAAACCGGATAACGCTCAGAGCCCTGGTCGTATCCTGGAGGCGTGTAGACAAAGATTCTTCTCCATTCCCCTGTTGCCTTGGAAAAATACGACTCAATTCGGATGGCGCCGTGCGGCACATCCTTGATCGCAAAGAATTCCGACTCTGGAGCTGGAACTTCAATCCCGCTGACCTCCTTGCGAGCGGCAAAGAAGGTTCTGCTTCCGGGATCGGTCGAATCGAATCCATCCGCGGAGATGAGATAGTAGTGGAAACCCGGCAGGAGGGGCTTCGTCGTGACTTCCCAGAAGCCATCCGTACTCTGAGCCATGTCGTAGGTCGACTGCCCGAGTTCCATGAGGAGTTGGACTTTTTTTGCCTGTTCAGCCTTCACGCGGAAGGTCGCGCTCAGATCGCTGTTGAGCCGTGGGAATTCCGATCCGGGGACATTCGTTGGAGCCGACCGTGACTTGAGCTCCTGCCCCCAACACGACGTGCAAACTACGCTGATAGCTAACAAAACGTATTTGAATCTCACTCAGTATCCTTTCACTCCGCGGAGATCTTGCCGTCCGGCCTCTTGCAGGTGCCGAACACCACGCGAACGGTCGCCAACCCGATCATGAACTCAAGCTAGTTCATGCCTTTCCTCACGTATCTGTCAGGCTCATTGAAAAAGCCTCGGCGCAAAGTCGTCCAGGTACTTGCGCCACACGGTCCACACGTGAGCGCCGGAGCTCTCCACCCACACGTGCCTGATCCCAGCTTTTTCTAAAGTTGCGTGAGACTCCTGCACGGGCGCGAGCAGAAAATCGTCACTGCCGATTCCAATCCATAACAGCCGCAGTTGCTGGTTAAGCCTTGCCGGATTCGCCAAACCCCCGCCGTAGTCTTTCGTGGTATCGGTGATGTCAATCGCGGGACTGAATGCCCCGATGTAGGCGAACTGATCCAAATGATTGAATCCGATGCGAAGCGCTTGGGCCCCACCCATGGAAAGGCCGGCAATTGCCCGGTGTTCACGGTCTGCGATGGTGCGAAAGTTTGCATCAATAAAGGAAATCAGGTCGCGGGAAACCAGCCGGTCGAAAGTGTCGTACGGTTCATTCATGAAGTAGCGCGCCACCTGCCCTACTGGAGGCGGCTTTGAACCCGCACGTGGCGGCGGAGGCGGTTGAAAATCTGGGCCGGGAAGCCCATTCTCGTTCACGATGATCATGGGCGCGGCTTTGTGAGCGGCGATCAGATTGTCCAGAATGAAGTTCTCATGGCCCTGGTCGCTCCAACCGGCTTCGTCTTCGCCGTAGCCGTGCTGAAGGTACAAGACCGGAAAACGCGAAGTGCTCAGGTCGTATCCCGGTGGGGTATAGACAAACAGTCGCCTTGTTTCACCAGTGGTTTTCGAGAAATACCATTCGGTGCGTACCGTGCCGTGCGGCACGTCTTTGATCGCAAAGAATTCTGACTCTGAACTCGGAACCTCCAAGCCGCTGACTTCCTTGCGTGCAGCGAAGAACACTCGGCTGCCCGGATCGTTTGCGGCAAATCCGTCGACCGAAACCGCGTAATAGTGGAAGCCGGGCAACAAGGGCTTTGTCGTTACGCTCCAATAACCGTCCTTCCCCTTGACCATGTTGTAGGTCGACTGGCCCAACTCCATCAGGAGTTGTACTTTAAGCGCGTGGTCCGCCTGCACCCGGAAGGTGGCGCTCAGGTCACTGTTGATCCGCGGGAATTCCGCATCAGGAAGGTTCGTAGTTGGCCGTACTGATCCACTCTGCCCCAGGCAAACGCCCCAGAACAGCATGTTAACCAGCGCGATTTGCTTGATCTTCACACGGTCCTGCCATTCCTACCGGCGCTTTGCAATGCCCATGCGAGGTTACTTCTTCGTACTCGAAGTCACCCCGCGCCTCAACATCGTGAGGTCTACCGCGTTCGCCATTGCCTTGTAACCGATTGCACTGGGATGCAGATGGTCGCCGGAGTGATAGCCTTCGCGAAACTGACCCAGATGGCTTGGATCGCGCACAGCAGCGTCGAAATCGAAAACGCCGTCGAATGCACCGCTGGTGCGAATCCACTGATTCACGGCCTGACGCGTAGCCTCCCCGTCCTCGCTGTAGTAATCAGCGCCTTCGTAAGGCGTCAATGTGGCGCCGAACACTCTTATTCCATGCTGATGAGCGCGCTCAATGATCTGCTGCAGGCCTATGATCAGCTCTTGCGTAGTCACCAGTTCACTGGCAAACGGAGCCTCTTTCATGGTGTTGCCGTTCGGTAATCTCGGCTTCATGTGCGGCCAGCCGATATCGTTAATTCCTTCGAGCACGATCAGGTTGACAACGCCCGGCTGTGCCAGGACGTCGCGATCAAAGCGCGCCAGCGCGCTTACGCCGGCACCGTCGCGCAGAATGCGATTCCCACCGATACCTTCGTTTACAACGGCAAGAGTGGGGGCTCCCTGCTCGCTCGCCAGGCGATTCGCCAGAAGGTCGGGCCAGTCGGTGTAATCGCCTTGGTTCGCCCCCACTCCATCGGTGATGGAATCGCCGAAAGCCACGATTGCCCCGGCTTGGTATGGAGCCGATACTTCGACATCCGCCAGCCAGTACCATGACGCGTTCGCCGTGGCGTTCGGCATCTCCGGTTTGCCACTGAAATCGCCGGTCTCCGAAATGTAGCTTTTGTGCTGTCCCCAAAAATGAACGGTCGACGAAGGTGTCTTGGTTGGCAGAAAAAGGCTCACCGCGATCTCGCTGGACTGCGAAACATGCAAGTCCACAGCGTCGCTCAAGGCTGGCGCCCCCGGTGGAATACTGATGGACGAAGCACCGCCGAAGGTCAGGGTGTGATCAGACTCCGGGACAGTCTTCGAGTCTTGCGCGGCGATCGCGATGTGGGCAGCGCCAATTTTCAAAGCCGACGTCCCGAACGCGTTAGAGAGTCTGATCCGGATGCGTTCCCCGCTAATAGTCGGGCGCACAATCATGCGAATGGTCTGGTTTTCGAACACGGGCGAAGGGGGAAGCCCTGGGAAGGGTAGCGGAGCATGCATGGCAGCGCTCCACGCGCTTACCCAGTGCTCGCGGGCATTAGGGGGCTCAGCTCCGGCCGATAGACTCGCAACAATGACAATGAAAATCAAAACACCGCGAGATCTCGTTTTCAGCATTCTCTTTTTCCCGCACAACTGTCTGCTTCTGCCCTGACGCGCATCACTCCCGGCCCAGGTGGCGATCGAAGAACTTGACAATCACGTTCAAAGCATCCATGGACTCAGGAACATCTACGTTGTAGAAGAACCCGTGAAAGAGTCCTTCCCAAACATGCAAATCGGTTTCAACGCCTAGCTTGACCAACTGCTCGTGAGTATAGAGAGCGGAGCTCAGCTCAAAACCGCGCGTGCCGGTGATGATCAACGTCGGAGGAAACTTCGCGAGAACTTCCGGCGAGTTAATGGGAGACACAAGTGGGTCCTTCGGATCAGTTTCGCTGAAGTAACTCAAGGGCGGTCGCGCTCCGGGAGCAATGGGCTGAGATAAGCGCGCTTCGCCGAGCGGAACTGCCGTGTACAGCGCATCGCCTCCGAAGATGCCGCCGGCCGATGCGCAAAAGATCCCGATCGCCCCGGGGACAGGCAACGAGTGTTTCTGAAACCATGCCAGGGACATCGCAGTCTGCATTCCACCCGCCGAGCAGCCGTATATGCCGATGTTTTGGGGCTTATGCGTCTTCAGCAGTTCTTGATAAACCGCTGCGACGTCTTCACTCGCTGCGGGAAATTTGTGGTCCGGGCCTTCGCGGTAGTCGACACTGACTACTTCAATCCCTCCCAAGGCAGAAACGGGAATAGACTCGAGCTCCGCGCAACCAGGCCAGCAACCGGAAAATCCGCCCCCATGAAGATTGATCAGGACCCTGTCTTTGTTCTTCGCCGAGACCCCAGATTTGGGCGTGTAAACAAACGCGTGTACACCCCCGACCTTTTGGTCCTTCTTCTCAACGGCAAAGAGTTGGTAGTCGCGCGCCAGGTATCCCTTCATGAAACGGGGAACGCCCTCATCCTGCTTCAGAATCTCGGGATCCTGCATGTCCCTCAAATGCTGCGTAACGTAGGCTCTTGCTTCGGAGCTGAGGAAGGGCGACATCGGCACGGTTTGGGCAGGCACTTCGACGGTACCGTCACTTTGCACAGTCACCTTGGGCGCCGTCGGCCGTTCCTGCGCAGAGCTTGGCGGGAGAATCAGCAGGCCAGCCGAAGCTAACCCCAGAGCGAGGAAAAGACGCTGGTTCATCATCAGCACGGGCCTCTTCGTATGCGTTGGGAATATGGCGCTGATTGGGGTGGCGGCACCGCTCATTTCTGGGCGGTGCCGACCAAGGATTATCAGAACCCAACTCGCAGACCGAATTGAATTGCGCGAGGCGGATTCACCTGCGAAGTCACAATGCCGAAGTTTGGGTTACCTACCTGCTCGTTTGGCGTGCCGAATCGTACATGATTGAACGCATTAAAGAATTCCGCGGTGAATTGCAGATACACACGCTCTGTGATGTCGTTGCGTTTTGCGATGGAGAAATCCCAGTTGTTCATGTGATCCATGCGAACAGTATCAATGTTCCGGGGCGCATCGCCGAATCTGACCTCAGAGGAAGTATTTACGGGCTGGAAGCAGGCCGTGTTGAACCAGCCGTTGGCTGCCCGGGATTCACGCGAGCCCGATGCCTTCAGGTTGCACCCCGATACAAGATCGGGCCGCATCCAGAGGCCTTGCGCTCCGAAGTAACCTTGACCACCGCCAAACTGGCTAAGAGCCGACCCCGGGAAAAATTGGTACGAACTAATGGGGACACCGCTCCGTATGGTGGTGATGCCGTTGACCCGCCACCCACCGATGACCGCGTTTAGTACTCCGTGAGCGTCACTCATGTAGTGCTTGTTTTTACCGAAGGGCAAATCAACACCGTACCCAACGGAAAGGTTGTGAGGAATGTCGTAAGAACTCACCGAGTATTCTCTCTCCAGATGGTTGTTGTCCTGAGTCGCCCCGCCGAAAATAAATCCCTCGTCCAAGAATGCACTTGTGCTGTCGGTGTTGGACATCAGTCGCGACCAGGTATAGGCAACGCTCAGGATGCCTTTACCTCCGAATCGTTTCATGAACGACGCCTGTAGTGACCGGTAGTTTGAGGTGCCTCTATGCGGATCCAGGAATAGAACTCGCTGGTATTGCGGGAAGGGCAGCAAAAGCTGTCCGGTGGCAACCGTTGGTCCGGAGAGGGGTCCCGGGGTCGTAATAATTCCGAAGAACGGATTCGGAACCTGGGCCTGCAACGCAGCCGGTGTCATGGAAAAATACTGATCGGGCAACTGATTCTGGTTGAAATTCGAAACGGTAGCCCACCCCTGCATAAGAAGGTGGGTTCCCCTCGATCCCGCGTATGCCACCGTAAGGGAGGCATCCTTGCCGATCTGCCGTTCGACTGCCGCGTTCCACTGCTGCACATATGGCATTTTGTCGCCAGGCGTGCGCATGGCAAAGATGCCCTGTCCGTAGAAGTCACCGGGGGTTGCACTTCGCCGCAGCGGCTGGGGGAGACCGGAAGGAAACGGATTAGCCACTGTGGCAAGGGGACCACCGGAAGCCGGAGCTAGATTGACAGGGGAGAGGTTCGGCCCGTCTTGGCTGAGCGTGCTGGGCGGATAGGAAATGCCGTACGCCCCGCGCAACACAGTTTTATCGGTGAGGCGATAGGCTAACCCAAGCCGCGGCGAAAACAACTTCCAGTGCAAATTGTCCTCTCTCTGGGAAGGCCACGACGGACTGGCAACCAAAGCGACGTTTCCCTTAAGTTGCTGGGTTTGTCCTGTGACCGGATTAAAGAACGATCCCAGGGGGCTGGCCTGGTCCGGCAGAAACACCGTGTCATTATTGCTCGCTTCCGAGAAAACACTGGGCTGATCCCAGCGGAGACCGGCTGTGACGGTGAGCTTTCTGGTGGCCTGGAAGGTATCGTCAACAAAGAAACCGTAGGAGTTGAAGTACGCTCTGGAGCCGCCAATCATACCGGGCGCCACCTGTGTGCCTTGTGCGCCGATGACTCCGAGCAATGCCGACGCCACTGCAGTGCCGCCCGCGCCGGACGCGTTCGCGGTCGCCGACTGGTCGAAGTTCAGGGTGAGTACCCCGTTTTCTGGATCGGAAATCCATTGCACGTGGCGCACCACGCCCCCAAATTTGAGCTGGTGGCGACCCACAATCTTGGTGAGAGTTCCCGACAGACCGTACACATTCTGATGCCAAAAGAGCTCCGAACCAATGCCGTTGCTGCCAGTGACCCCGAGGCTGTCGTTGAAATTCATTGCGGGATAGTTCGCGGGGGCTACAAGCTGGCTTGCAAGATTTCCCCAGCCGGCGCCGAATTGAGACAGGTCGACGCCTTGGCTGATGGGAAATTCATGCTGAAAAACCCGGAGGTAAGAAAGACGAAGATCGAGAATCGTCGAAGAGTTAAAGGCATGAGTATCTCCGAGGATAGCCGAGTGAGTATAGATGCCCGTGTGACCCTGACCCTGCGTTAGCGTCCCCCAGGCGTCATAGGGGTCACTGTCTGCCTTCCAATAGGAATAGCGGGCAAACAAGCTGTTCTTTTCGGACAAACGGTGGTCGACACGCGCGTTGTATTGCTCGTTGACGCCTCCCGTGGCCTGTTGAACGATGAAGTTGTTCGTTAGTAAGCCGGGCTGGTTAGGGGCAGGATAGGACTTCGCAAAAAGTGCCAGCGCGGAGGGGTCAAGTCGATCCGGGCAGATTTTGTTGAGCACTCCGTTGCATTGAAATTGGTTGCCCGTGGTTGGATCGTAGATCACAGGCAGGCCGGGTGCCGTAAAGTCGCCTCCTAATTCGGCCGTGGTAGGAACTGTCGTGGTGACCAGGGTACCGGTTTTCAGCTTTTGATACTCGTAACCAAAGAAAAAGAACGTCTTGTCCTTCCGTATCGGTCCGCCGATTGTCCCGCCAAACTGGTTTTGGATCAGAGGCACCCGAGCCAGTCCGGCCTGGTTCGAGAAGTAATCGTTCGCATTTAGCACCTTATTGCGCAGATACTCATAAGCCGTGCCGTGAAAAGCGTTGGTTCCCGATTTCGTGGTGAGGTTAATGATACCTCCGGCGTAGTTCCCATACTCAGCGGCGACATTGTTGGTGACGACGCGGAACTCTTGCACTACATCCTGAGAGGGAATGAGCGAGTTTAGATTGCCGGCGGGTGCATTGGAGGCGACGCCATCGATGTAGAAAGAGCTTTGGTTCCCAAAGCCTCCACCGATCGCGTAGTTTCCGAATCCGATGGCGTTCGTTCTCGACCCGCCCGCCTGGTTTGAGACCGCATTGCCGTAGGTACCGCCCTGGGCGACTACGCCCGGCACCAGCGTCAGCATGTTGTTGATATTCCTGCCGCTGAGCGGAATGCTCTCTACCGCCGTTTGATTAATGACGGTCCCGAGAGAGGCACTGTCGGTCTGCAATGGCGGCGCCTCGGTGGTAACTATGACGCTGTCCGTCACACTGCCCACCTGCAACGCGGCATCCACGCGGGTGCTAACGTCAACCTGGACCTCCACGTTCTCTCGAGTGAAGTGCTTGAACCCCGCCATCTCAACCTCGACCCGGTACAGCCCCGCGGTTAAGTTAGGGAAGGTAAATGTTCCCGCGCTGCTGGTCTGGGTGGTGCGGGCCTCGCTGGTACCTAGATTGTTCAACTTCACGGTGGCTCCCGAGACCGTGGCCCCGCTGGAATCAACAATAGTTCCCAGGACGGTTCCGAATCTGACCTGGGCAGTCACAGACAAACACGTCATAGCTATGACGACGAGACCAAAAACCAGCATCATCAGCTTGAAAGGGCGTCGCTGTGTGGACGCGATACCAGTCTGGCCGACTGATAACTTGGTTTGGGGGAGGAGGAACGTGGCTGCAAACTTCGAGAGCTGACCTGAAACCAACGACCGAGCATTCGTCATATTTTTCGCCCCTTCGACGCGGAAAAGACAAACATCTGAATCCGGGATGAAACTGCCTCTGGGATCATGCGGTCAGATCAACTCTGATCGACCACTCACGGATTGAACTTGTAGCTTTGAAGGTTTCAAGTTGTCAAGATCATTTGCAGACAACTTCCAAAAACCTGACTATACCACTTGGCATTCGGTGCGTGAGCGCACGGCGCTCCTGGGGAGCTCTTTGACGCAGGATTCAGCGGTCAGGCGTGCGCACGAGTGAAGGCAGTCTATTTCGAGAGCTGGCCGCACGACTGACGAACTATGAGTTCGCATCCCAAAAGCACATCGCGCGGAGGCAAATCGGGATTGGCAATCCTGTCAAGCATTACTGCCAATGCTATTCTCCCGATGTCATGGCAAGGCTGGTGTTGAGTCGTAAGCGGCACCGGCAACAGGCGCGCATACTTCACATCGTCGATGCCCACCATACGAATGTCCTCCGGGATCCGCTGACCCAGCGATATGAGCGTATGCATTAGATTTCCCGCGGTATGGTCATTTGCGCAGAGAAACGCGTCGGGGCGATCTTTCTTCAATATCGACTTAATAAACTTTGCGTCGGACGCATCCCCCATTCGGACCAAATCAGGCCTGCCCCCGCTGCCTGCGACATAAGGGATTCGCGATATCCGGCGATACGGGCGTCCACCGTCGGCGCTGAGTTCGGTCTGGCGAAAAATGCGATGCGTTTCGCGCCAACTTTGATCAGGTGCTCAGTTGCGAGATACCCTGTACGTCGGTTATCAATCCCGACTAATCGTATTTGCTTCGTTGGGGATAAGGCTCCAGGCAACGATCAAGGAGGACAATCGGAATACGAGCTCGATCAAGAGCGGCCGCAATCCGATGGTTTGCCTGAAACCCATTCGTGCTGAATTCGACGGGAGCAAAAAATACGCCTGATACTTTCCGAGAGATGTAGTGTCGGCAGAGTTGCTCCGCGGCCTGTTCCTTTTCTTTTTCCTGCGACCCTGCGTTCCCCCAGAGTAAAGAGTGATGCATGGCTTGTTGTGCTTCCATCATGCCCTGGCAGATCACCTCGAAAATCTCCGTCTGCCCTAGCTCGGGGATCAAGAGTCCAAACACATGGCTTCCGGTGTTCGCGCTAGATGACACAAAAGTGCCGGAACCAACACGGCGGGTCACCGCACCCAGGGACTGCAACTCCCGCATCGCCCTGAATACCGTCATTCGGGAGGCCCCAAAGCGACGAACCAATTCAGCTTCGCTTGGCAAACGCTGTCCAGGCTTGTAGTGACCGGATGAGATATCTTCCTGAATTTTGTCGAAAATCTGGCGATATTTATGATTTGCCATCAAGTCCCTTTTCTTAATACCGCGTCCACAGAGCAGCCAGCGTAACCCCAAAATATCCTTTGCCGCCGAATATTACCATATACAACTTATGGATTAATCTGTGGCAATATCCTTGACATCTCGCGTCGCATGCTTCTAGAAGTGTTCCAGCTGCAGCTTGGATTTTGTTGGGTTTCCTCTCCTGAGCCCAGATCGAATCACGGGACACCTGTGACCTTGAAGAATCAAGTCCAACTCATCAACTTATGTTGATCGTCTGTCTGGAGATCTCACTGAACTAGAAGCCCTACTCAGCGGCTCCCTCGCCGGCGTGTTTGGGGGCGTGCACCTGCTTCCATTTTTTCATCCCATTGATGGGGCCGATGCTGGTTTCGACCCGGCAGATCATACAGAAGTCGACTCTCGTCTTGGCGATTGGAATAACGTGCGAGCCCTGGGGGTGAATCATGAGTTGGTGGCGGACCTCATTGTTAATCACATATCCAGTGACTCCCCACAATTCAAGGACTTCTCCCACCGGGGCGCGGACTCGCCCTTCGTTGGAATGTTTCTCACCTACGATCGCATTTTTCCCGCAGGTGCGAGCGAAGCGGACCTCCTGCGAATCTATCGTCCACGCCCCGGGCTGCCATTTACAAGTGCCGTCCTCGAATCGGGCGAGAAACGATTACTCTGGACCACGTTTACTCCGCAGCAGGTCGATATCGACGTAACCCATCCCCAGGGCGAAGCTTATCTGGATACCATCCTCGGCCGGTTTCAAGAGGCAGGCGTGCGTCTGATTGGCTCGATGCAGTCGGCTATGCCATCAAGAAAGCCGGAACGAGCTGTTTCATGATTCCGGAAACTTTTCGTTTTATTGAGTCCCTTACGCAGAAGGCCCACGGGCTCGGGATGGAAGTCCTGGTCGAAATTCACAGCCACCATTTGAAACAGCTGGAAATCGCCCGTCAGGTCGATTGGGTCTATGATTTCGCGCTTCCACCGCTGGTGTTGCATTCGCTTTTTACGGGCGATGCCAGATCCCTTGCCCACTGGCTTGCAATTCGGCCACAAATTCCATCACCGTACTCGATACGCACGACGGCATAGGCGTCATTGATGTCGGCGCGGACGGGAAAGGCGAACCCGGTCTCCTTGCTCCCGACGAAATCGACAAACTTGTAGAAACGATCCACTCTCGCAGTAACGACCAGAGCCGACAGGCTACGGGTGCGGCTGCGAACAACCTTGACCTATATCAGGTGAATTGCACTTTCTTCGACGCTCTGGGAAGACGCGGAACGAGTACCTGATCGCGCGCGCAATCCAATTCTTTGTTCCCGGTATTCCGCAAGTTTATTACGTGGGATTGCTCGCGGGTACGAATGACATGGAACTCCTGGCTCGGACACAAGTCGGTCGGGACATTAACCGGCACTACTACACTTCTTCAGAACTGCAAAGCGCTCTCGCAGACCCCGTGGTACGACAACTTCTTGATCTCATTCTCCTACGCAACACGACATCCCGCTTTTGGAGGTGAAACACATGTGGCGACTCCGACTAACCAAACTCTGGCGATCACCTGGAAAGGTAACGGCCACTGGGCGAAACTCGAGGTCGATCTCGCAGAGCCGCGAGCGCTAATTACGTACTCCACAACCAACCCAGCACAGGAACGAGTCGTAACGACATGGGAGTCATCACCCGGGACTGCCCGTTCTGAGGAAGGCCGATGAAGAATGCTGCGGGGAGTCAAAGAAGTCTAGCGGTCATCAAGTGGCTCACGTTTTTCATGTTCATGATGTTCGCGATGACGACAGATTCTGTGGGCGTCATCATTCCTGAAGTCATCAAAGAATTCCATCTCAGCATGACGGTCGCGGGCGCTTTTCACTATGCCACCATGGCCGGAATCGCGTTCGCGGGAATTTTCCTCGGCTACCTCGCGGATAAACTTGGCAGGAAGAAAACTATCATTCTAGGACTGGTCCTGTTCGCCCTCAATTCTTACCTATTCTCTCTGGGCCAGTCCTTCCAGTTCTTTCTTGTTCTCTTGGTGGTTTCGGGCACTGCAATCGGAATTTTCAAAACCGGGGCGCTCGCTCTCATCGGGGACATCACACGATCGACCACTGAACACACCGCGACCATGAATGCAGTAGAGGGATTTTTTGCCGTCGGTGCGATCATCGGGCCCGCGATTGTTGCCCGCCTCTTGGCGGCAGGTACCTCATGGAAGTGGCTTTACGTCATCGCAGCGACAATCTGCGTTGTCCTCATTGTCACCGCTTCGTTTGTCAGGTACCCGCAGACCACAAGAACTGCCGAACAACCGATCGACCTGAAACGCACGCTCGGCATGATGAAGAACCCTTATGCTCTTGGTTTTTCTGCAGCGATATTTCTCTATGTAGCTGTCGAATGCGCCGTTTACGTCTGGATGCCCACGCTTTTGCCACTTATCATGGCTCCGCAACCTTCATGGCGGCTTACGCAATATCGATTTTCTTCATCCTTAGGGCTGCTGGTAGATTCATCGGATCATGGATACTCGGCCGCCTGAATTGGACCGCCGTCGTCACCATTTTCAGCCTCGCGATTTTTGCCTGCTTCATGGGCAGTATGGTGGGGGGAATCGGAACCGCGGTATTCCTCCTGCCATTCTCGGGACTCTTCATGTCCGTCATTTACCCCACGATCAACTCCAAGGGTATCAGTTGCTTCCGCAAGACTGAACATGGCGCGGTGGCGGGCGTCATTCTATTCTTCACTTGTGGGGCGGCCGCCTTGGGGCCATTGGCTATGGGCGCCATCAGTGACGCCTTCGGTGGCCCAAAATATGGTTTTATCTTGGCCACTGGTTTCGCAGGCCTCCTTTTCGTCGGCCTGCTATTCAACTGGATCTTCAATCCTGCCGGCGGTCTTCTTCAGAGTCTGGACCGCACTGAGTATGACGTCGTTTCCGAGTAAGCACACGGCAGATCGGCGCAGAGCGGAAGCCCGGCAGAATCTGACTAGGTCTTGCGACGGGTGAAGGGCTTTGTGCAATGACGCTCGGCCTGCTATAAATCCCTCTTCATCTGGTTCAAGGATGGCCAATGGCACATCGCGTTCCCAAACGTACCTCTTCCCTGGTTCGTCGTTCGAACATTCTGGACGGGCGCCCTGGGTTCCGCATCGAGAGTGCATGGGGTCACGTTTCCGTCCTTGAAGGTGGCGGACATATTTGCGAACTGGTTTCGCGCAAGCATGGTGCCGTCAATCCTTTGTGGAAACCGACGTGGAGAACCATAGACCCGTCGACATACGCACCGCGAAAACACAATCGAATATATGGACCGCCGCCTGAAGGCAGGTTGTTGGCAGGCATTGCTGGGCACAGTATTAGCTTTGACTACTTTGGTCCGCCCTCTCCAGAAGAGATTGCCGCAGGCCACAGCACCCATGGTGAAGCTCCTGTCGTGGATTGGCGTCGACAGCCAACCCCTGAAGGATCGACACCAACGCTTGCTTATGACGCTGATCTGCCGCAGGCCCAAATGCGGTTGCGGCGCGTGATTTCTCTCGATCGCGTTCAGCCCGTTGTGTATTGCGAAGAGACTGCTTTCAATCTAGCCACGTTCGACCGGCCAATTTCCTGGAATCATCACGTCACATTCGGCCCGCCCTTCCTAGAGTCCGGCGTAACTCTTTTTGACATGCCGGCCACACGCAGCAAAGTCTGCCCCGCAACGTTCAGCAAGCAAATGTCGATCGAGCCCGATGCCGAATTTCAGTGGCCCAATGCACCAATGAAAAAAGGGGGCTTTCTGAATCTGCGTACGACTGAGACTGGTAGATTTGGTCATTACACCGCGCACCTTTTGGATCTAGCCGTTGAGAAAGCTTTTATTGCGGTCTGCAATCCACGCTTGCGCCTCTTGGTCTTATATCTTTTTACTCGACAGGATTTTCCTTGGGTCGGCAACTGGGAAGAGTCCTATAGCCGTGCTCATGCACCGTGGAAATGTCGGGAACTTTGTCGGGGTTTTGAATTTAGTACCACTCCATTTCCCATTCCGCGGCGCGCGACGGTGACGAACGGCAACCTGTTCGGGGAATCCACATACAAATGGCTGCCGGCAAAAAGCACGAACAAGACCAAGTACATGATACTTATGCTTGATGTTCCCGAGAGTTTCAACGGGGTTGCAACTGTTGAACTCAAACGCGGTTCCGTCGTAGTGCACGAGAAAAGTAAAGGACGCCTTCTGCGCGTAGGAGTGAGAAACTTCCTGTAGTCACCAGGCACGGGTCTGCGTTCTATCTCTTCTATCCTGCAGAGGCTTCTTGCGCCAAGAGAGGTTTTGCGACTAGCCAAATTCAGTATGTATATCTCTCTAGCCCCGGGATGCGTAATGAAAGAAAGCAAATAATGGTGGCATCGAGAAGAGAATTGGTTCCCAAAGGCAAAGCTAGCCCCGCCCGTGCGGATCGATATACAGATGCTGCTGCATTAATATCGGTGAACTCTTCTGGACTTGTCTTGGCTCGGGGTCACCACATGACTACTGGACGGTCTTGTCTGGGTACGTGCCTTCGACTTCATCGCAAAACTTCGATCAGAGTGGTGTAGCGCATCTTCGCGCGGATCGCGACGATGTCGTTAGCGTGGTAGTGGACAACGCGGGTCGCGTGGTCGGCAGAGCTGAGGATGGATGCCCCAGCCATTTAGGGCGGCAAGAAAAGCAGGACGGTTCACGGTTCCTCCGGTCATCTTAGGTCTGAAACGAACGGAAATTCGTGAGCCAAACGAGAGAGTCCATCGACGACGCCGTAGCGGTCGAGATACTCGCGTTTGGTCACGTTGTCTTTGGGGTTGTTGGTTGCCATCCAATAAGAAAGCGAGTCGACATTCAGGCGCGCCTTTTTGAGCCGGCATGTTGCTTGATTAGCAGGTCACGCTTGGGACGAGGCTCGAAAGCAGATCCAGTTCGGTGTCATTGAGATGGAAGATCTCCGCATAGAGCTTGTGGTCGATGCTGGGATTGGCCAGAAAGATCTTCGTCGCACAGCATTCGTTAACAACGGCGAGCATGTCCGACTGCATCAGTTCGTGAACGGACTGGGTGGCCAGGATCATCGCGGCGTTTTTCTTACGCCACGTCTTTTCGGCCCGCGTGATGTAGTCGCGGATCGTGCGACTACGCAGGAAAATCCAGGCTTCATCCAGAATGAACGCCTTAAACGTGGCGGTCAGCTCCGCGTCTTCGATCTGGTTCGAGGCCCGATGCAGGACATAAAAGAGCAACGGCTCCAGCACATCGGGGTACTGCTGCATGCCGTCGAAGTTAAAGGTTTGGAAGCGGCTGAAGGTGAGCGTGTCTTGCGCGTTATCGAACACGTAGCCGAACTGCCCGGCGCGGGTCCAGCGGTGCAACCGTTCCCCAAGTGGCCCGAGCATGGAGGAGAAGTTGCTCAGCGTCCGGCTTTCCGGCTCCAACTTGTACATCCTTTCAACGCCGGCATATAGAGCCTTTTCATCCTGGCCCGTCAGTTCGTATTTCCCATTGGCCTCGATCAGCACCTTGGCGAACAGGTACAGGAAGTTGAGGTTTTCGCGTGTCGCTTCCAGGCAGAACGGGTTGATGGTAAAGGTCAGTGATTCGAGGCCTACATTTAGGTACGATCCACCGAAAATCTGGGTCAGGCTTTGGTAGCTGCCACCAAGGTCGAAGATGTAGGTCAATGGTTCGTACTTCTGAAGGTTTTGGACCAGGAAGTTCAGCAAAAAGGATTTCCCTGATCCCGTGTAGCCGAGAATTAGGGTGTGGGCGACGTCCTGGTCGTGGAGGTTCACATAGTAAGGAGTGGAGTGGTCGGTTTCGAGGACAGCTAGGTATTCGCCGTTCAGGTGATCATTCCACTGCCGTCCCTCGTCAATCGTGAACAGAAAAGACAAATCGGCGTAGTTGGTATTCAGCATCTCCTGTTTGCGGAGATTGAAGGCATGATTGCCGGGCACGGTCGCAAAGAAGGCGTTCAGCAGGTTGTAGCGCTCTTCATAGAGCAGCGCATCGTGTGTCGTGAAAACCTTCTGGAATTCAGGAATCGCTTCGCGGACTCTGGCCTCCTGCCGGTCATACAAGACAACCGACAGAGTGAATTCCCCGAAATACTTCCCATCGTTGCCGATGGCCTTCAAGCACTCACCGAGCTCTTCAATTGCGGCCTGTCTTGAGTCGTCCACCAGCTCATCTTTGGGTCCCTGGGTTCCCCTGTCCTCAAGATTGGAGAGAAAGCTGGTTTTGGTGTTGTGGTGGTGCCTGCGGCGCGTGGCAATCTGCTTCCGGGCCCGCGCGTTGTCGATGGCCCGCCATTCGGTAACCACATGGAAATTCGTTGCGATCTCGAAGAGTTGCTTGAGAAGAAGCGGGCGGGTTTCACTGGGCAGTTCTTTGAGCGTCAACACCTGTAGCCAGTAGTCATCAAGCTACAGGTAGCCGCGGTGCGCCTCGATTTCCGAGTCGCACAGCTGGAAATCGAGATACCGGCTACCTTGCAAGCAGGAATTCATAATCTTGAAGGGGCCGAAATTTATGAAGCGCCGCAATGCGCGAAAGGCTTCTTCGACCCCTAGCAGCTGGATCTCGACGAGATCACTAAGCTGCCCAATCAAACTCAGGACTTTTTGCCGTAACAGCAGATGGTCCCGCTCGATCTGTGCGCGGAGAAATGTGCGCTGCTTATCCTGGGAGAAGAGCGCACGCACATCGCGCAAGGCGCCGCCGATATCGGTTGGCACCCTGCCGAGCGTCCGCCACAGCGTGCTCCGGGGGTAACTGCCCTGGACCAGGACAATCCAGCAGAGGTCTATCGAATACAATTTGTCGGCCTTGGATGCGAAATAAGCCATTCGCTGATCGATAGTCGTTTTGACCAACGGATTGCCGTACTGTTGATGGGGAATGTTGGGTTCGTTGGTCTTGAATAGCGCCTGGTAGACGCGCACGCGCGGATCGAAGGTCCGAAGGGCAGCCTCAAGCCGTTTCACGGCATGATCGCGGCTGGCATGGTCGAGGCTTTCGTAGTCAATGCCCCTGATCCGAAGAACCATGCCAAGGTCGCCCGACTTGGTCAGGAAGGTCTCCTCGTCCCAAAAGCCATAGAGATTGATGTGCGCCTGCAGCGCTCCCGATTCCTTCCAGTCCTTGACGATTTCGCTCAACCTAAACATTTCGCCTGATCCCTATTTCCGTGGGTTCCCATTTCATCGGGTCATACCGGGGCTTGAATTTGGCGGAATTCAACAGCACCCGAAGAATTTGTGTGTCGTACTTTGTCGCCTGCTGCGCGGCGATCAGCGCGACGATAAGAAGCAGAATCCCGCCGAGCAGGCTGTGCAGCAGATTGAACACCCCAGCCCCCGAGAGCAGAGCGACGAAGAACAACCGCCGCTCTGCTGCCAGGATCGTCAGTGGACGATTCATCACCTTGTAGACTCGGTTCGTGCGCATGGCACGACTCCTACGGAAAGAGCCATGCCATGAAATTCACGGCACCCACGGCCATGCCGATGCCGAACACGATACCGGCGAAGACTCGCTTGGATTGGCCTTCCCCGAAGGCGAACATCAGGCCGCCGACAACGATCGCCACCAGGCTCAGCCCGGTGGCGATCGGGCCAGTGAAAGCCGTTTTTAGGACATTGACGGCGTTCTCCCACGGGCTGCCGCCCGCCTGCGCGTAGGCAGGCGCCGCCAGAAGCAAGGCGGTACCGAGGCGAAGGAGCGGGCGGCGAAGTTTCTGGGGGAGGATCTTGGGCGCGGACAGACAAATCTTGTTCACTCGAAAGTTCTCCTGTGTGTGCTTTCTTTGACTTGCAAATGATCAACTTCCAGGTGAGGGTATGCGGTAGGAGCAGGAGAGTCCAAGACTTCCTCATCCCGAATTGATAGCGCCGGGCTATGAAAAAAGAACAGCGGAGTTCCCCTTAGGAGAACCCCGTTAAATGGTGGCCATTTGATGTTGCTTAGGCGGCTGCGGTCATCGCCACCGGCCCGGGGTAATTCCCCATAAGCGCTAACTTAAGGAGGATGGCCAGAAGTTAACCCCTCACGGCCCGTTTCTGGGCAGCTTCCGAGTAGCGACCATATGGGAGTTATCGTGTGGTGGCTCGAATCTAATGCCGAGTGCGGCCACTTCTGCGGCTCCAAGTGAGTGACGCCTTTCCGGGGGACTATAATGACGCGCAACGCATGGGACTCACGTCGGGGACCAAACTCGGTCCGTACGAAATTGTCTCGCCGCTCGGTGCGGGCGGCATGGGCGAGGTGTACCGCGCCCGCGACACGCGTCTTGACCGCACGGTCGCGATCAAAACCCTGCCTCCCCATCTCTCCGATGATCCCGAGGCTAAGGCCAGATTCGACCGCGAAGCGCGAGCCATCTCTTCCCTAAGTCACCCCAATATTTGTCATCTCTACGACGTCGGCGCGCAGGACGGAATCAGCTACTTGGTGATGGAGTACCTGGAGGGCGAAACGCTGGCGGATGGATTGCGCAAAGGTCCGCTCTCGTTGGAGCAGGTGTGGAAGGTCGGAATTGAGATTTGCGAGGGGCTGGAGAAAGCGCACCGCAGCGGTGTTGTTCATCGCGACCTGAAGCCGGGCAACATCATGCTGACGAAGGCTGGAGCCAAACTGATGGACTTCGGTCTGGCAAAGGCTTTGCCAGTCACCGCTCCGCTCGCCTCAAGTTTGACTCTGACCCGATCCAGCCCCGCTGGAAATTCTCCACTCACTGAGCAGGGCACAGTGCTTGGAACGTGCCAGTACATGTCGCCGGAACAGGTGGAAGGCAAGGAAGCCGACGCGCGCAGTGACATTTTTTCGCTGGGCGCGGTGCTTTACGAGATGACGACTGGTAAGCGCGCTTTTCAGGGCAAGACCACAGTTTCGATCGCGGCGGCGATTCTTGAAAAAGAGCCGGAGCCGGTCACAACCGTACAGCCCCTCAGTCCCGCAGAGTTACAGCACGTAATCGAGGGGTGCCTGGTTAAGGATCCGGAATCCAGATGGCAGAGCGCGGGAGATGTTGGCCGCGAGCTGCGCTGGATTAACCGTTCTGGCTCACAGGCCCCCACACCGGGTGTCCACCCCACACCGAGGAATATCGGCGAGCGTGTTATGTGGATTGGGATCATCGCCCTGCTGATCGCAGTGAGCGGCTGGCTTCTGCTCTCACGCCCACAGCAGCCGAGTTTGCGGGCACAGATCAACGCCCCTGACAAGTTCCGCTTCAATTTTGTGGGCGACAACGCCGGACCTCCGATCATTTCGCCGAACGGAAGGTATATCGTCTTTTCCGCAAGCGCGGAGGGAAGGAATCAGCTCTACCTGCGCTCGATCGGTGAACTGACGCTGCATGCCCTGCAGGGGACCGAGAACGCGACCTTTCCCTTCTGGTCACCCGACAGCCGCTCGGTCGCGTTCTTCGTGGAAGGCAAGATAAAACGGGTTGACATTGCAGGCGGCCCGCCCGTGATCGTGAGTGACGCACCCCAGGGCCGCGGCGGCACATGGGGCGCCAGCGGCGTCATTTTGTTTGCTCCGAGCTTCAACTCGCCCTTGTTCCAGGTACCGGCAAGCGGCGGCACTCCGGCGGCCGTCACCAAGATGGATGCAAAGTACACCACCCACCGCTGGCCCTCATTCCTGCCCGACGGGCGGCACTTTGTGTACCTAGCGGCGAACCACGTCGACCCGTCCAGCCAGGACACCGCGCTATTCTTCGCATCGCTGGATGGTAAGGAAAATCGGCTTCTGGTTTCGACGCGGTCCAGCGCCATCTATGCTTCGGGGTACTTGCTCTACGTGCGCGACAACGCGCTCGTGGCACGGTCATTCAACGCTTCGTCGGGGCAGTTTCAGGGCGATCCGACCGTACTCAACGATGATGTGCAGGTGGACGCCGGCGTGTGGCGCGGCACATTCGCGGCTTCTGAGGATGGAACATTGGTTTACCAACCCGGAGCTTCCGGAGCCGGCCTGAATCTGACCTGGTTCGATCGCGCCGGTAAACAGACAGGGACGGTGTCTGTAGCCGATGCCTACCGCCAGATTGAACTTTCCCCTGACGACAGGAAAGCAGTGCTCAGCATGGGTGAACCGCTGGCGGCGTTATGGGTTTACGACCTGACGCGCAACACCAGGACTCGGCTCACGTTTGGTAACGAGAATTACAGCCATCCCGTCTGGTCCCCGGACGGAAGCCAGATTGCCTACACGCAGGGCGGAGGTGCGGCCAATGACGCCGGCCACAGCATCCTGAGCAAGGCATCCAACGGTACCGGCCAGGAAAAACAGCTCCTGTCACTGGACCCGGCCACCGGGATGCAGCAGGCATTGTGCGATTGGTCGCCCGATGGCCGCTACCTGATGTTTCGCACTGGAACCTCCGGCACAGGGGACGGTTTCGACCTATGGATTCTCCCGCTCTTCGGCGACCGCAAATCGTTTCCCTACATCACGGGACCCGGAGACCAGCTCTACGCCCAGTTTTCTCCCGATGGGCGGTGGGTGGCCTACACATCCAACGAAACCGGTCGCAACGAAGTCTACGTGGCCCCCATCCCTTGGACAGGCGCGAAGTGGCAGGTCTCGCAGAACGGTGGGATGCTACCGCGCTGGCGGCGTGATGGTGCGGAGCTGTTGTTTGCAGGTTTTAGCAGCGGCCAGTTTGTCGCGGCGCAGGTGAATGGACGCGGTTCAAATTTTGAAGTGGGCGAAATTCGTGACCTCTTTAGCATTAACAACATGTCTCCGAGCATTGCGAGCGCCCAGTACGATGTCTCAGCCGATGGCAAGCGTTTCTTGGTTATTACGACGGGCGAAGGAGGGACGCTGCCGCTGACGTTGGTGCAAAACTGGACGGCGGAGTTGAAGCACTAATTATCTCAGGCCGCGCGGTTCCTTTTTCGTCGTGGCGCACTGCGTACAACACTGTCCATCATTCCGGCGCAGACCGCGTCCTATATCCTGGTACCGGTGATTCCGTGAACAATACCTTTTAACCTTTTGACCGGTAGCGGCTCACTTGGGTTGCGGTAGCCCCATCCGGCGCAGCAGGTCGGCGTAGCGGGGGTCGGAGCTCATCCCGGTCCAGAACGGGTCTACCGCGAGATAGGGCATGCTCGCTGAATGCTGCTCGTAACCTTTTTCCAGCAGCTGGAAGGCCTCGTCTTTCTCGCCGAAACCTGCATAAATCGTTGCAAGCAGATAGAAATCGACATAAGCATGCGAGGACAAGTCCCTGAATTCCTGGGCGATCTTTAGCGCATCAGCCCGCCTGCCCGAGACGGCGTAAACCCAACCAAGCCCGCTAGCAACGAACTGATTCTCTGCCGCTACAGCCTTGTCTTGATCGGCAATCTTGTCGTATTCGCCAAGGGCTTGCGGATACATGCGCTTCATTGAATACGCCCAAGCCAGCGACGCACGAATTACTGCAGCGTTTGGATACAGGTCGAGAGCCTTCTGGAATTGAGCAATAGACTCATCGTATCGTCGCGTGGACAAGTAAACCCACCCCAGTCCGGAAACTATTTCCGGTGACAGCGGGTCAAGCTCTTGTGCCCGCTGTGCCTCTGCCATGCTTTCGTTGAGTCGTCCTGTCGTGTCTAGGTATATGGCATACCGACGATGGGAGAGCGCACTGTTCGGGTTTAGCTCGATTGCCCGCGTGAACTCTCGCTCCGCACTTGGCCAGTCCCAGTCGAAGAACGCGGCATATGCTAGCGCCGCATGTGCCTCAGCGAGCGTGTCGTCAAGCTGCAGCGCCTTCATTGCCGCCGCTTTCGCCTTGGGAAGAGTGTCGCTTGGTGGAAGATACTGCCATCCACCTCCAAGCGCAGAGTAGGAGTCAGCCAAACCCGCGTAAGCCAGAGCATAGCCGGGGTCTTTCTCGATAGCTTGCTGAAAATATTCGATGCCCTTCCTTAGCTCTGCTGCTGTTGCTTGATTCGCGTGATACCTGCCCTTCAAGTAAAGCTGATAAGCCTCAGGATCTATTGCGGACGACTTGTTCAACCTGGTCTTTTCTTCGCTCGTCAGCGGTAATCGTAGATTCCCGGAAACAGAAGTTGCAATCTCTTGCTGGACAGAGCGGATGTCAGCCAGCTTCCGGCTGTACTGTTCACCCCAAAGCTGTTTGTCCTCGCGTGCGTCCACGAGTTCGGCGCGGAGCAAAACGCTTGAAGGGAGAGTCGGGTTCGGTCGCCCAAGCGCAGATGTCGGAAAAGAAAACGCGCAGGTCGATCAGCCAACTGTGTGCGGTTGGACGCACTTCGTCGCCGGCTCCGGGACCCCGCTGTACCTCGCGAGCGCGCCTGATCGCATGCGGGATGTAGTCGCGGACATGGCGTGGCAGAATCTCGGAGCAGCGCTTCACGTCGGGGTGCTCATCCCGAATGAATCGCCAAGAGTGCGCGAGGACGATGGCCTTATGTCGCAATGTCCGATACACATCGCTGACTCGTGCGTCGTACGTTTCCAGATAGAGAATCATGACCTGCCTGAAACGATCCGGCACGCCGGCGTTCTCAACCAGCTCCGACGCCGTCATCCGCTGTTTCCTGCCGTGGCGGGCAGAACCTCGCTTCGGTGTCCGAGAAAACACGCCGAGCGAGCAGAGCGCAGCATCGAGCGCGTCGGTCCCCTTCGACCAGCGAACCGCCAGCAACTTCAGATCGGCATCCTTTATATGGTGGAGGCTGTCATAACCGCGTACCAGTAGAATCCGCAGTCCATTCGAGACTGCCAGTTGGAGGCTGTGAGCCGACGTCCATGTGATCGAATTAGTCGCTTGTAATAGCGCCGTGTGCTGTTGTGCCACACAAGCGATGCGAGATTTTGATTTTCCTATGGTTTGAATTACGCGTTCCCCTTGAAAGTCCCAGACGCGCCTAAGTGATCGGTTTGGGGCGACAGAGCGTGGGGCATTCGCCGCTGAAATTTCCCTGTTCGGCACAGTCACTAGGCTGCGTTGGGGCGCTTGCACTTGTGTTCTTTGAATTGGAGATTGAGACTCCAATGCGCGTCCGCAACTCTTTTCAAGGATTCCCATGGAACCTTGAATTGGCGGTCACAATAGGTACAGACTGCGAAAGCGGGAATAGTGCCGAGCCATTTCACGACTCTGAGGCTACGTCTCGGCATGGCTAGTTTTTCGAGCTTGCTTGGCTGGCTTCGCGCACTCTGGTTCCCTGGCAGTCATTCGCACCGCAGAATGATGGATGAAACATAGTTCTGTCGTTGCGCCAGCGCAAGTAAGAAAGAAATAGTTCCCATGAAAGCAGGAACGGCCAATACACCACCTTCGGCTAATCAGTCATGAGCGCTTCGGGAGCATGGAGAAGGACACGACCGCGCCTTTTGGAGACAACCCCTGCCCGCACCCAATTACTCAGCACACGGCTGACGGTAAACGGGCTGATGTCCGCTAACGCTCCGAGTTCATCGTTGGTAACGCGGATTTCGATTCCATCGGGATGAACCTTGCCGGACTGATCACCGAGCCTGAGTAAGGTCTCTGCCAGCCTCTCCTCCGCAGTTTTGGTAACCAACCCAATATGGCGGTTGACGTAATTTCGCAAGTAGCCAAAGGCGATGCGCAAACCATTTTCTTTGAGCAGAGGATGGCGGGATACGAGCTTGCGTATGACGGAGTGCTCCCAGGCCAAGAGTTCACAGTCGGAGGTTGCTTCTGCGGTTGCCATATAGGGAAACGGACTCTCCAGCATGGCAACCAACCCAATGACGTTTCCCGGCCTCAACGATGCCAGCAGAACCGACCTGCCCCGTTTGGTGAGGTGGTAAAAGCGTGCCCGGCCACTTTGAACAAGGAACAAATGAGTAGCCCGATGGCCTCCGGTGACGATGTTTTGCTTGGCGGATATCCGCCGGATCTGAGCTGCGGCAAGGATGGAGTGCCTGGCAGGTTGCTCAAGGCCGGCTAAGAGATTGGAGGTGCGGACGGCAGCCGATGCTGATCGAGGATTGACCATGTTCTATGATCCACGAGGTTGGTTGAAATGCTGTTACTACGCCAAGCGTTGAACGCACAAAACCACGCAGTGGCGAAGCCGAGGATACGTAAATGCCCCAACAAATGAATACGCACAATCTCCCGCGGCAAGCTAAGCTGCAGTCACATCGCTTTCCGCTAGCTGTCGTAATTCGGTTTCGGGAACTGCAAATTCCGTGAAGCCACAATCCAAACAGACCAGTAGCTTTGGAAAAACCCACACTATGGGTTTGTCCAGACCCTTCAGCCCCGGAAAATGAATGGCGATTTCCCCGTTGAGATTGCGCTGGTTCTGCGATTGACACGACTTGCAAGACATTTCAATGACTCTTCTAACTGTCGATGATCAGCAATCAACTCGCAAGCCTGATCTGAAATAATCAAAACAGAACACGTTTTTCCCTGCTGTCGCAGGAGTCACACGTCACTGTGATCGGCGTCATCATCGGAAACCATTCCTCTGCAGGGCAATAGCGCGTCTGGAGGCTCGGGAGGCTGATTTCACGGTCTGCAGGTTTTCAAACTGGCCGGGTGAATCAGGCCGCTGGCGCTTCGCCTAAGAATTCGACCGCCCACCCGCAACTCAAGCAGCGGATCGGCAGATCTTCGCCGCGTGCTTCCCGCACCTGCGGCGAGTACTCGCGCTGCTGGGTTTCGTCGTGCCGGGGACATTTCGGATTGCGGCAGATGTACTGGTACGCCATGATCGGACCTCCGGTCGGGCACTCAACCCTGGCGGGGTGAGGGTCTTTGGTCTATTTCCTCTAGTGACTGTTAACGATCAGGGAATTTCGGCAGCGAACCCCTGTAGTTCGCCAAAACGTTGCGCGCTACATAATAAAATGCATAGATTTCTTTCCCCTTGGCATAAGCTCTTTGGGATTGCAGGCTGATTCGGCGGTCGGCAGAAAATGCTCGCGGAGAGCGTGCACCGGACAAAGACTTGTGTCTTAGCGGCGATACGATGAAAAGAGTTTGTTATCCGAAAAATAGCTCTTACGCTCTACGCCCGAGCCGCATAGCGGTGATGCAGTCCACCGAGTCTCGGCAAGGATTGAATCTTGCTTTGAGCCCCAGGGCGAATTGCTGTTGGCCGACCTGCTGGTGTGTCCCGAGCCCCAGATGCGTCCGGTCCTCGTGGTAGTAGCGCACATACTCAGACATCAGGCGTTTCAGATGCCGTTCATTCAGGGTGATCACGTGGTCAAGCAGATCTCGCCGACAACTTCCAACCCAGCGCTCCGCAACACCGTTCTGCCAGGGACTGCGAAAGCAGTGCGGGTTGGCTGGCTTCCAATGTACGTCACAGCTGAAACCACATCGGCTCCAAACTTTGAGTCTCGATCGAATAGCAAGAATCGGTGCGGCTGTTTGTAGGCCCACGCTTCTCGCAATTGCTGTGCGACCCAAAGAGCATCGGGATTTCGCGTCAGATTGAAGCGCAGGATCTTACGCCGGTCGTGGCCGATAACGAAAAAGCAATACAGAACACCAAGGTGAGCGTTTTCATGTGATCCTGCCTTTTTGGCGTCGGGCAGTCGCGACTATCAAGAGCGGGCCGCTATCGAGATAGTCGCGAAAGTCACGCACAGCACGTCAGTCAAAACCGATACGTTATCCACGGCGAGACATAGCTCAGGCTCCCAGTTCCATGCACAGATTGCTGCTCGAAACAGAAGGCTCCAGCCGAATGGTATTAGCAGGCCCCAGAAACTAGGGCTTCACGATGGCGCTCTCAATCGTATGCTGAAACGCCTTCCACGGGCAGGTCATCTTCTGGTCAGCCGTTCCGCAACCGGGTACGAAGATGGGAGACTTTAAGGGTGGCGAATCCAGCGTCAACGGCAGAGCTTTTCGTATCTGTTCCAGGCTCTGTGCGGCATAGTGCGTGCTGACGGCCATCTCTCCTTCGCCTTGCTGCCACAGCTCGAATACCAGCGCACCCCCTGGTGGCGTGTCATCGGGCTGGTAGCCGTCGAGCAGCCAGGAAATCCCCAGCAGTCCCGCGATGTTGGAAATGTTCGTGTCGTGTCCAACAATGATCAGAACCCGATCCCCGACCGCACCCAGCGCTCCGGGAACTGAGCTATCTTTAACCGCCTGCTCCATGGAGCGCAGAATATGGCTTAGCAAGTTCGAGCCCTGAAGGCGAGCGACGTATGGCGTCTGGCGTGCCAGGTCGGCATAAGCCGCATGCAGTCTCATGATCTCCAGCAACTCGCCGCGGTCTAGTCGGCCCCAGCCGAGATCTTTGCCCTCCATCCCATTTACGTACTCGAGCAGGAAATCTTCCGACAAGCTTGAGCCAATTCTGAGCGGGCCTCGCAGATCACCCGCGTGATCGCCTTGGCCTGCTTCAACCGAAGAGGACTGCTTCAAAACAGATCGTTTGCCGGGTTTTTCCTCCGCCTGAAATACATTGTCGTAATACCATACCAGGTATGGTATTGTAGTAGCTCCCATGAGCCACACGATCGAAGACAAGCAAAAGCTACTTCTAAGAGCCAAGCGCATTCAAGGGCAGGTGGAAGCTCTGGTGCGAGCCCTGGACCGAAGAGCGCGATTGCTCCGATGTTCTGCAACTGATGAGCGCCGCCAGAGGAGCCATGAACAGCTTGATGGCCGAGCTTCTGGAAGGCCACATCCGGAGCCATGTTCTCAACGGAAAACAAAAACCAACTTCACAGCAGTTAGTGGCCGCAGATGAAGTGATCGGCATGGTGAAGTCCTATTTGAAATAGACCGCTTCCGCAGACAGAAGGAATGTCTGCTATGAGTTCTTCACCCTTGATCGAAAAGTCCCCGGCTAACAGTCCTCGAACTTCGACGAGAAGCCGACTTCTCCGGGACTGAAACAGCACAACACGCGGAACACGCGAGCAGGAGCACGGTTGGAATGGGCTGAACTGGTCCGCATTGCCTTTGTGGCCTTGGCTGCGGCTGCAGTCTGGTTTCGGCTTTGGGAGCCATTCCCGCACATCAGCGTAATCGGCATCGCAGCGACCTTGATCGGCGGCTATCCCATCTTCAAGGAAGCCTTCGAGAACATTGTCGAACGCAAGATGACGATGGAACTCTCGATGACCATCGCTCTTCTTTCGGCGTTGGCGATCGGAGAGTTTTTCACGGCGCTGGTCATCACAGGCTTCGTGCTTGCCGCCGAGGTGCTCGGAGGGTCTCACTGTTGGGCGAGGCCGGCGTGCCATCCAGGACCTTCTCGATTTCCTTCCCAGAACGGTCACGGTCCGGCGCAATGGTCAAGTAATGGAAATCGCTGCGACCAGGTTCAGAGTCGGCGATACGGTCATCGTGAAACCGGGTGGACATATTCCCGTCGATGGCGTCGTGCTTGGTGGTCGCTCTTTTGTGGAACAGGCAGCCATTACCGGGGAGGCGATGCCGGTTGAGAAGATGCTCGGAGACGTGGTTTATGCCGGAACCATCAATCAATCGGGGGCTTTGGAAATCAGCTGCCCAGAAACTCGGTCGCGACACGACATTCGGAAGGATCATTGAAGCCGTTGAGCGGGCGGAGAAATCGCGGGCACCGATTCAGAAAACCGCCGATCGCCTAGCGGGTTACCTCGTGTATTTCGCCCTCGGGGCAGCAGTTCTCACCTTCATCATCACTCACAACGTCAGGTCAACCATTTCGGTTGTAATCGTGGCCGGAGCCTGTGGCATCGCTGCCGGAACTCCTCTTGCGATTCTCGGTGCAATCGGCCGAGCCGCGCATCAGGGAGCCATCATTAAAGGTGGTCTCTATCTGGAAGCACTGGCCGCCGTGGACACGGTGCTGTTGGACAAGACAGGCACGCTGACTTTCGGAACTCCTCAAATTCGTGAAGTCGTTTCAGCCAATGGTTTCGGGGAGCAGCAGATCATAGCCGCCGCCAGCATTGCGGAACGCAAATCCGAACATCCTCTTGCCAAGGCGGTTATGGCACGTGCAGCCGAATTGGCTCTCCCTCTGGTCGAGCCTGATGAATTCTCATACACGCCGGGAAGAGGAGTCAGAGTGAGTTATCAAGGCGAGGAGATCCTTGTTGGCAGTCGGGCGCTTCTGATGGAGCATGGCTTCACGAGGATTCTGCCAATCGACGGCAACGGCGCAGGCGGAGTGTCGGAAGTCTACGTCGCGCGCGGTGGGCAAGTTCTTGGAAGCATCCGAATTGCTGACGTTTTGCGTCCGGAGGCAAAGAATGCTGTTGCCGCCATGCGACAGATGGGTTTGAAAACGGTTCTGTTAAGCGGAGACACGCAAGCCGTAACGACATCTGTGGGCCGCGATCTCGGAGTAGACGAAGCGGTGGGAGAACTTCTGCCGGAGCAGAAGGCAAAATGGGTCAGCGAGCTACGCGGGAAGAATCACAAAGTTGCGATGGTCGGCGACGGCATCAATGATGCCCCAGCCTTGGTGGAGGCCAATGTAGGAATTGCCATGGGATCGGGAACCGACGTGGCCCGGGAGAGCGCGGATGTCATCCTGATTGGAAGCGACCTGTCCAAACTTGTCGAAACCTTGCGGGTTGCGCGCCGCTGTCGCGGCATTATCATGCAGAATTTCGTGGGCACCCTGGTAGTGGACAGTGTCGGAGTCGGTATGGCAGCCTTTGGCTTTCTGAATCCTCTACTTGCCGCCTTTATTCACGTGGCTTCGGAATTGACGTTCATCCTGAATTCGACGAGGTTGTTGCCCCGGAGTTCTGAAGTCGGGCATTGAGTGCGATGGGTTTTGCAACGAAGCTAGGCGTCTTGAATGTGTAGTGTATGCATCTGACTTATATAATCCACAGTCGGGTTTGGCTAGTCCTGGTGGCTCTGGCTATTCTCGGCCTCTGTATAGCAGGGTTCGTCTGTCTCTCGGGGAAGTCACAGAACCGTTTGGATTCGATGAACTCTACGGTCTCTTGGATTGAAAGGCCAGTACTGGGTTCTGGGAATCGGCTGAGCACCGTGAACACGCACCGGGACTATCCACTCAAAACGAAGCGCCTAGTGGTCGGGCAGGTTACGATCTGCCGAGGCTGCTGTTGCGGCGATACGGAGCGTGGGCGGCCCGAAGTTCCGGTTGAATGGCTCAAGAATGAATGGCGAAAGCGGGGACTGCTGAAGCGAGTCCAGTTGACAATCAGTGGTTGTGTCGGACCGTGCGACGTAGCGGTTAGCTTTGAGCGAGAAGCAGATTCCCCCACTTGTTGAAAACATTGGAAACGAAAGTAGGAGATGGAAGTCGTGGAAGGGAGGATCGAGCGCCCAAGGCAGGTGCGCTACCAGGCTGCGCTACGCCCCGACTGTCAACAACTTAGGCCACGTTCGACCCGTGTACCAAGTCTAAGGCAGGTGCTCAATCGAGGCAAGGCTGCCGCTCGGGGAAGTTGCAGTGTGCGAAGCTACCGAAGCGGGTGCGTGCTGCCTCGTCATAGGCATGTGCCGCCTGGACTTCGTCCGTGAAGTAGCCCAAATGCACTGTCCTCTCTATTCTGATGCAGGCTCTCCACTTGCCTCTATCTTTGGACCATGAGACGCCCTTGTACTGAGAACTTCCGCGTGTCTTGGTTCGGTTCCCATCATTCTCACCGCGCACACACTTTCGCAAGTTGTACCGTTGGCAGTTCAGACCGTTATGGTCTTCGTGATCCACGTGGATTTCTGGATCGGTCACGCCCAGAATGAAGCGGTGCAGCATCTGTGACGTGGTTCTGCCTTTGGGTGTTCGCACTTTGCGTATACCGTACACGTTGGTTTTGGTTTTGGTCGCGCTCCACTTGTGAGCAGACACGCGGTCGAAGTCAGCATCATCGATCAGAGCCGCATAGCCCTTAGTCAGTGGAATGGTCTTCACGTTTTCTCAACTCTCCGTTTGATCGCCTGCGCGAACTAGCGCACCTTTCCGCGACGTACTGCACCATCATTCGAGTGCTATTGGACATGAGAAGTGCAGCGGGCAAAGCCTGCACACATCACGCAGGGCAGCGTCAACACTCGGAACTTCGATTTCTTGGTATAGAAACGTTGCTTTGCATTCAAGCTGGTTACACCGTGAACCACTTGTACCTGACTGTCCAAGCACGAACTCCTCAGAACCCTTGCTGAGCATTCCGGTTTGTCTGAGGTTTCCAGTGGTTTTCGACTGCCAATGACGAGTACGCCAGAGAACAAAATCCACCACGTCAGGCCGAAAATAGCGGAGCCACTGACGGCCGATTGACTGGCCAATGTGCACTCATTTTGGAGTGAGATGATCGAGTTCGTGGTCGATGTTTAGGAGCCGCTGCATGAGTCGGCGCGTCTCCGTGAAACTCATCAAGGCAATCCCTAATGCGCCGGGCCACAGCAAGGTTATGAGCGAAAGGTCTGGCTTCACCAGCGAGGGCACTCCTGACGGTATGTGGCCCACCAGTTCTACACCCCGATGTTGCAAATTCAAGAAGTACGCGCCTGTTATCGCCGCGGCTACCGCCAGCAACGGCGCTGGCAGTTTCGGCAGGGAACGCTCCATGCTCAGCAAAAACACGATTATCGTAAGCCCGACGGCCGGCGTTGCTAACGACGTTTTTGGAAGGGTGTGAACGATTGAGAGGACGTTCTGAACGAATGTGCCTCTTGTGAAGTGGATGCCAAGAATCTTCGGGATCTGGTCCACCACAATGACCAGCCCGATGCCGGCTCTGAAACCGACGAGCACCGGCTCGGAGATAAAGTTCGCCACGATTCCCAGGCGCAGCAGGGACGCCAGCAAAAGTGCGGCTCCCACCAGCAGCGTCAACGTCGCTGAGGCTCTCAGCAGGGCTGCGGGGTTGCCGTTGGGCACGACCTGCCCCAACTGAGCGGCGGTCAGAATCGCCAACGTTGTGGTCGTGCTGACGCTGAGAACACGTGAGGTCCCAAGCACCGCGTATATCATCATCGGCACCAGCGCGGTATAGAGGCCGACCTGTACCGGCAGCCCGGCCATCATGGCGTACGCCATCGCCTTGGGAATGATGACCGCACCTGTAGTCAGCCCCGCGACGATGTCGGGCCGCAGCCAATCCGCACGGCTTGAGATCAGCCACTCCGGTAAGAGACGGAACCACCGGTGATTTGACATGCTGCAGGCCTACCAGAGCTGCGGGACGGTTCGATGCTTCCGCTTCGGCTCTACGTACCCTTTCGGCTTTTGCCTTGGCGGAAGCTTGGGAGGCGTATAAGGAATCTCCTCGTACGGGACGCTGCTGATTATGTGCGTAATGCAGTTCAGGCGGGCACGCTTTTTGTCGTCTGACGGAACGATGTACCAGGGCGACGCTGCTGTATCCGTGGCTGCTAGCATTGCATCACGGGCGCGTGAGTAGTCGGGAGAAGATCAACCAGCTCGACTCAACGGTGTAGGGTCCACCTGCAGCCGGCGGCTGAATCTTTACCTGCCAGCGGCGGTCAACACCCGCAACCGCGGATGCATTCTTGCCCGCAATCTCAACCCGGATTTTATCGCCAGGTTCTGACCAGCCCCAGATGGTATTGACCTTGCCGCGCTGCAACACCATGTTGTCGCCAAAGATCGGACTGACCAGTGGAAGCGACTTCGCTGTCGCTTCAGGAGTATTTTGGGCCGAAGCACCCGGTTGCGGTGCAAGCAGAAATGCAACCGCAGTGACAACGATGAGAGCGTACCTGTGAATCATGTGGGAAAGGACCCCAATTACTGGCAGCTTGCCTGAAAGCAAAGATTCTGGCTGAAAAACGGCATCACATGATTCTGGAAGCGATCAGCCACCTTACTCGTGTGAGTGCCCTGCATAGACTTCGAAGGTGTTTACGATTCCATACCGATCAAGTGCATCGTGCAGTTTGCCGCGTATCAACTCGTAAACCGTCCTGGTCCCCGACGTCGATCGCGATTGCCCGATAGCTGCGCAGATTTCCGATGTACTGATCGATGAATGCCAGCGGCGCATTCGCTGTCCATTTCGCGAGAACATCTGGCTGAGGCTGGCCATCCTTCGTCGGCAGATCCAGATAGAGCGGTGGATTCTTCGGGTCCGGTGACCATGCGGCTGCCGTGGCAAGTTGTGCGCGGGGAAAGAAAGATAGCTTGGCCGAATCTTCGGGTGTTTTCACTGCCTCCAGCGCCTTCTCGATTTCCGGATTCGCCGGTCCAGTTGGCCGCGGCGACAGGCAACACGGACTCATGATGTAGAGGCTGCCGAACACATCGGAATGCTTCATGCCGATCCGGGTCGCGCCATAGCCTCCCATCGAGTGGCCCACCAGGCCGCGGCTCAGCCGATTTGGGATGGTCCGGTAATGCGCATCGATGTAGGCGACCAGATCGTGCGCAATGAACTGCTCGAAATCGCCCGTGGTGACCGAACTCGAATACATGGAACCATTGTGCAGCGTCTTCGAGTCAGGCAGCACGACGATCATCTCTTTGGCGCCCTGAGCGAAAGCACCTTCGATGGTCTGCGGTACGTGTATCTCGTGGCTCCATTGCTCGGCGCCAATCGAATAACCGTGCAATGCATATACGACGGCATAGCGCCGGGATTTCTCCTGGGCGTAACTGGGTGGCAAAAACACCAGCACGTCGCGGTCCACGGCATCCCCTTCCAAGTTGCCTTCGAGCGCTGTGCCGTGGACCTTGATGTGTTCTACGGTCACCGGCTTCGCGCCGGGAATGACTGCAGGCACATCGGTCTGCACTTGTGCCACGAGCTGAGGTCCCAGAGCAACGGTTATCACCAACGTCATCACGCAGAAAAATTTCGACTTGATCATGGATGTCTCTTTTTCGAGCATGTCAGCTCCATCAGGATTTGCTCTCATTGATCTCGTGGTACATGGAATGCCGTTCATGCAAAATGCTCGATAAAGGAACAAACGCCACGGCTTGATTTTGTGAAACCGCCCGGAATGCCAGCTTTCCGCCCGCCGGTTCGAGCCAACTCGCCGGGTCGTTGAGCTTGCCCTTGAATTGCAAGGGGGGCGAAGGTTTTTCCTCCTTTGCCGCGGTAAAGTGCCGGTACCACCTCTCCCGCGGTTCTTCTTCGAAGCGTGCAGCCAATACCAGCGGGCCGTACATCGCCGATTGAAGAGTTTCCTTATCGGGCATGGGGGCTGCGTGCAAGTACATGGGAAGGCTCAGCTCGATGCGATCCCCGTTCTTCCATGGTCCACGCACAATGAGATAGCTGCTCGGGTCCGCGAATGCGGCTAGGGGACGTCCATTTACTTTGACGCTGCCGTTTTTCGCCCAGTACGGAACACGCAGTTTCAGATCAACATCAACAGGTTTTGCCGCCGAGACCGTGAGAGTCGTCCCTTGCTCTTCGGGGAAAGAGGTCTGCTGTGTAATGCGTATCCCCTTCTCTGTCCAGTTCACATCCGAAGCGATGTAGAGGTTGATGAATATGGAATTGTCATCATGGAAGTAGATCGTGTCTGGCAGTTTGGCAAATTCCTCAGCGCCCGTACCGCTGCAGCACCAGAAGGAGTCGAAGGGCTTGGCATAGATCTTCGAGTACCCGTTCCCGTGCGGCAGATGATACACGGTCGTGCCCGTCTCTGGATCGATCGTTCCCATGCGGTGGTTGAACAGCACCCGTTCGTAATAGTCCATATGGCGGGCTTGCGGCGACCACGCGAACACGTGCCGTGTCAGCTTCAGCATGTTATAGACGCAACAATCCTCTGCTGTTAGCGGGCTGAGCTCGGTCGAGAGCACGCCCGGCTCCGACCTCCAATGCTCGAAATTGCTGGTGCCTCCGGTGCAATAGGAGCGCTCGCTCGTCACTTCGTCCCAGAAATAGTTGGCAATGTTCCAGTAACGCTTGTCTCCCGTGAGTTCGTATAGCCGGGCGGCGGCAATCACCTGCGGGACGTGCGTGTTCACGTGCAGTCCCTTCAGTTCATCGCGGTGCGCCGCGAGCGGATCGAAAAACCCCTTCTTGTCGAAGCGTTGCGCCAGTCTAAGATACTGTTCCTTGCCCGAGATGCCGTAGAGGTTGGCGAGCACTTCGCCCATCCCGCCGTATTCCTCCTGAAGCACGCGCTGCATGTGTTGGTCGCTCAGAGGATCGGACCAGTTCCATACCCAGCGTGCCATTTTCTCCGCTGTCTCCAGCGCCTGCTCGTTGCCGGCCAGCGCGTACATGTCAAGATGCCCGGCCATGACTTTGTGAAAGGTGTAGAACGGAGCCCAAACCTTCACTCCATCGCGCAGGCGGTCGAACAACTCCGGCGGGAACGCACTAAGATAGCCATTCCTGTGCTGCGCCTGGCACTTCGCCAGTTCAGCGACCATCAGATCGCCGGTGCGCTTCAGTTCCTCGTCTCCTGAACTGGCAAAGGCCAACGCACAAGCTGAAAGGTAGTGTCCGCCAGCGAAGTGGCCCCGCAGTTCGCAATCTGGCTTTTCCCACTCCCCGAGCGGTTCGGCAGAAGATGGCAGGCCGGCGGTCAGACGGAACGTGTGAAGCAGCCGGTCGGGAGGAAGAG
Source organism: Terriglobia bacterium (assembly GCA_963779255.1). Taxonomy (GTDB): domain Bacteria; phylum Acidobacteriota; class Terriglobia; order Terriglobales; family Acidobacteriaceae; genus JAIQFF01. The sequence goes on along the minus strand of CAVZXU010000040.1, from coordinate 2,739 downwards.
TCTTCAAATACTTCCGATTGGCCTCGGCCGCTGCGCTGAGGGCCCCCGGTTGGAGTTTCACATTCTTCATCGGAAATGGACTCGCTTGCGGCGCGATTACTTCGTGGTCCACCGGTCTCGACGTGACAGCGGTACCGGCGCCGGGGCCTTGGTTCTCAAGGGCGAACGCGGGTGGACGAAGAATAGCAGCGGCTCCGGCCACGGCGGCAGTTGCGACAAACTTACGACGGCTGACTTTCTCCATGACAAATTCCTTCCTCAAACGAAGCGGCCAATCCAGGCAGGGCTTCGCTCGATCTTTCGAGTGAGTATCCCATTGGCTATCGAGTCTTGCGTTTGGACGAGGCCGGCCATACGCCTTCTTGGGAATTCAATGTTCAATGTGCCGTCCGCGACTGTGACCTTCACGCCGAGATCAATGGGATAAAGGAGTTTGGCTTCCGGGCTTGCCAAAGGTATTTTGGTTATGGCGGGACCGTCGATTCTCCAGACTGCGAGTAAGGTTTGCTGCGGAGAGCGCATGCCCAAAGCAACCGGCGTCGTGAAATCGGTAACGTCAGAAGTGCCCAGAGGATAAAATGGCACGGCCGTGGGAATGTGCTTACGGAGAGACTCTTTGTAAACCCGAATACCCTCGATTACCTGAGCGGATGCTTCCGGGGTGAGTGAATCGAGGCGGCCGCTCTGGTGAATGCGGCACAGCATGCTTGTGACCATGTTGAAGCTGGCTTGATCCGCATCCGCCTTTGCCAACGGGTAAGACCATATTGCGAGTTGTTCCGGCAAAACGGCGGCTGACGCACCGACCAGGATCATCGGAAGCTTCAGATAATCTTCCTGGTCGGTCATGGACTGTATCTGGAGACGGCTCAGCATGGCGTAGTCCATGCGCCCACCTCCACTGCCGCAGTTTTCAATTACCAGGTCAGGGTAACGCTTGAGGATCTCCTCCAACCAGGCCAGGTGCGCACGGTTATGCTCGAGCAAACCCTGGCCAAAGCTGTCAGCAGCGATCTCAGTCCCTTGCAGCGAGTCGACGTTGTAGTCCATCTTGATGTAGCCGACGCCATAGTCGTTGACAAGCCTTGCGATCACCTGATCCAGGTAAGCTCGTACCTCCGGATTGCGGAAATCGAGCAGGAACCGCGAATTCTTCAACACTCGTTTGCCGTGACGCACGAAGAACCAGTGGTCCGGCTTCTGCGCGAGCAACGACTTGGCTCCGGCAACCTCGGGCTCGAGCCACAGTCCCGGAACCATTCCAGCTTGCCTGATCTGATCTAGAAGAAACTTCAGCCCGTGGGGAAATCGTGTTGACGAAGGCTGCCACGCCCCGATGGTCGGACTCCAGTCCTCATGCAGGTCCGCATACCATCCGGCATCGATTACGAAGTATTCGCAACCCGCTCTTGCAGCGGCAGCGACCATCGGTAACTCCTTCGCTTCGGTCGGGTCGCCCCAAAGGCAATTCATGTAGTCGTTGAAAATCACCGGGCATAGGGAATTATCCTTGTGGGGCGTTAGGCACGCGAGGCGACGGTAGTGTGTCAATGATTCGACCGCGTCGCTGAACCCGCCGCGCACACATCCTACCGCCGCAGGAACAGTCTCGTAGGTTTCGCCAGGTTTCAAACTCTTCCACGCCGCGGCGTGAAGATCGTCGGGACCCCCGAGATACGCGTAGACGTTGTCGGCGTAGTTGTCGCGAGCCGAGACATTGGAAATTTCCCAATACCATGATCCATTATGTTCAATCTGCCAGAACCAGGTCAGCCCTAGCCTCGTGTTTTCTGCCATGGCGATGGGCAAATATCGCTCTGAGGACCAACTGCCGATGCTTCCTGCCTGCGCTTCCGACCAGCTTGTGCGCTCGTTTTCGACGAAGCCCATCTCGGACGGCCGGAGGGTATGCCACTGGCCTTCAGCCATCCAGCTATTCAGCGCAACATGGATACGAAGTTCACTGTCGTACGCCTGAGGAGCAGCAAGGCCATGAAGCATGGCAGAACTCAAGAACTCGAGACCGACGGGCGTATCACCCTTATTGGTAACCCGCGAACAACGCCGGACTACTGGTACTCCGTCAAAGGCCTCATAGACGGATTCCACACTTAACTTCAAGACCGGGTCCGTATGCATGCAGACTAAGCGCTTACCTCCATGCGCGGCCTCCTCCCGCCTTCCGGCAAAAAGCAACCGGGAGCCTGGCTGCCCCATTCCGGATTTCATGCCTTGATCGGGAGAATTTTCTCCGCTGCATTGCAGTGCGACTTCGACACCGGAGGATTTGTCAGGCCCCGACGCCACAATGCCTGCCGGGGCAACACGCTTTGCGCGCAATTTTCCAGCCGTACTTCGAACGAGAAGATGAGATCATTCACTTCCCACGCGAACGGCTCGGAGGTATTAGAGGCGGGGAAAAAACGGGAGATGCGCGGCACGAGGATGCCGAATGCCGCGGCCCCACTGGACGTCAGGAAGGTTCTACGATCCATGCAGATAATCGGCGGCTTTCACTCACCAGCCGAGAGGCGAAAGAAAACGTCCGGCGCCTGTCCATCGCAGAGCGCCCATACCGTGATTGCCTGGAGTCAGCCTTTTTAGTCAACGATCGGCGCGGCAAACATCGTTAACTGTACCGAACGCTGTAAAAAAATGCCAGATAGCCCAGAAACAATGTTGCGCACCGTGGCAACCGCGCACACCAGAGCGCATGATGGTTTGGTTCAGCAGCACTGG
>CAVZXU010000039.1:0-190977 GCA_963779255.1 Terriglobia bacterium | reverse complement strand
TAGGCATATAGTTTATCCTGGTGAGCACCAATCCCGAGGGTTCCGTTTCCCACTCCCATTTCGTAAAACACGAGGTCTTGTACCTTCTCCCGCCAAGGGCGAGGCGGTTGTCGAATTTCTCCTCGACATTATTCAAAAGTACGAAATGCGTCCGCCGTCCCTCCGTGACCAGGCGTTGGTGCTCTTCGATCGTTACCGATCCAGCCTGGAAGGGCACACCGGGCTGGCCATGGCAAGTCCACAAGCCGTCCGCAACGTGCTCGACAAGCGGCTCCATCACAAACCCGCCCAGGGGTTGGGCGTTCCTTGCCTCGACAGTTTGAGCTGCATGATTCGCGCCAAATACCGGAATGATCCAGTTGCTGGGCTTGCCCATCGTCTTGAAAAGACCGGGCGTCCAACAGTCCCAACATACCGGATTTCAACTTCAAGGTGCTTTTTCGCGCATACGGAAGAGCAATTACGCGGCTATATCGCTGAACATTGTCGGCACGGCCGCTATCCATCTTCCCCAGGAATGCGCGGTGGGAGACGTTCATAATCTGTGTTGCTTTGCGGCTCAAGGCGAACTGATAACGGTTTCACGAGTACCATTCCATTCGGCGCAATAACGGCGTGGGAGTCTTGCGGAAAATGGTCGCCTCGCTCCCGACCTGGTGGAACACTCGCGCCACCTTTTGCGGGCGTTAAATTGGGTCGGTGTCGCTCACGTCGCCTTTTTCGTCAGCCACGACGGCAAAAAGAAGTGGCACATGGAGACCAATGGCCGCTTCTCGGCCCCCGCGGCGGTTAGTACACGCCGGATGGGATTTTCCCTACTGGGTTTACCGTACTTTCTGTAGGCAGAAGCCTGTTGCGGGAGAAATTGAGATGGGAAGCAGGACCTGCTGGCATTATGGTGACCTCATGGCGCTAGTGGAGTACTTCCAGGGCGGGGAATCACCGACGACGGGGACGAATACAGGAAAACTGCCGCCGTGGATGCAATACCTGAGCGGCTTTGCTCCAGGGACCCATTCGACATATTTCAATGGAACGATCCCGTGCCCGGGATCATCGAGCATTCGGATCTGGTCTCCGCGGCCTGGCGCTCTATGAGAAGCCGGCTGGCACGACCGTTCAAAACTATCCTTCACCAACCACCGGTTTGACCTGGCGGGCAGGACTTTACCGCTCTCTGGCCCGGGTCAGATCTCCACTTCCAGCTTGCGCAGATCCCGCCGCAACTGCTCCACGTCCTGCATCTCGATGGTATGCATTCCCAGTTCCGCGCGCCCTCGAGGTTCAGGGCGCGATCGTCGACGAAGCAGCAGTCTTGCGCGGACTTCTGCGTTACTTCCAGCGCCAGCCGATAGATACCTTCTTCCGGCTTGCGTAAACCCACAAAGCAGGAGCTGATAAACACGGAGAAGATCTCCCGCAGGCCGAAGGTCTGAATGCGGTACTGGTTTAACTCTTTCGACTCGTTGTTGATGGTCGCCATAAAATACTTGCCCGATTTTGCCAGTTGTTCGGCCACGGCCAGAACTTCGCGGTAGGGTTGCGACAGGGAAAATACGTAGTCCTTGAACACTTCGCGGGCAAAGGGCCGGGAGCGATAGAAGATGGTGCGATCGAGGTATTCGTCAAAGCCGATCTTGCCCCGCTCCAGGGATGAAACCAGCATCTCGTGGCGGTCCAGAAACTCGGCCTGGTCGAGCTTGAATTGTACGAGGGCGCGCTCCCTTTGGGAGCGGTCCCAAGCATTGGTGAGCAGCACTCCGCCCACGTCCCAAAAAATGGCGCTGATCTGAGGCAAGAGTTCCTCCTCAAGCGATTTCACAGCAAAATAGTAAACGATGATACACGGGAAGGCCATTGCCGCAAGCAGGCACGTCCTTGTGTCGCGACGACGGTTTTACCGCTCGAAATGTGTTCAAGTCCTTCGCCATCTCAATGAGGCCCTGGCCGCATGGGCGCGACGGAAGTACAAGAGGTTTCGGCGTCGAGAACGTGCATCGATGCACTGGCTGGGGCGCATCGCGCGACGGGACCCCAGGCTGTTTGTTCTGTGGCAGCTTGGTGTGATGCCGGAGGCTGGATCCTAGCAGCCGGATGAAGCGAGAGCTTCCACGTCCGGTTCTGTGAGGGCGGAGGGGTGTGATTCCCCTCCGCTACTCGACTGATGGAACCCGCAGTCGTTTCAGGAATGCGGACCGGAGTGTCGCAGGGATGAGACCCGACCCTGCAGGTACTGTTGCCCCCCGTGGACCTACGATCAGCCACCACCCTGATTTCAAAAAACTTTCGGCCACAGCTATACCGTTCCGAACAGCATCAGAACCCTCAAGCTGATTTCTCTGATGTCACACCCGAAGGACGGCGACGCTAGTAGTGTTGTTGTGTGCCATGGTTCATCTGACCGATTCCTGTCCGGGTCGGCCTTTTCGCTCTACCTTATACTCTTAGGTTTCTGCGAAGAGGTAAAACATGAATCCCCTTGACCTATCGGTTTTGTCTTTTCTCAATAGTTTCGCTCAACGATCGTTTAGATTCGACGAATTCGTCGAATTTCTTAGCGAGAGTAACTTGCTCAAGGCAGCCGTGGTTTTCGCGATCATCTGGTGGCTATGGTTTCAGAACGAAGATGTTCGGAGGAAGCGCGAAGCTTTGCTGGCAGCAATGATTGCGAGTATCCCGGCCCTGGCAATTGCCTGGGCTTTATCCCAGTTGTTCTATCGTCCCCGACCGTTGAACGAGACGCAATTCTTGTTTCGTGTGCCCTATGGCGAGAGTTCAATCGGATGGGTAAACCAGAGTTCCTTCCCCAGCGATCATGCCGTGCTGTTTTTAGCCTTGGCGACCGGAATCTTCTTTGCCTCCCGACGAGCAGGTTGGTTCACCTTCGTCTACGTCACAACTATCATTTGCCTACCCCGCCTGTATCTCGGAGCGCACTATCTGACCGACATTCTTGGAGGTGGTGCTATCGGAATATCCCTGGCGTGGCTGGCAAATCGTCAGGCTATCCGAGAACCACTGACGAATTGGGCATTGCGATGGCCGGATGCAAGGCCGGCACAATTTTACTGCTTCTCTTTTCTTGTGACCTACGTGATGGCCGATCAATTCGATCCCATACTTAAAATGCTTAAGTTCGCGAATTTGATAATTCACGGGCACTCTCTTCCTTCATAACGGGCGGCCAGCTTGGACGGGGTTCCGGCGGTCGTTTTGGGACCGCAGGAATATCCCTGGTTCGCATCGGCACTCCGATTGAAATTAGGTTTGAACCCCATAGTTCCGGCACCGATTGCTATTCCCAACCGCCAATTCGGCCCTAGCTTACTGGATCTATGACCAGAATCACTGTATAGCGTGATGGGGGTCACAGCTGCGTGCCCAGGCTCGTCGCTATTCTGGCTTCCTGTCCTCCCCCTACTCGTTCGGTAAGGGGCCCCTTGTGAATGCCATAAAGAGTTTGAATCGCGTGATACGGCGGTTGATTTTGACGTGTGCGCTTGTGATAAGCGGATCAACCGCAATTGCCAACGGCCAGGTTGCGGTGTCCACCCACCACAATGACAATGGCCGGACAGGACAGAACCTGGCCGAACTCGTCCTCAACACCTCCAATGTGAACGTAAACACCTTTGGAAAGCTGTTTTCGCGTGCCGTAGACGGTCAGATTTATGCTCAGCCGCTCTACCTTCCGGATCTTGCGGTTGCTGGTCAGATCCGAAACGTGGTTTACGTCGCCACACAGAACGACAGTGTTTATGCCTTCGACGCCGATGACCCCACTGCGTCCTCGCCATTGTGGCATGTCAATTTTGGCACTCCCGTTCCTAGTACCGATGTAGCTCCGGACTGCGCTGACATCACGCCTCAGGTTGGCATCACCAGCACTCCGGTGATCGATACGAGTAGCAGCACAATTTATGTCGTCGCAAAGACAAAAAACACAAGCGACAGTAGTTACCATTTCAGCATCCACGCGCTGGATCTGATCACCGGCACAGAAAAATTCGGTGGACCTACCGAGATTACCGCCCAGGTACCGGGCACTGGAGTAGAGAGTGTGGGCGGTACCGTTACATTTGACCCTTTGCAGCAATTCAACCGGCCGGGTCTCCTGCTTTTGAACGGCGTTGTGTACCTTGCTTTTGGCTCCGCCTGCGAAACATCACCGTGGCACGGATGGATCTTAGGTTACAGTGCATCGACCCTTCAGCAAGTGGCTGTGCTCAACACTACGCCTAACGGCTCCGACGGTGGCATTTGGGGCGGGGGTCAGGGACTGTTGGCCGACTCTGCCAACAACATCTACGTGATGACCGGGAATGGCACCTTCGACCCAACTACGGGGGGAGATTATGGCGACAGCATTCTGAAAATCAGCACTGCCTCCGGTCTCTCCATCGTGGACTATTTCACCCCGACGAACCAGGCGGATCTCGACGCGGCTGATCTGGATTTGGGCTCGGGCGGGCCCATGGCATTGCCTGGGACCAATCTGATTGTAGGCTCGGGAAAAGACGGACTTGTGAGAGTCTTGGATACTACGAACCTGGGCCAGTTCAGCGCCACGACCAACAACAATGTTCAGAATTTCCAGGGAACTACTGGATTCGTGTTCATGGGCGCGCCGATCTACTGGAACACTCCCAACCACGGCCCGGTTATTTACATCTGGAGCGGAGACGATTTCTTGAAGGCGTACCAGTTGGTAAGCGGGACATTTCAGACTACTCCTATCTCGCAAAGTATCATCCTGGAAACCCCGGGGTATTCCAATAGCGTCCCATTGTCGCTCTCCGCAAATGGCAACCAGGCGGGGACCGGTATTGTCTGGGGCTCGGGCGCGTTCTCTAGCAACGCAAACGAGCCAAACAGTAGCTGGCATTCTCCGCGCGTTCGATGCTACCGATCTCACGAACGAACTCTGGGACAGCAAGCAAAACGCAGCCCGCGATGATGTAGGCAACTATGCGAAGTTCTCTCCCCCAACCATCGCCAACGGCAAGGTTTACCAAGCGACCTTCTCAAATCAATTGGCCGTGTATGGCCTGCTGGCACCGGCGGACTTCACCCTCGATCTTCCCTCTTCCAGTGCAACCGTGATTCCAGGGCAGTCTGCGACCTACGAAGTCCTAGTCACTTCGGAGAATGGCTTCAATCGCGCTGTCTCGTTCACGTGTTCGGGCTTGCCCGCGGGAGCGAATTGCTCATTCGGCTCGGCTTGGGTGAATCCGATTGCAGGTCCGGCAACCGCTACTCTCACCGTGACGACAGCGGCGAGTACGCCGCAGGGTACGAACTCCATCTCCATAACCGCCCACTCAGGTTCGCTGCAGCACTCAGCAGCAGTCAGCCTGACCGTGGGGTCATCGAATCCTGCGCCCACGGTGAGCGCCATTTCACCCACCTCGGGGATCGCCAATGGCGGGACGGCGGTGACGATCACGGGGACGGGGTTCCTGGCGGGCGCGACAGTAAGCCTGGGCGGGACAGCAGCGACAGGCGTGACGGTGATGAGTAGCACGTCGATTTCGGCTACCACTGCGGTGCACTCGGCTGGAGCAGTCAGCGTGGTGGTCACCAACTCCGATGGCCAGAACGGCACATTGACCAATGGCTATACCTACACCAACCCGGCGCCGACCGTGACGTCAATCACACCTAATGCGGGAAGCGCCAATGGCGGGACCAGCGTAACCATTGCCGGTACAGGTTTCCTGACGGGAGCCACGGTTAACCTTGGCGGAACTGCCGCGACCAATCTGACTGTGAATGGCACGTCGATTACCGCGACCACTCCGGCACATGCGGGCGGTACTGCGAATGTGACGGTGACCAACCCCGATGGTCAAAGTGGCGTCCTGGCCAATGGCTACAATTTCACCTCAGGCCTGGGCCTCGTCCTGCCCACCGGGGATCCAAGCTCGGTCACGGTAAACGCCGGGCAGACCGCTACCTACACCCTCTCGCTCGGAGGAGTAGGGATGAGTGGCACAGCTTCTTTAACCTGTGCGACGACACCGACGCCCAAGGGTGTGAACTGCTCCGTACCTGCGAGTGTGCCATTCAATTCCACCGTCCCCGCAATCTTTACCTTCTCGGTGACGACGACATCACCCACCATCGCGGCCTTACATCCATCTGGGTCCCCGCGCCTGCCCTGGTCGTGGACCTTGGCCATGACAATGCTGGGGATCGTGGTTGTGCCTACGATGAAGATGCGGGCCCCCAGGCGATCCAGGCGGAAATATCTATGGCTCGCGCCTCTCACTCTATGTCTCTTCCTGGCTTCCTGCGGTGGCGGCAGCATGGGCGGAGGCAATGGCGGGGGTCAGAACGAATCCAAATGCGACCGCGCCGGGAACCTACACCCTGACCGTGCATGCCACTTCAGGATCTGCTACGGATACAACCTCGCTTACGCTGATTGTGCGCTAAAAGCGGATCAAATCCCGTAGTGACGGCTGCTTCTGCGCGAAAGCCAGCAAGCAGCTAAATTAGCGGCCTGGGGCAGAACTTCCAGCAGAGTGAATCCCTGTTGCTGCCGGTTGAGGCGCCGCCGCAGGGTGGCTGCTCTCTGAGTGGTCACTGTTGCCTCCAGATCGATCCGCCAGCGACATTGGGATACAGGCGGTAGCTGCGCAGGCGCCCGGTCGAGCCCCACACGGTGATGGCGCGCGAAGTGTACAGACTTCCGGTTCACGCCAGGTAGATCACTCCGTTGTTGGTGTTGCTGTTGACGTCCTGGGCCGAGCCGTCAGGATTGAAGCAGATGACATTCTTGGCGCCGCCAGCTACGCCTTGATCGAAATCAATCGCGGGACTGCCCACGCCAAAGTGATCAGGGGTGGTGGCCAGCGTGTTGGGGATGCCAGGCTCCGCCCTGAAGGTAATATCAGTAGGCAAAGTGATGGTCGAAGTGACCACGCCCGTGGATGCTTGCGTAATCGTGATCCGGTTGGGCGTAACCGCGTTATTGAAAGTGACCACGTAAACGCGGCGCTCCGCAATGGCCTGCTCCCGCGCCCTTCGCATGGTCATCAGGGTGGCGTTATAGGCGTTGGTGACTCGGGTGTCCTTCAAGGCCGGCTGCAGGCTCATGAAAAATATGCCGCTGGCGATCATCATCAAACTGAGCACGATCAGGGTCTCGATGAGCGAGAAACCTCTCATCCGGCCGTGACCCAGGTGAGTCTTTCCGTCCAACCTCGTGCCGTCAGTCGCCCTATGCATAGTCGTATAAGACCTCGTCGTCGGGTCAAGGTAATGCTGTATTCATTGCCGCAAGGAGTGGGAGAAGACAGGAGATTCCGCGGCCAGACTGACTTCATCGTAGGGGCAGAGTGTAGGGGGTCAACGCACCAAAGTCGTCGCCGGACATTAGACTTGGGTAATATAATCGGCGGGGTAAACTGTAGTTACTTTGGCCATTTACCGCAGAATCGCGGTGGGTCAGGCCCCGCGTGCCTTGGCCAAATTCTTTGATGTCTTAGCAGCGGACCGGCGATTGCTGGGAACATAGCTGCAGGTACGAAAATCATAGTGCTGGCCCAGGCAGTCCGGACAGAGATGGACCTGGTGAACCTTGCAGTGGATCACGGGTAAGTCACCGTGACAGACATCGCAACCGCCCCGCACCCGGCGCTTCGAGTTTTTAGATTCTGCCGACGCCACGCCTGGTCCAGCGGAAGATTGAAGTGCACGCGCCTTCAGATAAACACCCGAGGCTGTGATCATGGAGCCCAGGGACACTCCGCACGCGCCCAGGACGAGCAGACTGGTGTCGGTATGCTCCCCCAGAGCGGCGGGCAGCATGAGAATCCCGACGAAGCCTCCGAGCGCTCCCACGGCGATCATCCAGTTGCCGGTTTGTGATGACATCTTCGGTGCCTTTTTGGCGGAGTGCAACGCGCTCGCCCCGAACATGAGGTGGCCAGCAATTGCGAACATAACGAGTTCTTCGGTTTAACTCCAGATGACGAAAGTCACTTCCAGCGCTGAATTCACTTCCCCATGACCGAGGTAACTTGTCTCCGCTTACCGCGGAACTCTAACATTCTCGAAGTATGGCGCTTACGTCCCTGGTGGTGTGTGCTGATTTGAAGGCGGTGCAGGTGCTCAGCCAGATCCTGCGGGAGCTGAACATCGCGGCGGAGCATTGCGGAGACTTGGCAAGCGCGGCAACCCGTCTCGCGTCCCATCATTTCGACGCCGTGGTGGTCGATTGCCAGGACCAGTTGCCGGCCATCGAACTGATTGCGGGCGTGCGCAAGTTGCCGATTAACCGGAGCACGCTCATCATCGGCCTGGTGGACGGACGAGAACAGGTGCGCGATATTTTCGGGCAAGGAGCCAACTTCATTGTGTACAAGCCAGTCTCAGTGGAGCGGGCGGCGAGCAGCCTGCGGGCAGCACGAGGTCTGATGGCACGTGAAAAGCGCGGCAAATTGAGGATCGCTCTGCACGCTCCGGCTTCGATCACGTACGCCGATGCGGAGAATGTGGCTGCCACTCTGCTGGACTTGAGCGAGGATGGACTGGCCATACAGTCCGAACGGCGGTTGCCTCCCCGCTGCAAGGTTTACTTTCAATTCAATCTGCCGGGAGACAAAGCCTCGGTCCGGCTGTCGGGCGACGTAGTGTGGCAAGACTCGTCCGGACGGGTTGGGATCCGCTTTGTGGACGTTCCCCAAACCTCGCGGCGCACCATGAACGAATGGATCAAGAGCAGCCTGGCCCGGCTGGCAACGGCGGAAAAAAATGCGCCTCGGAAAGAGCCACACGCTCCGCCGGAAGCGGTGGCCACCCGGTTCGCCGGACTGGGGCTCTCGGCCGCATCCTCTAATCGCCGCGTCCAGGGCCGTCGCGCCTGTCGCTTGAGCGCCGATGTGTTCCGCCTGGGCGAGGGCGTTCCCAATCGATGCACTTTGAGCGATGTAAGCACGGGCGGATGCTACGTGGAGACTCCTTCTCCCTTTCCTTCGCGCACAGGGTTGGACATTGTGGTACGCACGAATGACATGAAATTGCGGGTCCGGGGAACGGTGCAGGTGGTGCATCCCGGCTTCGGGATGGGCGTGCAGTTCAGTCTGAACACGGCCGATGAGCGGGAACAAGTAAAGCAGCTGATCGCAGCCCAGGCGGCCGAAGACAGTCTGGCCTGAGCGGCGGGGGAATTAGAAATAGGTGCCCCAGGGGCTGAAGCCCCTCGCGCAGGCTGCAATTTTCAGTGCAGGGCTGAAGCCCTGCTCCACCCCAAAAGAGTTTAAAAGTTGTCAGTGGACCCTCCATCGGGCAACGGACTTATCCGGTTACAGGGGTCCTTCGACTCCGCACAAGGTTTCGCAAGCGAAACCTTGCGCTCCGCTCAGGATGACAAAGAGAGAGAGAACTGTTTTTCCTCGTGCGTCAGCGGGCTTCCTTACGAAAATAATCCAGTGACAGGCGCAAGCCTGTTTCCAGATCAACCTTCGGTTCCCATCCCAGCAGAGTCCTCGCCTTCGTGATGTCCGGACGCCGCTGCTTGGGATCGTCCTGGGGCAGGGCTTCGAACTTAATCTTGCTTTTCGACCCAGTGACCGCCAGCACACTGCCGCGCGCACTCCAGAATCGTGAACTCGGTCGGATTCCCGATGTTGACCGGCAAGTGTTCGTCCGCTGATCGCGCCAGCCGCAGGAATGCCATCAATCTCATCGCTGACGTAGCAGAAGCTGCGGGTCTGGCTGCCGTCGCCATACACCGTCAGATCTTCCCCGCGCAGCGCCTGCCTCATGAAATTGGGAATCAACCCGGCCGTCATTCAACTGCATGCGCGGCCCGTAGGTATTGAAAATTCGCGCGATGCGCGTGTCCACCTGGTGATAGCGGTGATAGGCCATGGTGACAGCTTCGGTAAATCGTTTTGGCTTCGTCGTACACCGAGCGCGGCCCGATGGGATTTACGTTGCCCCAGTAGGTTTCTGTCTGAGGATGCTGCCAGCGGATCGCCATAACATTCCGAGGTCGACGACATCATGATATTTTGCGCCGTACTTGTGGCGCGATTTCGAGGGCGTGAAAAGTGCCCATAGGAGCCGACCTTGCAGGGTGGCGATCCCGTGCACGGCATAGTCCACCGGGCTGGCGGGGCTGGCGAAATGGAACACATAATCCACCGCTCCGCAGTCGAAGGGCTCATTGATATCAACTTGCTGAAATTCAAACCGGGATTCGTTGCGCAGGTGCTCGAGGTTCGACAGTCGTCCGGTCAGCAGATTGTCCGCCGCCAACCACGGAATAACCTTCGGCCAGCAGGGCATCGCACAAATGCGAGCCCAGGAAGCCGGCTCCGCCAGTCACCAGGGCACGCTGCCTGGTTCATGATTTCTTGAGTTTCCTTGCCGGAGGAGTCGAAGCGGCGGCCGGAACCGTCGGGCGTTCGCCGCCGGTCGGCCAACGCTGTAGTAAGTGAAGCCCTGAGCGGCCATCGCCTGCGGGATCGTAAAGATTTCGGCCATCGATCACGATGGGATATTTCAGTAGCTTGCACAGACGCGGTCCAGATCGAGAGCCGCGAACTCTTCCCACTCGGTCAAAATCAGCAGCGCATCGGCGTCGCGTGGCCGCTTCGTAGGGGTCATTCACGAACTCGCGCTGGGGCCCAGAACCTCGCGCGCGCGGTCCGTCGCCGCCGGATCGTAGGCCGCAATCTGACAGCCCTCCTGCAGCAGCGCCTGCACCAGCAGGATGGCGGGTGATTCGCGGATGTCGTCGGTTCCGCCCTTGAAAGCCAGGCCGAGCACGCCCAGGCGCTTGCCGCGCAAAGTCCACAAGCACGTGCGCACTTTGCGCAGGAAGCGCTGGCGCTGGTCTTCGTTGATGCGCATGACTTCGTCCAGCAGCCGGAACTCGTATCCGCACTCCCGCGCCACCGCGCGGAACGCCATCAAGTCCTTGGGAAAACATGATCCGCCGTAGCCGATTCCGGGATTCAAGAAGCGCGGACCGATGCGGCTGTCCGTTCCGATGCCCTGGCAAACCTGCTGCACGTTCGCGCCCACCGATTCGCAAATCGACGCCACCGCATTGATAAAAGAAATCTTCATGGCGAGGAAGGCGTTGGAGGCGTGCTTGATCAGTTCGGCGCTCTTGGTGCTGGTGACAATCAGCGGAGGAGGAATCTGGGCCCGGTCCGGGCGCCGGAATCGCGTCCTTGCGCTGGTAGTAGCTGCCATCCGTCAGGGGCGCATAAATCTCGCGCAACACGGCAGCGCAGCGCTCGCTGTCGGCACCCACCACGATGCGGTCGGGATAAAGAAAGTCGGTGACCGCGGTGCCTTCCCGCAGAAATTCCGGATTGGAGGCGACATCAAAAGAATCCGGGGCAGCGGCGTTGCGCAAAATAATCTTGCGCACCCAGTCGCTGGTGTAAACCGGGACCGTACTTTTTTCCACGACAACCTTGTAGCCGTTGATGGCGCCGGAAACGCTGCGGGCCACCGATTCCACGTAGGAGAGATCGGCTTCACCCTGTTCTGTCGGCGGAGTGCCCACCGCGATGAAAATGGCTTTGCTGGCCCGCACCGCCTGGTTCAGATTGTCGGAAAAAGTAAGATTGCGCCCGCGATGCCGCTTTAACAGTTCGGGCAGGAACTTCTCGTGGATGGGGACGTCACCGGCCTTGAGCGCAGCCAGTTTGACCTGGTCGTTGTCCACCAGAATTACTTGGTGGCCCAGGTCGGCGAAACACGCGCCCGCCACCAGTCCCACGTAACCCGAACCCACCACTGCAATGTGCATCCAATTCTCCGCGTTTCAACCAAGCGGAATTCGCCACCCGGTCAGATGAAATACTGTAGCAGCTTTTCTGCGACAAAGGCGACGCTGCAGCAGAGTAAGCCAGAGCTAATGATAAGGCCTGATGGGCAGTTTGCGGGGGGAGTGGTCGTTGATCACGAATGAGCGTGACGACTGTCACATCTTCAGTTCGACGCTTTCGTGGCGGGAAAAGCTCTTTCCTTTGCGTTCCGAACCCAGGGTGATGACGGTCATCAGGATGGCGATGTTGGCGATCTCAAACGCGGCCAGCGCCCAGGGATATCCCAGCGGTTTGCGCAGAGCATAAACAACATTGTTAACCGGGGCCGCGACGAGAATTCCCAACTGGTAAGCGAAGCCGGGCATAAGTCCGCGGACGGCATCGGGAGAGAGTTCATTGAGATGCGCGGGGATGATCCCCCATGCGCCCTGGACTCCGGCCTGCATCACGAAGGCACCGATCGCCAGGGTCATCAGGGATCCGCCGAAGGTCCAGGCGGGAATCATCGTCAGACACAAAAGCAGTGCAAGAATCATGCTGCGGCGGCGCCCAAAACTTTCCGACAGATGTCCGAACAAAATAGCTCCCAGCACCGCTCCCACGTTGAACAGGATCACCAGATAGGCCACCACTTTCGAATCGAAACCGCGCGCCGACTTCAGGAAGTCGGGATAAAGGTCCTGAGTGCCGTGGGAGAGAAACATCATGAGCGTCATCAAGAGGACAAGATAAAGAAAAATCCTCCAGTGACCGCTGGCCGTGCGCAAAATCGCTCCCACGGTTGGGGCCCGGTGTTGTTTCCAGGCCTCCGATTCGCGCACCCGGAAACGGATGTAGAACGCCAGCAGGGCCGGCGCGCCGCCTACCCAGAACATGGCGCGCCATCCCCAGGCGGGCAGAACGAAGCGTGCCGCTACGGCCGCCAGCAAGTAGCCTATGGAGTATCCACTCTGCACGATTCCAGACATGAAACCTCGCCACCTGGCCGGAGCGCTCTCCATGGCGAGCGAGGCCCCGACGCCCCACTCGCCGCCCATCCCGATGCCATAGATGGTGCGCAGAATTAGAAATACGGTGTAGTTCGGGGCAAACCCGCACAGCAGTTCGACCACGGAAAAGAAAACCACGTTCGCCATGAGGGGCTTGCGGCGCCCGTAACGGTCGGCAAGCAATCCGAACACGACTGCCCCGACTGGACGCATGGCCAGGGTCGCGGTCATGGTCCACACGATGGCGCTTTTGGTGACATGGAAGTGAAGCGCCAGGGTGTCCACGAGAAACACGACGACGAAGAAATCGAAGGCGTCGAGGGTCCATCCCAAAAAGCTGGCGGTGACCGCATGCCATTGGTCAGACCGGGATTGTGGCGATGGAAACGGCGAAGTTGAACTCAAGGCGGTCAGACTCTTTCCTCGAGGGGAAGATATTTGCCGAAAAAGTGTACACCGCAGGCCGTCCCGGTGACCGCCTCGGGCATGGGGCGGACACTCTTGTCCGCCACCTTTGACCTGGATTCGCAGCAGTTGTAGTGGAAGAGTTCTGAGCAGGCCGCAGGGAAACACCAAACAGGACCAGAAGCATCACAGACATCAAATCCAGAAGCCAACTTCAACAGCGGACGGACAAGAGTGTCCGCCCCACATGAGCGAATTTTGCCTTTAGGGCCGACGAAAGCAATAGAATGGAGGGGGAGGATTTCTGATTCGGTATTTGCGATCGCCCGCATTCATAAAGTTGTTTGTTTTTAGTTGCTTACGCGGGGTTCATTTGTGTTGACAAGACGTTTGATTCAGGCGAAACTCCGCTCGATTGCCCTTGACGGCGATTCCGCGCCACCAGGGCCACTCGCATGGGCCGAACCGTGTTAAAGCCTGACTCAACGCGCTATCCCTCCAGTGTGCAAACCCGCGTCAGCGGTCCGGAATGGCCTGAACCTGATGCCTCGGAAGCGGAGGCAGAGTCAAGCGGCGTCCTGGCCTTCCACAGTCAGGAAGACTCACCCAGCGATTTTGCCTTAGACCTGCGACTGCATGAGATTCTGCAACAAGCTCGCCTGACTACCACCGCGAGTGGGGCCGTGATTGCTCTGGCCCGCGGAAACAGGATGGTGTGCCGCGCCACTTTGGGCGACAAGGCGCCAGGCGTGGGAGTTTGCCTGAACTCTCGATCCGGACTCTCAGGGGCCTGCGTTCAGACTCGGGAGATGCAACTTTGCGACGATACCCTGGTCGATCCCCGCGTCAATGCGACCGCCTGCAGCGATCTTGGAATCCGATCCATCGCGGTGCAGCCCGTCCTGGATGGCGAGGAATTGTGGGGCGTGCTCGAGGTTTTGTCTCTCGTCCCCCATGCCTTCAGTGATTCCGACCTGCAGGAGCTGCAAGGGCTCAGTCGCAAGGTCTTGCGAACACTGCAAGAGGCGACGGAGGGCGGATCCGCGTTTTCCGCAGAGGAAGAGGTTGCCCGGCCGCTCGCTACCGATGCCACGCAGCCGGAACTGGTCGAAGCCGAAAAGTCGTTTGAGCCCGTCCAGCAGGATGTAGCCATGGTTCGTCGCGATTATCGAACCGGCGCTCTGACTGTGGCGGTGCTGGCGCTGGCGGTGCTCCTGGGTTGGATGGTTGGCCGCGTGGGCTGGAGCATGGCGGTCAATCGGGCGCCGGCCCAGGCTCCCATAACTCCGGAAGAGGCGCAGGCCATGATGCCGGTGATTCCTGAAACTCCGGCGGCTACAACGCGCCGCGAGGAACCGCCGGTTTCTGCTAAAACGGTGCTTCCACTAGTCCGCGCGCCCCAGCCAAGCCGGCTGCGAAGCCGAAGACGGAGACGGCCGAGCCGACAGGCGGGCTGGTGGTGTATGAACATGGCAAAGTAGTTTTTCGGATGGCGCCCTCAGAAACCGAACCTCCAGCTTCGACCGCGGCGATGGAGTCCGGTGCCATTCAAAAGGCAGCGACTCGGGAAGAAGATGATCCCTCGGTCGCGCCGGCGGCAGCTTCTCCCGCGTCCGCGAACAGCTATCTGCTGGAGCGGGTGGAGCCCCAGTATCCCGAGGCAGCCAGACAACAGCACATTGAAGGTCCGGTGGTGCTCAAAGTTTTGGTTGGGACCGACGGCCTGGTTCGGAAAGTCGCGACCGATTAGCGGCGATCCTCAGCTGGTCATAGCCGCGACTGACGCGGTGCGGCAGTGGCGTTTCAAGCCCCACCAGCTTAAAGGCAAGGTGGTTGAGTTCGAGACCCGGGTCACGGTGAACTTCGCGCTTCCTTGAATCTGGAGCACAGCCCAGCGGCTGAAGCCGCCTCTGAACAGGGTCTGAATTGCAGCTCTAAAGCGCTACTCCACCCAAATTGCAACTATCCGTAAGCCAGTTCTTTGGCTCGCTGTGCGGCTTTCACCACAGCTTTAATCAGGGTGACGCGCAGTTTGCCTTCTTCCAGTTCCATAATGCCGTCGATAGTGCAGCCGGCCGGCGTGGTCACCGCGTCTTTCAGCAGGGCGGGATGGTCTCCGGTTTCGAGCACTACGGTCGCAGCTCCCAGGGTGGTCTGGGCGGCGAGCAGTGTGGCGACATCGCGCGGCAGGCCCACCTTCACGCCCGCTTCCGCGAGGGACTCCAGGATGATGTAGATGTAGGCGGGGCCGCTGGCCGAGAGTCCGGTGACCGCGTCCATGTGTTTTTCGTCCACCACGACGGTTTTGCCCACTACGTTGAACAGGGCACACGCTGCCTCTACGTGGTGAGTGTCGGCAAACTTGCCTTTGCACAGCGCGGTCATACCACATCCCAGTGAGCACGGGGTGTTGGGCATGGCTCGAATCACAGCGACGTTGCTGCCCAACGCGTTTTCGATGTGGCTGGTAGGCACCGAGGCCGCCACCGAAATGATGAGTTGCTTGCTGGTGACGTTGGGGCGGATCTGTTCCATCACTTCCTGCACTACTTGCGGCTTCACACATACAAAGATGATGTCGGCATTGCGGACCGCGGCCAGATTGTCGGTGCCGACGGCGACGCCCAGTTTCTCCGCCAGCGCACGCGCCCGGTCTTCATGCTGTACCGTGGCGAAGGTGGCCTTGGGAGAGAGCAGACCTTTCTCCAACAATGCCTTGAGCAGAATTCCGCCCATCTTGCCCGCGCCCAGCACTGCTACTCGTTTTCCCGAAAGATCGAAACCCATCGCGCTGTGTCCTCCGTGTGTTGTGTGTCCGCAATTGTACAGTTTCACGGGGCGGCGGCGAGGATGGCGTGGATTGTGTGGGGACGGGTCTTTGATCCCGTCCAGGCCGAGCAAGGCTCGGCTAGGTTTTTGGAGGACACTTTTTTGAGCACGCTAAAGAGACGGGCGAGGACGCCCGTCCTCCATGCTCTGGCGCGCCATCTCGGCGATGTGCTGTCCGATGGGCAAGGAAGCCGTGGCCGCGGGCGAGGGAACGTTCCACACATGCAACATCCTGTCGGCCTGAACAAACTGAAAATCATCCACCATGGATCCATCGGGGCGCACCGCCTGCGCACGGACGCCCGAACCGTCGGCAACCAGATCAGAGCTGACGATCTCAGGCACTAGCCGCTGCAGCGCTTTCACGAACGCTCTCTTGCTCAGGGAGCGATAGTATTCACTGGCGCCATCGCGCCAGTATTTTCCCGCCATGTGCCAGAAGCCGGGATAGGTAAGGGTTCCGGCGAAGTCTCTAAGGTTGAAATCGGTGCGCTTGTAGCCCTCGCGTTTGAAGGCCAGGACCGCGTTTGGTCCGGCATCGACGCCGCCCTGGATGCGGCGCGTGAAGTGCACGCCAAGAAATGGGAACTTGGGATCGGGTACGGGATAGATAAGCGTGCGCACGAGGTGCGTTCGCTCCGGAACCAGATCGTAATATTCACCGCGAAAGGGCACGATCCTGACTTCAGGTTTCTGGCCTGCCATCTGGCTGACGCGGTCGCTGTGCAGTCCGGCACAATTGATCACGTATCGGGCTGCGAACTCTCCGCGATTGGTTTCGACCATCATCTCCGCGCCGCGCCGGACCACGGCCAGAACTTCTGTTCCGGTGCTTACTGTCCCGCCTTGTGCGGTTACAATCTCGGCGTATTTTTGGCTGACCGCAGCGTAGTCAGTGATGCCGGTACCGGGCACCAGCACGCCAAGCAGGCCGGTGGAGTGCGGCTCAATTTCGCGCAGCTGTTCCTGCTGGAGCAGTCGCAGTCCGGCGAGGCCGTTGGCCTTTCCGCGATCCAGCAGGGCATTGAGGCGTGGGACCTCTTCTGCGCTAGTGGCCACGATGACTTTCCCGCAGATTTCGTGCGGCAGGTTGTGCTGGCGGCAAAATGCCACCATGGCGGCCGCTCCCTCGACGCAAAACCTGGCCTTCAAAGATCCGGGTTTGTAGTAAATGCCGGAGTGGATTACGCCGCTGTTGTGTCCGCTCTGGTGCCGGGCAACCCCGTCTTCTTTCTCGACCAGCAGCAGGCGCAAGTGTGGCAGAGCACGGGTGGCGTGCATCGCGGTCGAGAGACCCACGATTCCTCCACCGATGATTACGATGTCGAACGTTTGATCCGGCATAGCGATGCCCAGGAATCTGCGCCACATTCTTTATACATGGCCGCTTGCATTAGAGCGAAGTAACCACAGTTATTCGGCGCGAAAGCAAAGTCCCTGACGACAAAGGACACGAAGGAAAGTCGATTCACTTCTACGAGCCTGTGCTTTGCCTTGTGCACCTGCGCGTCCTATTGCACGGTCAGGGCCACGTCCACGCTCCGCTTAACCGAGCCCACCGCGCCATTAACGGTGATCCCGTAGTTTCCGGGAGTAGTTCCGGGATGACCTGCGCCACCGCCACCGCCACTTCCTCCGCCGGGACCACTGCTGCCTCCGCCGCAGGCCACCAACAAGGTGAGCAGCATGCCAAGGATTGCCAGCCGTAAGCACTTCTTCTCTTGTCGCCTGCGAGGTGGCTTCAATCCGCCCAGAGCCACGACTCCCGCCAGGGAAAGGCCCACGTCATACCACAGCAAACGTGGCACTGCCAGTCTCGAAGTCTGATCTCGAATTTCAGATCTCAGATTTCAGTTCTCAGATGCTATGGCCTACGGGGATTCGGCTACGACTTTTTGTTCCTGTTGACCTAGGCCCGCTATGCCTAACTTGATGCGGTTACCTGGGCGCAGGTAGACCGGTGGCTTTTGGCCAAGACCTACACCGGGAGGCGTGCCGGTGGAGATGATGTCGCCGGTCCGCAAGCTCATAAACCGGCTTAGATAACTGATCAGGTAGGCCACGCCGAAGATCATGGTTTTGGTGGAGCCATTCTGATAGCGGTGACCATCTACCTCCAGCCACAGATCCAGATTCTGCGGGTCGGGAACCTCGTCGGGCGTGACCAGCCACGGCCCAATGGGGCCGAAGGTGTCAGCACTCTTGCCTTTGACCCATTGGCCGGTGCCCTCGAGCTGAAAGGCTCGCTCAGAAAGGTCATTGACCACGCAATATCCCGCAACGTGCGACAGAGCGTCGGCCTGGGTCACGTACTTCGCCGGTTTGCCGATGACCACACCGAGTTCGACTTCCCAGTCGGTTTTTTTTGCGCCGCGCGGAATTACGAGGTCATCGTCGGGGCCACTGATGGCTGAGGTGGCTTTCATGAAAATCACCGGTTCGGCGGGCACCGCCATGCCGGATTCCGCCGCGTGATCGGAATAATTCAAACCAATGCAGATGAACTTTCCCACGCTGCCCACGCAAGGACCAATGCGGGGCTGGCCGGCAACGCGAGGCAAAAGCGAGATGTCGGTCTGGCGCAGTTTTTCCAACGACTCCGGAAGCAAAGCGGACCCGGCGAGATCGGGGATGAGGTTCGACAGATCGCGGATGGTGCCGTCGGAAGCCAGAGCGCCGGGCTTCTCATCACCGGATAGACCGTAACGCAGCAATTTCATCTTTCCTCCATGGAGTCCGCTCTTTTGTTGACTTCGTCCTGGCCGGCGCCGCTGTCTTTACTCGGCCACGCAGTACAGTCATCGATGCTGGCGGCAGCGTGTATTGACCATCGGGACTGGCCTCAATTGTGGACGTTGCCGTGGGGCCGTCGGGATCGGCGTAACCCTCTTTCCTTCCTGGGTGCCACTGATATTGGGTCTTTCCGAAAGAGACCATCGTGACCGGCCCTGCAAAGGCGCCTACCGTGTTGGCGTCGCTGTCATGGAAGGCGATGCGCACCGGGTGCGGATTGTCATAGTCTTTGTTGATCAGCAGGAGTGACCACTGTCTATCGGGACGGAGTACCGCATAGGCTGTGACCAGCACGTGGCCGTCGGAGTTCTTGACGTCGCTGGCGGCGGTGAAGAGCAGGTGCTCGGCGTCCACCGGCTGCGACCACTCCTGGGTGAGAAGCTGGGCGGCAAAGAACTGCGAGGTGCGCGACCGAATCTGGTAATTCCGGTCCACCATGAACATGTGATACGTGCCCCAGCTGTTGGGACACGCCGGATGGGGTGGCGAGTAGGAGAGCGCGTGGTAGTAGAACGTGGCTTTACCGCCCGCGGTTAGAAAGCCGGCGAAGGTGTCGCCCAGCCACAGGGCCCCAAAGACTTCTACCGAAGCCTCGCCACCATGCGCATTGGTCTCGGTGTCAAGCAGCGGAACTTCTGGCGGTAAACCATCGTCGTGCCAGACCTGCATAATGTGAGTGAGAAGTTGAGGTTCCTGGTAGAGATTTTTCCACGGGGTCTCGCATCCATCGTAGGGATAATGTTCGAACGACATGAAGGCCAGGTCAGAAAGACGGCCGTGGGCTTTCAGGTAATCCAGGAAGCGGCCGAACCAGGATGTTTTGCCTTGCGCGTCCGGCCAGGCTTTGATGTCCTCGGTGACTCCTTCGAAGACCGGGCCTCCCAGCTTGAAATTCGGGTCCACGCGATGCAGTGCGCGTGGCCCACTGCAAATAGAATGCTCCGTAGTCTTCGGGCTGCATGTATTGGCCGTCGGGCTCTTCCCCCATCTCGACGTACCAGATGGGATAGCCGCGTTGTTTCAGATAAGTCATCTGGGCTACCGAATCTTCCGGAGTGCCGTAGAGCATCGCCACCGGAATTACTGCCGGTAGTCCGCGGGTAATGCCGCTGGTATAGAAGAGGTCGAGGCCGGGCTGATCTCCCGACTCCATGCGATCGGGCGCAACATATAGATCGGAAGGCTCGTGCCAGGGATCCACCGAGGAGCAATACGTGAGCGACTGTTTCTGGTCGGGAGAATGTTGCAGCAGATCTTTGAAATTTCCCTGGGCATCGTTCGTTCCCAGATAAATTTCCCGGATGGCGTAGCCGACGCAGTTACGATGATCGCTCGAACCGTGGGTGTCGCAGGTGTCCGAGGATGCAGTCATCAGGATGCGGACAAACCTCGTGCTGACCGCAGACGACTCCAGAGGAAGAGTTACAGTGCCGCCCTTGCCACCTGTCACGGTTCCGGAAGAAAAATTCTTCCATTCGCCGTTGCCCTGGTCGTCCATGGCGTCTTCGCCGGTCCAGTACTGCACCTGGTAGGCGCGGGCATAGGGTTCCATCCAGGCAATGCGAATGGCATTGACCTCCTGTTTCTTCCCCAGATCGATTACCACCCACTGGGGATGGAGCGAATCCGCTTCGCCAGTGAATCCCTGCGTGAGATATGGATTGCTCTTCCAGTAGGTGTTGAGGTTGCCATCATCAAGACGCGAGAAACCATCGAATTCGGTCCCACCGTTGCGGGTGAAGCCGCGGTGCTGCAGGGAATAGCCGTAGGAGTGCCGGATCACTTCCTTGGTCGGAGTGGCGTCTCCGGTGAAGTAGCCTCTGCCTGAAGGATCGCTCCACTTTCCCTTGGGGTTCCAGTGCCAGGCTTGAACGAACAGCTCGGTGTTTTGGCGATAGCTGACTGAACCCCAGCCTGCGGACAGGACCTGCTGCAACTGGTCCTGGCGGAAGAACACGTCGGTGGCGTTGCTGGGCACGCGGTCCACGGTGGTGCCCAGTGCATACAGCGGGCTGAATTTGTTTACCACGTGTGTGGGAGTGGCATCGACTTGGACGGTTTGCGCCATGCTCTCTCGGGCCAGGCCGGCGGCAATAATCAGGGCTAGCGTTATGAAGAGCGAGCCAGCCTTCCACTTTGCAGGCGGTGGGGTTGATGGGTGGAAGCAAAGGTGAAGCCTGCTTTGACGCGAAATGATTGGGTGCATGAGAGTCCTGAGCGGAATTTAGCTTGCGCGATAGTGTAAGAGGCTGGTCGTTCCCTTGGCAACTTTGCGGCTTGGAGCGCGACCGAATTGCTGCGACGGCAGACCCTTTAACCGGAAAGGGCACAAAGGATTCGCAAAGGGCGCAAAGAAGGGTAACAATAAGCAACGCTGGCCGCGCCTACCTCATTTACGGTCTTGTATAATCGCCACACTCAAATCGGCCGCGCTGGTGGCGGTCAGGAATTCCGACATGGCCCTTAAGGTATTCAACGACAAGAGTTCGCTGGGCAAGGCCGCTGCCGAGCAGGCCAGCAGCGCGATTCGCCGCGCTATTCGCGATCGTGGACAGGCCCGGATCATTGCCGCCACGGCTGCGTCTCAACTCCAGTTTCTGGACGCGCTTACCCGCGAACCCGCCATCGATTGGACGAGGGTCGAGGTCTTTCATCTGGATGAATACATCGGGCTGCCGATTACTCATCCCGGCAGCTTCCGCAAGATGCTGCTGGAGCAACTGGTGCAAAAAACCGGAATCACCAAATATCACTTATTGGACGGCGATGGCGATGCTGCGGAAGTCGTCCGCCGCGTGGGGAAGGCCCTGGCCTCTGCGCCCATTGACATTGCGTTTCTGGGCATCGGCGAGAATGGGCATCTTGCCTTTAATGATCCGCCGGCTGATTTTGATATCGAGGACCCGTATCTGATCGTCACCTTAGACGAAGCCTGCCGGCAGCAGCAGGTGGGCGAGGCCTGGTTCGCGGACCTGTCGCAGGTGCCGACCCAGGCCATCTCGATGTCGGTGCGCCAGATTCTTAAGGCCAAAGAAATTCTTGCGGTGGTGCCGGACACGCGCAAGGCGCAAGCGATAAAAGCCTGCTTTGAGGGCGAGATCAGTCCCATGGCGCCGGCCTCGATCCTGCGTACTCATCCCAATGCCACTGTGTATCTGGACACTAATTCTGCGGCGTTGCTCAGTCCGGCGGTGTTGACTTCGGCTTAAGATGTGATCGCCGCGGAATCGAGGCCCGTCTATCACCCGCCGTCCAAATTCCATGGCGCCAGCCGGACAATCGATATCGGTTAAGCCGCGCGTTATTTCTTCTTTGCGCTGGTGGATTGCCAGTCTCCTGTTTGCCTCTACGGTCATTAACTACATCGACCGGCAGACGCTCTCGGTGCTCGCTCCCTACCTCAAGCTGGAGCACCACTGGACCAACAGTGACTATGCCAACATCGTGATCGCGTTCCGGGTTGCTTACTCAGTGGGAATGGCCCTGTGCGGCAGGTTGGTGGATCGCGTCGGCACCCGGCGCGGTTTGACCCTCACGGTTGCTTGGTATTCAGTGGTCTCGATTCTGACCTCGCTGGCGACTGGCTTCCGCAGCTTTGCCGGTTTTCGTTTTCTGCTGGGAGCGGGAGAATCGGCAAACTGGCCGGCTGCGACGAAAGCCGTCTCCGAGTGGTTTCCCAGGCGCGAGCGCGGATTGGCCACAGCGTTCTTTGACAGTGGCTCTTCAGTGGGAGGAGCCATCGCGCCCTTTATCGTTCTCTGGATCTACTTTCGCTGGGGATGGCGGCCGGCATTCATGATTCCGGGCGTGCTCGGTTTTATCTGGTTGATGGCGTGGCGCTGGCTCTACTATCCGCCAGAGACGCATCCGCACATCGGCAAGGCCGAGTTGGCGATGATTATGACGGACCGGGAGTCCGATTCGCCGCTCGCGAACAGAAAGCGCCCGCGATGGGCCGATCTCCTGAAGTTGCCGCAGACCTGGGGAACGATTGTTGCGCGCACTTTTACCGATCCGGTCTGGTTTTTCGTCACAGACTGGTTTCCGATTTACCTGGTGGCAAAAGGAATCGAGCTCAGGAGCGGCCTGATCGCGGTGTGGATACCGTTCATCGCCGCCGATCTGGGAAACTTCTTTGGCGGCGGAATATCCGGCTACCTGATCCGGCGTGGATGGTCGCTGGGAGCGGCGAGAAAGGCACTGGTCATTTTTGGCGGGATCGGCGTCACCCTGCTCATCCCGACAATCTTTACCACCAACCTTTACTTGCTGGCGCTTCTTTTCGGGTTAGCGACCTTCGCCTACGCGGCGTTTTCGACCATGGCGAACGTGTTGCCCTCGGACCTTTACTACAGCGACTCGGTGGCCTCAGTCAGCGGGATGGGAGGCGCGGGGGCGGGGATCGGCACCATCATCGCCTTCAAGCTTATCGGATATTTCTCTGATGCCCGCCAGGCTGCGACTACACATTCGTTCGATCCGATTGTGATTGCAGCAGGCCTGGTTCCGTTTGTCGGGATGATTCTGGTTCTGTTGCTGGTGCGGAATACGAAGGCAACCGATGCGGGGCTGGTGCGGCGTATTTGATTCTCTCTTCATCCTTTGCCGCTCTTCTTTGCGTCCTTTGCGGTTCAAGGTTTTGCTTGATCTCCCTCAAAGTCAACTTCCTTAACCGCAAAGGACGCAAAGAACTCGCAAAGGTCGCGAAGAACAGCAGCCCCTCACATTTGTGATCCGACCAGACTGAAGATAAGGATGGCCAGCACGATCACGGTGAAGACTACGTACATGCGGTCGCGCTCATCGGCAAATCCCCAAATCGAAAATATTACCCGGGCCACTGGCGTGGCGATCAGGAACAACAAGCCCAGCTGGATGATGCCGCGGCCATTCAGATCGCATGGCGTCACGCACGATGCCATGCACGACTGTGCAAGTCCGAGGGCTCGCCCTGGAACACGCGATAATCGGCGGGCGAGTGGCCGTGCCGCACGAGATAGATTACGGCGCCGCAAAAAACAATGCATGCGGAAACACCCACGCCGGTGCGCAGAAGGTTGCCCAGAATATTCTCGATTCTCTGGTCGGTCATGGTCTTGTGAGGCATGTTCGTGTCAATCACTTTCTTGTCAGTTTCGGTTCGGTCCGCGTTCGATTCAGCCAGGCAATTTCACATCCTCCCTGTAAGTCCCTTGTAGAGCATTTCGATTCCAAGCAGCACGATCACCGCGCTGAATATGAGGCGCAACTATTTGGTTTCTGCCTTGACCAGAATGTGAGTGCCCACCAGCGAGCCGGCAGAACTCCCAGCATCACCGGCATGGAGAGCCCAGGATCGATGTAGCCACGGCTCAGGTAAACGCCGGCGCTGGCCGCGGCGGTCACGCCAATCATGAAGTTGCTGGTGGTGGTCGAGACCTTGAAGGGAATCCTCATGGCCTGGTCCATGGCCAGAACTTTCAACGCGCCGGAGCCGATGCCGAGCAGTCCAGACAAAGCGCCCGCGCCAAACATGATGCTGAAGCCCGCGGGCACGCGCTGGACGTTGTAGCTCCGCATACCTTCGAGGTCCGGGAAAGCTGCCATTCAGGCGCAGTCGCGTGGCCAGGGGATCCGGCGGAGAGTTCGCGTTCGCGCCGGGGAGCGAGGTTTCCGGGAAAGAAACGCGGAAACCAGGAGCACCACTCCAAAAACGATGGCAATGGCATTGGTCGGGACCCATACGGCCAGGAACGCGCCCGAGAACGCGCCCAGGGTTGTGGCAATCTCCAGGAACATGCCGATCCGGATGTTGGAGAATCCCTCTTTCACATAGGCGGCGGCGGCGCCCGAGGAAGTGGCAATCACGGAAACCAGGGACGCGCCAATCGCGTAGCGGATGTCCACTTTGAAAAACAGGGTCAGCAGGGGAACCAGAACCACTCCGCCGCCCAGCCCGGTCAACGATCCGAGCAGGCCGGCAATCAGCGAGCCGGTAAACACCAGGGCGGTGAATTCCAGAATATTCATCTAGTTTTCACGGGAGAAGAACACGCCTAATGCCCGTAGCCGCCTCCATCGAGAGTCACTTTGCCGCGAAACATGCGATAGATGATCACAAAGTAGACGACCGCCAGCACCATGCCAACCGCCCACCACACCAGCCCAACGCGCAGAGTGTAAGGTCCGGAGATCGCGTTCTGCACCGTGATGTCGCGCGCCGGATCGCTGCTCGAGGGCAGCAGACGAGGATACAAAGAAATCGCCGCACCCACCAGCATGGTCGCAAGATAGACGCACGACGAGGCGAAGGCCCTGCGATCCGCTCCGCCGCGGCAGAAATACAAGATGCCGCCCAACGAACCAAGCACCACAAGCGGAATCACGAAGGCCACCGGATGGCATAGTAGTTGGTGAGACTGTCGGACGCGAACCGCGATGGTCGCGACCAGGCTGACCACCGTGATGGCGAAGAGCACAATCCAGGACCGGCGGACAAAGGCCCGCGCGCGCGCCTGCAAATCACCCTCGGTCTTGACCGCCAGATAGAGCGCTCCGTGAATGGCCAGAGCCACCAGCGCGACCACGCCGCCGATGACGGTGTACCAATCCAGAATTCCGGGCTGAGGCCCAACCCGCCAGTTGGTCCAGAGGGGAAGGAAGAAATAGCCGTCCGTCGCGCAGTGGGACGCCGCGAATCACGTTGGCCAGCGCGGCGCCGAAGAATACGGCCAGAAGCACACTCGAGAAGAAAGAACAAACCGTCGAAAAAAGATCGCCAGAGGCGGTCGTCGATGTGCATGCGCAGTTCGATGCTGGCGCCGCGCAGGATCAGCAGCCACAGCACAATCATCAACGCCAGATAGAATCCGCTGAACGCCGCGGCGTACAGGGCAGGGAAGGCGAAATAGAGCGTGCCGCCGCCGGCGAGCAGCCAGACTTCGTTGCCGTCCCAGACCGGACCGATGCTGCGGAGCATGATCTGCCGGTCGGATTCGCTGCGCGCCAGCAAGGGATGCAGGATGCCGACGCCCAGGTCGAAACCGTCGAGCACGACGTAAGCGGCCAGCATGGCAGCAACGATCCAGAACCAGATAAATCCCATCGTCTTTCCCTTTTCATGACACTCGTGAACCTCATGCCGCCCTGCCTTCGTATCAAGAGGCCGCTCGTTGCTTGACCGTGAGGCTGACGGGCCCTTCGCCCACGGTGCGGTACACCAGAACGATGAACAGAATCGAGAGCACGGTGTACATCCCCATGAAGCCCAGCAGGGTGAACAGAGTGTTGCCGGCCGATACATTTTTAGAATATCCGTCGGAGGTGCGGATGAGTCCGTACACCAGCCAGGGCTGACGGCCAATTTCCGCCGTCATCCAGCCCGCCGTATTCGCGATGTAAGGCAGGGGGAAGCTCAAGAGCAGCGGCCACAAAGCCCAGCGAGTCTCGAACAGCTTTCCGCGCCACAACAGGAAAGCTTCCAGCAGCATCAGCAGCGACGAAGTAAGTGCCCAGTCCCGCCATGATGTGATAGCTATAGAAAAGGAGGGGAAGGGGCGACGGCCATTGGTCGCGAGGAAACTGGTCCAGCCCTTTCACTTCCGCCCGCCGTCGTCCCGTAAATCAAAAAGCTCAACAGGTCGTTGACGACGATGGGGTTGTCGATGCGTCTGGGTGGCTTCGTCCGGCTGCCCCATCAGCACGATCGGGGCGCCCGCCTGCGAGCCGAACAGGCCCTCCATGGCGGCGATGGCTTGCGGGCTGATGTCGGGCCAGATATCGGCCGTGCAGGTCTCCGGTGGGGAAAATCTGGGTCACGCACGCAATGGCTCCGGCGATCACGCCGACGCGGACAAAAATCCTGCCATGCTCCGTGAATCGGTTCTCCAGTAGGTAGAACGCTCCCACCGCAGACATCACAAACGCGCCGGTGACGACGGCGCCTGACATGTTGTGGGCATACTGCAGCAGCGCCCAGGGGTTCATCAACAGTCCCCAGAAACTGGTGACCTCGAACGATCCGTTCGGAAGCACTGCGATAGGCGACGGGATGCTGCATCCAGGCGTTGGTCACAATGATAAAGAAGCCGGATATCCACGAGCCCACGAAGACGAGGAAGGCCGACCCCCAATGCGCCCACGGAGAGAGGCGTTTCTCGCCGAACAGGAAGAGACCGAGGAATGCCGATTCCAGGAAGAAGGAGAAGACGCCTTCCATGGCGAGCGGCTGTCCGATCACGCCGCCGGTGGAGCGGGAGAACTGCGCCCAGTTGGTGCCGAACTGGAATTCCATGGGAATGCCGGTCACCACGCCGATCAGAAAATTGATGGCGAATATTTTTGCCCAGAAGCGTGCGGCCTCGTTATAGCGCTCGTTGTGACGGACCAGGGCAACCGTCTTGAGTACCACGATCAGCAAAGCCAGCCCCATGGTGAGCTGGGGGAATAGATAGTGATAGGTGACGGTGAAGGCGAAGTGCAGGCGGTGGAGGAGGAGGGCGTCCATAAAGGAGGCTCTTGTCGGAACTCCACATCATACATGGAGTCCGTTGTTGCTGTGGTTGATTCGAGACGGAAGTGGTGCGCTTCGATGCGTTCGGATTAAGCATTTCACGAAACGGGGATTCCCGCGCCATTTCGCGCCGCCCACTCGCCAGTCTCCACCGGGGCAGCTAGGGCTGTGGTTTGTGCAGGACCTTCGAGCGGTCAATGACCCATTGCGGAAACACCGGTGCTCCCTGCGGGGGCTTGCCTTGAGTGACGGCCCAATGATCGATCCAGCTGCTGCCTTCTCCTACGTAGGTGTCGGGCAGGCCGTAGGCCTGATCGCCTAGAGCGTCCCCCAGGGCAATGAAGTGATAGCCGCGTTTGCGCAAGACGTCGAGCAGTCCGCCGATGTGGTCGGCCTCGAGTTGATTGGCGTGCAGCAGGAGGATTTGTTTCGGCTCGTAGCCGATCGTCTGTTTCGAGAGCTGTTCGAAATAGGCGAAGACCTGGTCGCTGTAGGAGAGATAACTCTTCGTGAGCTCGTCCTGCAGGGCGTTGTCTCCGCGTTTCTTGGCATCTTCGTACACGCCAGCGTACATCCAGTCCCAGGCGTCAAGCGTGACGGGAGCGACGCTGTAGCCGCGAGCCGCGAGGAAGGCTTCAGCCTGGCGGCGGGTTTGAAGGTCGCGACCGGCGTCGAGGTAGGGATGGCGGAAGTATCGGAGCGTCATGTTGTGTTCGGCGAGCAGCAACTTGGTCACGCTCTCGCCCTGCACGATGTCGTCTTCCCACGCCTGCAGCCCGACCCGGTTCAGCGAGGAGTGGCTGTAGGTGTGATTGCCGAGTTCGAAGCCGTAGTCGAGCCACATGCGGAGAGTCTTAATCCGTTCGTCAACCTCGCCGAATTTATAGAGCTTCCTCTCGTTGACGAATCCGACCACCGGTATCTTCTGATCGCGGAGCGTGGTCAGCAACTTCGTGGTCATTTCAGTGAGGGTCGCGGCCGACATCGAGCTGGAAGAACCTGCAGGCAAGTCATCAATGGTGATGGCGACCTCGCGCGTGGGCTGGTCCGGGGCGGTTGGAGTGGCTGTGACAACGCAGAGCGCTAAAGCGACTGCTACAAGGATAGGGGCCAATTTCATAAAGCGTCCTCCAGTCAGGCCTGGATTCGCCAAACGGTATTAGAACATGAAAGGTGTCCATTCTTCGACGTTGGGATGCGCGTCGATGCTAGAATTTGCGCTTTGTGATGGGCGGCAAAAGCTTCACCGCAAAGGACGCAAAGGATTTCTGAAAAATTCAGAGGGGTTCGGTCGAACCTCGGGAGGGGTTTGATGGCAATTACATGGTTGGGCATGAGCCGAGGCGGTGGCAGGCGGCGCGGGTTTCGATGGCTTGGGAGTGGGATGGTGAGCGCGATCATGCTCATTTGTTTGGTCGCGCAGGCGCCTCGCTCCTCGGGCCAGTCCGCGGCGGACGCTGTGGGATCGCAGATTGGGACGGTGCGGGTTGACACGAGTCACGCCATCAATTCGTTTGATCCCGACAGCGCTTTGGGCAGTTCGATCGATGTGCTGTCGCGCCGCGACATCGACATGGTTTACTCGCCGCATATCATCCAGGAAGCGCTCTCCGCCGGATGGGGCCCCATTACCTATCGCAACAACACCGAGCTGCGCATGGCGGCGTGGCACTGGACCGAGAATGGAACCTGGAGCGACGCTGCGCATCGCAGTGGATATTTTACCGGCAGCACCGAGTTGAAGGAACCCATTCGATACATCCTGGCCTATGCGCTGCCTCACCGTGGATTCGCGACCAGTGGCGACCGGCCAGTGCAGGGTCCGAATCTTTCCTACTGGAAAAGCAATCCCTACCTCACCAGCAAGTTTACCGGCGAGAGCGATGCCCTTCATCCGCAGTGGGTGATTGTGGACTTGAAGGCGGATAAGCCAGTGAACGCCGTGCGTATTGCATGGGCGAGTCCGTACGCCACGAAATATCAGGTGGAGTATTGGGCGGGGGCTGGAGACGCGCTCGACTTCGACGGAGGCCCCAAAGGTCAGTGGAAAGCTTTTGCGTCTGGAGTGGCGAACAACGCCCAGGGTGGCGCGAGCACGCTGAAGCTTTCCGATACGCCTGTGTCCACCCGGTTTGTGCGCGTTCTGATGACGGAATCCTCGAACACTTGCGACGAGCATGGATCGGGCGACGTTCGCAACTGTGTTGGATATGCCATTCAGCAAATCGAAGCCGGCACGGTTGACAGCAGCGGCACTTTCTCGGAGGCGCCGAAAGATCCCAGCGAGAAGCGAACCACATTTTGTGTTTCGTCTATCGATCCCTGGCACTCCGACGAGGACGTGTACGAGGGCGGGGGCTACCAGCACAGCGGCTTCGATCTTTTCTTTACCAGCGGACTAACCAACAATCTGCCGGCGATGATTCCGGTCACCATGCTGTATGGCACTCCCGACGATGCCGCGGCCCAGATCGCCTACATTGAGAAGCGCGGCTATCGCATCGGATACATAGAAATGGGCGAGGAGCCGGATGGCAAGCATGCCATGCCGGAAGACTACGCGGCGCTTTATCTGCAATGGGCAACGGCGATTCACAAGGTTGATCCCAAGCTCAAGCTGGGTGGACCGATTTTCGAAGGCGTGAACGAAGATATAACGGTGTGGCCGGACGCGCAGGGCCGGACGTCATGGATGGGCCGGTTTGTGGCCTATCTCAAGGCGCACGGCCGCCTGGCTGACCTCTCTTTTGTGTCCTTCGAGCACTATCCGTTCGAGCCCTGCACCATTACGTGGAAAACCCTCTATACCGAACCGCAACTGATGAAACACATCCTACAGGTTTGGAGGGAAGACGGCGTCCCCAAAGACGTTCCCCTGATGGTGACTGAAAATCATCTGGCGGCCTCGCTGACCGGGCCCATGACCACGATCTTTGCCGCGCTGTGGCTGGCCGACAACGTCGGATCGTTTTTCGAGGGCGGTGGCGCCGCGTTCTATCACTCGCCCATTCAGCCGCAGGGTCTTCAGAACAGTTGTCTGGGATGGGCGTCGTGGTCGAACTTTGTCTCCAACGAACACTACGACATCAAGGGCTATACCTCGCCCTATTTCGCCGCCCACATGATCAACCTGGAATGGGTGCAGCATCGCTCCGGCGTGCATACCATGTACACGTCGTCGGCCGACATCAAGGACAGCGAAGGCAATGCGCTGGTTACCAGCTATGCGCTTCATCGTCCGGACGGGAATTGGTCGTTGATGCTGGTGAATCGGGACGAGAACAATGCGCATAGCGTGCGCGTGGCGTTTGACGATTCCAAAAACAAGAGCGCGTCGTTCTCAGGGCCGGTCACGTTCGTGACCTTTGGTAGCGAGCAGTACGTTTGGATTAACGACGGACTGAACAGCCACGCCGATCCGGACAATCCGCCGGCGGCCGCTAATGTGGCGGCCAGTTCCGCAACCACCTTTACTCTTCCCAAAGCTTCGATCACTGTCTTGCGTGGCAAGGTGCCGGGAGTAAGAGAGTAGCCGTACGACCATGTCGGGACAGATGTCCTCATCTGTCCAGTCGAGCGAAGCTCGACAGGTTACCGCCTGGGTTGGCCCTCAACCAAATAGCGGAGCTGCGCTCCGCCGGGCAGCTGAGGACATCTGGTACCCTTACGTCGTTCATGGCGGGTGGCGGATCGGGATCTACTTGGCCCGCTTCGCTACGATCTTCCCGCGTATGACCGTCACTGAGGCCCTGGGCAGCGTGAATTCGGCGTCCGCGCCGGCCGTAACCGTGGATCGCGCGGCGGGACCATCGGGATCAGCCTTGCCGGCCCTGTCATCCGGATGCCACTGATACTGCTCGCTGCCGAAGCTGATCAGGCTGACCGGACCGGTAAAGAAGCTATCGGCATCCGCTTTGTCGTCGTGGAATTTGATGTGAATGGAATGCGGATTCTCCTGGTCCTTGTTGACCAGCATCACCGACCACTGGCCATCGGGACGGAGCAGGGGATAGGCCGTCACCAGAACGTTCCCGACGGGATCGGAGATGTCGCTAGAGGCGGGGAAGATCTTATGCTCGCCGGTGCCCGGCTGCACCCACTCCAGATTGATCAACTGGCTGGCAAAAAACTGTGACGTGGGCTGCTGGATCTGAAAGTTCGAATCCACGGTGAACAGGGCGAACGTTCCCAGCGAGCCGTTGCAGCCGTGATAGAGGCCAACCGGCAGGTAATGGAAGTAGTAGAGGCCGTCGCCGCCCGCGGACAGGAACGAGCCCACATAGTCCGCCAGCCAAAGCCCGCCGAAGATATCAACGAAGGATTCTCCCGTGTTCCAGGCAACGTTCAGTTCTGAAATGAATATGGGGACATCGGGCGGCAAGCCGTCATCCCGCCAGACCTGAAGGATGTGGCCGATCAACGCAGGTTCGTCGTACAGGCTGCTCCATTGAATCTTGCAGGGTTCAAACGGGTAGTGCTCGAAGGATGCAAACGCGAGATCGCCCAGGCGGCCGTGGGCCTTCAGATAAGCAACGAACCGCCCCAGCCATGAGGTCTTGCCCTCGGCATCGGGCCAAACCTGGATGTCTTCATTCACGCCCTGGAATATGGGGCCGCCGAGCTTTAGCGCCGGGTCCAGTCGGTGCAGTGCCGTGGCCCATTGCAGGTAAAGCGCACCGTACTGCTCCGGCAGCATGTACTGGCCGTCGGGCTCCTCTCCCATCTCGATGTACGAAATCGGATAGCCTCGGGCTTTCAGATATGCAATCTGGGCGACAGAATCTTCCGGCGTGCCATAGAGCAAGGCGATCGGAATCATCGCCGGAAGTCCGCGGGTGTAGCCGCTGGTGTAGAAGAGATCAAGGCCCACCTGATCGCGCTTCTCACTGACGTCGGAAGGCTCGTGCCAGGGATCGACCGAAGAGCATACGGTTGCGGTCTGGTCGGGATCGGGGGTGTGGCGGACAAGGTCCTGAAACTTTCCGTCCGCGGAAACGGTGCCGAGATAAAGTTCGCGAATGGCGTAGCCCACGCAATTGCGACGGTCGACCGCGCCGTGAGTGTCGCAAGTGTTGGAAGACTCGGTCATCAGGATGCGAATGAAATGCACCGGCATGGGCGAGGCGGAGAGTTTGAGAACCGCGGTTCCTCCAGCGCCGTCGGTGATCGAACCGCCGGGGAACGCGACCCAGGTGCCCTTGGTGGCCTGTTTCATCGGATCTTCGCCGGTCCAGTACTGCACTACGTAGCGGCGCGCATAAGGCGCCGCCCACGCGATGCGAATGGCATTGATCGGGTGATTATTGGCGAGATCCATGATCACCCACTGCGGGTAAACCGAATCATCCTCGCCGGTGAAGGCTTTGGTCAGATACGGATTGCTCTTCCAGTAGGTGTTGAGATCGCCGTCGGTGAGGCGGGAGTAGCCGTTGTCAACTCCGTCGTTGCGGGTGAAGCCGCGATGCGGCAGAAGGTATCCGAAGGAGTGGCGGATGGGCTCTCCGGGGGTTGCGCTGCCGGTGAAGTAGCCCTTCCCGGCGGGATCGCTCCAGGTGCCCTGCGGATTCCAGTGCCAGGCCTCAACGAACAGTTCGGTGTTCTGGCGATAGCTGACGGTTTGCCATCCGGCGGAGAGCACCTGCTTCATCACCGGTTCGGTGAAGAGCTTGTCGGTGGCCGCTGTCGAAATGCGGTCAATACCAGCCCCGAGCGCAGTCGTCGGGACGAATGAGTTGGCGGCATGGCCGGGTGTGGAATCGACACGGATGTTCTGCGCTACCGCGGCCACTGAAACCAGCGTGATTCCCACGATCAGTGTTTCAAGTAGCGATCTCCAGATCGCCCGGATCATATGCATAGTAGTGCCTCCGCCAGAAGTATCCGGCTGCAATTTATCGGTGGACGCGATAGGGCACGAAGCCGCGGGCTTTGGTGCGCAGGCGATACACCGAAGTCGTCGCCGTGATGTAGAGCGTCCGATAATCGTTGTCTCCCCAGGTCAGGTTGGCCGGTTGCTCCGGCATCTCGATCGTGCCCAGATGATGGCCCTTCGCATCCCAAACCCAAATGCCTTTTGGACCGGTTACAAACAGATTTCCTTCGCGGTCAACTTTTATTCCATCGGGCACGCCCTGGTGCGGTCCGCCGGGCTCCTCGCCGAAGATTCGACCGTTGCTCAACGAGCCATCAGGCGCGACGTCGTAAACGCGAATGTTTCTCTGTTCACTGTCATCCACGTAGAAATGTTTTCCGTCGGGGGAAAAGGCAAGCCCGTTGGGCTGGGTCAGGTCTTTGGTCGAGAGGATGACGCTGCCCTTGTTATCGAGCCGATAAACGCCCTGGAAGGGTATTTCCTGGTGCTCGCCCTTGACCAGATCAAGCGTGGGGTCGGTGAAGTAGATGGCGCCGTCGGGGCCAATCACAACGTCATTGGGGCTGTTGAGTTTCTTTCCTTCATAGCGGTCAGCGAGAACGGTGTATTTTCCCTCCGGAGTGACGGCGATGATGGCGCGTAGAACGCTGGCGCAATCGATCAGGCGGTGCTGCCGGTCGTAGGTGTTGCCGTCGGGATCACCGAGGGAGATCACTTCCTCTTTACGGCCGTCGAGGAAGACGCGATAGATCTTGTTCTGCTCTTCATCGCTCACATAGAGGAAACCGGATTCGTCCCACACCGGGCCTTCGGTGAAGCCGAAATCGCCGGCCACGCGAGTGAGCTGCGCTTCTTGGTCAAATAGTTTCCAGAAGCGGGGAGATTCGGCGGTGAGCTTGAAGGTTCGCACGACATCCGCCGCCGTGGCAGGCAGCGAAGCGGCCAGCACAGCGATTCCGGCCATGGCCGCCGCTTTGAGCCGGTGCCTGAGCATCAGGCGGCTGACGAATGATTGCATTCTCAATATAGGCTGACGGTTCATTCCGGTTCCGCCTGCGGTTTGCTTTTGCCTCGTGCAATGCTGACCAGATAGCTTACGAGATCATCCAGTTCCTGACGGCTGAGTCGGGATGCGTAATCGTCGGGCATCAGGGAACGCGGTTGATATTCGATGCTCTGCAATTCTGTCTTGGCAAGCAGATGGAGTGTGCCGTCCGTGGTCTGAAGTTGCAAAGTAAAATTGTCTTCGTTGCGGGCGATGCCGGTCAGGGTTTGGCCATCCGCCGTGGTGACGACGACAGTCCGCTTTCGCGGATCGAGATTCCGGTTGGGATCGGTAATAGCATTGCGAATGTCGTTTGCCGAAGGCGTACGGGCATAGCTGGAGAGATCTGAGGCGATGAATCCGCCCTCTCCCCCAGCCATGTGACACTGCGAACAACCAGCCTTGCCAAAGAAGATGGCCTTTCCATGCTTGGGGTCGCCGGAAACTTCCGCCGAGGAGGACTGTCCCTGCAAGCTTCGCAGGTAGCGAACCACAGCCTTGACTTGGTCGGCACCGAGCGAACCGAAGGCGGGCATGCCGGTGCCCGGTACTCCTCCCTGCACGATTTGCAGGAGGGACTTGTCCGACAGGCGCTGGACTTCACGCCGGTGAGAGATATCGGGGCCGTGCTCGCCGCCCCCGCCGTCGAGCCCGTGGCAAGCCGCGCAAGTGGTGATGAAGATCTGTTTGCCCTCGACCGCGCCGCCAGCAGCCTTGCCGGATTGCTGGGCCTGCAACGGGGGCGCCAGGCACACGTGTCCGGCGTATGCCAGGAGCATCAACATGGAGAATCGCAATAATTTGCGGGCCATGTGGCTATTTTCGTTTTACCGCGATGGCGGATATCTCAACTCGTGCGTTGTTGACCAGCGCCGCCACCTGCACGGTCGCGCGAGCGGGCTTGGGATCGGGTATGACGGTCTTGTAAACCTTGTTCATGTCGGGGAATTCGTGAATGTCAGCCAGGTACACGGTCACGGAAACAATGTCCTTCAGGTCGAAGCCAGCCTCCTTGACGACCTTTTCGATGTTGGCCAGAGCAGCCTGAGTTTCGGCGCCGATTCCGCCGGGAGCGAGCTTGCCCTGGTCGTCAATGCCTTCCTGTCCCGCAACGTAGAGGGTATTGCCGGCGATCACTCCGTCGCTGAAGGGAAGACCTGCCGTGCCCGGGAACTTGATCGCCCGCCGCTCTTCGGCGAAGGCGGTCAGGGTTCCAGAGTGGGCAAGCAAGACAAAGACAAAGAGTCCGAGCACAATATGCGCCAGCGACAAACTCGCCTTTTTCGTGTTCATTTTGGGGCAGCTCCTTTTTGACAGCATGAGAATTGGCCTTCACAATCACTCGACAGGAATGCTAGAGTCCGCGTTCATATATACAACCAGGAGGCGGAGATGAACAAATTGCAATTTGAAGTGTTTTCGCGGAGAAGTCTGTTTGCGGTTGTGGGAATTGTGTTCATCTGCGCGATTTGGCAACTGAGTTCGAGCCTTCTGGCCCAATCCGCCGCCGCGCCCCAGCCCAATGAAAAGGAGGCATTGCTCGAGAGCTACCGTCATGTGGAAGTGGCGTCCGTTTCGGACGCGCTGGAGCAACTTACCGGCCGGAAGATGTATTTATCCCATAAGATGAAACCCATCTTCCCCGCCAAGTTTGCCGGGTTTGCGCTCCCCGTGAAGTTGAGCAAGGACGAAGGCAACAAGGACCCTGGAGCCCTGAGCGGCATGCTGGCGGCCATCGACCAGGGATCGCAGAGTTCGGTGTGGGTCATGGTGGTCGAGGACGGGGCTGATATCGCCGGCATGGGTGGCCTGATGGGTACGGCGATGTTTGCGCGCGGGTATGCCGGCGCGGTCATCGATGGCGGGGTGCGCGACGTGGGCCAGCTGCGCAAAATTGGTTTCCCGGTTTACGCCACCGGCATCGTTCCGTCAACCTCGGTGAGTCATTACCGCTTCGCCGGGGCGAATATCCCGGTGACGTGCGATGGGGTGGAGGTGCGGGCCGGTGACATTGTCGCCGCTGACGGCGACGGTGTAGTGATCGTGCCGCGGGCGAGTGCGGAAAAAGTTCTGGCCCTCGCCCAGGACATGGACTTCAAAGAGCACTCCATGTACTCGATCATCGAGAAATATAAGTCCATTCAGGAGGCGGTCAAACGGTTTGGCCGGTTGTGAGTTGTTGGGGAAAGTGTCAGTCTAGAAGGCCCCTGAGGTCATCCTGAGGGACTTCAGTCCCGAAGGATCTGGCTCGGAGCTGCAGTACTGCAAGCCCGCCGCATATCTGCTTCGCGCCAGATCCTTCGCAAGCTCAGGATGACCCCGCGCATAAGTGCAGGGGTTGCAAAAACTGAAGCAATGCGAGCCCTTCGTGATTGCATTCCCCCAATTTTCGTCGGATAATGCCCGGTTCCATTAAATCGATTCAATTGGGCTAGGCTGTGCCCCGCCGCATATCGGCATGGACCCGAGCTCATGAATCCCTTTTTTAAGGTGGCCTGATTCGGATGGCGGAGAGAACGCGACTGCTGGCAAGAGTGACCCTGGTGCTCGCTGCTTTTCTGGGCTGTCTGATGGTGGCGGCGTCGGATGATGGGCCCAAGGAGTCATCAGCCGCAGTCATCGACGTGCTTCCCGCCGAGCTGATTGCCCAGCCCCCGGGGGCAAACTGGCTCTCCTATAACGGGGATCTTACGGGGCGCCGCTTCAGCAGCCTGTCCCAAATCAAGCCGACCAATGTCGGACAGTTGCGGGCGCAATGGGTATTCCATTCCAGCAATTCCAATCGGCTGGAGGTAA
Source organism: Terriglobia bacterium (assembly GCA_963779255.1). GTDB lineage: Bacteria > Acidobacteriota > Terriglobia > Terriglobales > Acidobacteriaceae > JAIQFF01. Next base: position 153,959 of record CAVZXU010000039.1, on the reverse strand, counting down.
CGCCGGTAGTCGTGAACGGTGTGATGTTCGTGACCTCGGCAAATGATACGTATGGGTTGGACGCGCGCACGGGCCGAGTCATCTGGCACCACGCGTGGCCGATTTCGGAGGGATTGATCGACGATGCGTCGGGTCATCTCAGCCGCGGCGTCGCAGTGTGGCACTCGCGGGTGTACCGCCAGACGGACAACGCGCATTTACTTTGTCTGGATGCGCGTTCCGGAAACTTGCTGTGGGATGTAGCCTACGCGGACTGGAACCGAAATTACGGCGCCACGGGAGCGCCCCTGGTGGTGAAAGACAAAGTGATTGTGGGCACCTCCGGCGGAGACGATGGGGTGCGCGGTTTTGTGGCGGCGTTTGATGCGACCACGGGAAAACTGGCATGGCGATTCTGGACTCTTCCCGGGCCCGGAGAATTCGGCTCCGAGAGCTGGCCCGGAGATATGTACCTGCACGGCGGCGGCACTGCCTGGATGCCCGGCACCTATGATCCCGAGACCGGCACACTGTTCTGGACGACCAGCAACCCAAGCCCTGACTTTGATGGCAGCGTGCGCCCGGGCGATGATCTATACACCAGTTGCGTGCTGGCGCTCGATGCCGATACCGGGAAATTGAAGTGGTACTTCCAATTCACGCCGCATGATCTTTTTGATTTCGATGCCACGGAGACCCCGATTCTGATTGATACGGTTTACCGGGGCGAACCGCGAAAGCTGCTGGTGCAGGCCAATCGGAATGGCTTCATCTACGTGCTCGATCGGACCAACGGAAAATTTCTTTCTGCCACACCCTTCGTGAAGAACCTGACCTGGGCGAAGGGTATTGATGCGCAAGGCCGTCCCATTCTGTCCGGCCTCCAGCCCACGCCCGAGGGAACGCGGATATGCCCGGGCTTCAACGGCGCCACCAACTGGCACGCCCCGTCTTATAACGAGTCAACCCATTTTGTTTACTTCATGGCGCTGGAAAACTGCGAAATATTCTTTTCCAAGCCTCAGAAATTCGAGGAAGGGAAGACTTTCTACTCCACGGGCACGAAACGGATTCCCGGGGAAATGTCGCAGAAGATTCTTCTGGCCTACGATCTGGACAAGCAGGCATTAGTGTGGCGCTATCCTCAGGTGGGCCGCGCGCACTCCGCGGGCGGGACTATGACGACTGCCACTGGCCTGCTTTTCTTCGGCGATGACGCGCAATCCTTCGAGGCCGTGGATGCCCGCACCGGAAAGCCCCTCTGGCACTTCAATACCGGTCAGGACTTCGGCGCGTCACCCATGAGCTACGCGGTCCTGGACAAGCAGTACGTGGCCATCGCCGCGGGAAGTGATATTTTCAGTTTTGCTTTGCCGTGAAACTCTTGATTTCTAAACGAACTAATCCAAACTTCAAGGAGACTGATCATGACCTCGACGTTCTTCAATCGTAGAAAGCTGATGACTTCACTCGCAGCGGTATTGTCCGCGGTGGGCGCGGGAGCATTGATGTCCACAAGTGCCCAGGCCAAGAACAAGGATGGCGGCGTGCGCAAGCTCAACCGTGATGGCAAGCCCGCTGACGGAAAGCAGATGATCACCGCTCTGATTACGCATAACGGCCTGCTCTACATCGCCGGCCAGGGCGCAAACTCGAACGGACCCGTGGGCAAAGATGACATCGACAGCCACACCACCAAAGTGATGGAGAACGTGAAAGAGCTGGTCGAAACCGGTGGTGGCACCATGGACAGCGTGCTGCAGCTCACGGTTTATCTGGCGAACCTGGACTACTACGAGCCCATGAACAAGATATTCAAGACCTATTTCCCCAATGGCGGACCGGCGCGAACCACGGTGGCCGTGGCCGCACTCCCGGGCAATTCCATGCTGGAGATCAACTGCATCGCCGCCATCGTTCGGAAGTAGAGCTGGAGTTGACGCCGGGGACAACGACACGTAAAAGGAGCAAATCATGCGACTGGGCACGGAATGGAACCGCCGGAGCTTTCTGGGAACATTGGGAATGATTGCCGGTTCGATGATGGTGCCGGCGAAACTGTTTGCAGCGAAGACCGGCGCGAAAGTCAGCGGCTTCGGCCAATCGGGAAATCCTTACGAAGAGCTGGGAGTCACCACTGTCATCAATTGTGAAGGCACAATGACCATGCTGGGCGGCTCCATTCTGCGCCCGGAACTGGAAGCGGTTATGGCCCAGGCCGGTCGCCACTTTGTCAGCATTCCTGAACTGGAAGTGGCAGCGGGCAAGCGCATCGCGGAGATGCTCAAACTGCCGGAGGGGTACACTGCGCTGGTGACCGCGGGCGCGGCGGCGGCGATCCAGTCCGGACTCGCCGGAATCCTCACCGGCGACAATGAAGCATTCATCAAGCAGCTGCCGGACCTCACCGGACTGAAGTCCGAAGTCATTATCCAGAAATCGCACCGCAATCCGTTTGACCACCAGCTCCGGACCACGGGCATAAAGCTGATCGAGATCGAAACCCGCGACGAGTTGCGCCAGGCGATCAGTCCACGCACCGCCATGATGCACTTCTCCAACTTTGCCAACGCCGCCGGGCAGATCAAAGTGGATGAGTGGGTGAAGCTGGCGAAGGAATACAAGTTCCCTGCATGAACGATGCGGCAGCCGACACGCCGCCGGTCTCCCATCTTTGGGACTACGCCAACATGGGCTACGACCTCATCACCTTCAGCGGCGGAAAAGCCATGCGCGGGCCGCAGTGCGCCGGATTGCTGATCGGGCGGAAAGACCTGGTTGCCTACGCGCTGCTGAACAACAGTCCGCATGAAGACACGCTGGGCCGCAGTTCGAAGGTGGGCAAAGAAGAAATTATCGGGATGGTGAAAGCACTCGACTCTATCTCGCGGAAGACCATGAGGCCCTGGCAAAGAATGGCAAGGCCGGCTGGATCTAATCTCCCGGCAGATCACGCGGGTGCCGGGCGTCAGCACGTCGTTCTTCGTTCCCGACATCGCGAATCATGTGCCTCACATGCAGATTACATGGGACGAGGCGAAAATTTCCCTGACTCCGAAGCAGGTCTCCCAACTTTTTGAGAGAGTCAAAGCCAGCCATCGTGATAGGAGGAGGGGAAGGCAAGCCGGGATGGCAATGAACTCGTTCATGCTGCAACCCGGAGAAGACAAGATTGTCGCCGAGCAACTGGTCCGGATTTTCCGCGAGCACTCCGCGTGAGCGATCAAGTTCTGGAAGAGCGATGGCGACGCGTTTCCGACCAGCGAACGCCGACGGCGATCAGTTCTCCGGCATGCGCACTGGTCGATCCTTTTTTGTCCAGCCAGCGATTGAACTGCTCGACCATTTCCCGGGTCCATTTCGCGTCAATTTGTCCCGGCGTGTACTTGCCCTCGCGCAACATCATGTGACCCCATTCGTCCACCAGGCGGTCCATTTCCGTGTCGTCCGCCACTTTCTGCGCCAACTGGGGCGGAATAAAGGTGATGCCCTCCGGGTCGCCGAGTGCGATGTCTCCCGGCATGACGGTGGTGTCGCCGATGCGGATGGGAACGTTGATTCCGGTCAGCATGACATTCTCCAGCGCGGAAGGATCGACGCCGCGAGTGTAAACCTGGAAGCCCGGAATCTGCTGAATTCCAGTGACATCACGCACGGCGCCGTTGACGATCAGGCCGTTGTGACTCTTGGTGTAGATGGCGGTGGAGAGATTGTCGCCGGCAATTGTGCCGTACCTGATTTTGCCGAAGAGATCGACGACGAGAACGTCTCCGGGTTGAAGGATGTCGATGATCCAGGAGTTTTCCTCGCCGATGCGGTGTTCCTTCTTTCCGTTGGCCCTGAATCACCGAATCAATATCCGGGCGGCGCGGCATGAACACGGCCGTGACGACGCGGCCGACCAGGCGCTCTCCGGGATTGAGAACCTTCCATCCTCCCTCGAACTGGTTGTGAAAGCCCGCCTCCTGCAGCACGTCCCAGGCTTCGTCCGCAGTGACGCTTTGCAGGCGCTGCAGCACCGCATCGGGCACCTGCGGCCGGCCGTCAGGAAAACGCTCGCCGTGCCAGTCCGGCGTGAACGCAATTCGTTGTTCGGGAGAAAACAGGCCGAGCTGTGCGTATCCGGGGATGGCGAGAAACGTGGTTGCTGCCAGCGTGGCTGCCGCGAAGCAGATCGAGCGAAAGCAGTATGTGCGCAAGGGTCACCCGCGTCGAGATCAGAGTTCGAACCGTTGGGGAAAATATCACAACGTCCTGCCTGCAACAACACTTCCATGACTGAGGGGCAACGGTGAACGGCGCCAGGACTAGCCACGTGCGCTGGTTCCTGGTGGGCTGGATGTTCATCCTGAGCGCGGTCTCTTACCTCGACCGGGTGAACATCTCGGTTGCCGGACACTCCATCGCCGAGGAATACCGGCTGAGCAACGTACAGTTAGGTTACGTTTTCAGCGCGATGCTGATCGGCTATGCTCATCTTCCAGACCGTCGGGGGAAGCTCGCCGACCGCTTCGGCGCCCGCCGCGTGCTGACCGCGGGAGTAGTGTGGTGGGGAATCTTCACTGGGCTGACGGCGCTGGTGCCTTCGAGCATCCGCGGCGCGCTGTTTCTGTTCATCGCCATCCGCTTTCTACTCGGGGCCGGCGAGGCGGTGGTCTATCCGGCATCGAATCAATTTGTGGCGCGCTGGATTCCGGCGCAGGAGCGCGGCATCGCCAACGGCTGGATTTTCGCCGGCGTGGGGGCGGGCGCAGGCCTTTCACCGCCGTTGATCACGTTCTTCATGCTGCGCTACGGCTGGCGATCATCCTTCTGGGCGTGCGCCATCATCGGCCTGGTCGCGGGCCTGGTCTGGTATCTCACGGCGCGCGACGACCCCGCGGAGCACCCCCGCGTTTCTGCCTCCGAGCTGGCGACCATTCAATCGGGGCTGCCGGCCAAGACTGAGTTGAGTGCGAAGCGTGCTGGACTTGTCTCCTGGGGAATCGTCCTGCACAGCAGGGAAGTGTGGGCGGTCACCATCAGTTATTTCTGCTTCGGATATGTGGCCTGGATTTTCTTCAGCTGGTTCTTCATCTACCTGGCCCAGGTGCGCGGACTGAATCTGAAAGCCAGCGCGTTCTACGCCATGCTTCCGCCGATCGCAATGTCGGTGTGCAGCCTCCTGGGCGGGGGCATCAACGACCGGCTCACCAAGTGGCATAGCCTCCGTTTGGGACGGTGCGGCCTGGCGGTATTCGGCCTTGCCGTGGCTGGGATATTCATCGCCTTCGGCTCCCAGGTTGACAGCGCTCGTCTGGCGAGCGTGGTGCTGGCGGGCGGAGCGGGAGCGTTGTATTTATCGCAGAGCTCGTTCTGGTCTGTAACTGCCGACATTGCCGGCAAGTCGTCCGGCTCGGTTTCTGGTTTCATGAACATGGGGGCGCAGATTGGCGGCGCAGTCACAGCTTCGCTCACGCCCGCGATCGCCGCGCGCTTTGGCTGGACTGCGTCCTTTCTGGTGGCGGCGACATTGTGTCTGCTGGGAGCGGCGGCGTGGCTGATCGTTGATCCCACCAAGTGCCTCACGCCGAAGCCGGCGGGCGGCTCGGATACGGAAGCTGTTGCGGCTCGCTAGTGCTGTCCTGATTCAGCACTCTTGGCGTCCTTTGCGGTTTTTCTTTGCGGACTTTGCGGTAAGGGGTTTGACCTCGCCTAATCGTCCAAAAATCTCAACCGCAAAAGGCGCAAAGGACGCAAAGTAAGGTCACTTTCCTTCCAGCGCATGCGCCCGGAGAAGAAATGAGATGCCGTCAGAGCGATAGATGGCCTTGCCGGCGTCCTGCGGTTCGGGGGCTACTTTGCCGGCGCGAACGGTTTCAATCGCGGTAACCAGTCGCGGCAACACCGATGGCTGCGCGAAGGGCACGTTGTGTTCGCCCAGGACGAGCTTAAGTTGCGGAGCCAGAGCGGCGAGGCGCTTTACGGAAGCGACGTAATCATCGAGATTGGTCTCCGGACGATAAAGCCAGATTGGTGCGGGATAGTAGGTGTCGCCGGTGAAGAGCAGCCCGTGGGCGCGGTCGAGCAGACAGATGGCATCCGGAGTGTGACCCGGGGTGGAGAGAACTTCCAGAGTGCGGCCGCCGAGATCGATTCGGTCGTGGTCGTGAAGAAAGCGAGAGATCTTCCAGGGTCGCGTCGTGTAGGACCCGGAGTCAAAGCCCTTCGGTAAGTCGCCGCAGATCATTCCCGGGCCAAGCTCGTCCTGAGCGTCCTGGCGCGAGCCCTTTGCGTTGGCTCGAGTGAAATCGGTATCCATTCCATAGACAGTTTCGAACTGCCAGTTGTCACCGACGTGGTCGTTGTGAGTGTGCGAATTGAGGACGATGATGGGCAGGTGAGTGAGCCGGGCGGTGACTTTGCGGATGTCGCTGATACCCATGCCGGTGTCGAAAAGCAGAGCTTGTTTTTGGCCCACGATCAGGTAGGAGATGGTTTCTTCCGCCTGATGCGGTTCGTAGACAGCAAAGACGCGCGGGACCACTTGGTACACTTCGAACCATGGGTCACTGACTGGGACGCGTTCCAGAGTCTTGTATTCGGGACGGGGGAGGGCGCGGCACCACTCAGGCTTGTCGGGCGGGGCTGACTGCGCAGCCGCAAGGGTCGGGAGGCAAGCGACAAGAGCTACGGCGAGTGGCGCGATCCACTTCACCGGGTTATGACAGCTCCAGTTCAATTTTCTTGGCAGCCGGGTCCAGCTTGGTAATCCGAAACTTGCGAATCTGTCCCGCGCGGACGGCCTCGGGCTTGGACTCGCTGACCGCGACGCCACCCTTCCAGTGTGCCTTGAGCTTCGAACTCAGCGCTGACAAGTCTGGCTTCGCCGCCAAAGCCGCCGTCTCAACCACTTCCTTCGCCGGACTGCCGGCGCCTATTCTGCAGATCGCGTTGATGCCGTCGCCCAGTTCAACCCGGGCCTGCCCGTCCGATACTTCGCCCATGCGTCCGGTGACCACATCGCCTTCTTTGTGTTCCGCAATGTATTCATCCAAGCCGGTGGGCACGAGTTGCTTCATGCCCAGCCTGAGCAGCCGCTTTGCCGTGTCCACGGAGAGCACCTGTGCCTTCACCAGTTGCCCAACCTTCAGCACGTCCTGGGGATATTCGATGCGCTTCTCGGCGCTGATATCGCTGACGTGAATCATGCCTTCGATGCCTTCGGCAAGCTGCACGAATGCGCCAAACTTGTTGAGGCTGGTGACCGGCCCTTCAATCACCGTGCCCACCGCGAAACTTCTGCGCCACATTCGCCCAGGGATCTCCCAGGGCCTGCTTGAGGCCAAGAGAAATGCGGTGTTCCGCCTGATTTACTCCCAGCACCACGGCTTCCACAGTCTCGCCGGGCTTCACTACGTCGCTGGCATTCCGGACTTTCTTGGCCCACGACATTTCCGAAACGTGGATCAAGCCCTTCAATTCCGGGCTCCAGTTCGACGAAGGCGCCGAACTCGAGCAGCGCGCGTAACCGTGCCCCGCACGCGCTCGCCGAGTTTGTACTTTTGCGCGACCGCATCCCAGGGGTCGCGCTGAAGCTGTTTCATGCCCAGTGAAATGCGCCGCTTTTCGGGATCGACTTTGAGCACCCGGGCCTCGATCTGCTGCCCCAGCGAGAGCACGTCTGCGGGTTTGTTGATGCGGCTCCAGGAGATCTCGCCCACGTGCAGCAAGCCGTCCACGCCGCCCAGATCGATGAAAGCGCCGTAGTCCGTGAGGCTGCGGACGGTGCCGCGTACCGTTTCGCCTTCCTGATCTCGGAGTAGCGACGCTCCTTGCCAATGCGCTCTTCTTCTTCGGCGACGGCGCGCCGGTCAACCACCACGTCTTCTTCGGTCGCATCGAGCTTGATGATGCGGCAGCGAATCTCCTGGCCAACCAGTTTCTCCATTTCGGCAGCGTCGCGTGCTCCGCTGCGCGAGGCCGGCATGAAGGCCCGCACCCCTACATCCACGCTGAAGCCGCCCTTGATGACGCTTGTGACCGTACCCACAATGGTCGCCTTGTCGGCGAAGGCCTGTTCCAGCGACGACCAGTCCGTGGGCTGCGCAATCTTCTGGCGGGAGAGTTCGTAGTATCCTTCCGGGTCGCGACCCTTCACCGTCACTGGCAGCTTATCGCCAGGTTTGACGCTCTCGCCCGCGCTTTGGAACACAGCCAGCGGCATAATGCCTTCGGTCTTGAAACCAATATCGAAGAAGACGGATTCGCTGGAAACGGCAATCACCGTGGCTTCCAGCTGCTTGCCGCCGTCTTCCTTCTTGCGGGAATGGCTCTTCTCGTACTGGGAGAGGATGTCTTCGAAAGACTCGCTGGATTCGGCGACGGGATTGAACTCTGAAGGGTTTGGATTCGACATGAGAGATCACGGACTCGCAGTGCTATGAATACTGATTAGGATAGCATTCTGCGTCGGTAAACGCCGGGGGCGGAAATCGGAGAGCGGGAAGTGAATCGCCTAGCCGGCGGAAGAATGGGTTCGCCCCAGCTCTTCAGTCTTGGGGAAGGACCAGGCGGCGACGGGCGTGCACTCCGGAGGGTCCAGACCGGTCTGGATCGCTTTCAGTAACACTTCGAGAGCTACGCCCGCTGTCGGTGGCGAAACCACTGTCGCAGTCAGCAGGCCCCGGCGGACCCACTCCTGTCCCGTCTTGGCTACACCGTCGCAACCGGTGAACGGCACCTTCAGCCACTGCTCGCGTTCCCGGGCGCGCGGTACTTCCTCAAAGGCCTTCCTGGCGCCCATGGCCATGGCATCGTTCTGGCACCCGACCAGGCGAATATCCAGCTTCCGGGATGTACTCAGCGACAGCCAGGACTTGATGGCATGATGTCCGCTGCGCTCCGTCCAGTCCCCTTTGAGCACCTTTATTTCCAGGCCGGCTGGTTTAGTGGACAGCATGCCTTCCGTGCGGAGCGCGGCAGCACCACCGGCGCTGGAAGGCCCTTCGATATACAAGATGTTGCCCTGCTTTACCAGGGCTGCAAACTGTCTGGCTTGAATTCTGCCCACTTCCACCTGATCGGCGGCGACGCAGAAGACTGGAGCGTGTCGAGCCTGGCGCAGCTCGGAAATATATTCAGGTTTACGATTCAGAATCCCCCAGCCTATGCCAGCCGCGACGGCCGCTTTGGCCACCTGGATCATTTCGGTGCCGACCGGCTCCACGATGATCGCATCAGGACGCTGTGCCGTGTTCTGGATAATCTTGACCAACAGCTGGGTTTGGTTGACGGCGTCATTGTCGGCGTAAACGATCTGGATTTTTGCGCCCAGCCGGGCAGCAATCTGCGTAGCCGAGGCCGCTTGCTCGGCTTGGTAGTCATTGTCACTCGTGATGAGCGCAACAACTACGTTAAGGTCGGTCATCGAAGTGGAGGCATGGGTGGGCCATCCAATGCTTGTAATTTAGCCATCGCGGTACTGGTTGTCGATTGCACAATCAGATTCACCTTCCGAGCTGTCTCGGGATTGCCCGACCCACACCAGCGAAACGCCCCGCACGGTATAGTATTTGCGCCATGTGGAAACGTGCTCTGCTGTTACTTTGCTTTATTGCTCCGGCTATCGCGGCGGAAAAGATGGCCGCGCCTCAACTGATCGATCTGGCGAAGTCCAACAGCGCGAGCCTGCGAGACGCGATCACAGCCAGCTTCGATGCCAAAGACCTGAAGGAAGGGACCGCCTGGGCGGGCCATGGCCCGGACTTCTTTTTTGCCACGCAGGCGCCCTCACAGCCGTCCCTCGTCATTGACGATTCTCCCGGGCCCCAAATGCAGCATCTTGTCGGCTCGGATATTTGGTATGCCGACGGCGCAAATCGAGCCTGTGGGCAGGTTGCACTCGTTCCACTACATGATCAACGGTACGGCGTTTGGAGGAAAACTGGATTTGCCGGCGTTCGGTCCTCTTTCCTATCTGCAACCCGGGGTTCCATCGGGCACGCTGTCCGAAAAGATCGAACACACCAGCAAGATATACGAGGGCATGAAGAGCGAATATTGGATTTACGTGCCGGCACAATATGATCCGAAAATCCGCGGCGGCGCTGATGGTTTTCCAGGACGGCGGCGGGTACATCCGACCGGGACGGCAACAATCCAGCTCTCAATGTCATCGATAATCTGATTGCTCAAAAAAAGATTCCCGGTGATGATTTGCCGTGTTCATTAATCCCGGAGACATCACTGACTCACCCGGCACCCCGACCTACAATTTCGTGAAGGCATACTCGGACAAGTGGCACCGCACCCTAAAAGATTCGATGCGCAGTACGCTGTACGACACGGTGAGCGACCGCTATGCGCGTTTTTTGCGGGATGAGGTTCTGGCCGATGTCCAGGCGCACTACAACGTCCGCAAAGACGCTTACAGCTGGGCGATCACCGGCCTTTCGTCGGGCGGTATCTGCTCCTTCAATGCGGCTTGGCAGATGCCGGACCGCTTCAGTCGCGTGATCTCCTGGATTGGCAGCTTCACCAGCATCCAGTGGAAGGAAAATCCCGGGATCCCGGACGGGGGGCAGGACTATCCTGAAAAAGATATTGCGAGAATCCCGAAGCGCAATCTTCGGGTATGGCTGCAGGACGGGTCCGAGGACCAGGAGAATGACCGCTACGGAAGCTGGCCGCTGGCCAATATCCGCATGGCCAACGCCCTGAAGCTGAAGGGCTATGACTTTCACCTCAGTTTTGGCAAGGGCACGCACAACTCCGGCCAGGGCGCGGCTGAGTTTCCGGAAGAGATGATCTGGCTGTGGCGGGACTATGACCCTGCCAGGACAGAACAGACATACGAGATGGAACCGTCGGAGAAGACCAAGCCGCTGTTCCGAGTGTCGATTACAAACCGCAATTCCGACTAGCGGACGATGTCCCGTCCTGGATTACGGGAGCGCGCCCGGGCTGGTGAGGCGGTCGGCTTTCTGCTTTTCCTCCGCCGCCTGCGCCGGACGGCTGGTCAGGGTGTAGATTTCCGCCATCCAGCGATGCGGTTCGGCCTCCTGAGGCCGCAGCGACGACGCTTCTTCCAGATAGCGCAACGAATCAGCATACTGCCCCGCGCTCTTGCTCTTTTGCGCGAGTCCGAAGGTTGTGACATAGAGCAGGTTCGCAGTTTCGGGGTCCTGTGGATTGAGTTGATGCGCATGATGCAAGGCCTGATAAGCCGGAAGATCCTGACCCAGTTTTGCCAGGATGGCCCCATAGAGCGACGTCAGTTGAAACAAATCCGGCCAGCGCTTGACGGAATTTGCCAGGGCTTCCCGGGCCGGTTCAAACTGATTCAACCGATAGTAGGTCAGGGCGAGGTTGTATTGCATCTGCGGCGATTGCGGAGCCAGTTCCGCGGCCCTCCGCAAGGGCTTCAGCGCCGCTTGCAGGTCTCCGTACTGGCCGTAGATTGTGCCCAGCTCGGTGAGTTTGTCCGCGTCGTCGGGATCATAAAGTTGTTCGCAGACGGTACGGGCCTCCTCGCGCAGACCCTGATCGAGCTTCTGTCTGCATTCCATCCTCAACCGGCTCTGGTTGGCATCGCGTCGGCGCAACTCTTCCGACAGCGCCAGGGTTTTCGTCGCTTCCTGCTCGCGTCCTTGTTTGCGATAGACCAATCCGAGCTGATAGGGGACCCGGGCATCTCGCGGAGTCAGGCGCGAAGCTGCCTTTAGCCACTTTTCGGCGGCCGCCAGATTGCCTTGCTTGAAGTAGGCGTAGCCAAGATAGTAGGCCGTGTCGGGGAAGGGCGGTTTGGCTGCGGCCTGGGTCAGGTTCCGGATCGCGCCGGGGTACTGGCGATCGTCCAGGTCGAGTCGTCCCAGGTAGTAGAAGACGTTGGGATGATCTCCGACCTCGCGGCGCACGAGTTCGAACTCGTGACGGGCTTCATCGGATTTATGCAGCTCGAAGAGCGCTACCGCCAGGGGAAATCGCGCCCTGAGGCTCACCCCTGGATCGGCTGCCAGGGCGGCGCGGAATTCCGCGACGGCTGCGTCGTACCGGTCTTGCTTAAGATCGTCGTATCCCTTGCCCAGATGGGCTTCCGGAGTATCGGCGGGGCGCGGTTTCCTGGGACGCTGCCTTGACCACCCCCAGAGAGAACAGGGTCAGCGCGGCCAAGAGCAGGGTCCGTGAATGGAGGGTTGGAGCACTCATGGCAAGAGCAAGATCATTATATGTGCGACGGTGGATGTGGGCGCGGGCGTCCCGCGCGTGTGCCGGTTTCACGGAGCGCTTGTAGGGGGGATCCTCTGCCTCAGACCATTGTCGAGCTTCGCTCGACCGCACGAGCGAGGACGCTCGCGCCTACATTGTTTGCCGTAGCCAGCATGCATGGTTTCGTCGGCCCAGTCGAAATCCATATCGTGTTCGCTCACCGCGTCGCCATAGGCGTGGAAGTAGTTGAGCACGGGCCGGCTTGTGGCGAATGTTTTTAGTCTCGAAAGAAATAGAGCATGCCCAGGCGGTAGATAGGATCTTCGCCAGAAGCGCTCTCGTAGATGTATGTCCCCAGCGGAATTTCTGCGGGATTTAGACCCCACGCTATCAGTCGCTCGTAGCCCATCCGGCAGTGGCGCGATTCGTCGTAAGTCCAGCGCGCGGCATTGTGAATCCACTCCCAGGGCAGGACGTCGGCGAAGGCGCTCAACATCACGCCGCCGTTTTCGATGGCCCAGACTTCATTCAGGTGACTGATGGCCGAGCGCAGCTGCAATTGCATCCCTTCGCCGTAGGGATACGCCGGATCGACCACGTCCGGCCAGTAGAAGCGGCACGGCCAGAAGCGCGGGTCGCGCGCGGGCCGGTCGGGGATGGCATAGGTCTTTGCTCCCGGCAAAGGTCCTGCGCTGGCCGACGGATGAAGACGGCCCAACTCCGACCCCGCCCACGTCAGAGAGCCGTTTCGCGATCGCCTGAGTCCAGGCCAGCGCACTTTCGCGCAACTCAGGATTGTCGCGCGAGCGCCGACTCTCCCCATTGCTCGAAAGCGTGTGATCTGTTCCGTCTTTTCAGCGAGCGCCAGTGACAGAAAACGGTGAGTAGGCCCGTCAGCGATGGCATCAGAGACTTGCAAGATACGCTTGAAAGGAATCGCGCAGCGCAGGCAGGAGAACTTTACCAACGCTCAACAGGAACGCCGGAACCGACGGGGAATTCTTTGACAGCGCCGAAAAGCTCGATCAGCGCGTGGTCCGCCCCTTCCTCTTCCAGCAGGCGGCTGGGGAAGCGAAGCTCGAAGACCCGAGTTCCGCAGGGCGTCTGCGGTTTCCGCGCTCTGCCAGATGAAGCGAGCGAGGCCGGTCTTGATATCAAGGGGAGCGATGGCAGGAATCCACGCTGCCTGGCTGACCAGAAGCGAGCGCTCGCAAAAGAAAAAGCGCTTGAGGAGTCTGTGCCGTGTCGAAGCGCATCCATCGCGCTCTGGGCTGCGAGGCTCGACAGGAACTCGGAAGTCTGTGACATGGTCCCTTCTTTTTCGCAGCCGAGTCACTGGCCTCGTCATAAGGTCACCACCGACAGCGCTAACCACGGAGGACACAGAAGACGCGGAGGCGGCACGGATTCGTCTGATTTCGAAATGCTCCGCGCGGCTGTCCTATTCTAAGGCTTGATTCCAGTCAACGCGAGGTCCTAGAACGAATTGCTCAGCGCCACCGTAATCACCGCCACGATCAGGACCAGCAACCCCTGGTTCAGCAGCTCGGCGGGCCAAGGCTGGCGCGCCTTCCCACTCGCCTCGCCACAGTCCCCACAGGTTGCCCACAACGATGGAGAGAGAAATAAACAGAGGCCAGCCTGCGACTGCGCCCCAACGTCCGAGTCGCGCGGCGCCAGCACCGTACAGATAGAAACTTCCGATCCACATCAAGGCCATGCCTGCGCTCAGGCCGAGATTGCGCGGCGTTTCCCGGTTCCAAGTACTGGCCCAGAGTGCGCCTGCTGATCATCAGGTAAAGGCAATATGCGAGGTTCGCGACGACATCCCAGAGGTGAAGAGCAGCGCCCACACGCGTATTGCCTGAAGAAGCCTGGTGAGATTCCCAGGGCCTCAGCGGCACTGATCACGTTTCCACCGAATGCCATCCCGACATTGGGCAAGCAGGAAAGTATGCCGGCGAAAACCGCGATGGCCAGGCCGATCTTGAAAGCATTCGCAGGCGGCGCCAGGGACTTGCCTTCGGAAGGCGTTCTGCGCGAGCCTGCGATCGAGCACAACACGATGCCCAAGATCACCAGTGCAGTACCCGCGAGCAGCACCAGGCCTTCGGCGGTCAGAAGCGTCTGCGGGAAGAACAGCAGCAGGGGGATCAGCGTGCCCAGGCTGGCGATGAGTCCCATGATGATGGGATAGCCCAGGGCCATGCCCAGGCTTTGCATCCCCAAGCCAAACAGGACGGCGCCGACTCCCCAGCCCAGCCCAAAAGTGCCAGAACTGCGAGGTCTTTCGCAGGCGATGCAGAATACACCGCAAAAATATTGGGAACCAGCAGAAGTGTGATGATCCAGTTAAAGACAAACATGCCTAACAGCGAAAACGTTGCCCAGGTATGCTCCCACGACCATTGTCGGACGAAGGTCATGGGGAGAACGAAAGTCCCCTGCAGCAGGGCCGCGAGCAGCACCAGAAGAAAGCCCATCAGCAGGGGCATAGGGGACCCTCGATCTTGCAGACTCAATCCCAAGCTCGCAACCAGCGTGACCGCAAGCTGACCCGACCGCTGCTGAAATTCTTCAATGCAGAACGGGAGTTGCATTGGTGGCGACGCACACCCATTTGCCGTTTTTGAAGATCCAGGTATCGACAAAGCGCTCCCGCCGCACGTAACTTTTCCCCTTCTCCACGCCCTTGGCGCGAAAGACTCCGGTCGAGATCGCAGTATTGCCAAAGACGTGCACGGTCATGGATTCTGGCGAGACCTGCTGCTCCTGAGAATTGTTGCTGGTGGCCTTCACGCTTCCCAGGAAATCGGCCTTGCTCTGGATGGAGCCATCGTCGTTGATCAACACGATTTCATTGTCGAGGATGGAGTCGAGCGCACGGGTGTCCCCGGCCTTGTAGGCCTGGTTCCATGCCTTCTCCAGCGCGATGATCCTGGTTCGCACCGCGGACTCGGAATCGTCTTGCGCCTGTGCGAACCAGGGTGTGGTGCAGACCACGATCATCAGGAACGCGCTCAGCTTCATGGTGCGGACTCCTTATTCGGTGTCTGGCTATCGCAGTATATGGCAAGCTGCTGTCTTTACCTGTGTGGAGGAGCCGACTTGCCGCCGCCATCCGAGTCCCCTCAAGCAGCGGGATCGGCCGCCAGCCACGTCGGGGGCGTTAGATTTTGCAGGCGATAAGCTTGCCGAACTTCATCGCGGCTGGGCAGGGAAGGGATGACGCCTTCTTTGGCGACCGCCAGGCCGCCCGTGACCACGGCAAACTCCACTGCCGCCTCAACGCTCGCGCCGCAAGCCAGCGCCATCGCCAGCCCGGCGTTGAAGGCGTCCCCGGCGCCCGTCGTGTCCACCGCAACCATGGGGAGGGCTGGAACGCGGGTGGAGGAGTTTGCCGTCACGATCAGGGCGCCGTTTTCCCCCAGCGTCATCACCACCTGCTTTATGCCATTGCGAATCAATTCGCGCGCGACCGTTTCCGGCTCGACGTCTGTATCCGGAGTGAGGCCGGCAAGCACCCTGGCTTCACTCTGGTTGGGAGTAAGAATATCGATCAACTGCAAAAGGGACGGAGGCAAAGGCCGCACCGGGGCCGGATTCAGAATCGTGACTGCGCCGCGCTCGCGTCCGTATCTCAGGGCCGACTCGGCGGTGGCAACCGGAATCTCAAGCTGGGTGAGCACCACCGCAGGAGAATGGAATGCCGCCTCGCATTGACAAACATCGTCCGCAGTCAAGAATTCGTTGGCTCCCGGATCGATGGTGATGCAGTTATGTCCGCTGGCAGCTTCGACAATGATGAAGCCCACGCCAGTAGGTGCGTCGGCAGTTTGCATCACATGGGTGACATCAATACCTTCGTCGCGATAAAGCCCTAATGCCATCTTGCCGAAAGGGTCGGTCCCGATCCTGGCAACGAAACTGACTGTGGCCCCCAGCCGGGCGCATCCCACGGCCTGGTTAGAACCTTTTCCACCATAGTCCACGCGATATCCAGTTCCCAAAAGCGTTTCGCCGGTACTCGGCATACGCTCGACCTTCATGGTCAGGCCGGTGGCGTAGCTGCCCACGACGGTAATTCGAGGAGAGCCCAAGGGAAATCTCCAGAACCGGAGTTCGCACAACTTGAAACTCGTAAGCCTACCACAGGGCGGAAAGGGTTCCGCCGGTTGAATGTGCCAATCTGTGACCGGGCTTGGACGAGGGTGTTAGCTTCGGTTTCACACGTGAATGTCCAAGGGGCATCAGTCTGAGTCGCGCAGGGAAGCAGCGGCCTCCGGGCGATCTCATCCCGGTCGGTCGTGATCCATCGGACCGTGATCTGCCCGACCCCGGTCGTCGCGATTTTCTGGTCCGGTGCTGCCAGGGCGCTTCGGCGGCGCTGGTCCCCGGAGCATGGCGGGGTCTCGCTCTCCCCTTCGCCTACGCTCCCGATTCTCGGAACCTGAGTTCACTCGGCGAATTCCATCTGCATCCTCACTATCGTGGCCAGTTGCCCATCGAAGCCACGCTGCTCAAGACGCAAGCGGGCCGGGACGACTTCGTCACTGAGAAATATCAGGACCAGGTTGCGGCCATGCTCGCGGATTGGAGTGCGGGCCTCTTGGGACCTTCGAAGGAAATGCGGGCCGTAGAGAAGATTCTCGCCCCAGATTTTTCGGGCGCTTCATTTTCGCCGGTAGAATCCCGGCTGGTGCGCTCCGGGCCGGCCGTCGAAATTCGTCAAAACCAATTTGCCCGCGACCCTGTTCTCGGGCAGGACGCTTTTCTCCGTGACTTGCGCAGCGCGATGGCGATCTTTTTCGAAAGTCATCACTGCTGAATTTCAGGTGACAAGTATTGACGCCGGATCCATCGCTTCTTCTTCTGCCGTCCGGTCCCCAGCCGCCTTCGGACGGGCGTGCGCTACGAACTGGTCGGCTCGGCCAAGGATTTCTATCGCGAACAGCGTGTGGGGCAGTGGGAACTCGAATGGGAATCGTTGCCCACCGGTGAATTTCGCCTGCGCAGCTGGCGGCTGCTAGGCGAGAGCCAGAGCCGCGCTGCCGCTCCCGTCTTCGCCGACATCACGGCGCAGGCTTTCTCCGGCAATTCATCCTACCCGTCCCAGTTGCTGCGAGGGGCCGACTACTGGCGGACTGTGCTCGATGTCGCATGCGGCATCGACATTTACGGACACAACGGGGTCTCAATCGGCGACGTTGACGACGATGGATTTGACGATCTCTACGTTTGCCAGCCTGCAGGTCTTCCCAACCGGCTCTATCGCAACCGGGGCGACGGAACGTTTGAGGACATCACAGAAGGCTCTGGTGTGGGGATCCTCGAAAATACTGCCTGCGCGCTTTTTGCGGACTTCGACAACGACGGACGTCAGGACTTGATCGTGGTGCGCACCGATGGGCCATCGTTATTCGTGAATCAGGGCGGCGGCAAATTCCGCAAAAAGCCCGACGCGTTCCATTTTGCCCAGCCTCCGCAGGGGACATTCACGGGCGCAGCTGTGGCCGACTACGACCGCGATGGCTGGTTGGACGTTTATTTCTGCCTCTATCTTTATTATCAGGGCACCGACCAGTACAAGTATCCCTCTCCTTATTATGACGCGGAGAACGGCCCGCCCAACTTCATGATGCGGAACCAGCGGGACGGGACGTTTCGCGACGTCACCGCGGAGACCGGCCTCAACAAGAACAACACGCGCTACAGTTTTTGTTGTGGCTGGAGCGATTACAACCGCGACGGGTGGCCCGATCTTTATGTAGTGAACGATTTTGGGCGGAAGAACCTCTACCGCAACAACGGCGACGGGACCTTTACCGACATCGCGGCGCAGGCGGGCGTGGAAGACGTCGGCGCCGGGATGGGTGTGTGCTGGTTCGACTATGACAACGACGGCGCCGAGGACCTCTACGTGGCTGATATGTGGTCTGCGGCCGGCACGCGCATTTCGACCCAAGAGATCTTTCAGAAAGACGCCCCTGAGCAAGTGCGCGCTCTCTACCGCAAACATGCCCGAGGGAACTCTCTGTTTCATGCGCGGCGGCGAAGCTTTTCAGGATTCCGGCGCGTCTGCCGGAGTTGAGATGGGACGCTGGGCATGGTCATGCGACGCCTGGGATTTTGACCACGACGGCTTCCCTGACCTTTACATCGCCAACGGAATGGTGTCCGGCCCTTTGCGCGAAGAATTGAATAGTTTTTTCTGGCGGCAGGTGGTGGCGAACTCTCCGGTCGAAGCCAAGTCTTCACACGACTACGAACAAGGGTGGAACGCGCTCAACGAACTCATCCGCTCGGATGGCACGTGGAGCGGGTACGAACGCAATGTCTTCTACGCCAACAACCGGGATGGAACATTTTCCGACGTTTCCGGCGCCGTAGGCCTGGACTTTCTCGAAGACGGCCGGGCGTTTGCGCTCGCCGATTTCGACCATGATGGCCGCCTGGAAGTGTTCCTGAAGAATCGCAACGGCCCGCAGTTGAGGCTTCTGCAGAACGTGATGAAGGACCTTGCCCCGTCGATCGCCTTCCGTCTGCGCGGCGGCAAGAGCAATCGTGACGCCATCGGAGCGGCAATCACGGTTGAAACCGGACTGGGGAGGCAGACCCGCATGCTTCAGGCTGGGTCAGGATTTCTTTCCCAGCACAGCAAGGAAGTGTTCTTCGGGCTGGGAGAAGCCACAGGCCCGGTGCGGGCGTCGATTCGCTGGCCCAGTGGTTTGGTGCAGGAACTCCACGACCTTCCGCTCAACCACAGGGTGTGGGTGGAAGAAGGCTCCGAGCCATTGCGCATGGAGGCTTTCAAAGCAAACCCTCAGGGGCTAAAGCACTCGTTATTTGCGGCTCGATGGCACGGCTGAAGCCGTGCCCTTGCCTAAGGCCACGTCGGATGAACCCGAACAGTTCCCTGCGGTTGTTGAGACCTGGTTGCTCGCGCCCGTGGCTGCGCCGGATTTTACTCTCCCCGACTTGAACGGTCAGGCACGCACGCTGGCTGCGCTTCGCGGCAAGGCGGTACTGCTGAATTTCTGGGTCGCAGGGTCGACGATTTGCCAGCAGGACCTGAAAGTATTCAACCGGCTGCATGCACGTTGGGCTACGCAGGGACTCCACCTTCTCACTGTGAATCTCGATGACCCTGCCGACACCGAAAAAGTCCGCGCACTCGCGCGCGACGGTCATCTTTCGTTTCCCGTGGTGCAGGGATCGGATGATCTCGCTGGCACGTACAACATTCTCTATCGTTATCTTTTTGACCGGCATCGCGACCTGAGTCTTCCGACCTCTTTCCTCATCAATGGTGGCGGCGACATCGTCAAGGTTTACCAGGGGCCGGTGAATCCGGAGCACGTCGAGCAGGACTTCCGGCACATTCCCCAAACCGCCGCCGAGCGACTGGCGAAAGCCCTGCCGTTTCCGGGCGTGAGCGACACTTTGGAATTTAGCCGCAACTATCTCAACTACGGGTCGATTTATTTTCAGCGGGGATATCTGGACCAGGCTGAAGCCTCTTTCCGACTGGCTCTGCGCGACGATCCGGCGAGCGCCGAAGCACTATATGGGTTGGGCAGCGTCTATTTGAAGCAGGAGAAGACCAGCCGAGGCACGGGAAAGCTTCGAACGCGCGACCAAACTTCAAGCCAATTATCCCGACACTCTGGCCAACGCCTGGAACAACCTCGGCCTTCTGGCCACGCGGGAAGGGCGCACCGCCGAAGCGATTCCGTACTTCCAGGAGGCGCTCAAGCTCAATCCCGATCACTTGATCGCGCTCGAGAACCTGGGGAATGCTTACCGGCAACAGAAGAACTGGGACGAAGCCCGCAAGCTGCTGGAGCGCGCCGTGGCCGTCGGTCCTCAGGATGCGGAGGCCAACTACAGTCTGGGGATGGTCTTCGCGCAGCGCAACGACAATGACCGGGCCTACGAGTATCTGCAGAGAGCGTTGAAAGCCCGTCCCGGTTATCCCGAAGCCCTGAATAACCTTGGCGTGCTCTATCTGCGCACCGGACGACGGGATGAAGCGGTCGCCAGCTTCGAAGAGTGCATCCGGGTGGCGCCCGCCTTCGATCAGTCTTACATGAACCTGGCCCGGGTTTACGCGCTGGAGGGCACGCCGGACAAGGCGCGCAGCGTGCTGCTCGAATTGCTTAAGCAGCATCCGGGACATGCCCAAGCGCAAAAGGCGCTTGAGCAATTGCAGTAGGAATGGAGGACGGGCGTCTCGCCCGGCCAGCCGGGCGGGGACGCCCGGCTTCCATTTCGCTTTTCAAGGCTTGGGCGTGGGTGCCGTCAGCAGATCGACAAACATCTTGTAGAACCTCTCCGTGTCCACATCGACCTGCACTTCGACGGGCGGGACATCGACTTTCGGTTTGTCCTCATCGGTCCAGGTGAGCATGTTGCCGTAGCCGGCGCCGCGTCCCAGGTCCACGTCCAGGAAGCGGTCTTCTTTCTTCGTAATCAGGCTGGGATCGAGCCACGCCGCTGCCGCCAGTTCATCCCACAGATAGTTGTATTCGCCGAACAGGCGGGCATACTTGCCGATGTACTGCGCCGAAGGCGTGTTGCCGGCCTTGATCCGATTGATCAGCTCGGTGGTCATTCTCGTTTTCACCGAAATGTCCACCGGCGTGCAGACGATCTTTTTCCAGGGCGCGCGCAACACAATGTGGGCCGCCTCCGGATCGAACCAGATGTTGAATTCGTGCCGAGGGGTGTTGATGAACTCGGGGTCGGTGGTTTGCGGATTCAGACTGGCGCCCATGAACACCAGTTCCTTGGCCAGTTCAGGGAATTCGGGATCGATGGAGATGGCCAGCGCGAGATTGGTCATTGGGCCGCCGGCGTAAATCGTCACCTGGTGGGGAAACTTGTGGACCATGCGCAGCAGAAAATGGGCCGCGTCTTCATCAAGCGGCTTGGTGGTGGGTTTGCCTTCGGGCATGTCTCCGAGTTGGTCTGGAGGATGATAAAACCTCGGAGTCCAGGCGCCCAGCCAGGCGATGGAGCCGTAGCGCTGCTGCCAAAGCTCGGTTTCGTCCTTTCGGCGGACCAGCGGATATTCGGCACCTGCCACGACCGGAATATCAGTTCGACCAATGAGCTCGAGCATGCGCAAAGTATGCGCCACCTCCGACTTGAGCCAGGCGTCGCCGGTCACGACGGTGACGCCGAGGACATCCGTCTGCGGAGACTGGATCAGCAACAGGATCGACTGCTGGTCGGTCCCGCCGGGCCCGGCGGCGTCCTGGTCGATGATGATTTTGCGTTTTTCCTGGCCCCAGCCGGTGAGGCATGTCATCAGAACGACTGCTATAAGCCAGATTCGGCCGAATTTCATTCTTCACCTCGGAATTTGCAAATGCTTCTCGCAGTGCATAAAATCGCCGGACTTCGTCCGGCCGGGCGGGTGGGGGCACCCGCCCTACACGGGCGCCGATGAGGACAGGCTCCGGCCCTACGCGGGCGCCGATGCGGACAGGCGGCCGATCAGCAAGTTGAAGAACTTTGCTGAGTCCACGTCTAACGCAACTTTGGCATTGGGCACGAACTTATCGCGCAACACCGGCGACGTTCGGGTGGTCGCAAGCGTTGGTGCCGAGCCGCGAATCGACATGTTCATGGCTGCCGCCTGCTTTTCCATTTCTGGCTTGCGCCGCAAGTCGCCGGCGCTTGGACTATAGCCCAGAGTCTCGCCCGCGGTGAGTTCGCCAGTAGTCTCCACATCGACGTAATACTCTTTGAACTTCAGGATGGAAGGGTCGAGAAAGGCCGCGACCGCGAGCGAGTCGTGCATATTCGGTCCCACCAAGAAACCCAGCTCGCGGTTGTGGTTGATAGCGTTGCGGCCGATCTTTGCCGCCGCCTGGCTGACGGGATTTTGCGCCGCTTCGAGGGTGCGTACGTGGTCTTCGGTGAGCGAAGTCTTGCGGGTGGCGTCGAGGCCGACCATGGTGATGGGAATGCCGGATTGAAAGACGATGCGCGCCGCCTCGGGGTCAACGTAAACATTGAACTCAGCCGCAGGCGTAATATTTCCGCCGGACAAGGACCCGCCCATCAGAACGATCCCGCGTACCATGCCGGCAAGTTCGGAGTCGAGATTCAAGGCGGTCGCGATGTTGGTCAGCGGGCCAATCGGTATCAGCGTTACTTCACCGGGATATTTACGCACGATGGCACGAATAAATTCAGCGGCGGGCTCAGCGATGGGTTTGGTTTTCGGTTCGGGAAAAACCGCGCCGCCCAGTCCGTTCTCGCCGTGCGCGTACGCCGCCGTCACCAGACGGCGCACCAGGGGTCCCTTGGCGCCGGCAGCAACCGGGATGTCCGTGCGACCGGCTATTTCCACCATGCGCAAAGCATTGGGAAGCGTCAGGTCAAGTGGGACGTTTCCCGCGACCGGAGTGATGCCTTCAATCTTCAACTCCGGCGAACGCATGGCCAGCAGCAGGGCGAGAGCGTCGTCAACGCCGGGGTCGGTGTCGATGATCACACGGAAGGGGCCACGGTCGGTGCGCTGGCCTGCCGGATCCTGTTCTGTTTCCGGCACGGCTTGTGGCAGAAGGAGTGAAACGCGGCCGCCAGGGTGCCTGCGGCCACGGCGGCGGCTGAGGTGGTTACAAACTGGCGGCGAGTCACGCGAAGATGCGGTTTCGAATTCCATGGCGCTCTGCTCCTGGAAGATTGTGCTAGTGCGCTTGCCGGGACGGCTGGGTCATCAACTTGATGTAGAGATCGTACAGTTTTGTGGTGTCCACATCGAACTGTACGGTCGCGTTTCTTTCATAGGGGGGAACATCTGCTTTTGGGTCCCAGAAAAGGGTTTGGCCGTAACTGGGCCCGTGGTCAACGTCGATGTCCACGTAGAGTTCCTTCTGTCCGGTAATGATGGAGGGATCGATCATGGCTGCGGCGGAGAGCTCATCCCACATGAAGCTTTCGACGGCGTATTCGGTGAGATAGCGAGCCACCGGAGTATCGGCCTTGGCTATCGCCGCTTTGACCGCCGGATTCACCTTTGTCTTGACCGAAATATCGACGGGCGTGATGGTGATCTTCTTCCAGGGGGCGCGCATCGCGATTCGCACCGCTTCCGGATCGAACCACCAGTTGAATTCGCGGCGGCCGTCAACGCCGTTGATCCCGCCGGTGCTGGCGTACATGCCACTGCCCATCAGCACCAGTTCTTTCGCCAGGGTCGCGACTTCGGGGTCCAAACGCAGAGCCAGGGCGATGTTCGTCATGGGGCCGCCGGCCCAGATCACCACTTCGCCGGGATACTGATGCACCATGCGAATGATAAAATGAGCTGCGGTTTCATCCAGCGGCCTGGTGTGCGGTGTTCCTTCGACCAGCGGAGGAACCACATCCGGCCCGTGATATGGAGTGCGAAAGGCTGGGGCAAGAGTCTTCCGGCCATTTGGAGAAATCGTTCCAACAGCCTTTGTAGCGGAATTTGCCGTAGAGAGCTTCCCAGCGCTCGGTTTCTTCCTTGGAGTTAAGCAGCGGGAACTCAGCGCCCTGGACAACGGGAACGTCGGTGCGGCCTGCGATTTCGAGGAGACGCAGAGTGCGCTGGGTTTCTTCTCTCACCCACTGATCGCCGCTGACGGTGGTGATCCCCAGAACGTCGAACTTGTCCGACTGCAGAAAAATCAGGATCGACTGCATGTCGGTGGTGGCCGGGCCGCGCGCGTCCTGATCAACGATGACTTTGATCTTTTGCGCTTGCAGCCCGATGGCGGAGTCAGAACCACAAGAGCAGTCAGCAGGACAGCGAAGCTTCGTGGCTTCATGGCGAAGTCCCCTCAGTGTTTTGATCTGCTTAGCAGGATTTGCTGGAAGACTGCACCGATTGTTCCAACGACCCAGCCGGGAAGAACTTGCATTGTAACGCCCGTCGGAGAGTCTCTGCCAGAGCTTGGGGTTTGCGCACTGGCTAGCCGAGTGTTTCAGCCCATGAAGCACTGGGCTGATTGCGGATGATTATTCCAGCGACTAGAATCATTGGCGCGCCCGAATGATCTGGTTGTGAGCTTGCCCATTTTTCTTTCCCCTATGCGCCGTCTCCGCGTGACCGTAGCGTCACTTGGGTTTTCTGCAACTCGTAGCGCGAGCTGCTTGCTCGCCTTGCTCGCTGGTCTTTACGCCGGAGATGATCCAGGCACAAGCTCAAAATTCCCCGCGTGTCGGCTACCCTGCAAGGATCCGTGCGAGATTCGAAGGCGCGCCCGGTAGCCGATGCAACCGTGTATCTGCAGTTGAAGGATGGCACCGGCACAGTGTCCGCACAATCCGACGCGGCTGGGAGCTATCGGTTTCCGGGGCTTCGTGAAGGCATCTATATGTTGCGCGTGGAGGCGGCGGGATACAGCCAGGCCACCTTCGGCCCGTGTGTAGTGGGACCGAAGGAAGCCAAGCAACTCGACCTGACGCTGGAATCCGCCAAGAGTTCTTCTTCGCAGATGTCCTCGGCAGGCAAGCCAGGCGGGGCAGCGCCGGAGTTTTTTGATGAACCTCAATTCACCGTGGCCGGCGTCACCGATGGAACCAATCTGGGCGGGCATGGTTCCAATGCGATCGTACGAACCAAAGAATCGCTGGCCAAGGAGATCGCGTCTCTGAGCGTCGCGGGGAGCAAACAATTACCCGGCGACCTGCCGCCCTCGACGGACGTGGATGAAGCCTCTCTCCGTAAGGCGGCCGCGCGTGAACCGAAGGATTTCAACGCGAACCACCGGGCGGGGAAAGTTCTGCTTGCCAACGGTAAGGCTGTGGAAGCGCTGGCCTATCTGGAACGGGCTTCGCGACTCAAGCCGGACGATTACGAAAATGCCTACCTGCTCGCGCTTGCTTATGCAGACGCCGGTCAATACCAGCACGCGCGCACGAATGCGCGCGCCTTGCTGACGGCCCAGGAGGAAACGCGGGAGGGCCTCGCTCAGAGAGATCAGGTTCAGAAAGATCAGGCCGAACTGCATCACTTGCTCGGCGATATCGAAGAGAAATCGGGTAATCCTCTCGAAGCTGTGCGGGAGTACCAACGGGCGGCAGAACTGGACCCCAGCGAGCCCTATCTCTTCGATTGGGGATCTGAGCTTCTGCTGCATCGTGCAATTGAGCCGGCCATCGAGGTGTTCGGCAAGGGCAATCGTCTGTTCCCGCGCTCTGCCCGCATGCTGGTCGGGCTCGGAGTCGCCTGGTATAGCAATGGCTCGTACGACCAAGCCGCGCAGCGGCTCTGCGAAGCCTCGGACCTGAATCCCGGCGACCCGAAAGCCTACTTGTTCCTAGGTAAGATACAAAGTGTCGAAACCACTCAGTCAGACTGCTCGACCGAGCGGCTGGCGCGATTTGTGAAGCTTCAGCCTGCAAATGCACAGGCCAACTACTACTATGCGGTCAATCTCTGGAAGCGGCGGAAGGGGCTGGACGACGCCGAAAGTCTGGCGCAAGTCGAGTCTCTGTTGAAGAAATCTGTCGCCCTTGATTCCAAGCTGGGGGTCGGCTATCTGCAATTGGGAGTTCTCTACTCAGAGCGAAGAGATTTCGCCCGCGCAGTCTCCAGCTATCAGGAAGCCATCGAGGCCAGCCCGCAGCTGGAAGAAGCGCACTACCGTCTGGCGCAGGCTTACAAGCGGACTGGAGAAAAAGATAAAGCTGAACGGGAGCTTCAGCTTTATAACCAGATATCCAAGAAAAAAGAGGAGGACGTCGAGCGTGAGCGGCGGGAGAGCCGGCAGTTTGTGTACACGCTGCGGAGTCCGGCTTCTGGCTCCCAGCCGCCCGAGTAGAAGCCGTTAAAATCTTGTATCAGCGAGCCGGCGTAGGCGCACTCATCAGGCTCACAAACATCCGGTAAAACTTTTCCGTGTCCAGGTCAACCTGGACTTCAACCGGCTGCGCGACAACTTTCGGCTTGTCTTTCTCCGTCCAGGTCAGGGTGTTGCCATACCCGGCGCCGCGGTCAAGGTCCACGGCCATGTAGCGCGTCTCCCGCTTCGTGATCAGGGACGGGTCGATCCAGGCAGCGGCGGCGAGTTCGTCCCACATGTATTCGCCGCCCTGGCCATGTCTGGAAGTAGCGGGCGACGTAATGTGCCAGAGGCGTCCCGCTGGTGTCGATCTGCTTGATCATCGCGGGCGTGAGTCGCGTCTTGATCGAAATGTCGGTCGGGGTACACACGATCTTCTTCCACGGCGCACGCAGCACGATCTGCGCCGCTTCGGGATCAAACCAGAAATTGAATTCGTGGCGGGGATTGTTTACGAATTCCGGATCGTCCGTCTGCGGGCCCAGGCTTCCTCCCATGAACACCAGTTCCTGCGCCAGTTCCGGAAACTGCGGATCGATGGAAATGGCCAGCGCCAGATTGGTCATGGGGCCGCCCTCGTAGATCGTCACCTCATGCGGGTACTGGCGCACCTTGCGGATCAGGAAATGAGCGGCGTCCTCATCGGAGGGCTTGGTCGTGGGCTGGCCTTCCGGTAGCGGTGGGATGATGAAGGGCTCGTGCCACCAGCGGTCATCCCACGCGCCCGCGAAAGCGACTTTGCCGAAGCGTTGTTGCCATATTTGAGTTTCTTCGCGCCGCCGCACCAGGGGGAAAACGGCGCCGGGCACTACGGGAATATCGGTGCGGCCCATGATTTCAAGCAGGCGCAGGGTGTGCGCCACTTCCTCGTCGCGCCACTGATTTCCGCTGACCACCGTGATTCCCAGGACCTCAACCTGCGGCGACTGAATCAGCAATGCAAGAGTCTGCATGTTGCTGCCGCCGGGTCCGGAGCCATCCTGATTGATGATGACTTTGCGCCGCTGCTGGCCCCAGGCGAGGGAACTGCCAGTAGCAGACATGTGATCGCGAGAGAGCGCCGGGCGTGTTCTCATCATGGTCGCGGAGGCCGGGTCATCAATTCGATATAGAGTTTGTAGAACTTCTCTGCGTCAATGTCGAATTGCACATTGGCCAGGCGCAAGTAGGGCGGCACCTGCGGCCTTGGACTCCCAGAAGATGGTCTTGCCGTAGCTGGCGCCGTGATCGACATCGATGTCCATGTAGAGCTGCTTCTGGCCGGTGATGATGGACGGGTCGATCAAGGCTGCGCCGGCGATTTCGTCCCACATATAGCCGGGCAGCGAGTACTTGTCCAGATATTGCGTCACCGGGGTGCCGGCCTTGGCGATGGTGGCCTTCATCTCCGTGGTAAAGCGCGTTTTGACTGAGATATCGATGGGAGTGATAGTGACTTTTTTCCAGGGAGCGCGCAGAACGATGCGGGTGGCCTCGGGATCGAACCACCAGTTGAACTCGCGGCGGGCGTCGATGGCGCCGGGATCGATGGCGCCCTTGTCGGCGTACAATCCGCCGCCCATCATCACGAATTCTTTGGCCAGGGAGGCCACCGACGGATCCAGCTTCAGCGCCAGGGCAAAATTGGTCAGTGGCCCGCCTGCCCAAAGAACCACTTCGCCGGGGTATTTGTGCACCATCTTCACAATGAATTCCGCGGCGGTGCCGGGAGCGGCCTGAATATGCGGCGCGCCTTCTTTCATGGGAGGAACAACGTCCGGGGCATGGTAAGGCTCGTCGTAGATGGTGGAGCGGTTGGCTTCGAAGTGCTCAGTCCAGCATCCCTTGTATTCCAGCTTGCCGTAGAGAGCTTCCCAGCGCTCGGTTTCCTCCTTGGAATTGAGCAGCGGGAACTCGGCGCCCTGGATGACCGGGACATCCGTCCGCCCCGCAATTTCCTGCATGCGGAGGACGTGCTGGGTCTCCTCCTTCACCCATTGGTCGCCGCTGACGGTGGTGATGCCGAGGACTTCAAATTTGTCCGATTGCAGGAAAACCAGAAGCGCCTGCTGGTCGCTGGTGCCGGGGCCGCGGGCGTCCTGGTCCACGATGACCTTGATCTTCTGGGCTGAGGCCGCACTGACCAGGAGGGCGACGCTCAAAGCGAGCGGGGCGAGTTTCGACTTGCTGCGGTCCATGATTTCCGGATTCCTTCGATGGTTTGTTGATGGCAAAGTTGAGGGCAGGCCGAGCGCAATCTGGATCGCTCCAGTATGCTCAACCTGCCCGAAGTTGAAGCCGCGGATCTCAGCTTGCCCTAGAACGTGAGCTTGAGGGCAAACTGAATCACACGCGGGTTGTTCACGGTTGAGGTGACTATCCCGAAGGTGCCCGGCGTAGCTAGATCCGCGCCCGGCGTCGAGCTTAAGCCAGGCGTATTGAACTGTGCATGATTGAAGAGATTGAAGAACTCAGCCCGGAAATTCAGGTCCGCAGCTTCGGTCAGCCGAAAGCGCTTGATGGCTGAGAAATCTGTATTCACGAAGTCAGGCCCGTAGACTGGAGCACGGGCCGCGGTTCCAAGTTGTCCCGGCGGTGGAGCGACGTAGCACTGGGTATTAAACCACTTTTTCACGGTCGGATGGCTGCTTTTCGGGTCACAGATCTGGTCCGGGCGGTTCCAGGCGGCGAAGTTGTCCAGGAAGTTCACCCCGGACTGATTGGCGCTGTCGTATACATAAATCGGGAATCCCGAAAGTATTCTTTCAATCACGTTAATCGACCAACCTCCCAGGACGGCGTTGACGGGTCCGCTCCAGTTGCCACCGAATTGCTTGCCCTTGCCGAACGGCAAATCATAAAGCACGCTGGCGGTGAACTGATTGTTCAGATTGAGTCCAGACAGTCCCCAATCGGCTTTGTTCGATCCCGGCAGGGGCCAGTACGTAGCTCCGCTGTTGCTACCCAGACCATCGGGGAGCCCGGAGTCGAACGTCCGGGAATAGGTATAACCCAAAAGCATATAGAGACCGTGCCTGGCGCTCTTGGTCTCGGCTTTGACCTGCAGAGAGTCATATCGAGCCGCACCTGTGTCAGTGAAGTTGGACACATAGTTAAACTGGTACGGTGCTGCGCTCGGGAGTCCACAGCCGAGGTGATAATTGGGATCAAAGTTCGGACTTGAGGGAAAGCATGCCGACGGTGATGCCACGTTCATGTTCAGGCCGTTTACCAGGATGCGGGAGCTGCGTGATCCAGCATATCCGGCGGTGAGCACGATGTTGCCCGGCAGTTGATGCTCGACATTCAAGTTGAACTGCTGAATCATGCCCTGCTTGAAATTGAGATTCTGCGACTGCACAGTGCCAAAGAAGTTCGCGATGACTGGGGGATTCGTAACTGTAAATACACCGAGACCCACGGGGTACCCCCCTCCGATGGCACAGGTCTGAACTGTCGGAGCAGTGGGGAATACCGGGGCCGGACAGGATCCTGGGAAGCCAAAAGGCCCCATCCCCGATGATGCCTGGAACGGGAGATTATTCGGCAGTCCCTGCCCGCCTATGTTCCACGAAGAGTCGTGGTAGATGGCATACCCAGCCCGGAGCACGGTGGTCTGGCTGCCAAGCACCTTCCAGCTGAGTCCGATCCTCGGTTCGAGAGCGGTTTTGTCAAATTGGACACCCACTCGCTCGTCGGAGTTCACGCCGGGAACGAGCAGGTTGCACGTTGGTTGAGGTGTGCAAGTGCTGTTAAAAATAAAGTTCGCCTGCCGATTTCCCGCCTCGGTGATAGGCGTTACCAGTGCCCATGCCAGGCCCAAGTTAACCGTGAGATTTGGCGTAACCCGCCAGTCATCCTGAACATAGGGACGGAACAGTTTCCAGCGGCGCCCAGTGGTTGCGCCCTGGAACGTCTGATCATGTTCCCCGAAGGTATATATCCCCATGAGAACATCTGCCATGGCGTCATTGGTCTGTTGACCAATCGCAAAAAAACCGTCCTGAAAGGAGTTGGTCAGGACATTCATTTGCATGGCGCGAATTGATCCGCCGACCCGGATATCGTGCTTGCCGCGAATCATATTGAAGGAATCGGAGATGGAGAACACATTGGTTCCGCCCTGGAAGGGCGCGAATCCGCGATCTCCGAGGGACCAGTAACCTCCCGACGGCGGCTGGATTGAAGTGAGTCCGCAGCTTATACAGTATTGCGACGACTGGTTTGCTATCCCCGGAATCTGCCCACCGGGGTTGCACGCGGCGTCCAGGTTGGCGTTCGGGATGCCGATTTTGTTCCCTTCGCAGGTGCCGTAGCCGTAGGACTTGATGAAGTTGAAGATCCGGTTGAAGCCACCACTGATCTGATTAATAGTGTTACTGGAAAAAATGTGGGTCTCCGATATGGCGACGTTACGTCCGTGGTTGGAGATGTTCTGCGTGCTGCCAAAGGGCGTGGCTTCCGCGAAACCGGTTGGCCCGGTTGGCGAGGAACCCCCCGGGACGAGCGAGTTCGCCTGATCGTAGCTAAAGCGCGCAAACACTGAGTCCTTGGTGGAAAAGTTGTGGTCCAGGCGGACGTCGAACTCCCCTTCGTCGAGACTCCTCACCGGAGCGTTGGTGAAGTTGAAACCGGCTGTGGCGTCGCTGGTATTGCTGCCTGGATAAAGCCTAATCAGCTGTTTGCCGGCCGAGTCAAACAGGCTTGACGGAACTAGTTGCATGCGGTACCAGTCGCCTGGATTCCGGTCACAGAATCCACTGGCTCAGATGTAGGAGTAGCCGAGTTCTCTGTGCCGGGGACGCACTGGAACGGGCTGCCCGCCGGGTTGGCCAGCGTCACCGTGTAAGGATTAACGAGATTGCCGAACTTTGACTGCGCTGCTCCTCGAACAGCACCAAGTGGATCCAACCGAAAGTCCCCATTCATCATGGCACTCGTGGGAACTAAGCCCGTAGATTCTATTCCGTGACGTTGCCTCTTGGCCTGATAGTCAACAAAGAAGTACGTCTTGTCCTTGCGGATCGGACCGCCCAGCGCTCCGCCGAACTGGTTGAGATTGAACTGCTCCCTGGTCGCGGCGAAATAGCTGCGCGCATCTAGCTTGGTGTTGCGGAAGAATTCAAATAGCGATCCGTGAAACTGATTCGAGCCGGATTTCGTGTTTACCAGGACTGTCGGACCCGCGCGAGTACCGTACTCCGCCGAGTAGTTGTAAGTCAGGACCTTAAATTCATGGATGGCGTCGATCGAAGGCAAAATCGCAATCGCGCCGGCCGTCAGTTCGTTATTGTCGTTTCCATCAAGCAGCCAGTCCGTACTCTGCGGACGCGATCCACCTACGGAGAGAGAAAACGAACCGCGAGCCGAGGCTTCACTGGTGGCGCCACCATTGAAGAAGCTGTTGGGGTTGGTTTCTTGGGTTGTGCCCGGGGTCAGGGTCGCCAATTGGACGAAATCGCGGCCGTTCAAGGGAAGATCGGCTACCTGCTGCGACGTGATGACCTGTCCCAGCGTGGGAGCAGTGGTCTCCACCGCCACTTCGGTGGCGCTTACTTCAACCGCCGAGGTCACCGACGCAGGCGAGAGCGTGAAATCCACTTCGCGATGCTCATCCACTTGCAGCCGAACGTCTTTCTGTTCCACCGGCCCGAAACCCTGGGCGTCCACCCGAATCGTGTAATTCCCGATGGGCAGCAAAGGCATGAGGTAGTGTCCGGTGCCGTCGGTTGTCGACTCGCGAGAAACGCCCGTGCCCTGTACCGTCGCCTTTACATTCGCCCCCGTAACTACGGACCGGGTTTTGTCGGTGACCGTGCCTGAAAAGCTTCCAGTGGCTTGTCCATAAAGCAGCGGGCAGATTGGAAACACCAGCGAACAGAAAACAACGAGCAGCGCCTTCTTGGTCAGCATCAAAATCCCCCCATGCAGTTCCTCGTCGAGTGGCGATCGGGACGCGACTTTCCCCACGAACTCCAAGACCCCGTTTTCAACGCAACTGTACCCAGACACCAAGTCAACCTGCAAGACTCTTTGTGCCCAGGCTCTGTCATCACTTCGCGGTTGATTGATTCTGGTCGTCGTCGAGGACAACCAATCTGCTTGAATCGAAGACCTAACCCAAAATCTGGTGCGCAGAACGATACTGCCATTCGACCGCAAGTGTCAACCAAAAGTGGCTGTCGCCCGGGTCCGGCTTCGATCTATATCGTCATAATCTATGAGGCTGCCTCGGCGATATGAGGAGCGAAGAAGGTGCTACCTGGGATCGTTCAGCAGTGTGAGCGCCTGTTCTGTGGTGATGAACTTCGCTCCGAGGGCCTGAAGTTCCGCAATGGTCCGTTGCCCATCTTCGGAATTCAGGGTTTTAATCGCGTCCTGAACTACGGAGACGCGCCGCCCGCGCTCAAGCAAACCCTTGGCTGCGAGGCGGACGCAGAATTCCGTGACCACTCCGAACACGACAAACTCTACCTTGGGGCCCAGGCGCTCCACCAGTTCGTCGGCATGACGGCTCTCAAAGATGTTGAGCGTCTGTTTCTCCAGAAGGATCTGTTGGTAGCGCGAAAGATCGTCGGGCAGGGAAGCCGCGGGTTCGTTGGGGACCGAGACGACTTTCTCGGTTAGCGCGTCAGGAACTAACCTGGCGCCAGGTGTGCCTTTGACACAATGTGGAGGAAAGATGGCGAACTCCGGGTCATCTTTGAAGTGATAGCAGCCATGCGAGACCAGGAAAACACGGCCCTGACGGGCGGCATCGGTGAGCCGGCGAATGTTGGGCAGCAACTTTTCGGCGCCGGGCACATAAAGCTTTCCGCCCGGCAACATGAAATCGGCCTGGGCATCGACTTCCCAGAAAACGACGTTGCGAGATAACATACGCGTTCCGTAAGAGGTGTCGCCGGTCCTGATCTGACCGGCCAAACAAGCTTATAACATTGTTTGTGGACAGCGGAATTCCGGCAGCAATCTGGTTCAGCAAAGCAAACCAGCAAAACAAGAGTCTTCCACTAAGAGGTGAGCTTCATGGCCCAGGATGAGCCCGTCAAAAGCAAAGCCCAAGCCCGACTTGTAATCCGGAATATCGGCCTGCTGCTGAGCGGCGACCTGGAGAAGCCGATCCTTGACGCCGATACCGTGGTAGCAGTGGACGGCAAGATCACCGCAGTCGGCAAGGAGAAAGATGTCGCCAGCGACGGGGCAACACTGGTCATCGATGCCAAAGGCACTACGCTTGCTCCGGGACTGATCGACAGCCACGTGCATCCGGTGGCCGGCGATTGGACGCCGCGCCAGAACCAGATCGGCTGGATTGACAGCTACCTGCATGGCGGAGTCACGACCATGATTTCCGCCGGTGAAGTGCACACCCCCGGACGCCCGAAAGATGTGGTGGGGCTGAAGGCCATGGCCATTTTTGCCCAGCGGGCGTTCGCGGCGTTTCGACCTGGTGGAGTCAGGATTCACGCCGGCGCGCCGGTGATTGAGCACGGCATGGTCGAGGAGGATTTCAAAGACCTGGCGACAGCCGGCGTCACCATGCTGGGAGAGGTCGGCCTGGGAAGCGTGAAAGACGGAGCCACCGCCCGGCAGATGGTGGCTTGGGCACGCAAGTTCGGGATCCAGAGCACCATCCACACCGGCGGCCCTTCGATTCCCGGCTCCAGTCTGATTGACAAAGACATGGTGCTTGCGGCTGACGCCGATGTCATCGGACACATCAACGGCGGCCACACCGCATTGCCCGATGATCAGATTGTGACGCTGTGCGAAAAATCCACGCGCGCGTTAGAGGTTGTCCACAATGGCAACGAGCGCGCCGCGTTGCTCACCTTGCGCACGGCCAAAGAACTGAAGCAGCTTGACCGGGTGATCCTGGGCACGGACTCTCCGGCGGGTTCGGGGGTGCAGCCGCTCGGCATCCTGCGCATGATTTCGATGCTGGCGTCCCTGGGAGAGATACCGGCTGAGATCGCCGTCTGTTTTGCGACCGGCAACACCGCTAAGATCCGCAAGCTTGACTGCGGGATGATTGCCGTAGGCCGGCCCGCCACCTTCGCCATGATCGACAAAGCCCAGCATTCGGCAGGAAAGACTGTGCTGGACAGCATTCAGCGCGGAGACTTACCGGGCATTGGCATGATGATCGTGGACGGCGGCATCAGCACGCAACGTAGCCGCAACACGCCGCCGGCAACGTCGGCGCCTGAGATTGTGCAGGCCTAACGCCGTCCTCATTATTCTGCCGAAAATCCAGTTACTTTGGCGACCGCCAGGTGACCATGAGGAGCCTTTGATGTGCCGATATCCAATTAATCTAGACTTCAGGACAATTACTGGGCGGGTAAACAGTGCGGATGTCGGACGACTCCGCCGGCCACTGGGGCTCCGGAGTATTGGCCTGAGATGTGATTCATGGATACTGGCCGCCTGATCATTCGCCACGCGATTCTTTCCATCCTGTTCGTACTGCTGTATCTTGCGCTGAATCAGCCCTCAGTTATTCTTATCTCGCACCTGGGATCGGTGGCCTGGTATCCAGCCACGGGCCTAGCGCTGGCTCTACTCCTGGGGATCAGCCCCTGGTACGCCCTGCTGGTCTGTGTGGCCGATGCCATGGCAGGCGCGATGATCTATCACCAGCCCCTCACGTCCTTCGGCGAAACGGTGGGATCACTGGGGTCGCGGCGTGCTACGGCACAGCGGCATACGTGCTGCGAGGCCCGCTGCGAATTGATTTAGGACTGCGAGGCCGTCAGGATGTGATGCGCTACGTCTTTGTGACCATGGCCACCGCAGTGGCCGCGACCATGATTGGGGTTACCTGCTTTGCCGCTGACAAATCGATTGCCTGGAGCGAGTTTTGGACCTCTTCCTGGGGATGGTTCTCCGGCGATGGGATCGGGGCACTGGGGATCGCCCCGTTTCTCCTGATTCATGTGTTCCCATGGGTCAGAGGGCAGGTCTTTCCGAAAGCAGGGAGAGTCAGCCAGGAAAACAAAGGCCCGGAGAAGCACGCTGTAAGACTTGACCCTGCTTCCGTAGCTGAAGCCGTCGGACAGGCGGCGGCGATCCTGGCGGTCCTCTGGGTCATGTTCGGATCTCGCCTGGGTTCCCGGCAGCTATTTTATTTAAGCTCTGTTCCGATCATCTGGATTGCCATGCGGCAGGGCTTCGCCGGGTGGTCGGGGGATTGCTGGCACTCAATTTCGGCATGGTCGTGGCCATGCACGTTTTCCCGCCGGTGGATGACGTTCCCTCGAAGGTGGGCCTTTTGATGCTGGTCGTTTCCGGTGTCGGACTAATCGTGGGCTCTGCTGTCAGCGAGCGCCACGGGATTGCGCTTGACCTTGAGGAGCAGACGGCCCATCTGAATTCGTTGATCGAGAACAGTCCGTTTGGCATTGTTGTGCTCGATCAGCAGGGACTTGTCGAACTGACGAATGCCGCGTTCGACCGGCTGTTTGCGTTTGATCAGCACGAACTTATCGGCAGCGATCTGAGCTGTGCTGCGCTCCATTGCTGAGCAGTTCCGCAAGCTTTCCCGGGTGGACGACTTGATTTGTCGTTATGGGGGAGAGGAATTCGGCATTATCCTGCCCGAGTCTTCAGCGGAGAATGCTGAAATTCGCGCCAACGCATTGCGGGAAGCAATAAAAAAACTTCATATTCAGTACAAGAACCACGCTCTGGGGACCATCACGCTCTCCATCGGGGTGGCTACCTTTCCTGAGCAGGGAGACACCGTGGAGGAACTGCTGAAAGCAGCAGACCAATGTCTCTACCAGTCGAAGGCGGTGGGGCGAGACCTCGTGACCGTGGCGACACGCGCGAATCTTGCCAGTGAGGTGGCTGACCAACCTCGCGATTGATCCTCGCTTGTTTCTGGCTTCTCCACGAACCTTTCATCTCGAGCGCAGTCGAGGGGCCTGGTTTCGCCTTGGAACTTGTAGCGCCAGCGTCCCGCCGGCTGTCTGGCGGGCGTCTCGCCCGCCCCCTCGGGTCGGAGGCCGGCGCGCTACAAAGACCCCAGCGATGCGGCAATGCTCTTCTTGTACTGGCGCGCCTTCGCGATGGCCTCCTCTTCATTGACCGTAAGCAGTTTGCGGTCGCGCATCACGACGCGTCCGCCGATGACCACTGTTTCCACGTCGCTGCCTTTGAGAGCGTAAGCCAGTTGCGCGTAGATGTCATACATGGGCACGGCATGGGGTTTGTCCAGGCCGATGAGGATGAAATCGGCTTTCTTTCCTGGCTCCAGTGAACCGATCTCCTTTTCCATGTGCAGCGCCCGGGCGCCATCGATGGTAGCCATTTCAACCACGGCTTTGGCGTTCAGCGCCAGTGGGTTCATCTTTGTGATCTTTGCCAGCTTGGCCGCAAGGTCCATTTCTTCCATGAGATCGAGATCGTTGTTGCTTCCGGCAGGACCGTCGGTACCCAGTCCGACGGCCACTCCTGCGGCGCGCATCTCGGCGACGGGCGAAACACCGCTGGCAATCATCATGTTGCTGGAAGGGTTATGCACGCAGCCCACCTGTTTCTGGGCCAGCGTTTTCTCATCGGACCCGTCCACGAAGATGCAGTGCGCGGATACCACGTCCGGGCCGAGCAGGCCGATCTTGTCCAGATATTGCACCGGCGACATTCCATTCTGTTTCTCACTGTCCTCCCACTCTTTTTTCATTTCCCCGGTATGAATCAGGATGGGTGCGTGATATTTTCGCGCCAGAGCTGCTGAATCCAGCAGCGTTTTTTGCGAGCAGGTGTAGATCGAATGGGGCGCGACCGCGGCGTGGATCAGCGGATCGCCCTGCCATTTCTTTAGATACTTCTCGGTGTAGGCGAGCATTTCAGCTTCGTTTTTGTTGTCGGGCGCGGGAAAATCGATGAAGGTTTCGCCCAGCACACCGCGCATGCCGGCCGCCTTGGTTTCTTCGGCCACAGCGTCTTCGAAGTAATACATGTCGGCGAAAGTGGTCACGCCTCCGCGAATCTGTTCTGCTGCAGCGAGGCGCGTGCCCCAGCGGACGAATTCCTCGTTCACGTTCTTGGCTTCTGCCGGAAAAATGTATTTGTAGAGCCAGTCGTTGAGAGTCACGTCGTCGTGCAGGCCGCGGAACAGGGTCATGGGGACGTGCGTGTGACCGTTGATGAATCCGGGCAGGACCAGCTTGCCTTTGGCGTCGATCGTCAGCGCGGCTGCGTACTTGCCTTCGAGTTCGCTGCGCGGGCCGACGGCGACGATCGTGTCACCCTTCACGGCCACGGCACCGTCCTCGAGGATGGCGCGGGTGCTGTCCATGGTGACGACGGTGCCGCCGGTGACGAGCACGTCGGCCTTTTCTTTGTGGGTTTGAGCCGTGAGGAATGGCGAAAAAAGAAATTGGAATGCCAGAACCAAGATGACAGAGCGGCGAACGATCATCAGTTACCCCTGCGGCGAGTGCCAGAAGTATTCTACGCGGGGTTTGTACCGCCGCCGTCCCGGCGGCAAGGTGCCGGCGCTACGAGGGAGCGGAGTCTGGCCGCGCAATATGGATATCTCACTGTGCTATTCCTTCCACAAACCAAATCAGCAGGCACAAACCTGAAACAGCAATTGTCGGATTTTCAAGCTGGCCGGTTCCCGAAGGCAGCGAGCATGCCGAGTAGTGCGCTGAGAAATCCCACACGGAAAGCGAGCAGCAGAATGGGGTGGTAGTAGGGAAGACCTCCGGTAATGGAAGCATGAACCGCAAGGGTGTTGATGAGGAGCAATGAAACACTGGTCAGTGCAAACCCGAGCACAGTGATGGCGCGCCTCCACCTGCTCCATCTGGATTCCGTCGGCTTCGTTCTATTGCGGAACCAGCGCATCCACGTTGCGGCAACATAGAAAGAGAGAATCAAAATAAAAACGTAAACCAGTACACTAGCCAGAACATTTCCCATCGGTTTCTCACCTACCGCAAGCCGTCCTCGCCTTTGATCTCGTTCTTGCTCAAACCTCCCACGCGCGGCAGCGGCCTGCCGCTGTCGGTCACTGCGACCGCGACCATAATCTCGTTGGCCCGCGGAGCATCGTTGATTCTTACTTCCATGCCATCGAAGTGGCTGCGGACGAAAGCCGCATCTTTGTGTCCGAGTGGAATATCGAGAGCAACGCCTAGTCCGCCCCGCTTCTTCGAAGACGGTATAAGCGCGGCGCCTCTGCCGAGGACTTTCCGTACCGGCGCGCCCAGCTTGGGATGGAGAATAGCGGCAGCGTGCTCCAGTTCGCCGTTTTCGCCTACGGCCGCCGCTTTGCCGTAGCTTTCCACAGAGGCGGCGGGAATTCCCAGGGCCGCGACCGCGCGTTGCGTGAGCAGTTCCCCCAGTTCCTCGCCGATCAGCATCAGTTCGGACAAGTCTTCGACGTATTTTCCGGCGCAGGGATTCTCAATTACTGCGACGGCGGCGGCGCGTCGGGTTGGGGGATTCACAGTGTGTCCCATCTCGCTGCGCGTCTCTTCCACAAATGTCGCAATCTTGCGGATGCGGGCTTTCATTTTTTCGGCCATCAGCGCAATCCATCCTTTCCTTTGATCTCCGATGCCTTGAGGCCGCCGACGCGGGCGTGAACGCGTGGCCCGGTAGACATCACCAGGGCGAGCAGAATCTCGTCGGCACGCGGGGAATCGGCCAGACCAACTTCCATGGCATCGAAGTGACTTCTTACGTAAGAAGCATTGATGTGGGTGATGGGCACATCGAGCCGGGTGCCGGGGCCGCCAACCTTCTTGGTAGAAGACACAATGGCTTTCGCGTCGCCGAGAATCTCGCGCATGGCATAGCCGCCGGGCACGTGCCACAGAGCGCCGTGCTCGAGTTCGCCGGCCGAGCCGATGATGGCTCCCTTGCCGTATCCCTCGATAACTTTAGGATCTCCTCCGAGCGCTGCGACCAGGGAGCGCGCCATCTCCAGGCCCAGCGGTTTGAGGTCGTCCATGAAGCCTGCAATCTCTTTGACGTATGCGCCGGCAAAGGGATTGCGGATGACCGCCAGAGCGGCTGCGCGGCGCAGGGGCACGCGCGAGACAGGGCCGCCTTCGTGGAAGATTTCTTCAATCGCGGTGAACTTCTTGCGAACCTGGACCTCAGGCATGAACTGGACTCCTGCTTTCTCGGCTTTTAAACCTGACAGAGTGTTTGGTTTGGGTGGAGCAGGGCCTTGGCCCTGCAATTATGCGCCCCAAACAGTTGGGGCTTCAGCCCCTGACCTGCTTATGATTGAACCGGCTGCGGAGACCACAAAGTAAGTACCGCAGCGGCTGAGGCCGCCGTCTTCAGCAAGTGCTTAACGCAGCGCTGAAGCGCTGCTCCACCCTGAATCAAGACTCTGCGGCCTACCGAAAGTCGATAACTGCTCTGAACAGACCGCCCTGGTTCCTCCGCTCAGATGCAGCGCCGCCGAGCGAATCAGTCCGTCGGCGAGAAGTGAGCGGGCGACGACCTCACCGGCGTCGAGCGCAGCCGCGATGTCAGATGGGGAAAGGTTGCCAACTCCCCGCGTGACCAGCCGATCGCCAAGATCGCTATCGGGCGCGAGACTATTTGCAGCCACACGGACAATGTTGGGGTGTCCCGGCAGGTCAACTGCGTTGGCGATGACAGTGGCCGCGGCGTCGGCCATAGCCGCACGGTCGGCGAGGACCGTTACCGCGTCAGCGATGCCGAGCGAAAAGCTGCGGCCGCGCCAACCGCTGGTTGCTATTCCCCGCACCGGGTGCCCCGAGTCGAGGGTTGCGGTTCCGAAAAGTGATGGATGATCTGGCCGCTCGACCATGCCAGCGACAAACTGTTCTCCGGGCGCAAGATGCAGTGCGATGTCTCCCCCGTTATTTACATATGCCCGGGCGAGCCTGGCAGCTGTTGTCATGGCCCGCAGGATTTCCTCCGCGACTGCGCCCGCCACCGCCGCCATCGGCGTGATGAATATCCGCTCGCAGTAAGGCGCCACTGCCGCCATCATGCGTCTTGCGATGGCACCCGATGGAAGCATGCCGTCTATTTGCGCAGCCTGCCGCAAAAACGTGAGTTCACCGCAGAGTTCATCAAGCACAGTGACGAACCGCGTTGCCGCCGCACGATAGGCGGCGCTGATCTGATCAGTCTCTCCGAAAGCTTCGACGATCAGGTCAATCGGACCGTCATTTAGATGGAGACGGCGCCCATCGTCCAACAATCTTATTTGGGCCCGCATGTTCATTGATCCGACCTCGGGCCGGAGCTCGACGATTTTTCCGGCGAAAGCGGCCATGGGTTGTCCGGATTTGCTGATAGTCGGCGGCGGCCCTTTTCGTCCATGATGGAATCGAGCGAACGAACGTGATCGACGTAGCCGCCCAGGGCGGCATAGTCCGTAAGCTTCAAGGTGAACTCGATGGGGGCAACCAGCGCTGGCGTCGGCACATAGCCAAACGCGTGCTCAGGCATGCGGCTGACGTCAACCATGAATGTGATGCCGCCGCCGGGCCAGACGTAAACCGGCGCGCCGCCACAGGTGACGCGGGTCAGGGCGTCCCGCACCGAGCGGGTCAGCCGCACAGGATTTTCCGTGACACCCGCCCGCAGCGATCCTCCGGCGCCTCCCATGAAGAGGACGGTGCAGAGCGCAGGCTCGCAATTCTCCTTGATGCGGGCGACGGATTCGCTGAGCGAAGCGGGCAGTTCTTTTTCCACCGGCCGCAGGGCTTCATCCAGTTCGAAATAAGCGTAATGCTCACCGGTTGTGCTCACCATGAGCAATCGCAGCTTCGGCCAGGCAATTTTGGGATTGAAATCCTGGAGAATAGAAAGAGGGTCGTCGATGTTCGTTCCACCCCAGGCCGTGCCCGGCTCGGCCACGCGGAAGTAGCGGCCGGGAGTGGAGCGGTGGCCCTTCATCTTGATGCCGGTTTCGCGAACGCCCAACAACTTTCCCGCCTGATGCTCGGAGAGCACGCCGGTGATGTGGTCATCGACCACGACCACCTCGTCCACCTTGCCGAACCATTGCTTG
This sequence comes from Terriglobia bacterium, assembly GCA_963779255.1. Classification (GTDB taxonomy): domain Bacteria; phylum Acidobacteriota; class Terriglobia; order Terriglobales; family Acidobacteriaceae; genus JAIQFF01. The sequence goes on along the minus strand of CAVZXU010000039.1, from coordinate 112,961 downwards.
GCAAACATGCCGATGGTGGCAGAGCCGCAGCCCACTCGCATGCGCTCTTCCTGTACGCCGCCCACCACCGGCGGCTGGCCCGCTTGCACAATCACGGTGGCGCCGTCATCGATGGTGAGTTCCACCGGCTTGCGGTCGCAGAGGCTCAACAGCGTGTCACAGGTCACCGTGCCTTCCTTGCGACTGCCACCCGTCAGGTGACGGACGCCGCCGAGCGAAAGCATCTGCGAACCATATTCGCTGGTGGTGACGTGTCCGACCGGCTCTCCCTGGGCCCGGACCAGATTCGTCTCGGGGCCGAGATGGCGGTCGGTATCGATTTTCACCTTGACTCCGCAGTAGCTGAAGATGCCTTCGGTGACAACCGTGACCATGTCCACGCCTTGCACTGCGGACGAGATGATGAATGGCGCGGGCTTGTAATCGGGATATGTTGTGCCGGCGCCAATGGCGGTGACGAAATTCTCCGGGCCAGTTACGATCCTGCCATCCCATTCGCGATCGCGATCCAGGAACGGAACCACAGCGTCGCCACGCGACACAGCGCGATCGAGAACGACATGGGGATCGATGCGGACCAGCTGTCCGTTGTCGTTGGCGTAACGGTCGCACGCCCCCGTCCTGCCCGGGTTGATGTAGCACAGCACCGGGCAGGCATCGCAGCGGATGGCGTTGGACGGTTTATTGGCGATGTCCATGGACTAGAAGGCAATTTGCTCTTGTGTAAACAAAACTCCCTGCGGCGTCATCCTGAGAGACTTCAGTCCCGAAGGATCTGGCGTGCAGCTATCTAGGTTCTTAGCAAGCTCAACATTCTATTTTGCATCCAGCTGCACAGCTTGCTTGATGTAATACTTGAGCGCTGCTTTCGGCGTATCTTTCAGATCCTTGATCTTGATGTGCTTCGACACCTTTCCCACACCCTGCAGCAAATCGAACTTATCTTCAAATTTCGCGCCGCGCGAAAACGCAAACGTAATGTCTTTCTTGGTCGGACTGATTACTGCCAGCCCGCGCTTCTGCTTCCACATCAGTATGCCGTAACTTATTTGTTCCTTTGCCTCGGGTGCGTGCTCGTGCATCATTTTTCGCAGCAGAGCTACGATGGGTTTGTGTTCCGGCAGGACCTTGTACTTCAAGAACTCGTCAATCGTAGTTATCTTCATAGGTTTGGTGTAGCGCCGGCGTCCCGCCGGCTGTCTGGTGAACGTCCTTCCCGCCCATCGGGCCGGCAAGACGCCGACGCCACGATAGCGGCGCGGATACGGTCGGGCGTTGCCGGCAGGCGGCGTATGCGGACGCCAATTGCATCGTGAATGGCGTTGAGAATAGCGGGAGCCGTCGGGATCACCGCCTGCTCGCCGATCCCCTTGGCGCCGAACGGCCCGATGGGCGAAGCATCTTCGATCAGAATCGACTCGACCGGTGGCATATCGCCGGCGGAGGGAATCAGATAGTCATGAAGGTTCTCGCCCTTACCGGGAAAAAATTCCTCCATGAGAGCCATTCCTAAACCCTGTGCGGCGCCGCCTTCAATTTGACCCTCGATGAGGGTTGGATTGATGGCCCGGCCGACGTCGTGCGCCGCAGTGATCTTCAACACGTGCACTGTGCCCAATTCAGTATCGACTGCAATTTCCGCCAGGTGGGCGCCGAAGCCAAAAACAGCATACGGAGTGCCTTGACCGTTTTCGTCCAGCGGGCTGGTGGGCGGATCGAAAGTGGCTTCGCAGGTCAGCACGTAGCCGTTCCGGTCCAGGGGCAGATCGCGCAGGCTGATGATGTGCTGCTTATCCTCTTCTTTAACCATGACACCGCCATCGTTGAACTGGATGGCCGCGCGTTCTCCTGTATCGGCCAGGTGCAGAATGGCGCGGCGCAGTGCCGTGCCAGCCATTTGTGCAGCTTTGCCGGTGACAAAGGTCTGGCGGGAGGCAGATGTCTTGCCGCAGTCCGGCGTGATCGACGTATCGCCGGACACAAGATCGAAGCGATCGATGGGACCTCCGAGTGCGTCGGCGCAAATTTGGGTAACAATAGTATTCGACCCCTGCCCGATATCCACCGCGCCCTGGTGCAGCGCAATGCGGCCGTCTGCTTTCAATCCCACGCGAATGGTGGAAGGGTTGGGCAGGGAAGTGTTGCCGCACCCGTACCACATGCCGGCCACGCCCACGCCCCGCCGGACCGGACCACCGGCCGCGACGTTGAAGGCCGCAGCTTCGGCGCGTGCGGCTGTCCACCTGGGCCGCAGCGCTTCGAAGCAGGCACGAATCCCCACTCCTTCTCCCAGAACCTGGCCCGTGACGGTGGGAGTTCCATTGTCCAGCGCATTCATGATCCGGAATTCCAGGCGGTCAATCGCGAGTTGGTCAGCGAGGTCGTCATAAAGCTGTTCCTGGGCGATCGCGGTTTGGGGGACACCGAAACCGCGGAAAGCTCCCGCCGGCACCAGATGGGTATGCACCGCCCGGGTCAGCGCGCGGTAGTGGGGGACGTCGTACGGTCCCGACGCGTGGACGGGCACGCGGGCCGCCACCGTTGGTCCCCAGGAGGAGTAGGCCCCGGTATTGAAATCGGCGGTGAAGTCCATTGCCGTCAGCTTGCCGTCACGAGTCGCACCCGCGCGCAGACGGATGTGTGAAGGGTGACGCTTGGTGGTCGCGATCATCGATTCCGAGCGCGAATAAACCATGCGCACCGGTTGGCGAAGATGCCAGGCAGCCAGCGCGACGAAGGGCTGAACCGAAAGATCAAGCTTGGCGCCGAAGCCGCCACCGACTGCGGTTGGAATAATGCGCACCGCCTCAGGCGCGATGCCAAGAATTTTGGCGATGTCGGCACGATCCATGTATGGCGCCTGGGTGCAGGCCTGAATCTCGATGCCGTCATTTACCCGGCGGGCAAAACCGGCCTCCGGTTCGATGTAAGCGTGCTCGATGAAGCCGGTCTCGTATTCGTCTGCGACCACCACGTCGGATTCAGCCAGAGCGCTCTCCACATCGCCACGGACCACGCGGCCCCGGACCAGCACGTTGTTTTCACGGTTGGAATGGATGCGTTCCACATTGGGGGCGAGCGCAGCCGCAATCGTGGTCAGTGCAGGCAACTGCTCCCATGTGACCGGAAAATTTGCCAGGTCAAGAGCTTCGATGGCCTCAGATTCGCCCACCACGGCGGCGACCGCCTCGCCGCGAAATCGGGCCTCGACCTCAGCAAAAACCGGCTGGTCTGCAAAGCGCGGAATCACTCCGTAACAATTCTCTCCGGGGATGTCCTTGGCGGTCAGAACGCAGTGGATTCCCGGATTCGCTGCGACGAAAGCGTCGACATCGCCGAAACGGAAGCGAGCACGTTGGTGAGGACTGCGGATGGCGCGAACCACCAGCGCGGCATGCGGAATTTGGTCTGCGCCAAAGATCTCAGTGCCATTCACCTTGCCCGGGCCGTCGATCCGCACCAGCCTTGAGCCCACCGCGTTGCCGGCCAGGGGCGATGATTCAGCGACTGCATCGGAGCAAGCATCCCGGACAGCAGTGATGATCTTGCGGTAGCCGGTGCAGCGGCAGAGCACGCCGCCGATCGCGTCCATAACTGCGCTTTCGCTGGGTGTGGCATTGCGTTCGAGAAGCGCAGTTGCCGACACCAGCATGCCGGGTGTGCATGCGCCGCATTGCGCGGCCCCATGACGAAGGAACGATTTCTGCAACCGGTCATAAATCGGCGGGCGCGTGGCGAGCCCTTCCACGGTGGTCACTTCATGGCCTTCGATTTGCCCGGCCGCGACCAGGCAGGAGCAGACCGGTTCGCCGTCCAGCAGGACAGTGCAGGCACCGCAGTCGCCGGCGTCACAGCCGACCTTGGTTCCCATCAGCCCGAGACGCTCGCGAAGCACTTTGGACAAGCGCTCCACCGGTGAGACTGCCGCGTTCACGCTTTTTCCATTGACCGAAAATGCAATGGAAGTCTGAGGGCGGGGAGAAGTCGTGGTGACCATTCAGCGGCTCCCCACGCAGGCGTCGAGAGCGCGCCCAACCAGAGTCAGCGCGGCATCGTTGCGGTAAATCGCAGTGGCGCGCACGTCATCGATGGGTGAGAGCTGCGCCAGATGTTCCGTCGAAGCGAATGCGCCCAGCCCGGTTCGTGCCGGTGCCCCGACCAAGGCTCGCTCAAGAGCAGTAAGCCTTTGCGCGGCAGCAGAGCACGATCCAACCGCCACGCGGGCCTGGGCCACGCGGCCCGCCGTATCCGTCTTCACCACAGCTGCGACCATGACGATCGAAATTACCAGGTAGCGACGGGCGCCGAGTTTGAGAAAGGCGGAGGCGGCGTCGTCGAGACCGCGGGGAACTATCACGTTGGCCAGGATCTCATCGGCACGGCGAAGGGTCTTCCGATTTCCCACGATGAAGTCAGCCAGGGGCACGCGACGCCTTCCGGCGGCGGAGACAAGTTCTACTTCCGCATCCAGCGCCAGTAAAGGCGGCACGCCATCGGCGGCAGGAGACGCGTTACAGAGGTTGCCGGCCACGGTGCCGCGATTCTGGATCTGAATCCCGCCGATTTCCCGGGCCGCGCTCTTCAAAGCGTCGAAGCATCGGGGCAGCGGAGTGGCCACGAGTTCAGTCCAAGTGGTAAGCCCGCCGATGCGAATCCGGTTGGCTTCGACTGCGATGCCTTTGATTTCGCTGAGGCCGGAGATGTCAATCACTCGATCAGGCGCGGGTCGATCACCCAGCGCGGGAAAGAAGTCCGTGCCCCCCGACAGAATTTGGCCGCCTTGCCGGGTCAACACCTGAACTGCTTCGTCGAGCGTTCTGGGCCTGGAATACAAGCTGTCGGCTCCCCACCGCACTGAGCAAAAGCCACCGTCGAGCGAGGTCTTGGGTCAATTTCTATACGAACGGTATGGCTTTGTACAGCGGCACGGAGGAGTCGTGACGGTACGCCCAGACGTGTAGCGCTACGAAAACCGTCGGTTCCCGGAGGTTCCGATCAGTACATGATCGTCTTGGTCAAATGATGCGGCCACCAGGTAGTGTGGTAGTGAGTCCACAGGCGGGCGTCGATCTGCGGGATGATGATCTGCTGGTCCTTGGGCCGAATGTTGTTGACCTCTTCGCAGAGCAGCGCGGTGGCGTAGATGCAGTGGGCTCGGATTTCCACTTCCTGCCGGCTGTCGCGCGGGATCATCTGGTAGGTGTTGATCGCGTGCTCAAGCTCGGGTGAGTAACTCACGATTCCCAGGAGCCGCAATGCGACTGGAACGATGTAGTCGGCAAACGCGGTCAGCTTGCCCAGATCATCGAGCGGGAACTGATTGTTCCTTCTCAGGTTGGAGTAAACGAACCAGATTCCCAGCTGCGGCAGTTTGTAAAACTTGATGGTTGCGTTGTCGTACGGGCTGACGTCGTTGAAGCGGGGAAACTCCTTCACCATGCGATCGATGATTCCGGCACCGTTGTCATAGAGGCGAGCGGGGCAGGATTTCACAAAATTGTGGAAGCGGCCTTGATATTTGTCGGCCAGCGCCGAGCCTACCTGGTGCCAGACTTCCATCTTTTCGTCGAGCATCGGCAGCTCGATGTTACCGGCGAAAATGCGCTCAAGTTCAGGCCGAGTTACCTGGGCGAGGAATTTGCCGTCGAGGATTGGAATTCCGTTGTCCATTGCCCGCTTCATACAGGCGAACAGCGCGTCGGAATCGGACCAGTGCCGCCCGTCGTAGTCCACCTGGAATTTCACATGAGTGGAAAAATCGGTGAACGCGGTGTCCACGCAATCGGCGGTCAGTACGAAATCAATTACGTCATCAGCCGCGCCCTTTCCCACGTCGAAGGGCATCTGGTAGTCCGGCATGGGCAGTTCTTCATAGGCCATCCAGTTGGCGACTTCGGTGATCTTGTCCACGTTAGTGCGAACGTCGCGGGAGTGCTCAATTACGGGGTGAAGGCTGTCCAACACCGGACTGCCCGTGAGCTTGGGCCAGCGCATTGCAGGCGCGCCGGAGGCTGCACTGATGGTTCCCGACAAGGTGGTCATCACTCCGGTAGCCGCGGCTCCCACCGTGGCAATCGCTTCCAGAAATTGGCGTCGATCAGGGACTCCCAAAGGGCATCCTCGTCATTAGAGTCGAATCAAAGTTTGAGATTTATCCGTTGGCACGCGCCACCAGCAAGATCGCCAGAGCATAGAAAACGAACATGAAGAACAAGTAGATTTTTGCCTGGCTGCCCGAGCCTTTGAATTCTCTCCACGCCAGCACGCCCCACAGCGCCGCGACCATGGGGGCCGATTGGCCGATGGCATACGAAATCGCCACTCCGGTAAAGCTGGCGGCCACGAGATTGAACACCATCCCCAGGCCCCAGATAAATCCGCCGAGCAGACCGAGAACGTGTCCGGATGGCGGCCCGCTGAAGTAGCCGCTGAAGCTGACTGGCTCGCCCACCAGAGGTTTCTTCATGAAGTAAACGTTCCAGATCAGGCAGGAGAGCAGCGCGCCCAGGGTCAGGAACACGGCTACGCTGTAAGGACCCAGCGGGTTTCCGTGAGTCATGGCGCGAGTTACAAAGGGTGCCCAGAGTCCCATAAGAACTCCGGAGACGATGCAGGTAACGATGCTTTTCTTCGAGACCGAGCGGCCGGCGCTGGCCAGGCTGCCGTATGCTTTGCCGTCGAGGATCACCGCCACTACGGCACACGTTACACCTGCCGCCAGCAGGCCCAGGTTGCCTTTCGGCTGTAGGGCGTAGCTGGAAACGACCCCGACCACCAAAGCAATCCCTATGGAAACCGGAAAAGCCACTGCCAGACCGGCCATGTCAATTCCCGCCACCAGCAGCAGGTTGGCCAGATTGAAGATGGCGCCGGCAATCAGCATATAAACGATGTTTGAGCCATCGGCGGAATGAACATTGTTCAGAAAGCTTGCCGGGTCGCTCGACGACGTGTTTCCCATGGTGAACGCGAGTATCAGCGACACCAGGAAAATTCCCAGAGCGTAGTCCCAATAGAAGAGCTCAAAGCGGTAGTTCTTCACGCCCTTGAAGGTGTTGGCCCAGGAGCCCCAGCAGATGGCGCTGGTAATCATCATCAACAGCGCAATTTCCAGACTGTGCGGCGTGTACATAGGTTTCTCCTTGGCACTTGCCCGCTACTTGCCCCTAATTCTGGAAACAAAAAGCTGCAGGAATCGATCAGCCTCGACATCCACACAAACTTTGGCGTTGGGCGCGACTTTGTCTAGGGCCTCGATCACATAGTGGTCGCCGTGCAGCACGTTCCGCTCCACCATGCCATGGCGATTGGCCACGGTCTCGCCCCGGGTAAACTCGCCGCGGGTTTCGACATCCACGTGCATTTCCGGGGCCTTGACCAGGGTCGCATCAATGGCCACACCGACTGCGAGAGGATCATACATCGGCGAGCCCAGCGAGCCGAACTGCGCGGAAAGATCGACCAGATATTTTCCAACCGCGTAGATGAAGTCATTCACCGGACCATGAGTCTGTCCTAGCTGGTCGAGATATTTCCTGGAAAAAAGCGTCTTGTCGCCAACATCCAGGCCCACCATGGTCAGGGGCCAGCCCGCCTGGAAGACGACCTGGGCGGCCTCGGGATCGTTGTAGATGTTGGCTTCGGCCGCGGCGTTCACATTGCCGCCGGCGATCGAACCTCCCATGAGGATGACTTCTTTGACCAGGGGAACAATGGAGGGATCTTTGAGCACAGCCAGCGCAATGTTGGTCAGCGGCCCGACCGGGACCAGAGTGATCTCATGTGGCGCGGCGTGCACCATCTGGATGATGAGGTCCGGCCCAAACTGCGGAACCACGTTGCATTTGCTGGGAGGCAGTTCGACATTGGCCAGACCATTCTTGCCGTGCCAGAACTCGGCCGTGATGAGTCTCTGAAAGAGGGGATGCTGCGCGCCGGCTGCGACCGGAATGTCGCATCGGTTGGCCAGCGAAACCATGCGCAACGCGTTCTCCAGGCCCTGACTGGCAGTCACGTTGCCGGGGACGACGGTGATGGCGCGCACGTCCAGTTCGGCGGAATTCAACGCCAACATCAGAGCCAGCGCGTCGTCGGTCCCAGGATCGGTGTCGAAGATGACTTTCTTGGCCGTCGCCGAAACGGGAATCACGCAGACAAGCACGATAGCGACGGCGACTAGCCGAAAAATCATGTGGTTCAAACGTTTCAGAATTGGTTTTCTCCAGACTCGAAGCAGCGTCGTAGCCTAGCTTTCAGAGCGAAATGCTGTCAAGGCCAATTGTAGGCGTCAGGGGGGACGTTCGCGCCTACAATACGCGGTGCCGTACAATTACAGTCGCAAGTATGTCAGTCCAGAACAAAGCACGCTATGGAGTGGCAAGCGACGTGAGCGATCGTGTGGACACTATCGCCACGCTGGCCGGACATCCTCTGGTGTCGAATCGGGGCATTCCACTCAATCTCGACCGGGTGCAGCAAGTCCGGGTTAACACCAGCGCGGTCGAACGCAGGGCACAAAGTCACGTTGCCCGCCGCAGCGTAAAAAAAGATTGGCAGGCGGCGTGGTTGTTGCGCGCCGTCTCCTGCATGGACCTTACGACGCTCTCGGGCGATGACACCGAGGAACGGGTCCGCCGTCTGTGCGCCAAGGCGCGGCATCCCATTCAGGATGACCTGGTCAAGCGGCTGGGAATTGAAGAGCTGGATATCAAGGTTGCCGCGGTTTGCGTGTATCACACCTTTGTCGAAACCGCCGTGCGGGCGCTTGAGGGCAGCGGCGTGCGCGTGGCCGCGGTTTCGACCGGCTTCCCCGCAGGTCTGTCTCCGCTCACCGAACGTGTCGCCGAAATCCGGCGTTCCGTAGAGGCGGGAGCAAACGATATTGATGTCGTCATCACCCGCGCTCACGTGTTCGGCGGCAAGTGGCAAGCGCTCTATGATGAGATTGCAGCGTTCAAACAAGCCAGCGGGCAGGCGCACATGAAAGTGATACTCGGCGCCGGCGATCTGCTTACGCTGCGCAACGTGGCCCGGGCCAGCTTCGTGGCCATGATGGCGGGCGCAGATTTCATTAAAACCTCTACGGGAAAAGAGCCAACCAACGCTACTTTGCCGGTAGGCTTCGTAATGACGCGCGCGATTCGCGAATATGCGCAGGAAACCGGAATGGCCGTCGGTTTCAAGCCGGCAGGAGGAATCCGCACGGCAAAGCAATCCATCGAGTGGCTGGCGTTGATGAAAGAAGAACTCGGTCCATCCTGGATGAAAGCGGAACTGTTCCGCTTCGGAGCCAGCGGGCTGCTGAACGACATTGAACGGCAACTGGAACACTATGCAACCGGACGTTATTCGGCGGACTATCGCCATCCGTTAGCGTAGGGGAACCGAATGTGTGGGGCGGACACTCTTGTCCGCCGCTTTTGATTTTGATTTGTGTTCGGCGTTTGAGTTTGGGCTCGACGCAAACCAATATGAGCATCGCTGAAAAGTTCGTCGCCATGGAATACGGCCCCGCGCCGGAGGATCCGAAAGAGGCCCTCGCCTGGCTGGATGTTCATGGACGCCGCTTCGGACACTTTATCGAGGGCGCCTGGCGGCAGCCGGTGGAGGGCGGATACTTCGAATCCACAGATCCCTCGACGGGCGATAAACTTGCCACCGTTGCCCAGGGATCGGCAGCGGACATTGACGCGGCGGTCCGGGCCGCGAGCGCAGCCCTGCCGAAATGGCAGGCGCTCACACCGCACGTGCGAGCTCGCTATCTCTATGCGCTGGCGCGGACGGTGCAGAAGCATTCCCGTCGCCTGGCCGTGCTCGAGACGATGGATAACGGCAAGCCGATTCGCGAGAGCCGCGATATCGATATTCCGCTGGTCGCCCGCCACTTCTATCACCATGCCGGATGGGCCCAGTTGCTGCATCAGGAATTTCCGGGCTACACCGCGTGTGGCGTGGTCGGGCAGATCATCCCCTGGAATTTCCCCTTGCTCATGCTGGCCTGGAAGATTGCGCCGGCTCTGGCCACGGGCAACACAGTCGTGCTCAAGCCGGCGGAGTTTACGCCACTCACGGCCCTTGCTTTTGCAGAAATCTGCTCCGAGATCGGCCTGCCGCCGGGAGTGGTCAACATTGTTACCGGCGACGGTTCGACGGGCGAGGCGCTGGTCAAGCATCCCGACGTTGCCAAGATCGCGTTCACGGGCTCAACCGAAGTAGGACGCGCCATCCGCAGCGCCACCGCTTCCAGCCACAAGCGGCTTTCGCTCGAACTGGGAGGCAAGTCGCCTTTCATCATCTTCGAAGACGCCGACCTCGACAGCGCGGTCGAAGGCCTGGTCGACGGCATCTGGTTCAACCAGGGACAGGTCTGTTGTGCCGGCTCCCGCCTGCTGATGCAGGAGAGCATAGCCGAGCCGCTCATCGCGAAGGTTCGAGATCGCATGAGCACGCTGCGCGCCGGGCCTCCGCTTGACAAGTCCATCGACATTGGCGCCATCGTCGCGCGCGTGCAGCTGGATCGAATCAAGCGCCTGGTAGATCAGGGAGTGGCCGATGGAGCAACTTGCTGGCAGCCGCAGATCGAGCTGCCCGGGCGCGGACTTTACTATCCGCCGACACTGCTCAGCAATGTGCATCCCACGTCGATAGTGGCGCAGCAGGAGATTTTCGGTCCGGTGCTGGCCACCATGACGTTCCGCACGCCGAGCGAAGCTGTGGAGCTGGCGAACAATACGGTATACGGTCTGGCCGCCTGCGTCTGGAGCGAGAGCATCAACGTCGCGCTGCATGTGGCCTCTCAACTCAAGGCAGGCGTGGTCTGGGTAAACTGTACGAATTTGTTTGACGCTTCCTGCGGATTTGGCGGCTACCGCGAAAGCGGCTACGGCCGCGAGGGCGGCAGGGAAGGATTGCTAGAGTATCTGGAGCCCGCCTGGTTCAAAAGCGCTCCCGCGCTGCCCGCTGATGCGAAGCCGCCGTTGCAACAGAAATCAAACGACGATTCGAATCTGGCAACGCCAGCCATCGACCGCACCGTGAAGCTTTACATCGGAGGCAAGCAGGCGCGTCCCGACTCCGGCTACAGCATGGAAGTGCGTGCCGCGGATGGCTGGCTTCTGGGCGAGGCGCCGCTGGGCAACCGCAAAGATATTCGGAATGCGGTCGAAGCGGCACACAAAGCCTCGGGATGGGCGAAGGCTACCGCACACAACCGGGCGCAGGTCCTCTATTACATCGCGGAGAATCTTTCACTGCGGGGTGAAGAGATCGCGCGCGGCTTGGCGGCAGTGGTCGGAGAAACCCAGGCCGCAGCCGAAGTCAATCTGGGCATCGAGCGCATCTTTTCTTACGCAGCCTGGGCGGACAAGTTCGACGGGGCAGTACACAATCCTCCCTTCCGCAATGTCGCGCTGGCGATGAATGAACCTCTTGGAACGGTCGGGATCATCTGCCCGAATCAGGCACCCCTGCTCGGGTTCTTGTCACTCGTGATGCCCGTGCTGGCGACCGGCAATGTGGCTGTCGTGGTGCCCTCTGAAACGTATCCTTTAATCACTGCCGAGTTGTACCAACTTTTCGATACCAGCGATTTGCCCGGCGGAGCGGTCAACATGGTCACTGGCTACACATCCCAGCTTCTAAAAACTCTGGCCGAGCACGACGACGTGGATGCCATCTGGTGCTTTGCGGATGAAGCCAGCGCGGTCGCCGCGAAGGCTTACTCGGTTGGGAATCTTAAGCAGGTGTTTACCAACGAAGGCCGCTCCATCGACTGGTTCGACGTGAAGCAGGGCGAAGGCCGCTGGTTTCTGCAGCATGCTACCCAGGTGAAGAATATCTGGGTGCCCTACGGTGAGTGAGGTGCAATGCCCGGCGCAAACGTTGACACTATCTGAGCCGCTGAATAGACTCGCCTTTCTTCAGCTTTGCGTTTCGTAGTAGGGATCAAATTTGTCTGTAGTCTCCTAAAATCATGGCGAAAATTCCTCGAATTGCGGTGGTGGGCAGCGCGAATATTGATCTCACCACTTTCACCGACCGCTTTCCCAAGCCCGGCGAAACCATCTTCGGCCAGAAATTCGACCTGGGATTCGGAGGCAAGGGCGCCAACCAGGCGACCGCGGCCAAGCTGTGCGGAGCCGCCGTCTTCATGGTGGCGCGGGTTGGCAGCGATCTGTTTGGCCCGGCCACGATCGAGAATTTCAAAAAGCTGGGCATCGATACCACTCACGTCAAGCAGGTGGCAGGCGTGTCCAGCGGTGTGGCGCCAATCTTCGTCGAGTCCAGCGGACAAAATCGCATTTTCGTGGTCAAGGGCGCGAACGACCAGTTGAAGCCCGCCGACGTGGATGCTGCCGCCGACCTGCTGAAGGCGGTCGATTGCATCGTGCTCCAGTTCGAGATTCCGCTGGAGACGGTTTACTACACCGTGGCTTTTGCGCGGAAGAGCGGAATCCGCTGCATCCTGAATCCCGCTCCCGGCCAGCCCATCGATATCAAGGCCGTCGAGGGGTTGGATTACTTCGTCCCTAATGAAAGCGAGGCCGAGACCATTACCGGAATGCCGGTGAAGAATGTCGAAGACGCGAAAAAGTGTGCGGAGAAACTGCTCAGCTACGGCATTCGCCGCGTCATTATTACCCTTGGCGCCAACGGCTCGCTGCTGGCGGGGAAAGAAGGCATGGAGCACCTACCGGCGTTTCCGGTCAAGAGTATCGACAGCACCGGCGCCGGCGACGCCTTTATCGGCAGCTTCGCCGTCTTCCTCGGAGAGGGCCTTCCTGAACGGGAGGCTGTCCGGCGCGCGAATTTATACGCGGGACTCTCCACCACTGGAGTGGGGACGCAGAAATCTTTCTACGACCGGGCGCGATTTGACGCCGAGTGGGCCGCACGCAGCAAGTCCTAGCGCCGCCCGTCGCTCCAATCATTCGTCCCCTAGCAAGAGAACCGGCCGCGCAGATTTCCCGCCAACTCACCGCTGTCAATTCAAAAGACAAATAAGTACAATAGGGAACTTTCATAGGAGCCCTGCCCATGTCCAAGGGATTAACTGCAATGGTGGCAAGAATTTTCCCGCGAACCGGCAACTTCCAGAGATTGGCCCTTTCGCTCACGCTCTTGTTTTTGTCGAGCGGTCCGTTGTCTCTCGCTGCTTTGGCCTTCGAAGGCAATGCGCCCGCGCATCTGCAATGCGAAGGCATGCAGGAGCCGCTGGGGATCGACATCACTCATCCCCGGCTTTCGTGGCAGCTTCAGGATTCGAGGCGAGGCGCCCGGCAGGCGGCGTATGAAATTCGGGTGGCCAGCTCTCCGGAAGCTCTGGCGCAGGATCGGGCCGATGTGTGGGACAGCGGTCGCGTTGAATCCGATCAGTCCGTCAATGTTCCCTATGGCGGTCCCGCTGTGGAGTCTCGCCGGCGCTACTACTGGCAGGTGCGGGTTTGGGATTCGCAGGGACAAGCTTCGTCCTACAGCCAGGCCAGTTGGTGGGAGATGGGACTGCTGTCTCCCGACGACTGGAAAGCCAAATGGATCACGCGCGACATGCCGCTCGAGCGCGGAGATTATGAATCGGCGCCGAAATGGATCTGGGCGGCAGATGATAATGCGCTGACCAAAGCCACGCCTGGCAAACACGATTTCCGCTTCACCTTCAAGCTGGCGCAAAAACCCAGAGAGGCTACGCTCTTCATCACTGCCAAGGACAATGTGGCCGCCTGGGTCAACGGCAAGCAGGTGGTAGTCGAGTCGCCGATGGGCAAGTTCGGTCGAGCTCAAGATCCCTGGGGTTATTTTCGAGTCATACCAGTCGGCAAGCTCCTGAACGCCGGCGCGAATTCGCTGGCGGCTGAGGCGATTGTTCAACAGGAGCGCGACCGGCCTCCGCAGGCTGGATTCATAGCGCTTCTCCGGGTGCAGACAGCCGACGGCAAGATCGAACGCTTCGTTTCCGGACCCGAATGGAAGACGGCGCCGGAGCAAACCGGTAACGCCTGGGTGGGGCAAACGTTCGACGATTCATCGTGGTCCGCGGCGGCCGTGGTGGCGGAAATCGGCGAAGCGCCGCTGGGCACTCCCTGGCCCGCTCAGCCGGTAGATATGCTGCGGCGAAACTTCAGCGTGGCCAAGGCGGTGCGGAGCGCCCGAATTTATTCGACTGCTTTGGGAACCTATCAGCTGTATTTGAACGGCCAGCGCGTCGGGAACGATGTTCTGGCTCCGGGCTGGACCGATTATCGCAAGCGAGTGGTTTATCAGGTCTATGACGTTACCTCGCAGGTGCGGCAGGGCGGAAACGCTATCGGCGCGATTCTGGGTGGCGGCTGGTATGCCGACGGACTGGGCTGGTTGCAGACCCGATACAACTTTGGCCCGCCGCCGGTCCGGCTGCTGGTGCAACTCGAAGTCGAGTATAGCCGATGGCTCGCGTGATTCCGTTCTGAGCGATGAATCGTGGAAGGCGAAACCGTCTCCCATTCTCGAATCGGAAATCTACAACGGCGAAAACTATGATGCCCGGCTGGAACCGAGCGGGTGGGGCCAGGCATCGTTCTCCGACTCCCGCTGGGGAGCGGTCACGACCGCGCCGTCACCCCAGGCTCCCCTGGTCGCGCAGGACTTTCAACCTATCCGGGTCAACGAGATACTTAAGCCCAAGACCGTTACCAATCCGACGCCCGGAGTGTACATCTTCGATCTGGGGCAGAACATGGTTGGCTGGGCGCGGTTGCACGTTTCCGGCAAGGCTGGAACCAAGGTGCGCCTGCGGTTTGGAGAGGTGCTCAAGCCGAATGGCGAGCTCTACACCGAGAACTTGCGTACAGCCGAGGCCACCGACACGTACATCGTGCGCGGGAAGGGAAGCGAATCGTTTGAACCTCATTTTACTTTCCATGGCTTCCGCTACGTCGAACTTACCGGCTACCCGGGAACACCTACGCAGGACGCAATTGAAGGCGTCGTGTTCTACACTGCCGCGCCGTTCACCATGCAGTTCAGCACGGGAAACCAGACCGTGAATCAGTTGTGGAGCAACATACTTTGGGGGCAGCGCGGAAATTTCCTGAGCGTGCCCACTGATTGTCCGCAGCGCGACGAGCGTCTGGGCTGGATGGGCGATGCCGAAGTTTTCTGGCGGACTGCCTCCTTTAACGCGAACCTGGCGGCCTTCTCCCACAAATTCACCACCGATATTCGGGACGCGCAAAGTCCGGCAGGCGCATTCGCTGACGTTTCACCGCGGGTTGGCCCCACGGGAGAGAGCGTCGCCGGTTGGGCCGATGCCGGTGTGATCATTCCGTGGGCTGCCTATCTGCAATTTCGCGATACCCGCATTCTTGAAGACAACTGGGTGGCGATGGAAAACTGGATGGAGCACATCGCGGGCTCGAACCCCAACTACCTCTGGCTGAAAGAGCGGGGAAACGACTACGGCGATTGGCTGGCCATCGGCAGCACGACTTCAAAAGACCTGATTGCCACGGCGTTCTGGGCGTACGATGCCTCGCTGATGATGCGCATGGCACAGGCGCTCGACCGGCCTCAGGATGAGCAGAAGTACAGAGAACTCTTCGAGAAGATCCGGACAGCGTTCAACCAGGAATACGTGAAGCCCGATGGCACGGTTGGAACCGGCAGCCAGACCAGTTACGTGCTGGCGCTGCACATGAATTTGCTGTCACAAAAAGATCGGGCGATCGCGGCGGATAAACTGGTCGAAGACATCAAGGCCCACGACTGGCATCTGACCACCGGCTTTCTGGGCACTCCTTACTTGATGATCGAACTCAGCAACAGCGGTCACAGCGATGTGGCTTACCGTTTGCTGCTCCAGAACACTTATCCTTCCTGGGGATACATGATCGAGCACGGCGCGACCACGATGTGGGAACGGTGGAACGGTGACCAGATGATGGGCGATCCCTCGATGAATTCCTACAATCACTATGCCTACGGCGCGGTGGCGGAGTGGCTGTACCGCTACGCCGCCGGCATCGACGAATCGGCCGAAGACCCGGGATTTCATCGCATCCTGCTGCATCCGCAATTCGATGCCACGCTGGGAGAGGCCAAGGCGACTTACGATTCGTCGTACGGACCAATCACCTCGAACTGGAAGGCTGACGGCAACTCGATCAAATGGGACGTAGTAATTCCGCCGAATACGACTGGCCTGCTTTATTTGCCGGGCGGTGTGGCCACCAGGATTCTGGAAGGCGGCAAGGACATCCGGCAGAGCGCGGGAATATCATTCGTTCTCAGAGACAGCCACAACGCGATCTATGAAGCGGGCGCGGGATCCTATACATTCACGATTGAAGAGTAAGCTGTTCGGGTAAGTCACTTCATCTGGAAGGCGGAACATGGACAGAAGATCTTTGTTGCAGGCGATCCCAACCATCGCGCTCCTCCCCACAGCAGTCTGGGCGGCGGCGCAACCCGATAAAGCCGGACCAGAAGGATCGGCATCTGCGGTCTATGAACTTCGCATTTACCATGCTAACGAAGGCAAGCTCGACGACCTGCTGAAGCGTTTTCGCGAGCACACCACGAAGCTTTTCGAAAAGCACGGGATGAAAAACATCGCCTACTGGACTCCGCTCGATGATCCGTTAAAAGGCAAGACCCTTATTTATATTCTGGCTCACCCCAGCCGAGAAGCCGCGGTCAGCAACTGGAAGGCGTTTGGCGACGATCCCGAATGGCAGAAAGTGCGCGATGCGTCCGAGGTAAACGGAAAGCTGGTGGAGAAGGTTGATTCCACTTTCATGGCGTTGACCGATTTTTCGCCGGCCCTGTAAGTCCCAGTTGCCGGGCCGCACCCTGGCTTCGATAATCCAATAGGTAAATATATTCATTTTGCTTGACAGTGCGCCCTCGCGCTCGTTAAAGTGACGCCGCAATCCGACTTAGTGATTTTCGCTGGAGGGGTGCGTCTGGAAATCCTCGTTTGGCAGTTTCCGGTGCCCTCGGAATTCGCCAGCCTTGGCGGTCCGAATCCTCATTATTCTCTTACCAGATTTCCTCCCCAATGCCGCGTACAGGAAGGACAGGTTGACATGAACCGATACCGCTCATTGTTGCTGCGCGTGGTCGCGCTTGGAATCGTACTCACGGCCATGACTGGTTTGACTATCGGCCAGAGTTCGAACGACACACTGGAGCAGGGCTTCCGGCAACCGCCGGATTCGGCGAAGCCGCGAGTCTGGTGGCACTGGATGAATGGCAACATCAGCAAGGAAGGCATCAAGCTGGACCTGGAGTGGATGCACCGCGTCGACTGGGAGGGTTCCAGAACTTCGATGCCGCCCTGGCCACGCCCCAGGTCGTGGATCACCGCCTGGCATACATGACACCGGAGTGGAAGGACGCTTTCAAATACGCGACCACGCTCGCCGATCAACTGGGAATGGAAGAGGCAATTGCAGGTTCTCCGGGCTGGAGCGAGACCGGTGGTCCATGGGTACCGGCGTCGCAGGGGATGAAGAAGTACGTTTGGAGTGAGACGCTGGTCGAAGGGGGGAAACCGTTCTCGGGTACCCTGGCCCAACCGCCGTCGAACACAGGAGCATTTCAGAACATGGGTGTTCGTGATCTTCTGGCCGCTCCGGCGGGCGCTCCCCCGCCTCCCCAGTTCTACGCGGACGCCGCAGTGATCGCGTACCGCAGGCCGGCAGACGATGTGTCCGTGGAATCGTTGCATGCGAAGGTGACGGCCAGCGCAGGAACTCCTGACGCCGCCATGCTCGACGACGGCGACCTGGAAAAGACGACGAAGCTTCCTATCCCCAATGCCGGCGAGAGCAGTTGGATCCAGTACGAATTTGCGGGGCCGCAGACGATCTGTTCTCTCAGCATTGTCACCAAGAGTGTGGACTTCATTACCGCCATGGTGGCGGGGATCAGCAACCCGGAGAAATCGCTCGAAGCCAGCGACGATGGGCAAAGCTTCCGCCTGGTTGTGAAGGTGCCCGAGGGCGGCTCCCCCCAGCACACGCTTTCCTTCCCGCCGGTGACCGCGAAATTTTTCCGGATCACCTTTAAGCGCACTCCTCCACCTCCTGTGCCGGCCTGGGCCAGCGGCATCGATCCCGAATCCCTGGGGATAAAGATCGGCGCGCCTCCAACCGACTATGAAATTGCCGAGTTGGCGCTGCATCCGGGCGTGCGGGTCAACCGCTTCGAAGAGAAGGCAGCCTTTACTCCCGTGCCCGATGTGTATGAGTTCGCGACCTCTCCAGTCCCGTATCCGAAGTCGTTTCAAAATCCGACGTGATCGACCTGACTTCGAAGATGCGCCCCGACAGCACCCTCGACTGGACGCCGCCAGCGGGCAATTGGGTGGTGCTCCGTTTCGGCTATTCACTGTTAGGAATCACCAACCATCCCGCGACCGCGGAAGCCACGGGCCTTGAGGTGGACAAGCTGAATAGCGGCTACGTGAAGAATTACATGGACGGCTACCTCAACAGCTATAAGGAAACGGTAGGCGCGGACTACATCGGCAAGCGCGGTATCCGCTATGTGATCACAGATAGCTGGGAAGCAGGTTCACAGAACTGGACCGATGACATGATGGCCCAGTTCAAGAAGCGGCGTGGCTACGATCCTGCGCCCTGGATGCCGGTCCTGACTGGGCGGGTGGTCGAAAGCGCTGAAGCCAGCGACCAGTTCCTGTGGGATTTCCGCAAGACCATTGCCGATTTGATCGCGGACGAGCACTACGGCCAGGTGCAGGCATCGTTGAAAGAGCGGGGCATTGGCCACTATTCGGAATCGCACGAGAGCGGGCGAGCGTTCGTCGCCGATGGTATGGAAGTGAAGAAACTGGCTGAGGTCCCGATGAGCGCGATGTGGACCCAAGTCCCGGGAGTGAACAAGGAACAGTACGGCTACAACGCGGATGATCGCGAGTCAGCGTCGGTGGCGCATATCTATGGCCAGAATCTTGCGGCGGCGGAGTCGCTGACCGCGGGAGCGGCACCCTGGGCATGGTCGCCGGAAACTCTGAAGCCGACGGCGGACCAGGAGCTGTTGAACGGCATCAATCGCTTTGTCATTCATGAATCCGCGCACCAGCCCCTGATCGATAAGGCTCCGGGACTGACCCTCGGGCCCTTCGGACAATGGTTCAATCGCAACGAGACCTGGGCGGAGCAGGCCGGAGCCTGGACAGATTATCTGGCACGCAGCTCGTACCTGCTGCAGCAAGGCCGCTTTGCCGCGGACGTAATTTACTTCTACGGCGAGGACTCGAACATCACCGCGATCTTCGACCAGAAGTCACCCGATGTGCCTCCGGGTTATGGATTTGACTACATCAACGCCGATGGCCTGATCCACGAACTGAGCGTGGCGGATGGGCGAATCACCAGCAGGAGCGGGATGAGCTATCGTGTGCTGGCGCTGGATCCGTACAGCAAGCACATGTCGCTGCCGGTGCTGCGCGGCATCCACAAGCTGGTGGAGCAGGGTGCGGTGGTGGCCGGTGAGAAACCGACCGACACGCCCAGCCTGGCTGACGATGCGGCTGAATTCAAGAAGCTGAACGATGGACTGTTCGGCGATGGGACCGGCGTGCACTCGGTAGGCAAGGGCAAGGTGTATGCGGGACAGAACGCCGAAGCAACCTTGAAGGCGTTGGCCGTGGCCCCTGACTTTGACCACACCAAGCCGCAAAGCGATACGCGGATCCTGTTCGTGCATCGCAAGCTGGCTGACGGCGACATCTACTTCCTCGACAACCGCAACGATCGCGACGAGACGGTGGATGCGAGCTTCCGCGTGACTGGCAAGGCGCCGGAGTTGTGGTATGCCGAAACCGGCAAATCGGAACCCGCGTCGTACCACATCGCCGACGGCCGGACCACCGTTCCACTGCATCTCGAGCCCTGGGGCACGGTATTTGTCGTGTTCCGCAAGCCCGCGAAGGCTAACCCTCTCACCCTGCCCAAGGTGGTGGAGACGCAGCTGGCAACCGTGGATGGCCCGTGGAATGTGAGCTTCCAGCCGGGCCGCGGTGCGCCGGCATCGGTTACGCTGGACAAGCTTATTTCATGGAGCGACAGCCAGGATACAGGAGTGAAGTATTTCTCCGGGACCGGCACATACACCAAGACTATCCAGGCTTCATCGGGTTGGTTCAAGCGCGGGGCAAAGGTATGGATAGATCTGGGTGAGGTGAAGAATCTGGCTGAGGTGACGGTGAACGGCAAATCGCTGGGCATCGTGTGGCACGCGCCGTACCGAGTGGATGCGACCGGCACCCTGAAGCCGGGTGCCAACGACGTGACCATCAAGGTGACCAATGCCTGGGTCAACCGGCTGATCGGTGATCAACAACCGGACGCAACCACCAAATATACGTTTGCAGATGTGAAGCCTTACAAGGCGAATTCGCCGTTGCTTCCGTCTGGGCTGCTCGGGCCGGTGAAGATGGAACAGTCGACCACGCAGTAGGAGGGCTTGGGTGGAGCAGGGGCCTCCCCCGCCCTGCGTACACTCTTGTTCGCGAGCCGGGCTTTGGCTTCTGGGGAACTTCTCTCGGCTCTTTTCTGCAGCCTGGGATCGCGCCGTAATTCTTTAACCTGCTGGCATTCAATTGCATCCAACAAAATTCCTGGAGGAATAATGATCCGCAAACTACTCATTTGTTCCAGTGCCTTTCTCTTCATCTCGTCGGCTCTTGCTCAGGTTGAGACCTGGAAGATCGATCCAAACCACTCAGCCGCGCAATTCGCCGTCCGGCATCTGGGCATTTCTACGGTTCGGGGCGAGTTCAAGAAGGTGGGCGGCGGTGCGAGTTACGACCCCGCCGATCCCATCAAGACTTCGCTCGAAGCTACGATTGATGCCACTACGGTCGATACGCGGGTGGAGATGCGGGACAAGGACCTGCGCAGTCCGAACTTTCTGGACGTCGACAAATATCCCACGATCACTTTTAAGTCCAAGCGGACGGAGTCAGCCGGCACGGGCAAGCTGAAGATTACGGGTGACCTGACGATTCATGGGGCTACGAAGGAAGTCGTTCTCGATGTTGATGGCCCTACCGCGCCAGTGAAAGATCCGAGAGGAAATCTGCACATGGGCGCGTCCGCGACAACGAAAATCAACCGGAAGGACTTCGGAGTAAACGGGGCCCCCGCCATGGCGGGCGACGAAGTATCGATTACGATCGACGCAGAGCTGGTGAAGAGTTCACCGGCCGCGCAGTAGGTGAAGGCCGGGCGGGACGCCCGTCCTCCATCATCGCAGTCTGGATGTCACGCGCAGCACTACGCGTAAGTTGTGACGGAGACCGCGTTGTGCTCCTTGCGTTCGGCCGTGATTCGCTCCAGATATCCACTCTCACGGAAGGCCTGCATGGGATCTTCCGGCAGACCATGACTGCGCCGCCATTCACGGATCGCCGGGCGCACGTCATACCAGAAGGCACCGCGCAAGGTCTCCTCGGCTTCGACCAGCGAGCAACTCTGTTGCAATGACGCCAGGCGGGCATGGTCCACGATGGCGGCTTTGGCATACAGTTCCTGCGCCGTACAGACCGTCTGAATCATGGCTTCCATCTTGCCCTTAAGATTGTGGCTCTGGTCCACCATGTAGGCCACGTCCGCGAACGCGCCAGTTTCCCAGGCGTAGTTGTGAATCTCATAGAAGATGCGGAAGATCTGGTAGGGATCAATGGAGCCGAGCGTGAGATCGTCGTCGGCATATCTGCGGTCATTGAAGTGAAAGCCGCCAATCATGCCGTGATGCAGCAGCCAGGCCACGATCTGCTCGATATTCTGGGCTTGATAATGATGGCCCGTGTCCACGAGAACGTAGGCTTGCGGACCTGCGTTGCGCGCCAGCAGGAAAGCCATGCCCCAGTCGGCAACGTCGGTGTGATAAAAAGCCGGCTCGAACGGTTTGTACTCGATCAGCAGGCGTTGCTTCGGACTCAGACCTGCATGCACGGTTTTAAGTGCTTCCTCGAACCATCCGATTCTGTGTCGAATGCTCTGTGTGCCAGGATAATTCGAGCCGTCAGCAAACCAGGGTGAAACGTCGCGACACTCCAGCGCCTGGGCGATGGCCACACAATCCAGAATATGATCGAGGGCCCGCTTGCGGATCGCAGGGTCGGGGTTGCCTACCGATCCGTACTTGTATTCTTGGTCCTGAAAGACGTTGGGATTAATTGAGCCGGGCTGCACTCCGTATTTCTCGGCCAGGCGCTCGACCTGGGCAACGTCTTTCAAGCCATTGGGGAGGTCCCACTGCACGTGCAGCGCCACCGTCGGGCAAGCGCCGGTCAGGGCGTGCACTTGCCCGGCGTCGCTGAACTTGTCTTCTATTGTGACTGCTGCCGCGAGCTGAATGAATTTTCCAAAACGGGTCCCAGTGTTGGCAAAGCCCCAGGAGGGCAGCTCGATATTAAAATTGTCGAGAGCACGATGTATCAATACTTCCAGTTTTTCCGTCATGCGAGTGCCTTTCCAGTTGGCCGTTGGACCTCTTCCACCTTATGAGCGGGGATGGTGCTGGCCGGCGCATCGATTTCGTAAGTATCGATGGGTAGCGCTGACAAAACGCTGGCCCACTCCGCCACAGCGTTCGCAGCCACTCCGACATCGTTATTGTAATTTCCTTCGAGTGCGGCTAGTTGGATCGCGAAGTTGCCCGACGGTCGCACTTTCGGTCGATCCCGTCAGCACCTGAAGCCCGGTCGCCTTCGCGGTAAGCCGGTTTAGCACAGTGTTCTTGCTTCCCCCGCCGACGATGTAAATACGCTTCAAGGTTCTTCCTGTGATACTGGCTGCATCCTGTAAGACTGCGGCGTAGCGCGCGGCCAGGCTGTGAAGAATCAGGTTGGTCATTCTGACGGCCGCGTCCGGGCCCTCGGGAATGGGGGCCTGGCCCATGCGATTCAGTTGCGCATTGATGCGTGCCGGCATATCCCCCGGCAACAGGAGATCGGAATCGTCCACATCGATGAGGCTGTGGGGAGCGACGAGGGATGCGCAGGCTTCGACCAGTTGTTCCACCGTCCAAACCTGACCTTGCGATCGCCACTGTTCCATACATTGACGTAGCAGCCACATGCCATTCACATTCTTCAGAAAATAGATCTTGCCGCCGACTCCGCCTTCATTGCTGAAGTTGCTGCTTCGCGCGGCGGCGCTGACGCAAGCGGAATCGAGCACGCAACCCACCAGCGACCAGGTTCCGGAGCTGATGAACGCCCAATCGCTTCCCTGCGCCGGAATTCCCGCGATGGCCGATGCGGTGTCATGACAAGCGGGAGCGATCAGGCGGGTGTTGCGAAATGCCGGCAGGGAAGCCACGTCGCCCTGCAGCCGGCCAATATCGGTTCCCGGCCTCACCAGCGGAGGCGCCGCGCCCAGGTCCAGTCCGGCAGCAGCGAAGATTTCAGCGCACCAGTTCTGGTCTTGCACACTCAGCAACTGGGTGTGCGTGGCGTTGGTGTATTCGGAGACGCGCCTCCCGCCCAGACGGTGCAACAGAAACTCAGGCAGATTCACCCAGGGAAGACTCTGCTGTGCGCGACTATCGGCGTACAGCTGATACAGCGTGTTCAGAGTAATGATCTGAATTCCGGTGAGTTGGTAAAGGCGGTCCGCAGAAATCCGCGAGAGCACCTGGTTTTTCGCCTCTACATTGCGCTCGTCGCGATAACAGAAAGGGTCAGCGACCGGTTGCCCGTCCGGGCCCAGTCGCACATAATCCACGGCCCAACCATCCACACCAATAGCGGCGATTCCTTCAGGCTCGAGTTGGGCGCAGGTGTGCAAGCCGTCTTCGACTCCCTTACAGATGGCGGCTATATTCCAGCGCAGGCCGTTCCCCTCATTTCGGGCCGAATTGGCGAAACGGTGTACCAGGCGAATTTCCGGCTGACCATCGATCCAGCGCAGCAGGGAAACGCGACAGCTTTCTGCGCCCAAATCCACGGCCACCAGCGCTGGCTCCTTCCTCCGTTCTCCGCGGACAGAATAGCTCTTACTCTCGGCCGCGCGGTCGTCGTTAATTCCGGTTCGCCCATCGTGCGAAACATCATTCATCGCAGGAAAGCCTCGGTCAGTCCGCCGTCCACGGGGAAGATGTGGCCGGTGGTGCAGGGTGATTTCGGGCCGGCGAGAAAGAGGATTGCTTCTGCACAGTCTTTCGGGTCGATGGGGCGATGGGTGAGCGTTCGCTTGGCGTAAAACTCGGCGAGCAGAGTCGCGCAATTCCTCGTCGCTCGCCGTATCCTGATAGGGGATCTCATATTTCTTTAGCGACGCGATGACGCGGTCGCGCGGAAACATGGTCGATCCCTTGACGACGGTTGCCGGGCTGATGCCGTTGACGCGAATCTTCGGGCGAGAGCGAAACGGCGAACTCGCGCACCAGGTGGCTGAGCGCCGCCTTGCTCACGTCGTAGGCTTCGCTGCCGCGCTTGGGCACCACGGCGTTGGCGGAACTGGTCAGCACGATGGAGCCGTCGAGATTCTGGTCCGCAAGATCCTGCCGCTTCATCGGCCAAGAGATAATTTGCCGTGACATTGATGTCGAGCGTCACTGCCCCACTGCTCGTCGCTGATTTCGTCCGTCGGGCGAAGAAGGGAAAAGCGCCGCGGTGTTGATCAGGATGTCCATGCCGCCGAATGCGGCAATCGTTCGCGCAAGCGCTTGCCGGATTGCGTCGCGGCTGCGGATGTCGACGGCTGTTGTAGGCCACGCTTCCTTTCCCGTGATCTGCCCTGGCTTCCTCCGCCACTTGCTTGGCGGCGCCATGTCACGGTCGGCGACCATCACGTGCGCTCCGCGAGCCGCCGCCAGCAGCGCAACTTCGCGGCCGATGCCGCTGCCTCCGCCGACGATCAGCACGACGTGTCGGCTCAGTTCTTTCTCCGGGGGCTGGCGGCGAATCTTGGCTTCTTCCAGCTTCCAGTACTCAATGCGGAATGCCTCGACTGGGCGGCAGCGCGACATAGTTCGCTGAACCGTGAAGCGCTGGCCGGATCCATGCCCTCGCCGCCTGCGGGAAGGTCCGTCGGGCGTCTTCCCGGTATCCAGCAGGTCGCGCCTTCCATCACGTGAATGGCGTTGATGTAGAACTCGCCGGTGATGCGGCCTCGGTCTTGTTTTTGCCGAAGCTGAACATGCCGAGCCCGGGAATGAGCACGACGGTGGGATTGGCATCGCGCAGGGCCGGCGAATCGGGCAGGCGAACGAGTGGTAGTACTCCGCGTACTCCTTGCGATAATTCTTCGAGCGCAGATCAATCTGCTCGCGCAGTCCCTGCACACTCGCAGCCCGGCTGCCAGGGAACAAACATCGGCCGGATTTTGGTGCGAATGAAGTGGTCGGGGCAGCTGGTGCCCAGATAGGCCAGCTCTTCTGCCTCTGCCGAATTCACGAAGCGCAGAACTTCCGGCAGGTCGCTGAAGCTGCCGATCACAGCGATGCTGCCCGCAAACCCGACCGCGAAGAAACGGGAAAATTCGAGGCAAGTCGGCACGGTTGTCCAGCGCCTGGGTCGCGGCGCCGCCGAACGGATCTGCGCCCTTTCTTCTCGACGTGGCTGCACGATGAACTGCCCCAGCTGATCGATGATGGTGATGGTGTTCACGTAGCACTCGCGCTGCGTATTGCCCCAGGTGAACAGGCCGTGGCCGCCCAGCACAACGCCGTCGCAGCCCGGATTCTCCTGCACCGCGCGCCGCAGCATCATGGCCAGTTCAAAGCCGGGACGCTGCCACGGCACCCAGATCAGATGGTGGTCGAACAAGCGATTGAACTCTTCCATCTTTTCGCTGGCCGTTGGCGGACGCGGCCAGCGCAATGCCCCAGTCGGGATGCAAGTGATCGATGTGAGGAAAAGGCAGAAAGCCGTGCAGCGGCGTGTCGATCGAGGCAGCAACAGGGTTCTTGCCGAAGGCGCACAGCGGATACATGTCCACCATTTCGTCTTCGTATTCGGCGCCTCGATATTTGTGCTCCAGCCCAGCAGCTTTTCCGAATACAGCGCCGCCAAGCCGCTCAGCTTGATGCTGCCCAGATCGCCGCCGCTGCCCTTGACCCACAACACTTCCTCTTGCTTGCCCGCTGAGCGGATCAGCTTGCTGGATCTTGGAACTGGTGTTTCCCCCAGCGAAGTTGGTGATGCGCAGATCGGAGCCCAACAGGTTCGAACGGTAGCGCAGCAGTTCGGGTTGGTCGAGCGTGCGGGCGACCTGCTCATCCCAACGGTCTTCCAAATAGCGCAAACTTGTTTTGACCTGCATGGAGACGCTCTCAGTGGAAAAGTATGCCGGAACGCGGTGATCTGTCTCATCATACCCAAACTGCCGACCCGCGCCGAAAGTCGCAGCTATCATACTCCACCGATGCAATAGGGCAACAATTTCTATAAGAGAATTCGCAATGTGGGGCGGACACTCCTGCCCGCCGCCTTTGACTGGATCTTGAGTTGGGCCGCCACAAAAATCAAGTTCAAAGGCGGCGGACAGGAGTGTCCACCCCACACGGGGGATCAGGCGGTCTTGCTGCTTTCCGGCAACCAGGAGCCGGTCACCAGCTTGTGTTCAACATAGTTATAGGGGGCGACGCGGTGGCCGCTCAGCAACGACAGGCCCAGGTGGATCAGGCGGGGACCGTAGCTTTGGGCTTCGTGGGAGACCGAGCCGATCAGCGGGCTGTCGGCGACGGGAAATTTCCTTCAGGGCTTCGGGAATACAATCCTGCCCGACAATGGCGACATGTTTCTCGCGCTTCAACTCGCGCACGGCTTGCACTGCGCCCAATGCGCTGGTGTCGGTGGCGGCGGCGATCAGGATGCCGCGATCTTTCGGATGACGCCGCAGGAAATCGAGCACCAGTTGACAGCTCTTGTCGCGTAAGCCGCGTGCATCCATACGGACCAGAAATTCGGCTGGAATTCCCGGAAGCCGGGAGCGGATAGCTTCAAAAGCTCCAGTCACGCGGCTCTGCACCAGCGGACCTGCTTCGTCGATATCCAATCCCAAAGCCCAGCGCACTTTGCCGTCCCAAAGCTTCTTCGCATACTGGGCCAGGCATTCCCCAGCCTCAAAGCCCACGCGGTAATTGTTGACCCCAAAGAAAGTGGCGTGAGGATGCGGTATGTCCACGGCAATCAGCGGGATACCTGCGGCATCGATCTTGTCTGCGAGCACCGGCGCGACATGCTGATCGATCTGAAATTCGATCACCAGGTCCACCCGGTTGCGCACGAATTCATCGGCGTTGTGCAAAGCGGTGGAACCGTCGTAGCGATTGTCGAGCACGATCAGGTCAACTCCGGCGGCTGAGGAGGCGGCCTTCAGACTGTCAGTTACTGCTTCCGAAAAAGGCATTTCCGCCGATTGACTGCCAAAACCGAAGCGCGCTTTCTTGGGACGCGCCACCAGGCGATACAAGCCGTCCTGCGACTGCGCCAGATAGCCGCGATGCACAAACGTTTTCAGAATGCGATAAACCGTGGTCTTGGAAATATTGGTCCGCTGGTAGATGGCTTCGAGCGCGAGCGGGCCCTGCTCGTTCTGCAGCAACTCCAGAATGTCGAGCGCCTTCGAAAGCACCGGGATCAAGTAGAGCCGCTTGGGAGTTGAGCGTGTCAATTCGGTGGGGCCTCAATGAACGATAAATGCCTAAAGACTATAACGTGGACTGCTGCTTTTCGCCTATAGAGACCAGTGTGCGGACTCGCGAGAAGGCTGCTGACGGATCTCCTGCAACACTTTTAACACTCCAACGCTTCGAACGCACGTTCTGTTATGTCAGTAGTGAATTCAATAGAGAAATAAATTCACTATTTTCTTGACAACGCATAATTGACGGTCGCTACAGTGCGCCCAGTCGAGGCAGGGATCCTTCGCGGAAGTATTTCCCTGCCGGGTCCACGTCGACCGCTCAGTGTCCAAGAGGCACAGGAGGAATGTGACCATGAGAGTCCACAGTCTGGTGGTATGTCTGTTTGTTATCGTGTCGGCGGGCTTGCTGTATGGACAGGGCGGCGCCAACGGCACCATCCTGGGAACCGTGACCGACAGTTCCGGAGCGGTCGTGGGCAACGCGAAAATTGACGTCACCAACGTTGCCACGGGTGTAGCCAGCCATACCGAAACCAGCGTCAATGGAGACTTCACCACCCCATACCTTGCGCCAGGAACCTACAGCGTTACGGTCCAGGCGCCCGGTTTCCAAAAAGCTGTGGCCGATAACATCACACTGGCGGTCGCGCAACAGGCCCGAGTGAATATCGTCATGAAGCCGGGCCAGGTTTCGGAGACGGTGGAAGTGCAGGCCAGTTCAGTCTCGCTGGATACCGATAGCGCGGCGGTCTCACAACTTGTCAGCCAGAAGCAGGTGGAACAGCTACCGCTCAATGGGCGCAACTTTCCTGAACTTGCTCTTCATCGGCGCCGGCGCCGTGCAGACCACCGGCGAACAAGGCCAGATGCGGCAGGGAGAAGGGAACGCCATCAGCATCAACGGCGGACGGCCCGACCTCCAACAATTACACGCTTGGATGGACTGGTCAACACTGACACTGCCTTGAACACCCCAGCTGTTATTCTGTCGCAGGACGCGATCCAGGAATTCAAAGTGCAGAGCGAAACCTACTCCGCCGAATACGGGTTCAGTGCCAATCAAGTCAACATCGTAAGCAAGAGCGGCAACAATCAACTGCACGGTACTGCGTTCGAATTTCTCAGGAACGATGCCTTTGACGCCAAAGCTCCATTTCAGTCTGCCATTCCTGAACTCCGGCAAAATCAGTTTGGCTTCGTGCGTCGGCGGTCCGATCTACATTCCGAAAGTGTACGACGGGCGCAACAAGACCTTTTTCCTGGTGAACTACGAAGGCTGGCGCATTCGCAACGGCATCAATCAGGACACTTTCAATGTTCCTCATCCCGCCTGGCTTAGCGGAGATTTTTCCGGTCAGGACTGACCCCGGTCACGGCGCGGTTGCATTCCCAGTGCGACCACTTTCTGTATGCCGGTCGATCCGACTACGGGCGCCCCTTTCCCGGGCAACATTATTCCCGACCACCAGCTTTTCACGCCTGGCGCAAGTGGCCATCGGGGCCGGGTCTTTTCCCTGCGCCAAATTGCCCCAGCGGCTGTCGCGGAAACTATCGCCTGACCACCGCATTGCCCAACACGGTCAACCAGCAAACTTATAAACTTGATCAACAGCTAGGCCGCTTCGGCTCGATGTTCTTCCGCTATACCACCGCACAGTACGAAAACCAGAACATCAACGGTTCAGTCTCGCTTCCGTTTGGCATTGGCACCTTCAACGAGAAGTCCGAGAGTTGGATGATTTCACACACTATTCCTATCACCCACAACATAGTGAACAACTTCCGCTTCGGACGCCTCGAGCCAATCTCGATCCAGGGCGGAATCGCTGCCCCCGATTCGGACATAACCAAGCTCGGTCTCACGGGTGTGTTCCAGAGCCTGCCCAGCTATGCGGCAATGTATCCGGGGATTGATTTCCAGGGGATAAACGGCACGGACTTCGGCAGCCAGGGCAACGACGTCACCACGAGTGATATACCGACTTGGGAATTTTCCGATTCGCTTTCGATGACTCACGGCAGGCACACCATCGCGGTGGGCTTCGACTACCGCCGCTGGGTGCAGAAGCGAGACCTTTCCAATGACTTCCTGGGTCAATTCACCTTTAACAACGACACCATTACTTCGAATAGCGGCGGTTGCCCTAACGCTTCGGGGGACTGCGGTACCGGCAATTCCGTCGCGGACTTCCTGCTCGGCTACTACAACGATGCCTCTACCTTTCAGCCCGGGCCGTTTAGCCCGGCGGGCGTCGCAGGCAATCTGAACCAGTATCACTTCCAGTATTTTGCTCCCTACATTCAGGACGATTGGAAAGTGACCAACCGCCTTACCCTGAACCTGGGACTGCGCTGGGACTACCGCACGCGTGCCCTTCGAGCAGGACAACAAGATGTTCTGGTTTGATCGCGCCAATGCCGGTGGCGGACTGTGTTATGCCGACAAGAACCTCGGCACTGCGGACGTTACCGGACTGGGCGGCCCGATCGCGCCTGACGGCAACGGCTTCTACCGGTATTGCGGCCGAAACAATCCCGCCGCCGCGTCGAAGAAGCCATTTGCTCCCAGGATCGGTTTTGCCTATCGGCTGACCGATAAGACCGTGGTCCGTGGCGGATACGGCATCTTCTTCGATTCCGCCGAGACTCGCGAGATTGACGATTCCGGCGACATCTATCCGTTCGTGGTACGTGCTTCCACCAATCCGAATGTGAATGCCACTTTGCCGAAGCTGACCGATAACATGTTCCCGGCGGTCCCTCTTCACCAGGTGACTCCGGCGCTGGACGGCAGCCAGTTCTTCGCCGTAATCATCTCGGAATTCCCGCACAATCCTTATGTCCAGCAATGGTCTTTGTCGGTGCAACGCGAGCTGGCACGGAACACCACGCTGGAAGTCAACTACGTCGGCAACAAGGGAACCCACCTGCTCAACCGCACCAACATTGGCCAGGGTCTGCCACCGGCGAATCCGGCGCTATGTGATCCCATCCACGGGCGGCGACCCTACGAACGTTGGCGATTGCCCGGCAGCCACCCGGAGGCCTTTCTCCAACATCACCTCCTCTCTGGGTTTTCTGGACAGCCAATGGAACGGATATTCCAGCTACAACGCCGGCAACGTGAAGCTTGAACGGCGTTCCAGTTCCATCGCGCTGGTTGCGGTCTATACCTGGGCGAAGAGTCTGGACGACAAATCCGCGGCCGCTGGTGTGGGTTCCACCAACGCGTTCGCGGGACACATGAACGAAAACAATCAGGCTCTCGACTACGGACGTTCCGATTTTGATGTCAACCACCGCTTTGTCACCAGTGTCGTCTATCAGTTGCCGGTGGGCAGGGGCAAACGCTTCGGCGGCAATATGAACCGGGCAGCCGATTTGGCGATTGGCGGATGGCAAATCACCGGCATCACCACCTTCCAGAAGGGATTCCCGTACTCCATACTGGCGAATGACAACTTCGGCCTGCTTACCACCTTCACACAGAGGGCTAACCTGGTGCCGGGCTGCGATCCCAACAGCGGGTTCCACAAGAGCATCAACCAGTTTTTCAACACGGCGTGTTTCGTCCAGCCGCTCGCCGGCCAGTTCGGCAACACCGGTCGCGACATCCTGCGAGGACCGGGAATCAACAACTGGGATATGGGCATCGGCAAAGACTTCAAGTTCACGGAGAGAATTGCCTTCCAGTTCCGGGCTGAGGCTTTCAACGTCTTTAACCATGCGCAATATGGATACGATCCCAACACTGCCACCTCAATCAACGCACCGGTCGATAACAACCCGAACGACACAGCGTACGGCAAGGTTATTGCCGCTCGTCCGGGCCGCATCATTCAACTGGGAGGCAAAATAGTCTTCTAACCCGTGTAAGCTGTCTTCCAGGTCCGCCACGCCGCATGCGGCATGGCGGATTTTTTTTTGAGGTACACTCGCCCTTGGTGATTCGGTTCTCGAGAATTCGCTGGCTCATCTCCCGGTCCTGATCTGCTGCTGCGGCGCTGTTCATATGCCGGCGCAGTCAGCTGGATCCGGTAGAGAAGTACTCTGAACAAGGCCAGAGGGCGCTTGCACAAGGCAGCTACGCAGAAGCCGAGGCCGCCTTCGAAAAGCTGCGCGTCCTGGAACCCGGCGTGGCGGAAGTGCATGCCAATCTCGGCCTCATCTATTTTCAGGAAAGAAAGTTCGAGCGCCGCCGTTTCTGCCCTGCGTCAGGCCCTGAAGCTTAAGCCGGCCCTGCCGAAAACCAGCGCCCTGCTGGCGATGTCACTCTCCGAGCTTGGCCGATACAGCGAGGCTCTGCCTGGCCTGGAAAAGGGTTTTCGCCAGTCCACCGACCCTCCCATCAAACGCATGTGCGGTCTGCAACTCCTGCGGGCTTACACTGGCCTGCGGCGCGACAGCAAGGCGGTGGAGGTGGCGCTGGAGTTGAATCGGCTTTATCCGGACGATCCCGAAGTCCTGTACCACACCGGGCGAATCTTCGGAAACTTCGCCTTCCTGAGCATGCAGAAGCTGGCGCAGGTGGCTCCAGCATCGGTGTGGAGGCATCAGGCTGAAGCCGAGGCCTACGAAAGCCAGGGATCGAATGACGCGGCCATCAGCGAGTATCGTCAGGTGCTCTCCGTCGATCCCCGGCGACCGGGCATTCATTACCGGATAGGACGGACCCTGCTGGCGCGTTCCCGGCAAAGCAACACGCCGGACGACGTGGCCGCGGCAGCGAAGGAGTTCGCACAGGAACTGGAAGTCGATCCCGGCAATGCCAACGCCGCTTATGAGCTGGGGGAAATTCATCGCAACGCGGGCGAGTTCGACCAAGCGCAGAAATTCTTTGAGCAGGCGCTGCAGTACTATCCTGACTTCGAAGAAGCTCAGTTAGGATTGGCCGCAGTTCTCATGTCGCTGCAGAAGCCTGATCTGGCGCTGCCTCACCTGCAAAAGGCGGTCACGCTGAATGCCGGAAACGAGGTCGCGTGGTACCGGCTCTCGCAGGTGCAGGGAATGCTGGGCCACGAGGCCGAGCAGAAGAAGGCTTTTGCGGAGTTTCAGAGCTTGCGCAGCCACAAGTCGAGTCAGGAAGAGGCGGGGAAACAAGTCTTCTCGCCGGACGAAGTCACGCGCCAGCAACTCGACCCAAGCGTGCCACGGTAGCAAGCCACAAACCACGTAGAGGCGGGTGCCCCCACCCGCCCAGTCGGGCAACGCCCTCCAATGCCGGCACCATTCCAGGAAACTGGCGAGCGTTGCTCGCCCACCCGGACGAGGGCGTCCGGGCCTCCGTGGGTCTGCGCTCGCGGTTAGCTGTTTGGTTGCTGCACACTCCCCGTGCCTTCCGTCACCGTCACCAACTGGTTCGCGGCCACGTTTGGCAGGGTTTGCCACTCGCCATTCGGCCAGCGGATCTTCACTTCTGCGCTCTTGGCCTGGCCCAGGCCGAAATGCAGGCGGAAATCGTTACAGGACAGGAAGCTCGATTGACTCTGCACTTCCTGTGTCTGCGTCGAGTCTCCGGTTTTCACGACCACCCGCGCGCCAATCGCGCTGCGATTGGATTTCGTGCCAACTAGTTTCACCTTGAGCCAGGAATTATTACCGGTGACGTCATTGCGAAGCAGCGATGGGGGCTCGTTCAAATTGATGACAAGAATGTCGAGATCGCCGTCGTTATCGAAATCCCCGAAGGCGCAGCCGCGACTGTTATGAGACTCCAGGATTGCGACTCCGGCCTGGTCGGTAAGCTCTTCGAATCGTCCCTTGCCCAGATTGCGGAACAGCATCCTCGGATCTTTCGCAGGAAACTCAGGATGTCTTTTCTCGATCTCGGGAAAGGTGTGTCCGGCCACCATGAACAAGTCAGGCAGGCCATTGTTGTCGAGATCCACCATGCCAGCGCCCCAGCATACGAATCGGTTCTCTACCGCCAGGCCGGCCCGTCGGCTGGCTTCCTCAAAGTTGGCTTTGCCCATGTTGCGGTAGAGGTCTGGCGTGTCGCCTTCGAAATTCGTCTTGAAGATATCGAGGCGGCCGTCGAGGTCGTAGTCGCCCACAGCCGCACCCATCCCGGCCTGCTCCTGGCCATCTTCGCCGTAGGCGACGCCGCGAATGGCGCCTTCTTCGCGGAAGGTGCCGTCCTGATTGTTCATGAAGAGAAGGCTTGGGGTGGAGTCGCAGGCGACGTAAATGTCCGGCCAGCCGTCGTCGTCGAAGTCGCCGGCGACGGCGGTGAGCCCGTAGCTATTTCGGGCGGCGGAAATTCCGGACGAGGCGCTAACGTCGGCAAACGTCCCATCTCCTTTATTACGGTAGAGACTGTGCTGGCCATAAGGAAACCCGCGCGGACCGCAGGTTACGGGCGTCTCCAACCAGCGGCAGTTCGCGTTCTGACCGGGCTTGGGGGCCTTTTGCAAATCAAAATCAAGATAGTTGGCGACAAACAGATCGAGGTTCCCGTCGCGGTTGTAGTCGAGGAAGGTGCATCCCGTGCCCCAGCGATTGGCAGAGTCGGCCAGTCCGGCCGCGCGGGTTACGTCGGTGAAAGTTCCATCGCCATTGTTGCGGTAGAGGACGTTTTGTCCCCAGTAGGTGACGAACAGATCTTCGAAGCCATCATTATTATAGTCGCCCACGCAGACGCCGCAGGCCCAGCCTGTTTTCAGCAGTCCCGCACGCTCGGTTACATCAGTGAAAGTGCCGTCGCGGTTGTTCTTGAAGAGCCGGTTGCTGGCGCCGGCGGGAGCGTTGGCCAGGCGAGTGCCGGAGAGTAGAAAAATGTCCAGCCAGCCGTCATTGTCAAAGTCGAAGAAGGCGCAGCCGCAGCCGAGGGTTTCGACGATGTATTCCTTGTGATCGCTTTCGCCGTAAACCGTGACCGCTCGCAGGCCAGCCTTGGCGGCCACATCAGTGAAGGTGGAATTGAAGGGAAGCCCCGATGGTTTGCCCCGGGGCTGAGCTGCGGCCTTGTGGGGCGCGACACCCTGACCCAGACAAGCAGTGGCCGTGGCGCTGAACAGTCCGGTGAGAAAGATCCGTCGAGAGGTTGCCATGAAGAGCAGCCCGCTACTCCATATAGAAGACTTCTTTCATCATAGCGAAGCGCTCGCCGGGTTGAAGGCCGGGCACGGGCTCAAAGTACTTGGCCATTTCCGCCTGCCAGCGCAGGTTTACCGGGTCGGTGGCCAGCGCGTCCCAGGCCGCGTCGAAATCCCTTACGCGCATGACCAGGACGAGGTCCTGATCGCGGCGAAAAATCGAATAGTCAGAAATGCCGACTTCCTTCAGCTTGGCCAGCAATTCCGGCCACACCTTGGCGTGATCTCTTTCGTATCCTTCTATGGCATCGGCCTTGATTCGCAAGCGAAAGGCTACTCGCGGCATAGGATCTCCTCATGCATGACTTTGCAGCGCCGCCGTCCCGGCGGCCCGATAGGCGGTCGGGACGCCCGTCTGACAGCCGGCGAGACGCTGGCGCTACTCTTATCAGGGAAGTGTCACCACCGCCACCGCGAGGCCGTTCAGTGTGATCTTCTCGCCGATCAACTTGGCCGAGCCTGGAGGATCAAAGCCGGTGGTCTGGTCCACGTAGTCTTCCTGGCCGCCGGTGGCTCCGGGTACCGTGATGTCGAACGGACGGTCCCGCTTGTTGACCAGCAGAATACGCCGCTTGCCATCCGGTTTCACCACCGCCAAAGAATAAAGATACGAACTTACCGATCGGTCGAAGGGCTCCGTTTCCACAATCTTGTCGCCCGGTCCAAAGTTTTCGCGGAGCAGGCTCAGTACCCGTATGCGCGAATTGGGCTTGCCGGTGTTCCAGTCCACCATGGAAACCGAGGGGAATTGCGTCGGATAGCCTACGAGTTGCGACTCGCCTGCGACATCGACTCCCATGCGAGTCAGTTCGCCGAAGATGTAGGCGTATAGGGCGCAGGTCAGGTTCCAGTAGGAATTCGGGATCGGCTGGGTGACATGGCCGGGCTGGTCCTGCATCACGTCATCCGCGGAAATGGCGCCGATCTCGTCAATGGTCGTCTTCGTCTCCGGAGAAAGCCGCTTCCGGATCGTCTCCACGTAGCGGACCGTACCCAGGAAGCCGTCAGCATAAGCGAAGAACGTGTAGGGCTGCACGGCCGGGTCCTGATCACCCGTTGGGACTGCATAGAAATGATAAGAGATGAAATCGAGAGGAATGCCAGGCTTGTGATTCTTGGGATTGAGAAAGTATTCGAACTGCTCCGGGTGCGTCGAGGGCTGGGCCAGCGCCAGGCCCACGAACTTGGTCTTGGGCGCCACGCGCCGTATGGCCTCGACTACCGAGTCATAGACCTTGGTGTAGGTTTCCGGAGTCATGTTGTGCTCGAACTCAATTTCGTTCAGCACTTCCCAGTAAGGAATGGAGTAGTGATACCCGGACTCATGCTGCTTGCCGAACTCGTCGGTAAATCCGCCTTGCGTGTACCATGAAAAAAGTCGGCCATAGTAGTCGCCAACCTCTTTCATACTAGGATCGCGGAACTCAGTGCCCTGCGTGTAATCCCATACGGGCTGGTCGGGATCGGCAGGGTAGCTCACCGGTTTGTCGGTCTTGAACATCCAAGCCGGAATCGTGCTGAAATTCAGAATGACGGAGTGGCCCTTGGTCGCATCGAGAAAATCGATAGTCATGGGATCGATCAAAGAGAAGTCCCAAGAAGTTTTTCCATTCGCCGGAGGCTCGAGTTCCGCCACGGCCAGTTTCGGATAGGGCAGCCAGGGGACATAGCGCACGTAGTCGGCCTGAATATCTTGCAGTGATTTGAAGGCGTTGTCGTGAATCGCCGACCCGCGGCGCAATGGCGGGTTCACTACCACTTGCAGAGTCGCAGTCGTCTTCGAGACGCCGGTTACTTTGTCCCAATGAGCGGCCACTGTCGCGGGCTGATCCTGAGCCAAAGACACGGACACTGCGATCACACCGAAAAACATGGCCAACAACAGGGGTGGCCGATATCGATTCATGCGAAAATCCTCCGTCTGGAAGCACGCAGCATTGTGCGGAGATCTCGAGCGAAATTCAATAGGAAAATAAACTTGCTATTGACAACGACCGACGCAGAATACTACAGTTCAGCCGTTTGAAGCGAGTAGGATTTGTGCCGGCACAGATTCGCCAATGGACAAGCCCAGAGCATACGCCGAGCCGAAGGTTGGGCTCTTCGGGATTGGCTTGGACGCCTATTGGCCGCAGTTTCCCGGCCTGGAAGAGCGCTTAAAGGGATACGCCCAGCAGGTTGCCCAGAAGCTCGAGCGGGCGGGCGCCCAGGTGGTGAATCTCGGATTGATCGA
Organism: Terriglobia bacterium; assembly: GCA_963779255.1. Lineage (GTDB taxonomy): Bacteria > Acidobacteriota > Terriglobia > Terriglobales > Acidobacteriaceae > JAIQFF01. Next base: position 76,032 of record CAVZXU010000039.1, on the reverse strand, counting down.
CACTCCCGAGAAGGCCCTCGCGGCGGGCCACGAGTTTCGACGTGCCGATGTTGATCTCATTTTTCTCCACGTCACCACCTACGCGCTCTCTTCGACCGTGCTTCCGGTGGTCCGGCGGGCCAAGGTCCCCGTTATCATTTTGAATCTGAGTCCTTCCGCGGCCATTGACTATGACTGGTTCAATGGCCTGGGCGACCGCACGAAGATGACCGGAGAATGGCTGGCCTATTGTCAGGCTTGTCCGGTGCCGGAAATTGCCAATGTCTTCAACCGCTGCCGCATTCCGTTTTTCCAGGTCACAGGCACACTCGACGACGACCCGATCGCCTGGAATGAGATTACGGAGTGGGTTGGAGCCGCCCGGGTCGCCCACACCATGGAACACAATCGCCTGGGCGTGATGGGCCATTACTACGGAGGAATGCTCGACATCTACTCCGACCTTACCCAGCAATGCGCCCATTTCGGCGGACACATTGAGGTCGTCGAGGTGGATGAACTGTCTGCGCTTCGACGACAGGTGTCAGACTCTGAAATCAAGGGGCGGGTCGCGGACTTTCGCGCGAGCTTCGACGTCCAGCCGGATTGCCCGCAGGAAGAGTTGGAGCGCGCGGCGCGCACCTCGGTGGCCCTCGATCGGCTGGTTGAAATGCACAAGCTGGGCTCTCTGGCGTACTACTACCAGGGGACGGGCAATCCTGAGAACGAGGACGCCGTCAGCTCGATCATCCTCGGCACCAGCCTGCTTACGGCGCGGGGGATTCCGGTAGCCGGCGAATATGAAATCAAGAACGCACAGGCCATGAAGATCATGGACAGCTTCGGCGCGGGCGGGTCGTTCACTGAATATTACGCCGCAGATTTTACGGATGACGTCTTGCTCATGGGCCACGACGGCCCGGGACACATCGCGATCGCTCAAGGCAAAACCAAGGTTCGCCCGCTCCAGGTCTATCACGGCAAAGTGGGCCGCGGACTATCGGTAGAAATGTCGGTGAGGCATGGCCCGGTAACGCTGCTGTCGGTGATTCAAACCGTCGGTGGACGGTTGAAGCTGCTGATGGCCGAAGGCGAATCCGTCGCCGGCCCGATTCTTGAAATCGGGAACACCAACAGCCGCTATCGATTCTCCATTGGGGCGATAAATTTCATGAATGAATGGAACGTGCACGGCCCGGCCCATCACTGTGCCGTAGGTGTCGGGCACATCGCCAGCAAGCTCAAAAAGTTCGGCGCCTTGACCGGTATCGAATGCATTCAAGTATGTTGAGCAAACTCAGAGTAGGTGAAGTCCAGGTCCCGAGGGTGATATGAATCCGAATCCTGTAATAGGCGTGTTGTACCACTGGCTGGGCGGTCTGGCTTCCGGCAGCTTCTACGTGCCCTACCGCGGTGTGAAGCGATGGGCATGGGAGACGTTCTGGCTCGCGGGAGGCTTTTTCAGCTGGATTATTGCTCCCTGGTTCTTTGCTCTGCTCATGAGCAAAGACTTGTTGCCGGTGCTCCACGAAACCTCAGGGACGGTTATTTTCTGGACGTTCTTCTTCGGCCTTTTGTGGGGAATCGGCGGGCTCACCTTTGGCTTGACTATGCGCTATCTCGGCTTGTCGCTCGGTATGGCCGTCGTGTTGGGCCTTTGCGCCGCCTTCGGGACTCTGATCCCGCCCATTTTCCGGGGTGAATTCATGAGCCAGGTGGTAGGGACGACTTCGGGGAGAATCATTCTGCTGGGAATTTTTGTTTGCCTGCTTGGCATTGCGGCGGCGGGGCTGGCGGGTATTTATAAAGAGCGGGCGATGTCGCCGGAGCAGCAGAAAGAGACGATCAAGGAATTCGATTTGAAGAAGGGCGTCGGCGTGGCGGTCCTTTCCGGCGTGATGAGCGCCTGCTTCGCCTACGGCCTGGCCGCGGGAGATCCTATCAAGGCTCTTACGATCAAGCATGGAACCCCAGATCTATGGCAAGGCTTGCCGGTGCTGGTGGTGGTGTTGCTGGGGGGCTTCACCACGAATTTCATCTGGTGCGTCATTCTGAATATCCGAAACAAGACTGGCTACCAGTACTTCACCTCAATTTCGCGCGAGCTCAATGAGCAAGGTCACGATGAGGTCATCATCGAGACTGCGGTCGATGCACCCAGCAGGGAAGTAGTTGAGCACATGCCGTCCGCCAGGAAAGATCTTCGGGCGCAGTCCTCAGTTGCGGTCGAAGATGCGTCCGCTTCGCGAAAGGCAGATGGGGCGCGAGTTCCGATGCTGGCGAACTACTTATTCTGCGCGCTGGCCGGCACCACCTGGTACTTCCAATTCTTCTTCTACTCGATGGGTGAGACCCAGATGGGTAAGTACAAATTTTCCAGCTGGACGCTGCACATGGCCAGCATCATCATCTTCAGCAGCCTGTGGGGCATCGGGTTGAAGGAATGGAAGGGCGCGGGCGTCCAGGCGGGCCGACTGCTCGCATTGGCTCTGCTGCTGCTGGTGGGATCAACGGTGATTGTCGGCTACGGAAACTATGTCGGCCTGGCACACTAGGGTTCTAATGATAAGACGAACCAGTACCATCCTTATTACTTGCCTTGTTTCCGCAACCATTGCATTTGGCCAGGTGCCCCGCGATCCTACCGCTGAGCCGCAGACCATTCTGTTGTGGCAGAACGGCGCGCCGGGAGCGTTGGGGCAGAGCGACGACGACCAGCCCAGCATCACCGTGTATCGCCCCTGGGGGCACAACCTCTCCGGGACGTCGGTCATTGTTGCGCCTGGCGGCAGTTACGGATTTCTTGCTTCCAATCACGAAGGCCGGCAAGCGGCGAACTGGTTCAATGCCCTGGGAGTGACCGCCTTCGTTCTCAAGTACCGCCTGGGACCGCGCTACCACCACCCCATCGAGCTGGGAGATGCCCAGAGGGCAATCCGGCTAGTGCGGAGCCGGGCCAGGGAATTTGAGATATCGCCAGATCGAATCGGAATGATGGGCTTCTCGGCGGGTGGACATCTGGTTTCAAGCACCGCAACCCACTTCGACGGCGGCAATCCTGCGGCAGCCGACCCGATCGATCGCGCCAGCAGCCGACCCGATTTCGTCATCCTGGGTTATCCGGTGATCACTCTCGAAGCGCCTTACGTCCACGCCGGGTCGGCCAGGAATCTGCTGGGCGACAATCCCGATCCCAAGCTGGTCGAGGAACTTTCCAACGAACTTCACGTTACCCCGCAAACTCCTCCCACATTCTTGTTCACCACAAGCGATGACAACGTTGTGCCGTCGGAAAATAGTGTGAATTTTTATGTGGCCCTGCACAAAGCCGGTGTTCCGGCGGAATTGCACGTGTTCGAGAGGGGTCCGCATGGAGTTGGTCTTGACCTGGGCGATCCAGCCTTGGGCGAGTGGCCGTCCTTGCTGGCGAACTGGCTGCGCCAACGAGGGTTGTTGGCCAAGCCAAGCGATGGAACCGCGAAGTAGCCGGCGTCCCTTTCTACTTCTTCACACACTGTGTGCCTGCCGACACAGGATCGATCCCGCCAATCTCCTAAGTCGCTTCTTATCAATTAGCATGAGTTTGGTCGCTGCGCTGCAACCTGGTTACGCGTTGTTGTTCCTCGGGTTTATAAGTTCATCATCCTGCAATTCCGTCTGGCAATTCGGGAGCTTATGAGCTGGAGCTTCAAACGATGGTGGCGAATGGTTGCGGCAGCGGGCGCAGCGGTTCTTATTTTGCTCGCTGGGGTTGTTGCCTGGAGGGCATCGCGCGCCCTGCGCACCGCCACCGAAGAAGTTCGGTCAGAGGCAGAGATAAGCTTCTCGGTTCGGGCGCTCCCTGAGCCGCAGGAACAAGTCTTCGAGTCGATCAGCACGCCAGCGGTTTTCGTCCAGGCAGCCCGGTTTCACGACAACCTCTACATAGCGGGCCCGGCTGGGCTCTCGCAATATGACGCCAGCGGGAAATTGCTCAAGCACTACGCCGCGGGACGAGATTTGCCCTCCTCTCCTTTGGTCGCGATCGCGCCAGCGGTATTCGCTGACTCACAGGAACCGGAACTCATCATCGCCACCGCCCAGGATGGGCTACTGGTCTTCAACGGCCGCGCCTTCCGGCAGATTTTTCCCCAGGACGCAAGCGTGCGCACCATTACCTCTATCTTGCCCGCAGCCTCCGGGCATCTGTTGATCGGAACGCGCAAGCGCGGCGTGCTCCTTTATGACGGAAGAAAAATAACCGTGCTCCACCCGACGCTGAGCGATCTTTATGTCACAACCCTCGCCGGAACGGAATCGGACCTGTGGGTGGGAACGCTCAATCAGGGTGTGCTCCACTGGCACGCGGGCGAGACCGACTCCTTCGGGGAAGAACAGGGGCTGCCCGATCGCCAGGTCCAGTCGATCGCGGTCGCTGGCGATCAGGCCTACGTCGGCACGGTGCTCGGCGTTGCGGTCTTCGAGGGGGGACGTTTCTCCCGCACACTGGCTGCAGGGGTTCTGGCCACTGCGTTGCTACCAGGCGCTGGACAGCTCTTTGTGGGCTCCGAGGATCAGGGCGTAATTGCTATTCCGCTTGAAGGACACCACCGGAACTCCGCCCCGGCCGACACATCACAATTGGCGGAAGTCCATCAGTTGTTCGGCTTGGATGATGCCATTTTCGCGCTCACTCGCAGCGGCCTTTATCGTATGGGCGCGCATGGCTTCAGTTGGCAGCCGGTCTTGCATCCGGGGGCCGCTACGCTGAGCGACCGCAATGTATCCGCGCTGGCCACCGACAGCCGCGGCCACCTCTGGGTAGGATACTTCGACCGCGGACTCGACCGTTTGGAGTCCGACCACGGGCCCGCAGCGCATATCGAGAACGAACACGTGTTCTGCGTGAACCGCATCCTGCCCAACCCAAAAGATGGAGCCATCGACGTCGCCACCGCGAACGGTCTGGTTCGCTTCGATAGCGCCGGCAGCCAGGAGCAGGTCCTCACTCGCGCCGACGGCCTCATTGCCGACCACGTCACCGACGTCGCTTTCTATCAGGACGGCCTGGCCCTGGCTACGCCGGCCGGGCTGACGTTTCTCGACGCCGCCGGTGCGCGCAGCATGTATGCCTTCCAGGGGCTGGTCAACAATCATGTGTACGCGCTTGGCGTGTCAGGCGACGAATTGATGGCGGGAACGCTGGGCGGCCTCTCCCAACTCGAAAAGGGCAGCGTGCAAGTCAACTACACAACCGCCACGCCCGGTCTCAAACACAACTGGATCACAGCGGTAGTCCCGGTTGGCCGCGAGTGGATGGTTGGAACTTACGGTGCGGGCGTGCTCGGACTTGACCGCTCAGGTCACTTTCACTCGTTTGAAAGCGCCTCCGGACCAATCGAGGTCAATCCCAATGCCATGCTGGTCACGGCAAGTCACGTGTTTGCCGGCACGCTGGGCAAAGGCCTGTACGTGTATGAGCGCGACTCCGAACGCTGGTTTGTCATCGAGCAGGGGCTGCCTTCGGCCAATGTGACTGCGCTTGCCGTGGCCAATGGGTATCTCTATGTTGGCACGGACAATGGGCTGGTCCGTGTGCAAGAGCAGAGGCTGCGTCCATGAAGAACACGATGCTCACGCTTTTCGCGCTGCTGTTCGCGCCAGCGCTGCTGCTGGCTGATGCCGGCATCCTGATTCCACGAGACCAAGCGCAACCTGACCCGGCGGTCCTCTCTCTTGAAGAAATGGAAATTACGGTCCGCATCGACAACGGCGATGCACGTGTGTTTGTGCGGCAGATCTTCGCCAACCACACCGACCACATCGAAGAAGGGAACTACATTTTCGCTCTGCCCAGCCAGGCCACCGTTTCCGACTTCGCGGTATGGGATGGGCCCACCCGCATTCCAGCGGTGGTGTTGGAGCGCAAGCGAGCCGAAGACATTTACACCCGGCTCAAACAGCAGGCGATCGATCCCGGATTGTTGCAGATGGGAGAACGCAGCTCAGAGGAAGCCAAGCGGGGTTCGGTTTTCAGCGCGCGCATCGTACCTATCCAGCCGCGCGGAACCAAGCGGCTCGAGATCGAATACCGCCAATCCATTCCGCTAGAGAACCTGAAATCATACTTCGCGATCCCCCTCCGCCCGGACGCGTACTCGTCCCAGGTAGCGCGGCACCTTCGAATCAACTTCGAACTCCATTCAGAGCACGCGACCTCGAATTTCCAGGCGAGCGCGAAGGCGTTTCCGTTAAGGGTGGAGGAGAATACGCCGCACTCGGTGAAAGGACTTTTCGAAGGCGAGAACGTAAATCTCTCCGAGGACTTTGTCGCGACCTATAACCTCGACGCCGCCGGAGCCGACTCGCTGCACCTGTTGACCTACAGAAATCCGGTGAGTGGACAGCCCGCGCCCACTGAAACTGCCCCGATCCGCAGCAAGAATGAGCCGGGTTTCTTCGAGGCGGAAGCGCTTCTCGGCTACGGCAAAGGTGCGGTACCGAGTGCGAGTGGAAGTGTGGCGACTGGATTCCCGAAGACTCTGGTCATCCTCTTCGATACGTCGCTGTCCATGCAGTGGGAAAAGCTGGAGCGCAGCTATCAGGCTCTGGAGAGCCTGTTGCGGACGCTGCGGCCTTCCGACCATTTCAACCTGCTGTTGTTCAATAATCAGGTCCAGAGTTTTCAGCCCGCTCCCGTCCCGGCCGAACCCGCCAGCGTGCAGCGCGCCCTCGATTTCGTGCGCTCCAGCAAACTGCGCGGCGGCACCGACCTGCAGCGTGCGCTCCAGACCGGACTGCAGCAGTGTTCGGCGTCCAGCGGCACCAGTCCTTACCTGATATTGCTGAGCGACGGCGGCGCCACCCGCGGACCCATTCAGAACGGCAAGCTCGCCAGTTGGTACGAGGAGAGCTGGAAGCAGGCGCCAGCGACCCAACGTCCCCGCACCTACATCTTCGCCGTGGGGGACGATGCCAACTTGCCGCTGCTTCAAGTGCTGGCCCGGCAGGACGGTTTGCTGGAGCATGTGCTCTCCACCGAACCGGCAGAGTTCAAACTGAATTCTTTTCTCTCCAAGATCGGGCGCAGCCCCATTGGGCAGCTGAATTTGGCGGTGGCGCCGGAATCGGCTGTGGACACGGTTTATCCGCTGCAGGATTCCACCTTCTCGGGTTCGATCGCCTGCTGGGTCGGACGGTACCAGGCAGCGAAGGACGATGTTGCGTTCACAGTTCACGGCATGCGCAACGGCGCGGCGCTGGAAATGTCCGCCAGATCCACTTTGCCCCGTGAAGCTCTCGACCATGCACAACTCCCGCGGCTGTGGGCCAGGGCCCGGGTGGATGCCTTGCTCGAAAAAATCCAGCGGGAAGGCGAAGACCAGGCCACCATCGATGAAATCATCCGTCTGGCGCGGCAGTACAAATTCGTGACGCCATATACCTCGTTCCTGGCTGTGCCCCGCGCGCTGTTGCGGCCACGTGTCATCCGCCCCGGAGATCCAGTATTACGGGTCAAGACAGACGAGTCCATTTCATCCGTCACTGCGTTATTTCCCTTTGGACTGGTACAGAAACTCCGCTACCTGTCCGGGGAAGACGTGTGGCAGACGCGATTTCTCGCTCCCGACGATATGCAGGACGGGACCTACACCGTCCGCCTGGTGTTACGAGATCGTCAGGGTCACACCTATCGTGAGTCCAAGACCTTCGTTATCGCCAGCAAGCCGCCCGTGGTTCAAGTAAAACTCGACACCAAACGCTATCACCGCGGCCAGACGATAAGTCTAAAGGCGAAAGCTTCGCAGAGCACGCGTACGCTGGTGGCACGACTGGAAGGCGTCTCGCCGGTTGCGCTCAACTGGGATGCGCGGGTGGGCATTAACTCAGGGCAGCTTGTCATCCCCGAACAGACCGTGCCCGGAACCTACAAACTGACCGTGACCGCGGAAGACATTGCCCACAACATCGGGGCCCAGGAGGTGCAGATTGAAGTGCTTCCGTAATCTGTCTCGAAGCCGCTGGCTGCGCGTCTATGGAATCGCAGCGTTCGTCATCCTGGCCGGATGGGTGGTCTCTGCCCGAGGCGCTCTGCCGGAGTGGATCCGGAATACCGAAGCGGGAACGGCGATTGAAGCGGCGCTCTTCCGGGCCATGTCGTTGCCCGGCGGCGCGGTGCTCTTCCGCCGCCCGCCTGCCGAAACGCGTCCGGCGTTGGGCGAGTTGATCAAGGCGCAGCCGAAGAACGCCGATCTTTATTCCTTACTCGCGCTCGAAGATGAACAGCAACTCGATTTCAGCGCGGCCGAATCGGATTGGAAGAAGTATGCGGAAAGTGCATCCGACAAGGCAGGGGCCCAGTTGGCGCTAGCTGATTTCTATCATCGCCGGGTTCGGCCACTGGACGAAATCAAGGCATTGTCCGTTCTGGCCGGCGCTGCTGCCGATTCTTCCGAAGCCTTGACTCCGCCGACCGAGCAGCAGTCCTGGCGAGCGTTTGAGCGCATCTTCGGTGTGATTCAGAGTCAGGGGCTGCCCCCAGATTTCTCAGCGGCGCAGTATCGTGCCTGGCTGGCGCGTTATCCGCAAGAGCAGTCTCTTTACGCCCGCTTTCTGGAATTTCTGGTAGTGCAAAAAGATTACGCGGCTGCGCAACGCCTGGTCGCAGACTATCGCAAGCAATTTCCTGCCGACGAGATATTTCCGATAAGAGCCAAGGCCATGGTCGAGTACCGGCAAGGTTCGGTGCAACAGGGCCTGGCCGTGTACGAGCAGAGTTTCCAGCCGCTATGGGCGCCGGAACTGGTGAAAAGCTATTTCGATCTGCTGGCGCAGACCCAGAGTCTGCGCAAGTTTCTGGATCAGGCGCGGGCGGCCCTGAATGCGAATCCGGAAGACCTGAACGCAATGGCCCGCGTCTTCTACTACTACCAGCAGCAAGGCAAGCTCGACGCCGCCCAGCAGACGGTTACGGTTTTCCGTTTGCACAGGGAGGCGAGCCATTCGGATTGGAATGGGCAGGAACTCTACGTATGCGCTCGCCTGCTTGAAGACATTCACGCCTACCCCGAGTCGGCCCGTTATTATTTTGCCCTTTACAACAGCAAGGGCATGAATGATGCCCAGGAGCGCGCACTGGCCGCGCTGACCAACCTGCTGCTCACCGCTCCCGAAAGTCCGATCCGCCTGGGCAGTGGAGAACTCTCTTTGTATCGCGACGTCGCCACCATGGACCAGGGCCCCGGCTATCTGAACGGCATTCTTTCTCTTATCCTGAACACCACCGCTCCAGCCGGAAGATTCTCGGAAGAAGAACAGCGGGCCATTCCGTATTTCCACCGGTTGCGGGCGGCGGAATTGCTGGCCCTGCTGGACACGAAGTATCCGAACTCGGCCCAACGTCCCGAGTTGCACGTCAAGCTGCTGGAGTTCTATGCGAGCTCCGGAGAGAGCGAAGCCGTGATTCGGGCCGGACGCGAATTCCTGGCGAACTTCCCCAAGGCTCCGCACCGCACACCCGTCGCGTTGCTGATGGCGGATGCCTACGCCCGTACCGGAAACACGCAAGAGGAATTCGCCATCTACGATTCTGTTCTGCAGGAACTCGCTCTCAAGGCACAGAAGATACCGTTGGGGAGAGTCGGCGGGAGCCCGGAGCGAGCGGCGGGAAATTCCTCGGAGACGGCTCCGGAGAGTCCGGACACCGAAACGGCGAGCGAATTTTCAGACACCGGCGAAGGCCCGTCGCAGCGCAATGCAAATCAGGCATTTCAGATCAACACGGCGTCACCTTCCAATCTGATTGGGGCGCGCTCTGCCGAATACTCGCGAGTGCTGGAGCGCTATCTGGCTCGGCTGGTTCAGTTGAAGCAGGTTCCGGAGGCGCTGTCGGTGCTGCGGGGGGAGATCGATCGCAACCCGGATGATCCCGGCCTCTATGAACGCCTGGCAGTATTTCTGGATCAGAACAGGCTGGGCACCGAGCAGGAAGAGATCTACCGGCGGGCCCTGGCACGGTTCCCTGATCGCTCGTGGTACGACCGGCTGGCGCGTTTCTACTTGCGCTACAAGAGAGATGCCGACTTCGAAAGGCTGACCCAGGAAGCAGTGAAAACTTTCACCGGCACCGATCTTGAGAAGTATTTTGGGCAGGTAGGCTACGGTGGCACTCCGGTGCTGTACCTGCGATTGAACCAGTATGCCAACCAGCGCTTCCCGCACAACCCGGTTTTCGTGCGCAATCTGCTAAATGCATATCACGACTCTCACACCTATGACGACGCCGCCTGGCAGTTGCTCCTGCGACAGCACTGGTTCGAAGAGTCTGACCTGCGCCGCGAGTTTTTCGAATATCTGTCGGTGAAGGGAATGCTGGAATCTGAATTGAACTCATTGCGGTCGAGCGCGCCGGCCGTTGGTCAAGCCCAGTGGGACGAACTGGTCCGCGCCAATCCAGCCGCGGGGGAATTCATAGCGCAGGCCGAGCTCTGGCGATCGCATTTCGAAGACAGCGCGCCTGTGCTCCGGGTCCTGGCCGAACAATATCCCGCCGAGCCTGAGACCGCCCACACTGCCTCCGCCGTGTATCGCTCCCTGGCGTATTTCGAACCCGCCGACACGGGGATTGCGGCGAAGATCGAAGACAATCTGTTGCAGGCGAATCCCGGCAACCGGGAAATCATGTCGCGAATCGGTGACATCTACGCCGATCGCGATCTGTTCGCCAAAGCCGCGCCCTACTGGGACCGCATTCCCCAGGTTGCTCCGGGGCAGTCCAGCGGCTACCTGGACGCAGCCACTATCTACTGGGACTATTTCGATTTTGACAACGCTCTCCGCCTGTTGAATGAGGGCAGGAAGAAACTTGGCGACCAGAATCTCTACAGCTATGAAGCCGGAGCGATTTACGAAAATCAGCGCGACTACGCACGCGCCATCCGCGAATACGTAAACGGAGCTCTGGCCGGAGGAGCAAATTCGCCCGCTGACTTGAGGCTGATGGAGCTGGCTCGCAGGCCGAAACTTCGCGACCAGATCGAGCAGCAGACTGCGAAGCTGGTCACCCTACCTAACCCTTCCATGGCTGCGGTCGACTTGCGAGTACGCGTGCTCGAAACGCAGAACCGCAAGCCCGAGATGGAAACCTTCCTCGACTCAATTGTGAACAGCACCACCTCTATCGAGCAGGCGGAAGAGGTTGAAGTTCTGGCCGAGCAAAAATCTTTGGAAGCGGTGCGCCAGCATGCGCTGGAAAAGCAGGCGGGGCTCACCGCCGATCCCGTTAACCGTCTGCAGTTGCGCTACCGGTTGGTTCAGTTGTACGAAAACCGCAAGGATTTTCAGTCGGCGCAGCGAAATGTCGAGGCCCTCTATCGCGAGAACCCCAAAATCCTGGGAGTGGTGCGCTCGACCGTGGATTTCTACTGGCGGACCAAGAACTATGCGCAAGCCATCGCCGTTCTACTGCAGGCCTCGAAGGATGCGTATCCGGAACTGAGTAAGCAGTTCGTCTTCGAGGCAGCGCGCAAGTCCACCGACGCGGGCCAGTACGCGCAGGCGCGAGACCTGTTGGCTGGGCTTCTGAAAACTTCGCCTTACGACGGCCAATACCTGGCGGCGATGGCAGACACGTATGCGCAGGCTGGTGATGATCGAGGGTTGCGCCAGTTCTACTTGGACAAGATCGCGCTCTTCCGCACCGCGCCCTTCTCGGGCGAGGAGCGTAAGACCAGGATTGCCACGCTGCGCCGGGGATTGGTTCCCGCGCTGACTCGCATGAAGGACTATGCCGGCGCGGTTGATCAGTACATCGAGCTCATCAACAATTTTCCCGAAGACGCCGGCCTGGTGACGGAAGCGGCCCTCTATGCGCTGCGTTACCAGCGGCAGCAGCAACTGTTGGACTTCTACGCCAAGACGGTTACACAATCACCGCGTGACTATCGTTGGCCGATGGTGTTGGCTCAAATCCAAACCAGCTTGGAACAATATCCCGCGGCGATCGAGAGTTACGGCAAGGCAGTTACGGTCAGGCCCGATCGCGTCGATTTGCGAACTGCACGCGCCGGCCTCGAAGAACGCCTCATGCGCTTGGACGAGGCGGCCGCGGACTACGAGCGCGTATATCAACTGGCCTTTAAAGATCCGAAGTGGATGGAGAAAGTCGCTGAGATTCGGGCACGCCAGGGACGCGCGGACGACTCGGTCGCAGCACTGAAGATCGCGCTGATCGACGTTGGCCCGGAAAATTCGGAGAAGTATTTCGAAGTCGCGCGCCGTTTGGAATCGTGGGGCATGCTGACCCAGGCGCGAGGCTTCGCTGAACAGGGAGTCAGCACCTCCGGAGCCGATTTGCTCACGACGGCCGAGCAGCAATCCGGGGCAAGGACCTACGCCCGCATCATGACCCGCCTGCGCCAGCAGGAAAAGGCCTATGCGACGTTGCAGAGCGCTCTGGATGAAGCTTCGGTTTTGCCGGTGCTCAAGGAACAGCTTACTCGGCAAGGGATAGCCGCAATTACCGATAAGGAATGGCGCGAACGCACCCAGGAAAACCGCGTCCGGATCGCCCGCGACGGCATGCGTTCGGCGTTGAGCGAAATGGGCAGCGCAGTTTCAAACTACTTTACTCCCGAAGAAAAAGTTGCCTTCGCGAGATTTGCAGAAACCAAGCGCGCGGGTGTGGGCCTGGCGGACGTGGACGCTTTTGCTGTCCCTCTGGCACAAAGCGCGGGACTGGCCGAGCTCGAAGCTCGCTGGCGTTATGAATTGATGATGGAGAAGGGCGCGAATTCTTTCGTTCTGCTCTCGCGAATGCAGCCCCTGGTCGAATTGCAGCGGCGGCGTTTGAAGTTCGCGGAATTAGGCGCGCAGTTGGAACAATTCGCGCCCAGAATCGAGCCCCAACAGCGGTATTCGGTGCGGGTCGCGGCCCAAGCCGCTTACCAGTCTGCCGGCGATCCCGAGGGCGAACTGCGGGCTTTCGCAGGCATGCCGTTTGGCACCGGCGGGCGGGAGCAGCAGATGCGTCTCTACTACCTGTTGTTGACGCGCAAGCCAAGTGAGTTGGTGCAACCGGCTTCGTACTGGACTTCCGTGGGGCAAGATGCCGCCGACTATGTCGTGGCCAACGGGAGTCCGGAGCTGGCGCACTCGTTAGTCTCGTTACGTGGCCGAACCCGTACTCCAGTCTGGTCGAAGTCATACGATGCTCTCGTCGGTCTCTATTTTGCGGAACGAACACCGGAAGTGAACGCCACCTTCCTGTCTGTTTTGGGGGACAACACAGTCGCTGAGCGTCTGGCCAAGCCGGTGGACCGAGCTCAGCAGCTCGCCGGGAACATCTGGTTCTACTACGGCTCGCGCTACGGCGAATACTCTGGCTTGAGCAGGCAAGGTAATCCGGAAGATTTTCTTCCCGCAATGCTGGAGCAGAGTCCGGGAAGCGCCTCCGGCTATCTGACTGTGGCGGACTACTATGCTGACAACGGAGACACCGCGCACGCCATCGCCGACTATGATCACACCCTGGAATTGGCGCCAGGGCGGGCAGATGTGCACGACCGCCTGGCCCTCGCCTATTTCAAACGAGGTGCGCGCGCGGAGGCGATCGCTCAGTGGAAACAGGTTTTCTCCACGCTCGGGCAGCAGGTCAACGGCATGCGGGTGGCGGAGAGCTTCTGGGCGGATTTTACTCGAGCTTGCGAAAATCTGCGTAGCAGAAAACTCTTCAATGATCTGAAACCCGATGTGGATACCCTCCTGCGTGCATACCTCCGCCGCAACGGCAACTACCGCTCGAACGCGCTGCTCCACAGCGCCTATGCCGCGAGCGAGGACCCGGCCGCGGCGACCGGCTGGCTGCTGGATCTGGCCTCGGCTGCGGACGATCCCACTACCGTCCTTGCTGATGTCGTGGAGGCGTCATGGATCCCGCTGCTCCAGCGCGCGCCCATCTATCAGCGCATCCTGCAAGCGAAGCAGGACGAAGTATCGAAGGCAGAGGGGCTGCAGAAAGAAAGTGCGCAACAGGCCCTGCGCTCCTGGCAGGTGCGGTGGATAAAATACCTGGTCATGACCAGGCAGTACGCATTAGCCGGGGAGGCGATTGGCGGCCTGTCCAGAGAAACGCGCACTGCGGAAGCGGCGGCCATCGTTCCCCTTGAACTGCAGCTCGCGGCGCAGACCGGAACGCTTGATGCCAAAATAGACGGCTATCGCTCCGACCCGCAAGCCACCCCCGCCGCGGACGTCCTCCGGTTGGCGGCGCGGCAGCTGGCCGACTCCGGAGACAAACAGTCAGCGCGCGAAGTGCTCGAGTTCGTTTTCACGCGCGAGCTTGACGATCACAAGCTTGAGGCCGCAAATTTTCTCGGCCTGGCCGAAATCCGCATCGCAGCAGGTGACACGCCGGGCGCGGTAGAGTTGCTGCGCCGTCTGGTTGCGGTAGTGGGCAATCCCTTTGAGAACCTCGATCCCGCAGCAGCGTTGCTGGAGAAGACGGGCCACAATGCCGAGGCCATCGAGTTTCTGGATCAGCTGGTAAAGTCGGCGCCCTGGGAAGCTGCTTATCGGTTGCGGCTGGCAAAAGCAAAAGTCGCCGCCGGCCAGGACGTGGATTCGGCACAACACTCTCTCTCAGCCATCGCGTCTGGCGCGGATGGTCCCTACTCTGTCCGAACTCAGGCCGCGCTGGCCCTGGGCGCCAGCCGCCACCCGGTTGAGACCGGGAGCGCGGAGCTGAATCTGCTGGCGGCTGGCGATAGTGGGATTGTTGCATCCGCAGCCGACCGCCCCTTCTTCTACGATGCCCGGCTCAGAGCGGACCAATCCGCTGGCGATGCCCATGTGAAAGTCCAATTGCTGGGGAACGCGCTGGCTGACACTCCCGCCCGTGACGACGCGCGCATCCCGTTGTTCCAGGCGGCAGCTGGCCTGCACTCCGATGAATTCGCCCGGGGCGTAATTGAGCCGCTTCTGCGCCGGCAATTTCTCAGTTCCATTCCGCGAGTGGTTAGCAGGCAGGAGGAAATGATTGGCGACGCGAGCAACGATGTCGCCGACGAAAACGTGCCTGGCCAGATGGATGACCCATTCAAGTTACCGACCGCACAACAGGCGCAGGTGGCGACGACCCTGAGCGAGTTGATGATCAGGCTCGATCGCCTGGACGAAGCTTTGCGCTATCTGCGGGTCGCACGCCAGCTGGCGAAAGCGCCCGCGCGCCGGAAGGAGATCAGCGGCATGATCACAGACGTAAGCGACCGCCTGCGTCGCCAACGGCTCAATGCAGCGCGACAGCCCATCCTGCACGAAGCCCTGGAGCAGGACCGCCTGGTGCGCCCCAAACTCGGGGCCCGTTTGGTGCGCCCCGTCAAGACACCGGTGAAAGGAGGAACCAGACTATGAGAAAAATAGTGACTTTCCTCTTGATCGCCGGAGTCAGTATGGGCCTGGGCTGGGCGGCTTATCAGCACGCAGCGACGCCGGAAGTGCCGCTCTCCACGTACGTTCCGTCCGGAGCGCTCCTCTATCTGCAGGCAAAAGATTTCTCGGCCATGCTGGCGGACTGGAATCGATCGCCGCAGAAGCAGGCCTGGCTGGCCAGCAGCAACTATGAAGTCTTTTCCCGTTCCCGGTTACTGTTGCGTTTGAAGGATGCCGGAAAGCAATTCGCCACGGCGGCCGGCCTTCCACCGGACATGAACTTCCTGTCCCAGGTGGCGGGTAGTGAGAGCGCCCTCGCGCTCTATGACATCGGAAAGCTGCAGTTTGTGTACATCACGCGCTTCCCGTCGGCGAATGCGATGCAGAACCAGCTCTGGCAGACGCGTTCAAAGTTCGAGACGCGCAGCGCGGGCGGCACGACTTTTTATCTGCGCCGCGATCCCGAATCACAGCGCGAAGTGGAGTTCGCGGTCAGCGGAAATTACCTGCTGCTGGCAACGCGGGAGGACTTGATGGCCGGCGCGCTGCAGTTGATGGCGGGAGGCAAAGACCGCGCCATCGAAGCAGAGCCCTGGTTTGCCCAGTCTGTGAGCGCCGCGGGTCCTGTCGGAGACCTGCGCATGGTCCTGAACCTGGAGAAAATTGTGCCCAGCCCGTACTTTCGCTCGTACTGGGTGCAGCAGAATATTACCGACATGAAATCGTACACCTCAGCGATTTCCGATCTGTTCCGCTCCGGCAGGGAATACCGCGAGGAACGTGTCCTGCTGAAGAAAGCGGTCGCCTCAACTGGTGGTGAAGGCGAGGAAGTCTCCGATTTGGTTCGCCTGGTGCCAGACGGCGTAGGCTTCTACGAGGCCCAACCTTGTCCATCGATAGATCCATGTCTCGATGTGCTCGAAACCAAGATACTGGCTCCACACACGGGGCCGGTTCCCGCCGGGCAGATTGCACCTGGGGCCCAATTGACGTCGGGCGAGACGGGATCGAGTTCTGATCTGGAAACGCGCATTGATCAGGCTCCGGCACAGCACGGGCCCGATGATCAAGGATCAGTTGCGCTGAAGAATCTGGTGCAGAAGAGTCAGGTCAATGCCGTGCTTCACGTGCAGTCCACGGAGCGAGACAAGACTGGCGTGTTCGTAAGAATTCACTCCGCGGTTGCGCTGGCCGGAGCTACGGATTGGGATGAAGCCGCCGCCCGCAATGCCCTGACCACTTTCATTCAACCGAGTCTGACTGCCAGCCAATTGGGTGTGGCCTGGAAGCAGGCCAACGGCTATTACGAACTCGACGGCTTGCACACACTTGCTGCCGCAGTCCGAGGCAGATATCTGATAGTTGCAGACGATACCGGCCTGATGACCAATATGTTGGCAAACGCCAATCGGAAATCAGATGTGAAGCCGGCGTTGTTCGTGGCGGAATTTAACCATCAACGCGAAAGAGAGAACTTTGCCCGCCTGACCACCGTAGTCGATCGGCCAGACCTAAGTCCCACTGGAGTTGGAAGCACACAGCGCCAACCACAATTCCTCTCGGAGAACATGGCAAGCCTGAGTGCAGCCCTGACCGCGGTTTCGTCGGAAAGGATTGTGGTACACGATACTGGCGACAAAGTGCTGCAGACGGTCACATATCAATGGTCCCAGTAAATAAGATCGCGCTGTTGCTGGTGATTGGAGTCCTGGCCTTGACTCCAGCCGCGGGCCCGCCTATTCTAGCGGCCTTCGCGGAAAATGCGCCCGCTCGGAGTTCGCTGTTCGCCCAATCCGCTGCCCAAATTCTCGGACGAGAGTTTACCAGCCGGGAAGTCTCGTTCCTCCTGCTGGATGTCCGGACCGGGGCTGTGTTGGCCTCTGGTTGGGATCATGCTGACCAACCGATTCCGCTGGGTTCACTGGTAAAGCCCTTCACCGCTTTGGCCTATGGCGAAGAGCATCAGTTTCGCTATCCCATTCATGCTTGCCGCGGCGCCGCGGGAGGGTGCTGGCTTACCCGCGGCCATGGAGAAATCGGCATCACCGCCGCCATTGCGGACTCCTGCAACGCGTATTTTCGGATGCTCACTGCACGCATGACCAGCGCGGATGTGATCCCCGCCGCTAGCCGGCTTGGCCTCGACCCACCCGCTCCAGACCTGTCGGGCCCGGACCTGATCGGCATGGGAAATCGCTGGCTCATCTCGCCGCTCCACATGGCGCATGCCTACCTGGAACTCAATCGACGGCGCGACCAGCCCGGCGTGCGCGAAGTGGTGGAGGGAATGGATCAATCTGCCCGGCAGGGTACAGGATCTGAAGTTGACCGCGCGTTGCAGCACTCCAGTGCCCTGGTGAAAACCGGAACCGCCGGGTGCACCCATCGTGATCGCGCTCCGGGAGACGGCTTCGTGGTCGCGCTGGTGCCAGCCGAGCAGCCAGAACTGTTGCTGATGGTCCGGGTGCATGGGGTTCCAGGCGCCAGGGCAGCGCTGACCGCGGGGCGCATGTTGCGCCGGATCGAGGAGTAACCCGGAATGTCCACGGGACTTCGCTTGCTCGCATACATGCTGCTTGCGACTCAGGCCGCTTGCGCACAGGATGTCAGCATCGGGGTGCTCGGCCTTTTCCGGCCTCGCCAGATCACGCTCCAGGCCGCGCCTGCGCAGGCGGTGATCGTCCATGCAGGGACAAAGAGCTTCGTGTTGGAAAGAAGTTCTGGACAGCACACAACAGAAATAACTGTGGCTGGCGACGACCTGATTTTAACGGTTGGCGATCAGTCGATCCTAACTTCCAGTCTTCGCGCCTCCAGCCGAAGCAATGGCGTCGCTGATTTCGTGCTGAACATTCCCGGAAAAATCACCCGCCGGTACCGTGGTGTGCTTGAGATGAAGGCCGCTGCCGGCGTGCTGGCTCCGGTCGTCCGGATGGATCTGGAGACCGCGGTCGCTTCAGTGGTTCAAGCCGAGAGCGCGCCGGACACGCCGCCCGAGGCCTTGAAGGCGCAGGCTGTAGCCACCCGTTCGTACTTCACCGCGGCTCGCGGACGTCATTACGACTTCGATTTCTGCGACACCACCCATTGCCAGTTCCTGCGCGAGCCACCACCTCCGGACAGCAATGCTTCCCGCGCTGCCCTGGCTACGCGCGGTCTGGTCCTGGCTTATCGCGATCAGGCTGTAGCCGCAATGTTTACCCGCAGCTGTGGCGGACGTACGCGTACTCCGCAGGAAGTGGGCCTGTCGAGTCACACGTACCCGTACTTCCCCGCAGTCTGCGACTACTGTCTGCGCCATCCATCGCGCTGGGTCCGTCGCGTCTCGCCGGCCGAAGCTGCTGAGTTGCGAGAACGCGGAGAGGCTTCCCGGCTAGCTGTGGATCGCCGTCTCGGTTGGGACGCGGTACCCAGCAACAACTTCACCGCCCACAGCGACTCGCACGGCGTCGTTCTTGAAGGCAGAGGCGAGGGGCACGGCATCGGCCTGTGCCAGGCGGGAGCAAAAGCCATGGCTGAATCCGGAGGCAGCTTCCGCGAGATTCTCGATCACTACTATCCCAACACTACACTGGTGAATCGATCGACCAAGTGACATCGGCTAGGCGCGCGCAAAATCGATATACCCGCGTTGCACATCGGTTCGCGTCAGCTTCACGCATAGCCTGTCCCCCACATCCACTCCTTGCGCCTGCACCAACAATCCTTCGATGTGCGGCTGTAGCACGCGAACAAAGGTTCCATGCGGCGTGACCCCGGTAACGATCGCGTCAAACGTTTCCCCGATTCTGTGAGTCATGGCAAGCGCTGCAATCCGCTTCGACATTTCCCGCTCTACCTTGCGCGCGGCATCTTCTTTCAGCGTGCAGTTGCGCGCGATGGCTGCCAGTTCGTC
This sequence comes from Terriglobia bacterium, assembly GCA_963779255.1. GTDB lineage: Bacteria > Acidobacteriota > Terriglobia > Terriglobales > Acidobacteriaceae > JAIQFF01. Next base: position 56,753 of record CAVZXU010000039.1, on the reverse strand, counting down.
ATCGGTATAAGGGGCTGGGTGACCGGACAGCAGGCCTTTGATCAGCCTTTGGGTTACGATATCGGCAAAGCGCCGGTTCGGTGCCGTGGAGTGCGTGTAGTCCTGCACCGCCAGGCCAAAGTGGCCCTGCTCTGGATCTCCCGGACGCTCCAGCACGTATTCCCCAGGTCCGATTAGTTTGATCACGCCCAGCGACAGATCCGCGAAATGATCTGGATCGGCGGCTTTACGCCTGAGCAGAAAGTCGTTGAGCGCTTTGGAGTCAGGCTGCGCCGGTAATCGTTCATTGTGCATAGCCGCAAGTTGAACGATCCGGTCCCAACGCTCCGGAGTCTTTACGATGCGCCGTAGAGACGACACTTTTGCCAGCATGCGGGCTACCACTCCGTTGGCCGCGATCATGAAGTCCTCAATCAATTCGGTGGCGTGATTCCTCTGCTGGTTCATGACGTCGACCACCTGTTGATTGAGCACCACCGGGCGCACTTCGCTGGTGTCTATGTTCAGAGCGCCATTACGGTGGCGTTGATTCCTCAGCGCCTGTGCGGCCTCGCTCTGCAGCTTGAGTTGAGCCTGCAGCCCGCTTGAGGCTGCCACTTTCCCGGGGGCGGGACCTTTCTCTTCCAGCCAAGCCCCCACGGAATCGTAGGCCAGCTGGGCCTGGTTGCGAACAATTGCGCGATAAACGTCGCTGGAGTTCACGTCGCCATCCGGCTCGACCACAAACTCGATCACCACGCCAAGCTTGTCGCCGTTTTCCAGCAGGGAAGAGGCACCCGTGCTCAAAGCCTCCGGCAGCATCGGGAAATTCTCGATGCCCGCGTAGACCGTGGTCGTTTCCTTGGCCGCATGTCCATCGATCGGAGACCGCTGCGGGACAAAGGCGTCCACATCGGCGATTCCCACTAGGACCTTGATCTCTCCGTTAGGCAGACGTTCGGCGGCTTCGATCTGGTCGAGATCGCGGGATGTATCGTTGTCGATGGATGACCAGAGCATCTGCCGCAGGTCTCGGATATCCCTGCCGGGCGACACCTGCGGCGGATGCGCTTTCAGCTCTGCAAGCTGCTCCGGAACTTCCGGAGGGAAGTCTGGCTCGAATCCATTTTCCAGCATGATTTGTCTGGCGGCTGCCTGCAGGTCAAAATGATAAGGACGACTCTCGTTCATGGGCCTCCAAGGGCCGGTACACCAGCCACGAAAGCCTACCATGTGCGGATATTATTGGGCTGCGCTGCCAAAGCTCTAGAGGCGCTGAATTAGCAAGCCTATGGTAAGGTGATCCGGGTCAGGTCCGCGATCCGACGCGATTTGTTTCTTGGACTGGACAGCGACTCCCTTAGGCTGATTCTTGGATCCCGCCAAACCTCGGCAACTGCTCGGCGTGTTCGACGCCACCATGATCGTCATGGGCGGTATTGTCGGCTCCGGTATCTTTATTAATCCTTATGTTGTTGCTCTCCGCGTGCACACTCCGTTCCTGATTCTCGGTGTCTGGCTCCTGGGCGGAGGACTTGCTCTGCTCGGCGCTTTCATCTGGGCCGAGCTGGCATCACGCTTGCCGGGAGCGGGTGGGCAATATCTCTATTTGCGCGAGGCCTACCATCCATCGGTTGCGTTCATCTATGGATGGGTACTTCTTCTGGTGACCCAGACCGGCGGGATGGCGGCGGTGGCGGTCACGTTCAGCCGCTACTATCGCGAGATCACCGGACTTTCGGTCGGCGACGGGCCCATCGCAGCCGCGAGCCTGATGGGTTTGACCGCGATCAATTGCTTCGGGGTGCGCGCCGGCAGCAATGTGCAGAGCCTGCTCATGCTGCTCAAGGCCGCCGCCATCGCCGCCATGGTCGTGGTGGGAATTCTCTGGGGCGGCGGCACGGTGCATGCCTTACCCCTGCTCGACCGCCCGGTTTCGCTGGGACTCGGAAGCGCGATCGGCGCCGCCATGATTCCTGTGGCTTTCGCATACGGGGGATGGCAGACCGCAAGTTTCGTGGCCGGCGAGATGCGCGATCCCCGCCGCGATCTGTCCCGCGGACTGGTCATCGGAGTGATCGGGGTGGTGGTCCTCTATCTGGCAGTCAATTTTGTTTGCTTGCGCGTGCTCGGCCCGGACGGACTGGCCGCCACTCGTATTCCCGCTTCGGCGGTGATGCGCGCCGCACTGGGCGAGCGTGGCGCGCAGTGGATTGCGTTCGGCATCGCTATTTCTACGCTGGGCTTTCTGAGCCAGGGAATTCTGACTGCGCCGCGGGTTTACTACGCCATGGCCCGGGATGGCCTCTTCTTCAAGAGTGTGGGCTGGCTTTCTCCTCGCACCGGAGTTCCGGTTGTGGCCATCGTGTTGCAAGGCGCGACCGCGACTGTGATTGCGCTCTCGGGACGCTACGAGCAGATCTTGAACTACGTGATCTCCGTGGATTTCATTTCCTTCGGCTTGACGGCCGCGTCGCTGTTTGTCTTCCGGCGGAGAATCACGGTCTCACCTGAGAAGCTCTATCTGGCCCCCGGCCATCCCTACACCACGGCGCTTTTTGTGCTGGCCTGTGCCGCCATCGTGATCACGACCATCGCCACTTTTCCGGCGAATTCTGCCATCGGCCTAATCATTCTGCTGGCCGGCTTCCCGGTATATTTGTACTGGAGCCGGAGGGCGCGGCAAAATCCAACCGCGCCGACGCTATGAGACATCGACATTCCGATTACATGCTGTGGGCAAAAACCCAGGGGCGCGCGAAGTACAATCTCGCGACCAGCGGCGTGGGCCCGTTTCCTCTGCATGAGCTTCCGGTAACCATCGAGCAGTTGGAGATCAACGGTGAGAGCACTTATGGCTACGCTCCGCTGCAGCATGCTATTGCGAAGAAATGTGGTGTCGATCCTGATTGCGTGGTGGCCGCCGCCGGCACCTCCATGGCCAATCATCTGGCGATGGCCACGCTGATCGATCCCGGCGACGAAGTTCTCATCGAACAGCCCACCTATGAGTTACTCACTTCCACGCTCTTATATTTAAGTGCGGCCGTAAAGACTTTTGTCCGCGACGAAAACAACGGGTATGCTCTCGATCCTGCCGAAGTTCGCCGTGCGATTACGCCGAAAACGAAATTAATTGTACTTACCAACCTGCATAATCCCAGCAGCGTCCTGGCTGCCGGTTCGGTGCTGCGTGAAATTGGCGACCTGGCCCGTAGTGTGGGCGCGAGGGTGCTGGTTGACGAAGTCTATCTCGACGCTGTTTTCACCGACACTCCGAAGCCGTCCTATCTTCTGGGACCGGGGTTCATCGTTACCACCAGTTTGACCAAGGTTTACGGTCTGAGCGGCCTGCGCTGTGGCTGGATTCTGGCAGAGCCCGATCTGGCTCGTGCCATGTGGCGGCTTAACGACCTGTTTGCGTCCATCCCGGCCCATCCCGCAGAATTGTTGAGTGTTGTGGCGCTGGAGAATCTTGACCAGATCCGCGAACGCGCACGCAAGGTTGTAGAAGCCGACCGCGCGCTGCTACGAGAATTCCTGGCGAGAGCGGAAGGCGTCTCCACACCCCGCACTGAGTTTGGGACGACTGCCATTCTGCGCCTGACGAAGGGCAACGTGGATGATTTCCTGGCCCGGCTGCGCACCGAGCATGAGACCTCAGCCGTGCCCGGACACTTTTTCGGTTTGCCTAACCATTTCCGCATCGGCATGGGAGTGGACACAGAAATGTTCCGGGAGGGATTGCAGAGAATAAGCCGAGCGCTGGGCTCCTGGTAGCGCCGGCGTCCCGCCGGCTGTCCCGCCCGCCGCCGGAGCGGAAGCAATCTGCATCGGGCAAAACTGAAACTGCTTGCGCTTCACGCCGTGAGGCGGCGGGACGCCGCCTCGACAGCCGGCGAGACGCCGGCGCTACCAACTCAATCGCGTTCAACGGGAGGCATCGAACGCCGCGCTACGGCCTGTGCCTCCGGCGGGGCCTTGAGTGGGAGCGGGATCTCGAGAGTTCCAATGTGGCTGTCGGCCACGTCCTCCACTCCGAGTCGCAAGGCGACGCTCTTGATTGGCACATCAATTTCCTGGTGCACTCGAACGCCACCCAGTTGGATGTCCCGAAAAGTCTCCGGCTTGAGATCGGCGGACACCTGGCTGATTTGGCTTGCCACCAGGGCTCCCTCTTCGTCGAAAGCCGTAGCCATGAAATTGATGACATCGTGATAGGTCCCATCCGGCATAGGGTTGAAGCGAAGATCTGCGGGAGTGACCGCATAGTCGATGGAATAAAGTTGCATCTCGACCGGCGACGCCTCGCCCTTCCGCTTCTTCCCGGCCGCCTTGGTGCTCAAGGCGGGCGCATCCTTCACCATCCTGGGCTGGCCCAGCGGAATTACTTTTGCCCCGAACACGATCTGTCGTGATTGCGGAGATCCCTGCTGCATGGCGGCCATCGCCAGGCTGGAAGCCAGATCTTTCTCCGGCTTGGCCATGACATGGGGATCGACTGCGTAATAGCCGCTGCGATAGGCCAGATGATACTTCTTCCCAGCCAGTGCAACCTTCACTTTGCGAAACGATCCGTCATAGTTTTTGTTAGCGGGCGTGTAAGAGAGCGCATAGTAGTTCGCGCCTTCCTCGTTTGCCGCGTCGATCGCCTTGGCGATGCCGTTAGTGTTGTAGAAGGCGCGTCCACCCGTTTCCGACGCCAGTTTATCCATGGTGGCGTGTTCCCCCATCTGGGCCAAACCGAACTGGTCGGCCGAGGCTTGCATGGCCACGATCGGCACCGCGGTGCTGGCGTTGCGTCTGGCCCCGGGGAAATCTCCCCGTCCGCCCTGGCCTGCGGGTCCCGTAGGGGTTGACGCCTGCATGGACAAGGGTGAGAGTGTGTCGTTACTCGTAGCGCTGAAGAGCGGGTCCGTCACCAGCCCTCTCACGTCCACGGGATACACTGCCACGTGTGCCTCTGCAAAAAGGTTCGAGACTCGCTTCAGGTTCTCGCTGTAATTCCGCGCCTGAATGAAAGGGTCCTGCCCGCTGGTGTCGGGAGAGATTCCCAGAGTGAAAGAGCCCGACAACCACACCAGGTTCTTCCGTCCCGGGATACCCGATAGATAGCGCGCCAATTGGGCAAAGGCATCCACCGTAACCAGCATTCGCCGGTCCGCATCCAAGACCCGGGCCTCCGACTGCTGTAGCGCAATCGCCTGCACAAAAAAATCCAGGTTGGGCAGAAATTTCGCAGTGGCTTGTCCCGCTTCCATCGAGATCGGAGCCGCGTCGGAGTCGAGCAGAGACTTATTGCGGAACGATGCCTTCTTGCCGTGGGCTGAGGCCAGCAGGATACGTTCGTCCCGGGTGAAACCCTGGATCATCTGCAGCTTGTTGCTCAGCGTGCACAAGGCGAACTGCGCATCCTGCGGCTTGGTCTTCAAAAATCTAATGAGTTGCGCCTGGGCGTAGGTCTGGTCTGCCATCGGCGTGTTAAGCAGATCAAGCAGGACCACAGTCACGGAACCAGGCTCCGCCGGTTGCGTGTAATTGGAAAAGATATTCGGGGGAAGCTTCTCCGCTTCCGCCCGCGGCGGAGGCGGAGGTGGGGCCTGCTCCGGCGAATACTCCCGAAAGTGGCGCAGCACCTGTGGCTTTCCGTCTTCGCCGATGCTGAAATCACTCTGCTGCAGACCCTTCACTACTTGTCCCTTGGAGTCAGTGACGACCACGTCCAGAGCCACTACCTGGGTGCCGGTTCGAAAAGTCAACGTGGGCGGATTGGTTTTGGCATCGCCTTCCGCCCGTGGTGGCGAGTTGGAGGCCGCTGCAGCGGCCCCTGGTGTTCCCGCCGCGAGAGGGCTCGCCGGGGCTTTCGCCAGATCCGCGGCCGCAGGCGGGGGAGTTGAAGCGGGACTGGCCGGCTCCGCCGCACCGGAATCATCGGCGGCCGAAATCTCAATCGTTTCTGCAGTGGAATCGCCGTTGGTTCGCGGCGGAGGCACATACAATCCGAGAGTATCGTCTTTGATCGCAAGATATTTTGCACGTTCGTCAGGGGACGTCTCCCGCAGAGAATAAATGCTCAGCGTGGTCGCCTGCAGGGCCGCAAGTTCTCTTCCGTCCGGCGAGAGTGCATAGTTCACTCCGTCCAGAACGGGCGGTGCCACTCGAACCGAGAGCACTGAACTGCCACTGGCTGTTTCGAAGACCTGAACCGTCTGTTCCAGGCCGTCCTGCTCCGGGCCATCTTCGGGCGCGGGTGCGGAGTCTGACAAGAGGGTGAGTGAGCTGGCGGCGAACCGACTGCCGTCTTCGCTGGCGGCTACCGCTGGAGTATACCGGCACTCGCTCCAATGCTGCTTCCACAGGTGATTTCCCGTCACCGTGAAAGCGCTCACGATGTAGTCGTTTCCGGAGAGCGCGCAACGACCGACCAGCAATGTGTTTGCGCTGCTGTAGAGAATGTTGGGCGGGCGCCGGGCCTTCACGCGCGTGATATTGACGCGATCACGCACCGCAGGCCCGAATCGCAAGAGCCACACGCCTCCGTAATTTCGCACATCGGAAAAACCTGAGTCGGTTGCTTGCAGATTGATGGTGCCCTGTGACTCCATGACGCGTTGCACGGCCATGGATTTGGAATCCAGAAAGGTGATTCTCGCCCGAACCTTTTCCTTCGAGTTGCCGTCCTTTGCTGCGGCGGGCACTTTCGTTTCCGTGATGATCTGCTTTCCACCCGGCGTGACAGACACCCAAAGCAGTTCCTGGAGAGAGTCAAGAACCAGTTTTTCTTCAAGGTCGGCATTGACCTCGTAAAGCCGGTTGAGGCGCCGCAACAGGATTCGTCCCGGCCCCAACTCCCAGAGATAGCGTCGCGTGTCATGCAGATACCAGTCCGCCTGCTTGACCACCTTTCCACTGGGGACTTCCAGGACCGCGACGTGCATCAGCCGGTCATCGTGAGTCGGCGGACAGTCGGGTTGGCGTGTGAACAGCTTCTTGGGATTGAAGGTTAGCAGAATATGGCGCGCGTCCAGAAAATTCAGCGAAACGTTGGCCGCGCCGGATAGCCTGGCACCGCGGGAAAGTCCCATGTACTCCGCAGGGGCCAGATCAATTTGAACATTGGGTTTGGTGGAAACTGCCTCGTTTTCGTTCTGCTGTGCGACCCCGGGCAACGAGCAGGCCAGCATCCAGAGCAGAATTACGCCTGCTCTCATCCGCCCCGGACATAAACCGGCAACCCAATCCAGCCGGGCTCTCACCCCGCCTCTCCCCCTTTTTGCGAAACCTGCATCCATCCCCCGGGTCCTCGCGGCGTGACCGCCGTGGCGGTCGGTAGTTTAGCCTATTCTGGCTGTTTCTTGTCAGCATGGCCGAACGGGTCCGCGCCGGTCGATTTGCCGGCGGCGGAGCCAGCCACTTTCTTCGACTGAACGCAGGTTTGTAGCGCTGCCTAACCTGGATTTTCGGTGGCCAGGCGCACCAAGACTCATTTTTGGAAGCGGACTTGAATTGCGTAGATGCACGCTCTCAGATCGACGTCGGCCAGACAATTCAGGAAGACGGGCCTAGGCGGCAGGGAAGAGCCCGATGGCCCGAATTGCCTCGACGGCTTCGTGACGATCCTCCGCGTCCAGCTCTTTCATGATGCGACTCAGGTGGTTCTTGACGGTAAATTCCGACAGGTTCAGGTTGACCGCGATTTCCTTATTGGTGAGTCCCTTTTCCACCAAGCGCATAAGTTCAAGTTGTCGATGGGTCAGACAATACTTGGAACCTCCGGGCAGGAGTGAAATTCTTGAGCGGGTGCGGTACTCCTGAGACAGATGTCGGAGGAGTGTCATACACAGACGCGGCGGCCACATTGCCTCCTCACGCGCGACGCCCAAAACGGCGGCGACAATCTCCGAGGCTGAAGCTTCCTTCAGAACATAGCCGCTCACACCGAGATACGCGGATCGCAGAAATGCGTCAGGATCTTCGTCCATACCGAAAAGGATGACCCCGAGTTGCGGAGCCAGTTCGCGCAAATCGCAAATTAGAGTTGTCCCCCGTGTCGTGGCCAGAGAATCCATAAGCACAATGGAACAGCCCGAGGCCATGATCTCTTCTATGGTGGAGTCAGTGTAGCGGCTGACGCCGGCGATCAGGACCCCTCCCTTTTTCTCCAGCAGCCGCACAACCGTTTCCCGAAGGAGTCGATTCTCGGCCAAGAGAAAGACCTTTACTTTCGCTGAATCATTTACGTTCTTGTCCTGCGTCATGGTGGACCACTTCCGACGAAGTTACTGCGGTTGCAGAAGATACTTACAATGCGACCACCAACCTCGGGAACACCCATGTTGAGAGTGTTTCCTAAATTATACGGCTGACTCGGCGGAAAAGGTTCGACGGCGTCTCAAATATCTAGCGTTGAAATTACGGACATTGGTTGACGATTTCCTGGATCTTCAACTCGTTTAACTGCTTTATGAAATTAGTGTAAATATCTTGGACACTCGAGAGTTGGCCCAAGGCTGTTGAAGTGGGAACGCGATGGCTTAAGTGCCTTAGCTACAGTAGGATCGATGTCATTCTAAAAGTATTGCACTCATTGTGTCCCTCGCGGCCTAGATTACTCAATCTTTGGGTCATTCCGAACCACGGGATCGCGGGAGCATCCGTAGTATCCTCGATCTCATACTTCCTGGCGTTTTTCTTTTTCCTTTATGGTGATTCGCCTTACCGCCCTGCGATTACGAGTGAGGGAAGCCTGAATGCGCGTGAGTTCCGCGCCGGAAGCGCGATAAGCGACGCCGCAGCCAGTGGATGGGGCCGGTTCCGCACCAGCCGCGCTGGCGGGTACAGGTGTCAGGTCGTGGGATGATCAGAGGGTGGAAGAGAATCCCTGGGGCTATGGCAAGCGGCTGCGCTTTGTAAGGGACGCGATCACAGCCCGGTATCCGGCCAGGACTCGCGCCTCTGTGCGCCTGCTGGATATGGGCTGCGGGAACGGATTTCGCGTGCGGGCCCCTGGTATGCTACGCCCTGGCTGGTTCTCGCCGTCTCATCGAGTGGAACCCCGAATGGCCGACAGACTCCCACTTGCGCTTACTAGTTTCTGTTAGTTTGTTTTGTGACGTGCCCCTGAGTCATCGCTGTAGCCAAATATTATGTGTGGAATCGCTGGCGTTTTCAGCTTCAGAAACAGTTCGTTTCAGGTCGGCAACTCATACCTGGAACGCCTGACCGAAACCCTTGCCCACCGCGGCCCGGACGGCGCGGGTGCCTGGGTTTCGCCGGACCGGCGGGTGGGCCTGGGACATCGGCGGCTGTCGATCATCGATCTCTCTACCGCAGCTTCGCAGCCCATGGGCAATGAGGATGGCTCGCTGTGGGTCACGTTCAATGGTGAGATTTACAACCACGCGGAGATTCGCGCTGAATTGCAGCGGATAGGCGGCCACCAGTGGAAGACCGACCACTCGGATACTGAGGTCATCCTGCAGGCGTTCGAACAGTGGGGCATCGACTGCATTCAGCGCTTTCGCGGGATGTTTGCGATCGCCCTCTGGGACTCTCGCCGGCGTGAACTTTGGCTGATTCGCGACCGCGTCGGTATCAAACCGCTCTACTATTCTGTGCATCACGGGCGAATCACTTTTGCTTCTGAAATCAAGGCCTTGTTGCAAGACCTCGAGCAGGAACGCGCTCTGGACGAGGAAGCCCTGTACCACTTCCTGTCCTTCCTTGACCACTCCGGCGCCGACGACCATGTTCCGGGGGATTCGGAAACTCCCGGCTGGGAGCTGGCTGCGTATCCGCGAGGATGGGAGTATCGCGGAGTCGCGCTACTGGGACGTGCTGGACCATACCCAGCCTCTGGTAAACGCCCCGGAAGAAGAGATTGCGGAGCGGATTGTCAAAGAACTACGGACTGCGGTCCGGTTGCGCAAAGTGAGCGATGTGCGGGTGGGAGTCTTTCTCTCTGGCGGCATCGACTTGAGCGTGAATGCCCTGCAACTTACACGGGACAGGAAAACCAAGCGGACGAAATCAGCTCGTGACAAGGGACACCACCGTGAGATCCAGCGTACCGTTCAATCCATGATGTCCGGGACGCAATCCCCGATTCCCTTTGTAGAACTGGTTGAGGTTACCGATACTACCCTATCTATCGCGCAGTCGATCGCGACCGGCAAAGCGATTTCCCGCGACCAACTGGGCGCTCCTCTGGGCGTCGTGCGGTCACGGGACCGGGGACACCAGTAGCTTGCGACTATTCCGCACGAGCTAAGTGTCCATCCAGACATCGGGTTTTCGATAACAGCTCCTGGCAGTGCAGACACGTCGAGGACCAATCCGACTAGTGCTTCGAACTAGTGCGATGTTGGTGCTGGCATAGGTCCCACGCACGACTGAGTCTATCCGATGGGGGGCTTTGCGAGGGCTTCAGAATTGATCTGAAATTTGCCTTTGTTGAGCCTTTCATGATCAGTTGAAAAAATCGATACTTGTGCTTCACTCAAGCAAGGGAGAAGTGCGATGAACAAAGCGATTCGTGTTCTCGTGGCCAATCGTCCCAGGTTAATGCGCGAGGCACTTCTGGGCACGCTTTCGGACCAGCCCTGGATCGAGGTGGTGGGAGAGGTCTCCAATGACGCCGAGATTCCCGACTGTGTCAGTAAGACGCTGCCCGACTTGCTGGTGATCGCTGTCGACGGTCCGGGCAAACGGCCCAGCCTGTGCGATGCGTTACTGCGAGAGTACCCTAACTTACGTATCATCGCGGTGGCGGCACATCAGAACTACAGCGTATGTTACTGGGCCTCTCTGGACGTCCACTCCGACGACATCGAACCTTCCGAAGAAGGATTTCTCAACGCTGTTCGGAGGGTAGCCGAAGTGGCTGGCGTGCATTGCGAAGCCTAGATCTACCGCTGGGAGTGCGACTGAGGGGGAGGTAGACCGAACCGGCAATTCAAAGTCACTTCTGCGGTTTGTCTCGATCGAGGACTCTCGGATTAGTCGAGAGCGCCTCGCGTGGCTGCAATCGGCCGGTCGCAGGTTGGCCAAAGATTAGAGTGCCCAAGCTGGTGACTGTTGGAACGCTACATCTGGGGCTGAGCTTTTGTACTTGTTGATGTCTGGGTAGGCTCATGGGCGCCCTGTGAGTGAGAGGGCGAAGCTGTACCTGAGAACGAACGGGGGAACCATCCCTTGTTGCATTTGCTTCCACAAGCTGGTCGGGACACTTGACGGCTCCTCGGTGAGCGTGCCCCTTAGATACGAGCCACAGATGTGATCGATACAATCTGAAGGGATGATGGGGAAGATGATGTTAAGACGTAGATTATTAATTCTTGCTTCACTTGTCGCCGTGATGTGTTGTGTAGGCCTTCAGGCGCAAGTGCAAGGAAATGATCGCGAACGTGAGTCGCGTGATGCCTCAATGTCCACGCGCCCGGTGGAGTCTCCCGATCTAGGGAGGGAAAACCTGCAGCGAGTGGCGGCTTCGTCGGTCCAGCTCCAGACAGTTCTTTTAAAAGATCCGGGAATTCTTGTGGAACTGAAGCGTTGGGTCGCCAACGAAGCCACGAACAGCGGACAAATTGTGGACGACGAATCGCTGACCGATCAGGCGATTTTTGACCGTTTGGAACACGATGTCATGTTCCGCTCAGTAGCCACGCGGTTGGTGCAGCGGTACGGTTACCTGCTGCCGAGCGTGAATCCGGAATCGGACATTGCGAAAGAACAAGACCTGCTACTGAAAGAGCGTGTGCGTCGCCTGGCCCAGCGTGAAGACCGTGAAGCACAGGACTCGCTGGAAGAAACCGACAAAAATCTAGGCCACGAACAATCGAAGGTCGAACGCACCAGCTGCGATCCACGAAGTCAGTCGAACTGCAATGATTCCGCTTCCCCTCGCGGGAGGCAGCGGGGAAACTCACAGCCGGATGAAGCCCCAGTGCCTGAAACGGCTCCGCCAGTTTTGCCAGAGCAGATATCGCCGTCAGGCGCAAATCGGACGATGCGTACGGCTGTTGGCCGTGATGATAGCGATTCCCGTGGCTCTCCGACCGTGGAACCGGCCTCGCTATCGTCAGATTTTGCCAGTCGAATTCCGGGAGGCGCGGGCCGAAACATACCGTCCCCGGGGATGGACGGCATTGACAGTCTGATGCAACGTAACAACCTTGACGATTTCTCTTTCTCATCAGTCGCGGGAAGTCAGGCAGAGGTAACCGGCGCCGGCGGCAAAGACATGAGTCGTACTGTGCGGCTTCCCGGCGCGCGTGGAGCTGGGCTGAGCACGGATAAGGACCTCGTCCCTGTCGCAATGGTCCACAAGAGCAATCCATACGCCGACATTCCTTCGCTTTACGATTTGTACGTGCAGGCCGCTCCCAGGGACCGTGAACCCGAGCGCTTCGGCATGGAAATCTTCCGCAACGGGACGCGTGCGATGGACGCCATTCCAATGGATCTGCCGGTCGGGCCCGACTACGTGGTTGGGCCGGGGGATGGCTTGTCGATCAATCTTTGGGGCGCGGTTTCACAAAGAATGGTTCGAGCAGTGGACCGGGAGGGACGGATCAATTTGCCCGAGGCCGGTCCGCTTCTGGTAAGCGGGCGAACTCTCGGGGAAGTTCAGGAATCGGTGCAGCAGGTACTCCGCACCCAGTTCCGCGATGTGTCCGCGGATGTCTCGCTATCGCGATTGAGGACGATTCGCGTGTACATAGTGGGAGAAGTTGCCGAGCCCGGTGCCTACGACATCAGTTCGTTGTCCACCCCACTCAATGCCCTGTTTGCGGCCGGAGGCATTACCCCGCGGGGATCACTACGCAACCTGAAACACTACCGCGGCAAACAGCTTGTCGAAGAAGTGGACGCCTACGATCTGCTGCTGCACGGTGTCGGATCTGACCTCAAGAGACTCGAAAATGGAGACTCCCTGCTGGTTCCTCCAATGGGCGGCCAGGTTACCGTGAGCGGAATGGTACGGCGGCCCGCTGTCTACGAACTGCGCGGCGAAAGCTCTCTGGCTGACGTTCTGGATTTGGCCGGCGGAATCTTGCCTGCGGCGGCCCTCCACCACATCGAACTGCAGCGTCTGGAAGCCCACGAGAAGCGCACCATGTTGACTCTCGATCTCTTGCCTGAAGGTAGTCTCGATACTGTCACCAAGCAGCTCAGCACCTTCAAAATTCAGGACGGCGACCAGATCCACATCTTTCCGATTGCCTCTTACAACGAGCAGGCAATTTATCTCCAGGGACATGTCCTTCGTCCCGGGCGCTATTCCTATCACGATGGAATGAAGCTGACCGACCTGCTGGACTCGTACAATGACCTCCTGCCTGAGCCGGCTGCACACTATGCCGAGATTGTGCGGCTCAACGCGCCTGATTTTCGTCCCAGCGTGGAAAGTTTTGATTTGTCGGCGGCACTGGCTAATCCGGCGGCGTCTCCGAAACTGCAGCCGCTTGATACAGTCCGGGTCTTCAGCCGTTACGATTTTGAACCGGCCCCGACAGTTTGGGTGGGTGGCGAGGTACGATCGCCGGGCAAGTACCGCACCTCTGGACAAGCTCGTCTTCGAGACGCCATATATCTGGCGGGAGGAACATCCACTGAAGCCGAGCTGGACTCAGCTCAACTCTTCCGAACCCAACCGGATGGGACGATGACGATTCACAGCGTGAATCTGTCCGGCGTGCTGGCGGGGAATTCGGGGGATAACATTCTGCTGGAGCCGCGCGACCGCGTCCTTGTCCATCGCAATGCCGCCCAAGTGGATCCACCTTCTGTCTATGTAAAGGGCGAGGTGGCAAAGCCTGGCCGATATCCCCTGACCACCAATATGCATGTTGAGGATCTGGTTCGGGTAGCAGGGGGCCTCAAGCGGAGCGCGGACCCAGTGCAGGCCGACCTCACTCGCTACAAAGTGGGTGAACTGGCTGGCACTTCAAATGAGATTGTGCCGGTCGAACTCGCGATGGCCCTGCGAGGCAATAGCAATGACAACCTGCAACTTCGCGATGGCGATCTGCTCTCCATTCGGGAAGTTCCTGGTTGGAATGACATCGGCGCGTCGGTCACCGTGCGTGGCGAAGTTCAACATCCCTCTTCCTATGGCATACGACCGGGCGAGCGTCTGAGTTCGGTTTTGGAACGAGCCGGAGGCTTTGGTCCTGAAGCCTACCCGTATGGCGCAGTGCTGATGCGGCGCGACGTGCGCGAACTTGAGATAAAGTCTCATCTGACGCTGGTGCAACGAATCAAGGCAGAACAGGCGAACCTCAAAGCCCTGCCCGACACCGATCCAGATCAGAAGAACGCCAAGTTGACCGCAATCGCGCAGACGGAAACAACGCTTACCCAACTCGAAGCCACGGCCCCGATTGGCCGCGTCGTAGTACATATTCAGCCTGATATCAAGCGCTGGCGAAATACGGCGGGAGATGTGCCCTTGCGCGATGGCGACATACTTTTGATACCCAAGAAGGCAAACTACGTGATGGTGTCCGGGCAAGTATTTAACCAAACTGCAATCAGTTACCAGCCGGGCAGAAGTGCTCAGTGGTACCTGAGCCAAGCGGGAGGGTTGACTCAGATAGCCGACAAGAAAGCCGTCTTCGTGGTGCGGGCAGACGGATCTGTGATTTCTTCGAAAAACAACTCCTCCGGGTGGTGGTCGGGTAACCCGATGAGCGCAGCCTTGAAGCCCGGGGACTCGGTTGTCGTTCCGGAAAAGGCGCCCAGGATTGGACCTCGAAACTGGACAACAGCCCTACAGGCAGCACAGATTGCTACTTCTGTCGCGTTAACCGTCGCTTACATCAAGCCGTAGTAGGGGGGAGTCTGCGGAAGTGGATCAGTGTGGTGGCGGCGTGCGCATGTACAGGGTTTAGTCTGATCCTCACGGAACCGACTCTTTGCGCCCCGCAGACGCAGCAGCCTGAAAGGCAGGCGGTGGACGCGCCCAAAGTGCCGGACACAGTGCCAGGCAAAGTGACAGACAAAGAACAGCCAACACCAGCGGATAATTCGAGCGACGTTGGGAAGGACTCTCACCACGGCTTGGTCGCGTTGGGAAGGGATTTCTTGCAGGACCAACGACAGATCTGGACCAGTCCGGCCGGTTTGCGATTTTCGGATACTGAATGGCTCGTGCCGCTAGCGGGAATCTCGGCGGGACTGTTCGTCACAGACCGCGACGCCAGCCTCCATCTGTCTCATGATCCGAAGACAATCAGCCACTACAATACCCTTTCAAACGCCGGAGTGGGCGCACTGGTTGGAGGCGCCGCAGGCTTGTGGTTGTTGAGTTTTCCATCCCACAACAGTCATTGGCGCGAGACCGGTTTGCTGGCTGGCGAAGCTGCGCTCAACAGTCTGGTTCCCTCAGAGGTCTTCAAGTACGGACTGGGTCGTGAGCGGCCTCTGCAGGGTGACGGGGCTGGACATTTTTTTCAGGGGGGGACCTCGTTTCCATCCGAACATAGTACTGCGGCATGGGCCGTGGCGGGAGTGATCGGACACGAGTATCCCGGTCCAATTCCAAAACTGTTGGCCTACGGCCTGGCTTCTTTTGTCAGCTACTGGCGGATCAGATCGGTACAGCATTTTCCCTCCGACGTTTTCGTCGGCGGTATCGTCGGTACGCTGATTGCACAGGAGGTTTACGACCGCCATCACGATCCAGAACTGGGCGGTGGGGACTGGAGGTCGATCAGTGACTTGTTCCGGGACAGCCGGTCTAGCCCACAGAATCAAGGAACACCATACGTCCCATTGGACAGTTGGGTTTATCCGGCCCTCGAGCGACTGGCTGCGTTGAACTTGGTTGACAGCGGGTTTGCCGGTATGCGGCCCTGGACCCGTCGTGAGTGTGCACGGCTGGTCAGTGAAGCCGGAGATCATTTGGCCGATGCTCATGGTAATAGCGACGATGCGCAGGAAATCGTCACGGAACTCGAACGGGAATTTCGCACCGAAATCGACGGAGCCGAGCAAGGCGTCTTCCGGGTCGAATCCCTTTATTCGCGCGTGGAGTACATTTCCGGGACGCCGGTTAACGACGGCTATCACTTTGGGCAGACCCAAATCAACGATTTTGGGCGACCCTACGGTAAAGGCTGGAATACCGCCACCGGCTTTTCGGCATATGCCACCCAGGGCCGCTGGGTTTCCTATTTCCGTGGCGAAGTGCAGACAGCTGGGGGATTGCCGGCGCTCTCTCTGGCAGCGCGCCAAACGCTGCAGCAGATAGACCATGGGGCGTTGCTTCCGGATACGGCCCAGCCCTTTACGAGTCAGTTCGCGGTGCTGGATGCCTATGTAGGCCTGATGTTCTCTAACTGGCAGGTCTCGTTCGGCCGCCAGAGCCTGTGGTGGGGCCCCGGTGACGGGGGCCCGACGATGCTGAGCGACAATGCTGCACCGCTCAACATGTTTCGCATCAATCGGGTCACGCCGCTAAAGTTGCCTAGCATCCTAGGTTGGCTGGGACCTGTGAGGCTGGAGTTTTTCCTCGGCCAATTCAGTGGTCAGCAATTCATGAATGTGAATGGGGTCATAGGAAGCGTTCAGCATACCCTTCACCCGCAGCCCATGATTCACGGCGAGCGCTTCACCTTCAAACCAACGCCGGATTTCGAATTTGGTTTTTCTCGCACCGTCATTTTCGCCGGGGAGGACGTTCCTTTTACTCTTCAATCGTTCAAGAACAGCCTTTTTAGCATTAGCCGGTCATTTACCTCAGACCCGGGCGATCGGCGATCGGGAATGGATTGGTCTTATCGGGTGCCGAAGCTCCGCGATTGGGTGACGTTTTATGGTGATGCGTTTGCCGATGACCAGATTTCCCCGATTGCGTATTGGGATCGTTCCGGCATCCGCGCCGGTCTTTACTTCTCCCACCTTCCGGGCATTCCGAAGCTCGATTTTCGCGCCGAAGGCGTCTACACCGATGTGCCCGCCGGAGGAGCCCTTAGCCACGGCTTTTTCTATTCCAATGACCGCTACCTGAACGGTTACACGAACAATAGACAGCTCATGGGAAGCTGGATTGGGCGTGAGGGGCAAGGCGCCCAAGGCTGGGCAAACTATTGGTTCAGTCCGCGTAATCGGCTTCAATTCAACTATCGACATCAGAAGGTAAGTCAGCAGTTCATTCCCGGCGGGGGCACCCTGACGGACGTTGGCGTGCGAAGCGATTATTGGCTACGTCCCAACATCGGCCTCTCCGCCTGGGTGCAATACGAGCGCTGGCTATTTCCTTTGATCCAGCCTAATTCGTCACGGAATACGACAGCCGCAGTCGAGTTTCAGTTCCAACCTCAAAAGGTGTTTCGACGTTCCACCGCGAATGGAATCAGTGAATCATCGGGAATCGGAGGTCCGTAATGATCGGAGCGGTGGAGGCTCGAAGAATAGCGTTAGATAATTCACCGGGCTGAGGCCCGGGTTCAAAATGGCGCCAGGAGTGGCATTGCTGATCGCAGTTCTGGTTTGCAAATCAGAGGAGATGTAGAACAAATGCCTTCTTCAGTAGGAATCAGGACAGCTAGGGGCACCTTACCAGGCAAGCTCGGGGGAGGCGACCTCACCGTAATTCCGTCCAGCGAACGGCAGACCGCAGCGATGCGCTTACGTCGAGCCATCGTCCTGTGCGAAGTGATCGCGGACCTGGTAACCATCACCGCTGCGGTGAGTCTGGGTTATGTCATCTACGACGCGCTCGAGCTGGGCAAGCGCATCTACTACCCTGCCAAGGCCGTCCTAGCATTGGCCTTCGTCTTCGCCATTGTGATGGTTTTGATGTTGGATCGCGTGGGGGCCTACCGGCGCGATAACAGTCTGCTGCGGGTGCGGGAGACCGAGCAAGTGCTTCGCGTTTCCGTCGGGGCCTTTCTGATGGTGTTTGCAGTCAGCTTCTTCACCAACTTCCTTTTTTCGCGCTGGCTTCTGGTTCTCTGTCTGAACCTGGTTCCGCTCCTGCTGTTCTTGCAGAAGAACATGGTTTATTCGCTGGTTCGTGTCCTTCATTCACGAGGGTATGGTAACGAGAAGGTGCTGATCTATGGTTCGGGTTATACGGGACGGCGAGTATTTTCGGTTCTGCGTCGATCGCCCAAGCTCGGGCTGGAGCCAGTGGTGTTTGTGGATGACGACCCCGCCAAGGCTGGGTCTGTGATTTACGAGACCGGGTATGAGCGCCGTCGTTCCGCGCCCATCACACCGGGCCCGTTGGACGCGAAGATGATCTCAAGATACGGTATCGACCTGATCATTATCGCAATTCCGTCCATTAGCTCGGAGAAGTTCGTTCGTGTCATGAATGAGGCTTTGGCCGCCAATGCCAGGATCTCGTTCGTGCCCGGTCACCTCCTGCCCTCGGATCCATGGGTGGACTATCGCGACATCGACGGCGTGCTGCTGGTGTCGTTTGGGCGAACCAGCAGGATGGGATACGAAATTCTCAAGCGGCTTTGCGACTTTCTGGGATCGCTCCTGCTCATGGTTTTGGGCCTTCCTTTATTCCTGCTGCTGGCGCTCCTCATCCGGCTGGATTCGCCGGGACCGGTGCTATTTCGGCAGTCCCGGGTGGGACACAACGGCGAACTTTTCAAGATGTTCAAGTTCAGAACCATGCATACCAGCGCACCGGCTTACGACTATTCGCCGCGGGATTCTGACGATTCGCGGATCACCCGCGTGGGGAGATTTTTGCGGCGGACCAGTCTGGATGAGCTACCCCAGCTCTTGAACGTCCTACAGGGCAATATGTCGCTGGTCGGGCCGCGTCCGGAAATGCCTTTTATCGTGGAGCAGTACAGCACCCGGCAGAGGCAGAGGCTCCAGGTGAAACCGGGCCTTACCGGCCTGTGGCAACTCAGCGGGGACCGGGCATTCCTCATTCATGAAAATATGGAATACGATCTGTATTACATCCAGCACCGAAATTTCTTCATGGATTTAGCCATTCTTTTACACACTTCGATATTCGCCATGCGTGGCGTGTAAGCATGGCTGTGGCTTTAGTCGCTTGTGTTTGTTCAACGGAAATATCGGGTATGATCGCTATTACATAGCATCGGAATACCTTGGAGATTGGGCTCGGAAGGCGCATCGGTTGAGTTTTCCGGTGCCTTGTGTTTGGAAGAGAGAATTGTGGTGGAGAGCTTAAGACAATCCGTGGTTATCCACGAGATCGATCCGGTGAGCGACGTAGAGTTCCAGCCTGACCAACATCCGGTCGAGGATACGGGAGAAAACCCAGGGTTAGTTTGGCTCGAGCGCCTCAAGTTGCTTTGGGAAAGGCGGTCGCTGCTCTACCGCGTAGCGATATGGGCGGTAGTGATCAGCACCATAATCGCTTTCCTTATTCCACGAAGGTATGAAGCCACGGTGAGCATCATGCCTCCCGACACATTGAACGAAAGTGGCGCGATGCTGGCGGCGATGGCAGGAAAAACCTCGCCTGGCTTGGCGGCGATGGCTGGGAATCTGCTGGGAATGAAGAATACCGGCGCCTTGTTTGTTGACCTGCTCGGCAGCCGGACCGTCCAGAACAATATCGTGGATCGGTTTGAACTACAGAAGGTGTACTGGGTACGCTACAAGCAGGATGCTCGCAAGATGCTTAGCAGCCGTTCCGGGGTCTCAGACGACCGGAAGAGCGGCGTGATCACGTTGACGGTGACCGATGGAAATCCGCAGCGCGCCCACGATATCGCCCAGGCCTACGTGGAGGAGCTGAATCGACTGGTCTCGCAGGTAAGCACGTCATCGGCCCGCCGCGAACGAGTCTTCATCGAGCAACGTCTAGCGTCGGTGAAGGGCGATCTGGAAGATGCCGAGCGCCAGTTCAGTGTTTTTGCCAGCAAGAACTCGGCTCTGGATATCAAGGAGCAGACCAGGGCGATGGTGGAATCGGCTGCCGTGCTGCAAGGCCAGATGATCGCAGCCCAGTCGGAACTGCAGGGCCTCGAACAGATCTATACAGACAAGAATGTCCGGGTGCGTGCGCTTTCGGCAAGGGTGGGCGAACTAAAGCGCCAACTCGACAAGTTGGGCGGCACGGACGCTTCCTTGGTCGCCGATGCCCCCCCTCGAATGACCTTTATCCCTCGATTCGAAAGTTGCCACTCTTGGGCGTGCAGTGGGCCGACCTCTACCGCCGGATGAAGATCCAAGAAACGGTATACGAGTTGCTGAACCAGCAGTATGAGTTGGCTCGTATCCAGGAGGCCAAAGAGATTCCCACCGTCAATGTGATCGATCCGGCGAATGTACCGGAAAGAAAGTCGTTCCCCCCAAGGACGCTGATCATTGTTCTGCTCACCATTCTGTCGGTGGTTGTCGCCTCAGCCTGCATTGTTGGATCAAGAAGGCTGGAAAGCCTGGACCCACAGGATCCGAGAAGAATTCTTGTGTCGAGCATCCTCCAACAGGGCGGACGCGTTCGTGAGCGTTGCGTACAACATCCCGCTTTTGTGCGGCTGAAAGGTTACGTCGGGCGACCCAGTGGGGATTCCCAATAAAGTTTCAGTCCCGTGCAGAACAACGACTGTTTCCAGCTTGAGCCGTCTTCATTCCCTCATCAATGGGTACTGAAACCTGGAGCGCGTCCGAAGTCGGCAGGCGCGTGATTGCGCTGAGGAATTCCCGCAACTTCCGGGAGAGCGCGAGCAATGCGGCGTACAGTGTTGCGGAATATGTTGCTCAACCGGTGGCTCTACTATTGGCCGCGCCATTTCTGGTGCATCGCCTGGGGCTGCCACAGTATGGCATCTGGATGTTGGTCAGCGCGATTCTCGGCAGCATGGGCATACTCAGTACCGGGTTCGGTGACGCTACCGTCAAATACGTCTCCGCCTACCGCGGTCAGAACAACTTCGCGGGCGTGGAACGCACGATTCGGGCGACCCTGACGATTAACTTTGCTCTCGGATTCCTGGCTGGAGTGTTGGTATGGATAACAGCGCCTTTTCTCGCTCACAGTGTCTTCAAGATTGAGCCCGAATTTCAAAGTGCAAGCATCGGGGCGATTAGGATCAGCGCAATCATTCTGGTGCTGCGATCGGTCGAGAGTGTTTTCGTGAGCACGCTTCGGGCTTTCCAGCGCTACGGACCTCCCGTCAAACTGAACGTATTCCTTCGGTCGGTGGTGGTTGTCTCGGCCGTGGTTCTGGCTGCGCTGGGACGCGGCGTCGTAGATATCATGCTCGCTACGTTGTTTTGGTCGGCCTTGGTCGTAGTCTTGCAAGCGGTCGCGGCCCAGGGGATAGCGGGATCCTTCAATGTCCTCCCCACCCTGCGACCGGATGCCCTTCGGGAAGTATTCGCCTTCGGTTGCTTCAGTTGGCTGCAGGCCCTGGCTGCGGTCGTGTTCAGCTACGCTGACCGGTTCCTGGTGGGAGCGATGCTAGGTACGGTGCCGGTTGCAATTTACGTATTGTGCGTTCAGGCAACGCAGCCGATTCACGGGTTGGGTGGTGCTGCATTCAATTTCCTGTTTCCGCATATCAGTTCGCGCCACGAAGCTGGTGAGATCCATGCGCCTCGGCGCGTCTTCCGGTTCGCTTTATTGAGTAGCATCGGGTTTTCGCTTGCTCTGGCTCTGCCTCTTATTCTGCTGGGCAAACCCATACTCACACTCTGGATGGGGGCGCAGTTTGCCCAGCAAGGTTATGTCATCCTCGCCATTCTCGCGGTGGCGTACATGTTGTTAGCGGTTAATGTTGTGCCTCATTACACTCTGCTAGCACTCGGAAGTGTGCGGTACGTTTCTATCGTCAACGTTTTGGGCGGCATACTCTCTCTCTGTGCTGCGGCGATATTGATTCCCCGCCTCGGCTTGACCGGAGCTGCTCTTGGACGCCTGCTTTATGGACCTGCCGTGGCTCTCAATTTCTTCAAAGTCGGAAGTACACTATCCCGGACAAAAGCTCCTGGATAAGACCCTGTTCCAGTGACCACATGATCGCCAGAACCCGTATTCGCCTGCGGCGTGTCGTGCAGGCAACTCAACACGAAGTAAGCGGCCTGCTGGCGGATTTCAAACTGCTGCGCCGGCGCGGGAATGGGCACTGTAGCTTCCGTCATTCTCGAATGGCCGGACTGGATATGCTGGTCAGGGCCGATGAAGATCTCGGTCACGACATCTATTTTTTTGGCGAGTACGAGCCCGGAGACTCTGCGTTCATCCAGCAGAATGTGCGAGAAGGTGACGTATGTGTCGATATTGGCGCAAACATCGGTTTTTACACGCTGTTCTTAGCCAAGAAAGCTTCCCAGGGGGTAGTTCACGCATTCGAGCCAGTCTCGTTGAACTACCATGTTCTTACAGTGAATGTGCTGGCAAATAAATTGCCCAATGTGGTCCTAAATAACTGTGCGATTGGCGATAGCAATACGAACATCGAGTTCTACGTGGCCCAGGACGGGGGTTTTTCATCCGCCGTTGATACTGGCAGGAAGCGAATAGTCGACAAGGCGCAAGTGCGAATGATTACTCTCGACTCGTACTGCGTTAGCGCCGGCGTTTCCAGGGTCGATGTCCTAAAAGTTGATGTGGAAGGCGGTGAGCCAGGGGTGATCCGTGGAGCCCATGAATTGCTTTCCGATCAAAAGCGCAAGCCGCGCCTTATAATGCTTGAGCTTTACGAGCCCATGCTTCAGAGATTTGGCGCCAGTATTAACGACGTAGTCGGCCTGATGGAGACCTATGACTACACCGCGTCCATCGCGGTGGCAGGTGAGTTGGTTCCATTCACCGAAAATCATCACAATACCTTCTACAACGTGTTTTTTACTCAAGTATAGGGTGGGTGCCGTTAGGATGATGCGACGGTAATTTTCCTGTGTTTTCCGATTCTTGTTGGGGATGGTGATCACGCTACGGCTCGAGCTGGAGAAGTCGGTATTTTTTCTAAACACTGAGGCCAATTGATGCGAGTTCTTGTAACAGGAGGGGCTGGCTACATCGGCTCTATATTATGCGAGCGCCTGCTCGACGCCGGATATCACGTCACCGTCGTCGACAATCTGATCTACGGTCAGCGTAGCTTGTTTCAGCTTTGCGCAAATCCTCATTTCGACTTTGTTTTCGGTGACGCGCGATCCGAAGAACTCCTGCGCGGCCTGATTGATCGAGCTGACGTGCTGATCCCCCTCGCTGCGGTGGTCGGAGCGCCGGGATGCGACCGTGATCCCTGGCTTGCAACCTCGGTCAACCTGGATGCCGTGGTCTTGCTGAAGCGGCTTCGAAAGCCTGCCCAGTTGGTGATTTTTCCGACAACCAACAGCGGCTACGGAACGAAATCCGGAGATCTTCATTGCACAGAAGAAACGCCTCTGGCTCCCATCTCGCTCTACGGTCGCCTCAAGGCAGATGCAGAGACGGAACTGTTGAATGCCGAGAATACAATTACGCTGCGGCTGGCGACAGTCTTTGGATTTTCCAATCGGATGAGGCTGGATCTTCTGGTCAACACTTTTGTATATGAGGCCGTAAAAGATCGGTATATCGTCATTTTCGAGAAGGATTTCAAGAGGAATTATCTGCATATTCGAGACGTCGCCGATTGTTTCGTTCATTGCATCCAGCATTCGGACCGCATGGTTGGCAGGCCTTACAACGTCGGCCTGGATGCCGCCAACCTGTCGAAGGAAGAACTGGCGCTGCAGATTAAGCGCTACGTGCCAAACTTATATATTCACTTCTCAGAAGTAGGAAGCGATCCGGACAAGCGAAACTACATCGTTTCCAATCAGCGCTTACGGGAAGCCGGTTTTGAAGCCCGCCGCACATTGGACGAGGGAATTCAGGAACTCATCAAGGGCTACCGGATGATGCCCAGAAGTGAATTTACGAACGCGTAGAGGTTTTTCTTATGCCAAGCAGGGCTTTTCCAGAACGAGTACTGGATCTACCACGCGCTTCCTGCAACGGAACTATCATCCGGGCGAAGGCTCCGTTGCGGCTTAGTTTTGCTGGCGGCGGAACAGATCTGCCCGAATACTACGAGAAGCACGGCGGCGCAGTTCTCTCCAGCACCATCAATCGGTACGCCTACGTAACCGTTTATCCGGGCGATAACGGCGAGGTTTCCATCCGATCTTTGGACCTTGGGTATCTGGTGAAATATTCTGTGGGCGAGGTGCCTGTATACGATGGCGTGCTGGACCTGGCCAAGGCGGCGATCCGACAGGTAGGCATTGAGCGCAGCATCAGTATTGATGTGCGGTTGGATGCGCCGCCGGGCAGCGGGCTGGGCGGATCCTCCGCCTTTACAGCAGCCATGCTGGGAGCCCTTTCGGCGTTGACCGGAAAGGTATTGAGCACCTACGAACTTGCAGAATTGAATTACTTCGTCGAGAGGGTCGACCTGAGGATAGCCGGCGGAAAGCAGGATCAGTATGCGACTACATTCGGTGGCTTCAACTTGATCGAATTCCGCAACGACCGCGTCATTGTCAACCCCCTTCGAATCGACCGCGACATCCTGAACGATCTGGAGGCGCACCTGCTTCTGTGCTACACCGGCTGTGTTCGCCCCGACCTCGGCCTGGTGGACAAGCAGGTAGTCTTTTTCAAGCAAGGCCGCGAGGAAACTCTTAAGGGTATGGAGCGGTTGCGGGAGTTGGCTTTCGAGATGAAGGAAGCATTGCTGACCGCACATCTGGGCCGCTTTGGTGAATTGCTGCACGAAGCCCATATAAACAAGAAGCGCATGAATCCCCACATTGCCGAGGGAACTCCTGCCGACCTCCTTTATGACACCGCCTTACGCCACGGTGCCATTGGCGGCAAATTGTGCGGCGCCGGAGGCGGTGGTTATCTGCTCCTCTATTGCGAAACCGGGCGGCAGAACGAAGTTCGGAAAGAACTCGAAAAACTCGGCGGCCAGTTTACCGACTTTGCTTTTGACGGATGGGGCCTGCAGATTTGGCGGAGCTCGGCAGCATGATAACTGGTGCCATACTGGTCGGCGGACTTGGCACCAGACTGCGGCCTGTGTTGAGTGATACGCCCAAGGTCCTGGCTCCCGTCGGCGGCCGGCCCTTCTTGACTTACCTGCTGGACCCATTGAGCGCCGCCGGTGTTCGCAAGGTTGTCCTTTGCACGGGCTATCTGGCGGAGCAGGTTCACAGCGCTGTCGGGGAGCGGTACGGGGACCTTCAAATTCTTTATTCCCAGGAGAACCAGCCGGTCGGAACAGGGGGGGCCTTGCGGCTGGCACTTCCTCTCTTGGAATCCGACCCAGTGCTCGTCATGAACGGCGATTCCTATTGCGATCTGGACTTGCCTGCTTTTCTGGCTTGGCACCGGCAAAGGGACTCTCTCGCCTCGCTCGCGTTGGTTCATTTACAAGATACCGCCCGATTCGGACGCGTCAGTTTTGAAGCCGGGGGAGCCATCATCAGTTTTGGAGAAAAGGAATCCAAAGGCTCAGGGTGGATCAATGCTGGCGTTTATCTTTTGTCGCAGCGTTTGCTAAACACTATTCCGCAAGACCGCAACGTCTCGATGGAATACGATATCTTCCCAAAATTTGTGGGGAAAGGCTTATTCGGATATCCCGAAGGCAGGCGTTTTCTTGACATCGGTACTCCCGTCTCCTACGCGGAGGCCGAGAGTGTGCTGCTTGGGAGACACGGGAACGCCAAAGCTGATCCGCTCCTTTCTGTCGCCTCTGGCCACCCGGGACACCAACGATATGTGCTCCTAGATCGCGACGGCACAATAAATGTTGAGCGGCACTACCTGTCCGATCCAGAGGAATTCGAATTGCTCCCTGGTGCCCTAGAAGGATTGAAGCGGCTGCATTTTGCAGGTCTGGGACTTATCGTAGTTTCCAACCAGTCCGCTGTGGGCCGCGGATATTTCGACCAGGACCGGCTCGAGGCAATTCATCAAAAGATGAAGGAGTTGCTTAAGAGAGAAGGAATCATGCTAAGCGGAGTCTATTTCTGTCCCCACCAGCCCGACGACCATTGCGAGTGTCGAAAGCCGGAGGTTGGGTTAGGGCGTCGAGCAGCTGCGGAACTGGGGTTCGATCTCAAACAGTCCTTCGTGATTGGAGATAAGGAGACCGATATCGTGTTTGGCAAACATTTGGGCGCAAGAACGCTTCTCGTTCTAACCGGCTACGGAAAAGAAGTGGAAAGACGAGGCCAACACGGAGCGGACTATGTTGTAGATGATCTGCGTGAGGCTGCTTCGGTGATCATCCGACATCTGGGCAGTGACAAGGAAAAGTTTGCCAGTCCGGTCGAGATGGTGCGCGAATGATGGTTCAGGCGACAGCGCGAAGAGCGATGAAAGTGGAGAGAGCGGCAGAAGAGGTGCGGTCTCAGTTGTTGGCAAGTGCGCAGCTGAAAAGGGAAACGGCGGACTCCTGTCTCGAGGCGATCTTAAAGGCGGCCGCAACCATCGTCCAGAGCTTGCGAACGGGGGGTAAGTTGCTTATCTGCGGAAACGGTGGTAGTGCCGCCGATAGCCAGCATTTGGCTGCGGAATTTGTCAACCTTCTGAACAAGAGCGAACGCCGGCCAGCTATGGCCGCAATTGCACTGACCACAGATACCTCGGTACTGACCGCAATCGCTAACGACTTTGGCTTCGATACTATTTTTGAACGCCAAATCGCAGCCTTCGGCAAGCCGGGGGATGTCGTTCTCGCCATCAGCACCAGTGGGAACTCCGAGAATCTGGTTTGTGGACTGCGTCGCGCGCACAGCGAGCAGATGAAGACACTCGCCTTGACCGGCGGGATGGGCGGCAAGCTGGTATCAATGGCGGACGTAAGTATTTGCGTTCCATCCTTGGAGGTTCAACGAATTCAAGAGGCGCACTTGACCATTGAACATATTCTCTGCAGCCTGGTTGCACAAGAACTCTTTGGAGGGACTGAATAATGAACTCGTTCTGGAAAGACAAGTCGGTGCTGGTAACTGGTGGCGGCGGGTTCCTGGGTCGCCACGTTGTGGAGAAGTTACGGGCATCGGGAGTTGAAGCGATCTTCGTGGTCCGAAGCCGGGAGTTTGATTTGACCCAGGAAGGCGATGTGCGTCGGCTATTCTCAGAACATCCAGCTGATATCGTGTTTCATCTGGCTGGACTGGTCGGAGGCATCGGAGCGAACAAAGCCCGCCCTGCGGACTTTTTCTATCAGAACCTCATGATGGGTGTCCTGGTCATGCACCACGCATGGAAGACCGGTGCCAAGAAATTCGTCGCAGCCGCAGCCGGGTGTGGCTATCCGGAACACGCTCCTATGCCTCTCCGAGAAGATTCTTTATGGGATGGCCTCCCGCAGCAAGAGAGTGCCCCTTACTCCTTGGCAAAGAGAATGCTTCACGTCCAATCGCTGGCTTATTGGCGACAACACCAGTTCCCCGCGGTGGTCGCAATCCCAGGCAACATTTACGGTCCATACGACAACTTTGACCTCGAGAATGCCCATGTAGTGCCTGCCTTGGTGAGAAAGTTTGTTGAGGCTACTGACGAAGGACGAAACGGAGGGAGCTCTCACCCACCGGTGACGGTATGGGGGAGTGGCCGACCAACTAGGGATTTCGTTTACGCTGGCGACGTGGCCGAAGGTATGGTGCGGGCGGCCGAACTTTACGACGCTCCCGCCTTGGTGAATCTATCATCAGGCGCCGAAACCGGCATTCGGAATGTGGTCGAAACGATTGTCGACATCTTAGGCTATGGCGGAAAGATCTTGTGGGACAAGGACCGCCCCGATGGTCAAGCACGGCGAGTGATGGACATAACCAAGGCTAGACAGGAGCTGGGTTTTGAGCCTCGGACTGGCCTTCGTGACGGTCTACGCGCGACTATCGACTGGTACCGGGCGACGCACCTCAGCGCTCAAGCAAGACTCGCGGCGCTGGAGAGCTGAACAGTGACCACTGCGTTTGGAGGAGGAAGTTGTGAATGGCTAAGGGTTGGGACGGAAAGAATGTGCTGGTCACCGGCGGCGCGGGATTCATCGGTTCACATTTAGCTGCACGGCTGGTGAGAGAGGGAGCACAGGTTAGAGTAGTTGACAACCTAGAGCGAGGTAAGCTCGAGTATCTCGGCGACAATCTGGACGCCATAGATTTTCAGCAGGGAGATTTGCGGCAAGCGTCAGTATGCCAGGGCGTCTGCAGAGGGGTTGAGGTCGTCTTTCACTTAGCATCCAAAGTTGGCGGAATTCGCTATTATGTGGAGCAAGCGGGAGAGGTATTCAGGCAGAACACGCTCATAGACCACAATGTGTGGTCGGCCGCGCTGGAGCAAGAAGTGCCCAATTTTTTCTATGCTTCCAGCGCTCACATTTATCCGATCGATCTGCAGGCCACGCCTGACGCCGCGCCTATTCGAGAAGAACAAGCCTACCCTGCGAATCCGGAGCTCTCTTACGGATGGGCGAAGTTGGTGGGAGAGAAGCTTATTCAATTCTCAGTCGAACAAGGGTGCGCAACTCGGGCGGCGATCGCACGAATTATCGGTGCCTATGGCCCGAACCAGGATTTAGATCTGGCGACCGGGTCAGCGATTCCGGTGTTCTGTCGCCGTGCCATCGAATACTCTCGACAAACTCCTTTCGTGGTCATGGGGACAGGGAAAGAATCTCGCTCGTATCACTACGTAACCGATACGGTAGACGCACTCCTGCGGGCGGTCGAGAATTTGAAAAATGCTCAGATGGTGGGGCCGTTCAACCTTGGAAGCGAGGAAAGCATAAGCATCGGCGAACTAGCTGGGCAGGTCATAGAGATTTCCGGAAAGCCAATCGAAATAGTTTGGGAAACTTCTCGCCCCACGGCGATCTGGGGACAGGTATTGGATTGCCGGCTGTCCCGGAAACTTCTGGACGATTGGAAACCGATCGTTCCCCTGCGCGAAGGATTGCAACGTTGCTACCAACACATCGCTGAACGGTTGGCCCCAGTATCGACCCAACCCTAGCCCTCCGACCGCTCATGTATTGTCAGAGGCCACACTGCAGCAAGTTCGGCAACCGTTCCTGCTTCTAACCACTCCGGCCACAAGAAGAGCTTAGTTAAGTGGAGCCCACGGAACAGAATTCGCTGACGTCTCCTGGTTCTCGCAGCAAGCGAGTTTTCACCCGGCCGAAAGCTGGCTTTTTCGCGGGGCTGCTCTTTCTATTGCTATTTTCGGGGCCGCCAAAATTTAGGATCCGCGACGCTGCGGCCTCGCTCTACGGGGAAGTGGATCTTTCGATTGTTGTGAACGTTGTAGTGTGGGGACTGGGGGGCGCGTGGGTGTTCTACCAGCTCTGCCGGGCCTATTCTCAAAAGCGGCTACGCCTGCGGTTGTGGCTTCCGCAGAAGATCGCAGTGCTGGCCATCCTGTTGCTGGGAGCGTCGACCACCGTCTCGCTGGCTCCAGACGTAACGGCATTCAAGGTCTACCAAATTCTGGTCGCTTTCCTTTTTACTCTCGTTTTTGCAGAGTGGTACGGGGTCGAGACCTGCCTGAACCGGCTGCTGCTTGGGAGTTCGCTGCTGTGTGCAGTAGTTGCCTTGTCGGCCTTTATTGCCCCTGATCTGGTGTTGGCTACTTCCGAAACCGGTTTTCCTCGATTGCGCGGACAGGGTATCACCGAGGCTGGGTTCGCTGCTACTTTTGCGCTTGTTCTGCTGCTGACCACCCGCCGGAGACTTTCTAAGCCAGTTTTTATCTCCTTGGGAGCATTTCTCTCTGTCATACTCTTTCTCTCTCTCGCTCGAGTCGGCTGGCTGTCGCTGGGCGTTTTCTTTGCGCTTGCTCTGGTGAAGCGCCCCAAGATTAAGACCCTCCCCTGGGTTTATTTCTTCTGGGTTTCGGCAGTGATCGGTCTGGCTGCAGGTCTCGTGAGCAAACTGAGCGACATGCGGGATCCCGAGACTGTCTTTACCCTAAGCGGTCGGCTAGGGCTGTGGGCATTTCTCGCCTCGGCCACCCTGACCCGATCACCCTGGCTGGGATTTGGTTACCTGGCCGGCACCCGCGACCTGGGAATGCAATACGACCCCGAACTTGGATCTGGGCACTCGATTTTCTTTGACGTTTTCGTGGGTGGAGGGATTCTTAGCCTTGCCGTCTTTCTGGTCTTGGTCGTCATTCTTGCGGTGAAGGCGGTGAAGTTACTTCGGGAAAGAACAGATGCCGTATCTTTTGCAGTCGGCTCTGTGTTCCTGGTGGTCTTGCTGTTCTCTTTTGTCGGAGAAGACATCGATTCCAGCCCGTTTGGGTTCACGTTCTGGGCCCTCGTTACCATGCTTCCGCTGCTGGGAAGTCGGGCGGTGCAACTCCTACCCTCCACCGTTCCAAGTAAAGCAGTCAGTTCTCATTCGCGCCAGGCGCCAGCAACGGGTCACTCTAGCCCGGCATAGGAGTTTTCATTCATGTCCACAAACAAATCCCCTACCTTGCCTGACGTGCGGTCATGAAAATACTTTTTATTCATGATTTCTACCAACGGTTCGGAGGGGAGGACGCGGTTGCCCTATCGGAGAAGCAGCTTCTCCAAGAACACGGGGAAGAGGTAATCCTATATACGCGGCACAATGATGAGATCAAAGACTACCGGCTTGGGCAAAGGCTGGCTCTGCCAGGACAGGTCATCTATTCACGCCGGACAAGCACTGACCTCCGCGACGTCGTGGAGAAGCATAGCCCCGATATAGCCTATATTCACAATTTCTTCCCGTTGATTTCACCATCTGTCTACCCTACCCTCAGGTCGCTTGGAGTGCCCTCCATACAGGTGGTCCATGACTTCCGGATGCTGTGCCCGATCGGAGTGTTCTACACCCGGAGCCAAGTCTGCGAGCGCTGCAAACACGGGAACTTTCTCCACGCCGTGCGGTATCGCTGCTATCGCGAATCCTACCTGGCCAGTGCTATCGCGTCGTCGTCGATCGCCCTCCATCGGCTCACCGGCGGTCTCGACAAGGTCGACGGCTACATCTGTCTCACGGAGTTCACTCGACAAAAGCTACTGGAGGTAGGCGTCGCTTCAAAAAAGCTGTTCCTGAAGCCCAACTGCATCGATGCTTCACAAGTTCTAGCGTCCCCGGGAGGAGGCGACTATGTGCTCTTCCTGGGCCGGCTTTCCGAAGAAAAAGGCTTGTGGACACTCATTCGAGCGTTTGAAACACTGCCACATCTGCCTTTGAAGGTCGCAGGAACGGGCCCGCTCGAAGATGACTTGCGGGACTACGTGAGCCGAAAAAACCTCCGTCACATCGAGATGGTTGGATTCAAAAGCGGACAGGAAAAATGGGACTTATTGCGCGGCAGCCTCTTCGTCGTAATTCCTTCTGAGTGGTACGAGAGTTTCTGCCTGATCGTTCTGGAAGCCTATGCCGCGGGAAAGGCTGTCGTTGCCTCCAGAATAGGAAGCCTCCCATACGTGGTGGAAGAAGGCGAGACGGGGGCTCTCTTCGAAGCCGGCAATTCCGACGACCTGGCTGCCAAGGCCAGCGCGATGATGTCGCGCGCGGACGAGTTGCGGCGTATGGGTAGGTCCGGTAGGCAGTTGGTTGAAACCAGGTATAGCCCGGAACAGAATTACCGCCAACTCTTGGATATATTTTCGAGCATCGCGCCAGCCCGGATCTCCGACGCGTTGCCGCTTACCCTTAGCTAGTTCAGCCCGATGCAACTCCAACAGAGAACCGAAGATTGAGCGAATTGACGGTCAGACCGGTTGTTTCCAAGATTGACCGTGGTTCGCAGGCTACTTACAATTGTGGCAAGCGATCCCTGTATTGAGTTTCGTCAAGACGGTCGCCAACCCTGGACCACGTCCGGCCGCACCGATCGAAGTTATGTCTGACTCTTTGTACAGCTTTTTCGAGGCCGTGCTCTCCCGGCTCAAGGGTCGCAAATACGAACTCGATCGGCGTATTCCACTTCACCTCTTCGTGATGATTTTGCTGCGCCGGTTTGCGTGGCTCGCTCGCGGAACAATCAGAACATTCCTGCTGACGGGCAGGCCCGCGATGGTGTTTATGGCTCCGGGAGTACAGTTACGCAACTTGAGCTTGTGCAGTTTTGGCAAAGGTGTGACCCTGGAAACGGGAGTCATTCTCGACGGACTCTCATACGAGGGCGTCAGCCTCGGCGACAACGTTACTATTGGACCCTATTCGGAGATACG
Source organism: Terriglobia bacterium (assembly GCA_963779255.1). GTDB lineage: Bacteria > Acidobacteriota > Terriglobia > Terriglobales > Acidobacteriaceae > JAIQFF01. The sequence goes on along the minus strand of CAVZXU010000039.1, from coordinate 24,612 downwards.
CTCAAGCATGCTCTCCAGCCTTGGCGCCGGCCTTCGATTTGGTAAGAACTCAGGTTGCGGTGCGTATTCGTTCATCGGTGCCGGTGGGCCGATTCGCATCGGGGAGCACGTCATCATGGGACAGCATGTCTCTTTTCACGCGGAGAATCACAATTTCTCGCGCACTGACATTCCGATCCGGATGCAGGGCGTGACCAAGAAGGGAATCACGCTGGAAGACGACTGCTGGGTGGGAGCAAATGTTACTTTTCTTGATGGTTGTCAGGTTGGAAGAGGATGCGTGATCGCAGCCGGGGCTGTGGTGCGCGGGGAAGTGCCGCCTTTTTCCGTAATCGCGGGCGTTCCCGCCCGAGTAGTCAGAAGCCGCAAGCCGACCGAGCTTGCGCCGGAGAGGCTCGCCGCCCTGGCAAATCAGTAGGGACGCCCAACAATTAGACCTGTGCAGCCGTTCAAGCACGCACCGTGACGCCAGCAACGCATGAACCGGTGCAAGTATGAAGGAGCACTACTAAATAAATGAGAACTCGCACCGCGATTAAAACGATTGCGAAAGATATCGACCGGCGGCTCGGAATCCGGCCATGGCTGAGAGGCGAGCCTCGAGGCGGCTTTGATTTGGCAGGCGAGAAAGTCATCGACTGGGGTTGGATCTGCGCCAATTTACCTCGAACGAGGCAGCGAGCTTTGGAAATCGGATGCGGAAATTCTCCCGTGCTTCCAACGATGCTGGCCCTGGGTTACGAAGTCGTGGGGGTGGACCTGGATGCGACAGTGGCAAATGAAATCTGTGGCTTTACATTTATCCACGGTGACTTCAACCAAATTGAGGTGACCAAAGGCTTCGATGTGGTGGTTGCGTGCTCTGCCATCGAACATTTTGGGTTGTCAGGCCGATACGGTTCCTCGGAGGATGAGGACGGAGATCTGAAAGCAATGCGGAAAATCGCCACGCTTTTGAAACCCGCGGGACAACTCTTCCTCACAATTCCGGTCGGCACCGACATGGTGTTCCGCCCGTGGCACCGGGTATATGGGGAAAGGCGATTGAAATCGCTGTTGGACGGCTTCGAGATCGTCCAATCTCGATTTCTCGTGAAAAAGCCCTGGGGGCCGTGGCACGAAGTTTCGCGCGATATTGCCCTGCAAGCCCCGGCAGATCAGGCGCGTTATGGGCTCGGTGAAATGATTCTGCGGACAATCGTTTAGTTAAGACTGAGACTTCAATGACCTCGCTGACCAACCCGAAGATTTCCATCGTCACTCCGACTTTCAACCAAGCGGCCTTTATCGAAGAAGCACTTCTGAGCGTCAAAGAGCAGCATTATCCGAATCTGGAACACATTGTCATAGACGGAGCTTCAACCGATGGCACGGTGGAGATACTTCGGCGATACAGTTCCCAACCTGGTTGGGAATATTTGAGCTGGATTTCCGAACCAGACAGCGGCCAGAGCGATGCGCTGAATAAGGGATTTCAGCGTGTAACTGGTGATGTTGTTGGCTGGCTCAACTCTGATGACCGTTACCGCTCCCATTGCTTTGAAGAGGTCGTAGAGGCGTTCAACAAGCACACTCAGTCGGACGTCGTATTTGGCGACTACACCATGATCGATGAGGCTGGCCGATTCCTTCGCGTCCGCCGTGAGATTGAATTCAGCCGTTTCCTTCTCTCCTACCTTCACATCCTCTACATTCCGACGACTTCCAGTTTCTTTCGACGGCGGATATTCGAAGAAGGCAATTTTTTCGACCTCAGCCTGGACAACGCCATGGACTACGAGTACTACCTTCGGCTCGCACAGAAAGGCTACAGGTTTCAACACGTTCCCAAGCTGTGGGCGGATTTGCGCTTGCATGCCCGAAGCAAGTCCATAGCCGAGAAGGGAAGGGTATTCGAACTGCATGATGAAATTGCGGTGAATTATTCGCCACTTCTGCGGCGGCTGCATCCAAGGTGGCTACAAAGGCTTGGCCTGAAGAGCCTCCAAGTTGTTGCACGTAGCCGACGCTATTCCGAAAAACTGATCAGGGGCTATTATTTGGAGCAATTTCAACCGGCTTGGCGAGGCCGCCGAGCCATCGAAGAGTGACTAAAAGTAGTTTGAGAATTGATCGGGAACGATCGAAGCTGGCCGGATCTTGTGACGATCGCCCACATCAAAGCCGGGCCCAGAAAATATCAGGTTGAGCGATCTCGACCACGATTCCCCGTTTCTGAATCCTTGTTGTCTTCTTCTCCTCAAGAAAATCCCCTGAAGTGAAACGCTAACAGAAAAATTAAGACACGAAAAGCTTTTAAGGTAGGAGATCGTACATACATGCGCATTGCGATGATCGGTATCAAAGCTCTTCCGCCACAGTACAGTGGATTCGAAACCGCGGCCGACGAGATCTCGCGCCGCTTAGTGCAACTTGGCCACCAGGTCGTCGTTTACAACCGGACAGGCCTGAGCACCCATCGTGGCGACGATTATCACGGCGTTCGGCTGATCACCCTGCCCACAGTCCAGACGAAGAACTTGAGTGCAATTGTGCACTCCGCACTCGCGACCTTGAATGTGTTGTTCCGTCGCGTAGACGTTGTGCACTACTTCATCACCGGCACAACCCTGTTCGCATTTCTTCCCCGCCTCGTCGGCAAGAAAGTCGTCTGCTCCGTCGATCGGTACCGATTGGCAACGCGCCAAATGGAGCCGGTTGGCGCGCGCCTACCTCCGGTTATCGGAACAGCTGGCGGCTTGGTTTTGCAACGCCCTCATTTCCGATTCCCGCGAAGTCCAGGATTACTACCAGAGGAAGTATGGCGTGGACTCTACGCTCATCACTTATGGCGTACGCGAGTCCGACGGCGGCGGCCGGGAGTGGCTGGAGCGCTTCGGTCTTAGTTCCCGGGAATACGTGCTCTTTGTTGGCCGGCTGGTGCCGGAGAATTGTGTACATCATTTAATTGCGGCGTTCGAAAAGATCCGCACAGACAAGAAGCTGGTTGTTGTGGGCGATGACCCGTGGGGAAAAGAGTACATACGCCGCCTGAAGTCGACTCGTGATCCGCGGATCATCTTCACCGGCGGAATATATGGAGAAGGTTACGCGGAGCTGCAAAAAAACGCTTACCTGTTCGTACTCCCGGACGAGGTGGGGGGCACCCACCCTGCTCTTGTGGAAGCAATGGGGTTCGGCAATTGCGTACTGGTGAATGACACCCCGTCAAACCTTGAGGTGGTGGCAGACTCGGGTTTTAGCTATCGGGGTTCAGAAAATGATCAAGATCTTCGACGGCAGTTGCAGAGGCTGGTCGATAATCCGTACCTTGTAACGGAATATCGACAAAAAGCCCAGGAACATGCAAGGGCCAACTATACCTGGGAACGCGTAGTAGTTCAGCACGAACAGCTGTACCGACACCTTCTAGGCTTTCAGGAGGATACCTTGGCGCTTTCGGCGAAATCATCGGCCTCCGATTGACAGCCACCACGATCTTGTAGCCGATCTGAAGGCACCAAGGATGGCATATTCAGATCGGTTTTGGATCGACCCGCTGCAATCACAACACTGGTCATTCGGTTTCAGGAGATGAGTGCCGTCAAGCTCGATGGCAGAGCTAGACGTACAATTCTCACGGCTTGCGCGGTCCCACCAACCGTCTCAGGATCTCAAAAACGTAATGTTCTTTCTAATCTGAGGGAAAAGATGAGAGCCTTGGCAATAGTTCTTTGGTTGTTCCCATTTCTGTTTTTACCAGGTGCCTTGTGTAAAGCTCAATGCACAAGCGGTAAGAGCATATGCAACCAGGCCGTACCGCACCTGATGAAAGTTAACGGGGTGCTGAAGGACGCTGCGGGACAACCGAGAACAGGCATTGTGGGCATTACGTTTTCCATCTACCGCGAGTCTAGCGGTGGAGCGCCCTTGTGGCAGGAAATCCAGAACGTGCAACTGGACCAGGAAGGCCACTACGAGGTGTTGCTAGGGGCAGCCAAAACTGAAGGAGTGCCGCTCGACCTGTTTACTTCGAAGGAACCACGCTGGTTAGGGACGCAGGCGCAGTTACCCGGAGACGAGGAACAGCCCCGAGCATTATTGGTGAGTGCCCCTTACGCTTTGAAGGCGGCGGATGCGGAAACATTGGGCGGTCTGCCACCTTCGGCGTTCGTGAGAGTGGCTCCCAGCATCGCAGCCCAGAACCAGAATACGACCGGCTCGGACGCCACTCTCGCAAATCCTGCACAAACTGTATACTCGGCACCTGCAGCCGCGGGCACGGTTTTCAACCCACTATCCAGTCAAAGAGTCACCACCCCAGGAGGCACTGCCAACACGATTCCAGCCTTCTCTGCTGCTTCATCGATTATCAATTCCCAGATAACAGATACGCTTGGGGTAGTGAGTTTGCGGAACCTGTCGAATATTCTGTTCGCCGACCGGTTTCCCGGCGGAGTCCCCGATGCCGTGGCTGCCTGTCCAGCGAACGGATGTATTATCTATGCTGCTTCTCCTAAAGTGAATCTCAATCTGGGAACGTTCGATCCGGGCAGCAAGGCCATCACTATTTATCTAGGTCCATTCACTTACAACGTAAAGCAAATCACTTTGCGTAGCGGGCTACGCATCATAGGCATGGGTGCATCGGCGGCCGCGAGTGGTTCTGATCCCGGATGTAGCACCGCCGCACCTTGTAATGGAACCACTCTGCAATCCGTTAACGGCAATAATCCAGTATTTGTCATCCCCCGGGTCAACAACCGTGCAGCAATCGATGTATTGATTTCCGGCTTCCGCCTTTTAGGATCAATCGGGAACACCAGCGAGGACGCGATCCTTCTCGATGCGAGTTCACTTTCGAATGCCGGTTTGTGGTATTCCACTTTTAAAGATGTTCAAATCTTTAACTTCGCGGGAATCGGGGTACATCTGAAGGGAACGACCGACGGTTTCGAGGCGATGAATCAGTGGGTCCGATTTGACAGGGTAGTCGTTTTTCGTGCTCCAGGTGGCGGAAATGGCTTGAAAATCGAAGGTGCTGCCTTTGAATTGGATTTTGAAGATTGTCAATTTGATGGACGGACCGAGGGAGATGGAACCAATATCTATATCGGTGGCTCGGCGGGCGGAATTGACGGCTTTCCCATCACGATTCACTTTCGGGGGCTGGTCTCCCAGCTAGCTGCTACAGCCGTGCATCTTGACGGAGCGGAGGGGATTTCCTTTTACGGCTCGCACCACGAGAAGGTCTGGGGCGTATATCAAATAACCGGGAACACGAACATCTGGAACATCGGGGTGACCATTTCCGATACCTGGTTCAACACCGACGTTGGCGCTCATGCCGGTACCGGCTATCTTCTGAATGTTGGGACTACGCTTGCTTCGGGGATCCGTTTCATTCATAACGAGATTTTTGGATCTCCCGACTCCGCAGTGACGGGAACCAACCTTGCTCAAATCGTTTATCAAGACAATCAATACCAGGGATCTGCAACTGTTCCGCCTACCTCCGGCATTACAACTCAAATTGCTCCGGCTGCCTCCATCAATATTGGTGGTGTGCATTCGATCGGCCTGAATCCTTCAACAACGCCCATCACAACGATTCAGAGCTCGCTCGGCCCAGGAGAGATGGCTACCTTTTTCACGTTTGCAGGGCCAGTCGCTTTCGCGGCAGGCGGAAATATTAACTTGATGGGGGCGAGTCCGTTGACCGTTAATGGGTCCATAACTTTCATCAGGAACGATCTGACTGGAACGCTGCAGTGGACACCGGTATCGCAATGGACGGCCCCGTAGACGCTCGCGTCGCTGTGCTGAGCCTGTCCGGCAAAAGTCTTTCGGAAATGGGCGGAAATCTTATGAGCTTCGTGATCGAGTCTCGACATTTGGACGACGTGATAGTTATTATTCCCCAAGCTCATCGAGATGAACGTGGTTTCTTTATGGAGACTTATCGCAGCGACCACTTTGTTCCAATGCGACCGGTGCAGCAGTTCATGGCATCCAGCACGGAAATTCCTTGTGGTGAACCTGCAGATTCAACCTGGTCCCGCAAGTTTGACATCTCCAGCCATCACGTCGTAGTACTGTTTTCGGAGTTGTTGGTACAACTCGGGATCAAGCCGCACGCGAGGCAGAATCCGGTTCATGATACCGTCTCAGGTCACGTCGTGCAGAAAAGCCTGCCGTTGGTCGCCAGGCAGGAATTTGAAGAACCGTGACATGGACTGCCGGAGCGCCATTGGGTCTTCATTTTCGAGGTTCGCTCCCGCTAAGAAGTCCGCACAGATCATCTCCAGACAGTAGCCGCGGGACTTGTCCGTGCCCAGCATCGAAGCTGCCGTCTCAATCGCCTGCTCGACGACTGGAATCTGGGTCTTGTACAGCTTGAAGTAGATAATTTCTCACGGTTCCATTTCCCGCCCCGTCAGTTCCTTCTCCACCTCCCGCTTGACCTGATCCTTTGGCAGCGAGCGCGCCTTGCGCAGCCAGGTTGCACAATCGAACTCCTGGCCATCCCTCCTGGCGACTTTCGCCAACTCCAGTCCCTTCGTCCATCCCACTTCCTTCAGTTCCCTTCTGGCCTGTGGTGGCAGGTGCTCATGGATCGACATGAGGTAGTAAGCCTTCCGCCTGGACTCTGGGAACCGCCTCCCTAGCCACAATGGAGTGAACCGGTCGCGATGCGCAATGCGTGGGTTACATTGTGAGTGGAGAACTAACAACGCAGAGCCACAAGCGGAAAGGAACCGGTTCCGTGAAAAAGGTACGATTTTTGGGTTTAGATGTCCATGCCGAGACGATTGCGGTAGCAGTTGCCGAGCCCGATGGACCATCACTTCAATCCCGTCGATACGGGTCAAGTCCACTCCCGAGATGCGCTCGAGTTCGCGGCTGAGATCAAACGCCGGAGCATTTTGGGTCGGCTTTTTTTTCTTCTTCTTGAATTCCCCTTTCGGCGAGGGGGCTGACCCTGATTGGTCGTGTTGGCGAAAGTGGCCAGGTGCTTCTGTAGTTGCTGGTCGCACTCCGCGATCCGTTGCTGGTAGCTGTCATACATGTCCACTTCCTGTTGCAGCACAAACACGAGTTCGGGACGCCAATTACCCTCCAGGCTCTTGGCAATCTCCTCTTGGCTAGCCTGGATGCGGGCATCCCGGAGCTTGGCTAATTGGCGCGGATCGCGCTCTCCCGCTACGATCGCCCGCACGATCTTCTGTCCCGTGACTCCACTCAGATCGCTGATTACGTTGGCCAATTGCAGGTTCATCTGGGTCAGTGCTTTCTGCATCCGGAGAATGCAGGTCGCCGCTCCCTCCACGTGTTCGGCCCGTTGTCGCCAGTAGCAGATAGGTTTTGTGGATCGTGCAGTAAGACGTGCAGTAGGGCAATCCAGCCCTGCGCTATCAACAGCTTGGAACTGACCCACCGTTAAAACATCCGTCGCTCAACCCCGCCCTTTGAGGCTAGAGCTCGAAGCCCCCATTGATAGGGGCTCCCGTCCAGCCGCCTCTCGAGGCTAGAAATAACCTCCCAAACCGCGGCAATGGGCATCCTGGAGAAAGAATGATTTTCCGGCTTGAAGGTACCGGGCCGTAGATCCCCCCTCGACCGCCCGCGCCGGACCCGGACCATGGCGCAGCCAAGATTTCCCCTTGTCGAACCGAGCAAACTCCGGCAGGCTACTTCAGCTTCTTTCAGGATGGGGATGCCGGAGGCAGCGTAATTCCAGAGGGTGAGGAAGTCTTGGTTACGGCTGCCTCACGGCTTGGATTCTTGCAGGAGAACAACGTCAGAATCGTAGTTACCGCGCAGAATACCGAGGCTCCTTCCATCCGGCGACAAGTGGAATGACCAGATTTGCTCCGACTTGAAATCTGTAATCGGATGCCCCGCAGAACCGTCCAGTGGCTGCACCCATACGTTGTCCACCCCGTTCTCCCTGACTGCATAAGCTACGGACTTCCCGTCGGGAGTGAATTGCAAGCCGCCGCTCGAATAATGGCTGGCATCGAGCATTCGCGGCTGACTCGATGATCCGAGATCGAACAGTGCGATCTTTACCGCTCCCTCCTGCGTGTCCGCAATGGCGGTTGCTAACGTTTTGCCGTCGGGCGAAAAACTTGGCACACTTTGACCTCCCGCAAAAGCGTAACCTGGGGGGACACCGAGAACTGATTCCGTCTTGCCGGAGCCGTCCAGCGGTACGCGGCGCATGTGGAGACCCGCAAAGTCGGCGAAATACACCCATTTCTGATCAGGCGAACAAACTGGGAATCCATCTAACTTTCCGTCCGTCAACTTCAGGGGACTGGAACCGTCTGCATTGGTGCGCCAGATGTTTTGCGAGCTCGTGCCGCCGTGACCTGACCAAGTCAGAACGAGGTAGTTCGTGCCACAAGAAGAGGACCAAAGAATTGAGGCGCTGGAGTCCGCCAAAAGCTGAGTTTGATTCTTCCCGTCGGCTCCCAGTTTCAACAGGCGGCCATTGTTGCTAACGAGGAGATTGCCATCAGCACTCCAGCTCAACCTGCTGCCCTCGTTAAATTCATTTGACTGCGAAAGGAGTGGTCGAGGCTCCCCAAACTCGCGCCCTGCCTTCGAGAGAACGGAAATGGTTGCATTACTCCTGGCCTGAACCGTGGCGAGGGTTCTTCCATCAGCGGAAAGGGTAAGGGTCGCATATTGGTTGGTATCCCGAGTGATCGGCTCAATGTCTCCTCCTGTGCCTTGTAAGAACCCGATTTGCCCCAAAGAACCTCCGGTTTGCACGTAATTGGCAAATACCGCACGACCATCCGGCGACCAGTGGATTTCATTGGGAAACTTGCCTTTGAACGTAACGAAACGATGCGATTTGCCCGTACCGACATCGAGGATGTCAATCGCCGCGAGCCCCTGCTCAAGCAAGTACACGGAGTAATAAATTTCATTATCCCTCGGAGACCACGCCAAGGAGCCAGGAAGTTCCGAGGCAGCAGATTTGATCTGCAAAATAGTCTCGTTGTTGCCTTCTAAGGATGCGGTGAGGATGCGGTACTTGCCGACCTCGGGGTCGTGCACGCGAGAGTACGCGATGCGCAGCCCGTCAGGAGAGAATGCAACGTCACTGTCGATGTCCCGCACGACCGTTTGCGGATTGCCCCCCAATATGGGAGATCGGTAAAGGTTGAAGTACTCCTCGAGTGCGTTTTGGGCCTTGCGGAAATAAATGTAGTTCCCGTCAGGCGAAAAGGCGAGACTTTCATAGTGCGAGGCCGACGGTGGGATGACTTGCGTATCGCTGCCCGTGGGCACGTTGCGGAGCCAAAGGCTCTGTAGCCCCTTATCGTCCATCACGCTGACCACGTACCTGCCGTCCGGCGAAATGGCAGCCCGTGCTGCTTTGCCTGAATTGGTGACCTTCGTGACAGTGAAGCTCTGGAAAGGCGTGGGAACGGGACGGTGCAAGAGTGAATAGACCCCGAGACCTGCCGCGCCGAGCACGACCAGCACTGCGAACACTCCCGCCGCGACCCCCCATTTGTGCTGCTTCGCGGCGGCAATGACGGTGGAACTGCTGGTCTGCGAGGGCTGGGCTGACTGCGTAGCCATTGCCACCCCTGCGGGGGCTGCTGCGACTTGGCGACCGGACTCGGTATCGCGCTTCAGCCGTTGCAGTTCGGCCCGCATGTCGGCGGCGTGCTGGTAGCGCAAGTTGCGGTCTTTCTCCAATGCCCGGTTGATGATGTCTTCCAGCTTGGGCGGAACGTCGGGATTCAGTCGCACCAGCGGCAACCGGAGCACGATTCACAATCGCTTCACAGATCATCGCCGAGCTTTCGCCATGAAAGGGCAAGCTGCCCGTCGCCATTTCATACAAGCACCGCTCCGAATGAGAACAGATCGGTGCGGGCATCCAGTTCCTTGGCTCGGACTTGCTCCGGCGACATGTAGGCGACGGTGCCCACCGCTAGCGCCCGGACTGGTCAGGTGCTCCTCGCTCATCGCCGTCTCTCGGTGTCGCGCTCGCGCTCCGCCACAGTGTTGCCAGCTGGGCGTCACTTTCGCCAGTCCGAAGTCGAGTATCTTGGCGTGGCCGCGCTTGGTGACGAAGATGTTGGCGGGCTTGATGTCGCGGTGGACGATGCCTTCGGCATGCGCCGCGTCCAGCGCGTCGGCGATCTCGATCGCCAGCGACAGCAAGATCTCCAGTCTCGAGCGGGCGGTCCGGCGATGCGATGCTTCAGCGTCTCGCCGTCCAGATACTCCATGGCGATGAACGCTTGGCCATCCTGCTCGCCGATTTCGTGGATGGTGCAGATGTTGGGATGGTTCAGTGCAGAAGCAGCTTGGGCTTCGCGGTGAAAGCGGGCCAATGCTTGCGGGTCTCGGGCCACTTCATCAGGCAGGAACTTCAGGGCGACAAAACGGTGCAGCCGGGTGTCCTCGGCCTTGTAGACCACACCCATGCCGCCGCCGCCCAGCTTCTCGACGATGCGGTAGTGCGAGATGGTCTGGCCGATCATGGAGTCGAGATATGTTATGGCGGGAAGCGTTGGCAAGTCAATGAAAGCCGTGGAGTTTGGGGTATCTCAAAAGGGCTGTTGGCGTAATATCGCGATTGACCAACAAGGAAATTCCGGTTAGGTCTCAGTCTCGAATCAGGAGGAACGCCGTATGTCGCACTTCGTTACGCTGATCCGCTACACCCAACAAGGAGCCGCAAAGATTAAGGAAAGCCCGGCGCGGCTCGACGCTGCCAAGAAGGCTGCAGAGAAAGCGGGAGGAAAGATTCACGCCTGGTACTTGACCATGGGAAAGTACGACGCCGTGATCATTTCGGAATTTCCCAATGATGAGGCGAGCGCAAAATTCATGCTGGCCACGGGAGCGCTGGGCAACGTGACCACCCAAACCATGAAAGCCTTTACCGAAGGGGAATATCGCAAAATCGTCGCTTCGCTGTGAGCGTGAAGCAGCGAGAAGGGCGGTGCATCCTGGCGGGAGCACCGCTTTTTCTTACGACGCTCAGAGCCGGGTGTAAGAATGGCCAGGCCACGAGTCGCTTGCGACGACGCAGAAATATCTCGAACCCTCGAAGGAAAAAGGAGAAGTAGCTCGAAGAAATGGATGGAGATGTCGGGGTCGGCGTCCTTCCAGAAGGCGAAGAAGTCCCGGTAGGCGGCTTTCGCTTTTGCGGTGTCGCCAGAGAGGGTGTAGTAGGGGCTCCCGGTCCAGCCGCCTCTCGAGGCTACAAATAACCTCCCAAAACCGCGCAGCAATCGGCATCCTGGAGAGAAGAATTATTTCCGGCTTGAAGGCACCCGGCGGGGGTGTCCCCCATGGCGGTGGCCCGCTGGGACGCGGCCTTGGTAAAGGATGCTTTTTCTAACGAAGGTCCCTAAAGACCGAACTCCGGCAAGGCTACTTCAGCTTTTCGTACTCGCCGCGTTGCTCGCGGTGGCCGTTTCCCTAATCACGGCGAACTGGTTCCTCGTTGTGGCCGGCGTTGTGCTGTTTTGTTTGTACAATGTCCGAACGCGGACCGAGAAAAAAACCCGGTAGCGCGATTTGGGGATAGCGATCCAGCCTGCATGAAACGGACCGGGCCTTACGATCGACTTGACTTTACATTCCCGCTGCTTCCATTTTCGAAAGCGGCAAGCCCCTGTAGTCGGGGAACGCGGTTGACAACCCACTTTCCACCGTAGCCTGTTCAGGCCATGGGCACTCGATATTAAAACGTTTAAATTGACCCCAGCAGTTTTGAGGAGTGGGCGGTTCAGCACACGTCCACGACTTAAATGAATCCGGGGCGCTTTGTTTTGCGGCATTTTCGTGTGAGCGGCTTGTGAGCAATAGGGGAGGGCGAAGTCTGGTCACGCTTAGCTCCCCCAGGGCAAACACACCATTGCTCTAGCGCAACGAACAAAACACTCCGTTGTGCGATCCTTTTGAGTTGGTCATGGGCCTGCGGCCCACCCATGGGAATGAAAAACGCACTGCTGAGTTCACTGATTTTAAATGAGTTACGCGCGTCTTTCGAGGGAGTGTTGGATTCAGCGACCTGCCGGTGACTTCGGGGTCCATTAGATTAGAAGGAGACTGCTTGGCTACATCTTCAATCCGCGTTCTGGTAGTAGATGATTCCGAACCTTTTCGGCGGCTCGTCTGTTCAACCCTTCAGAACAAACTGGAATTGCGAACCATCATCGAAGCCTCAGATGGAGTGGAGGCAATCGAACTGGCGCAGGCCCTACAGCCAGACTTGATCCTGCTGGATATTGGACTTCCGAAGCTCAACGGAATCGAAGCTGCACGGAGAATCCGTGAGCTTGCGCCGAGATCGAAAATCCTATTTGTCAGCCAAGAATCTTCCGTGGACATCGTGCAAGCGGCTTTCAGCATAGGCGCATCGGGCTACGTGGTTAAGATGGATGCGGGACGCGAACTACCAACCGCCGTGAAAGCTGTTCTTCGGGGCGAGAGGTTTGTCGGGATCAGATTTGCGGGCCATGCTTTCACCGGACCCTCGAATGCACCGACCCCCGGAAGCGCCCGCGGCAACAAGGTTTTCGCTCCCCTGCAACGGGAAAACATAGAAATCGCCCACCGCCACGAGGCGGGGTTTTATTCTGACGATGCAAGTCTTCTGGATGGCTTCACTCAGTTCATCGGGTCCGTCCTCAAGAGCGGGGGTGCAGCGATTGTTGTCGCGACCGAGTCACACCGGGACGGCCTTCTACCGAGATTACAGGCTCATGGCTTGGATATTGGTGCCGCGATTGAACAAGGGAGATACATCTCGTTGGATGCTGCCGACACGCTCTCGACTTTCATGGTGAACGATCTGCCAGATCCGCGTATGTTTTTGAAAGTCACTGGCGATCTCATTGTGGAAGCAGCCAAGGCTGCTAAGGTCAAGCATGCCCGCGTTGCAGCTTGCGGAGAATGTGCGCCGCTTCTGTGGGCTAGAGGTAAGGCGCAAGCAGCGATTCGGCTTGAACATCTCTGGGAGGAGATAGCCAAATCATACGGTGTCGACGTTCTCTGCGGGTATCCATTGGGTAGCTTTCAGGGCGGGGTAGGCAGCCACATCTTCCAGCGAATCTGTGCAGAACATTCAGCCGTCCATTCCCGGTGAAACGGACTATTAGGCGGGCTCTTAACGCTGCGCTGCTGCGCCTTCCTCTTCCGGCACCTAACTGTAATCGGCTCCACGATTTGGTGTTCTTTACCCCGCCGCCAGCATGGAATCAGTTCCTCTGAACGGCACGCGAGCGTGGATCGTGGTGCCACCGCCGGGCTGTGACTGGATGGAAATCTCGCCGCCCACCAATTGCATTCGCTCTCGCATGCTGATGAGCCCGAGGCCGCGACGGTGGATGGCGTCCTGCGGGTCAAAGCCAACTCCTAGGTCGCTCACGGTCAGTTGAATCTCTCGCTCTGTACCGCGCAGTTCCACTTTGAAGTGCCGCATGCCACTGTGCTTCACTGCATTCTGCAGAGTTTCCTGTAAAACTCGGAACAAACAAAGCGAGATTTCCTTGGGCACACTTCGCGGTATGGCCGTATCGCTGAAGTCAATCTCTACCTTCTGTTGCTCGGACAACTCTTTGCAGAAGCTCTTAGCCGCTGCCACAATGCCCAGATATTCGAGTTTTGAAGAATGGAGGCGGTGCGACAGAGCTTGAATGTCCTTGGCGATGTCCGAAAGGCGCTGGCTGGCGTGATGGATGTGATCGTGAAATTCAACTGCCGAGGGCGGGAGTTGTTGGTTCCATCGATCCAGCTCGATTGCCAACAGTGCCATCCGTTGATTGACGTCGTCGTGTAGCTCTCTCGCGATCCAGGTACGCTCCTCCTCGTGGGCTTGGATCAATTTACGCCCGATGTCGGCCATGGCATCCTCAGCCAGCTTGCGCTCAGTGATGTCCCGAATAGTGACTGTAAACAACTTCCTCCCATCGGATTCGAGGCAGGTGATCGATGCTTCCATAGGAAATTCCTGGCCGTTATTGCGGACCGCCCACAGTGCGGCTGGCGTTCCCATCTTGCGAGTGGTAACACCAGACTCGCCGAAGCGGCGTATGTATGCTCCGTGCCCCGAACGGAAGCGTTGGGGAATAAAACGATGGATAACAGTTCCAACGGCTTCGTCTTGGGTGCAGCCGAACATTTTCTCCGCTGCAGCGTTGAACAACACGATCCGTTGCTCCTCGTCGATGGCGATGATCGCATCCATCGCGGACCCCACGATGCCCGCCAGCCGGTTCTGACTCTCACGCAGTTTGCGTTCCGCTTGCGTTCGTCTCGCCTTCTGCCAGACCAGCCCTAAAATCAGCAGCGTCTCCACTAGGATCAGAGAAATGCCGCCAATAATGTAGGCCTTGTAAGCCTCCCAGACCGTTGGCTGCCGGTTGAGGACGATGCTGCCTGGGGGAAGATCGCTCTCCTTGAGGCCCCAGCGCTGTAGAGCACGCCAATCGAACATGTAGGCGTTCGCACCTGTAACGACAGGGATGTCCTGCGGGCTTTTCCCATTGAGAATACTCAGAGCCATCTCGGCCACAATTTTGCCCTCGGCGGCGAAACTTTGGAGATAGCCGCCCACCTCTAGGTGTCCCAAATCCACATCCGATGGGCTAAAGATCGGGGCATTTGCGGCGCTTGTAATCATCGGATCAGCCTGAGACGCTCCTACGAACCGGAGTCCTGCCGCATCCTCTCCAAGATGGGTGTACAAAATGACAGTATGCTCCGGCAGATACTTCAACCGCTCGAGGAGCGTCGGCATATCCAGGTCAGTCAAATACGTAAAATCGAGTTTGGTCTCGTAGCCATGTAGGCTCTGTCTAAAAATGTCCTCCAGGCGTCGGTCGAAAGCCGACGTACCCCCGACTACAACCACGTTCTTGGTCCCGGGTAGGAGCTTCAGGGCTAGCTCTAGAGTCTTCGCGGGCTCAAATCTCTCCCAGACGCCGGTAAAGTGGTGATCGAGGTTGGGATGACCTGCTAGGTCCTCTGAAGTACCACCAAAAACAATTGGGACGTCGGTGAACGCCTTCTCATGAGCATCGGCCATGAATTTGACTGGAGATCGTCCCAGGGCAATGACCAGGTCGATCTTGCGATGCTGATACTTGTGTATGTACCACTCGCGAAATTCCTGCTGAGTGGCTGGGTCCGGAAACAGGGTCGTCTCGAGGTACTCCCGGTACAGTTCGATTTGGAATTGTGAGTTTTCCAGTGCAGTACGAATCTGCTGATCGATGACTGCGACGGCAGGAGACGAAAGCCCCAGTTCATAGAAGATGACAACACGTCGTACTTCCTTCACCGGTGTTGCCGGTGACATCTGCGGCACCGAAAAGACTGCCACAACCGCCAGCAAAGCCCGGACGAGCTTTGTCATACTCTTTAGTTTTCGTCCGCCCTGCTGCTCGAGTTTCTGTCGGCCTAGCATCCAGTCGGCTTGGTCGGGCAGTTCGTTTTCCTTAAGTCACCTGGACGCAAAGAATAGTGAGAGTCTCCCTCACCGCCCCGTCGATCACGCACTGGCAGAACTTACTGGCCGGAGCCATTGTCAAGGATGGCGACTCAGGGTTAACATCCCGAGGTTTCCGGTTAGCAGCTTACCCCAAGAGCTAGCATCTAGCCAGCTTAACCAACGCACGGCCCTGTCAGAGTGGGGGTGCCGGTGTCAATTGGCTCGAACTCGTGGTCTCGCCTGCAACTGCTTCGTTGCTGGGCCGGGCTCGGAGTGTTTGCGATTGGCTTGGGGCTGGTAAGTCCGACCTTCGGCCAGACAGCCTCAACCGGGGCTGTGACTGGTGTCGCGCTGGACCCGTCGGGGGCAGTCCTCCCCGGTGTTCTTGTTCACCTCGCTAGAAAGGGTGGCGGTGAGAGCAGGTCGGCCACCTCGGACGACAACGGGAGGTTCGGCTTCCCACTGCTGTCGCCCGGCAGGTATGAACTCCAAGCGAGCACGCCGAACTTCGAGCCGGTGAGCCTCCCGGAGATAAACATCCATGTTACGGAAACGTTTCGTCTCGACCTGCATCTTCGGCTCGCAACGCGGTTCCAGAGTGCACAGGTGACCTCGAACCCGGTGATGGTTCACCTAGACTCCTCGGCATTAGGAAGAGTGGTGAACGAAAGCACAGTCAGTGATCTGCCGCTAGTCACGAGGAATTTTGCCCAAATCGCAAGCCTCTCTCCTGGGGTTTCAACCGGCGTTTACAACGCAGGAGAGCTTGGACTGGGGGGCACAGCGCTGTCCCAGATCGCCAGCTCCAACGACGGGATATTCGTGCACGGAGCGCGCTCCTACGACAATAACTTTCAGTTGGACGGCATCAGCGTGAACGACGTGCAGGGCAGTGCGGCAGGGAGTGGCGGAATTCCGATCCCTAACCCCGACAGCATAGAGGAGTTCAAGGTCCAGACAGGGCTGTACGATGCAGCCTACGGACGTTATGGCGGCGCGAACGTGAGCCTGATTACAAAAACGGGCAGCGACGCTTTCCATGGGACGATTTTTGAGTTCCTCCGCAATGAGTTTCTCAACGCTAATGATTTCTTTCTGAACCGAGCCGGCCAACCGCGGCCTATCCTCAAGCAGAACCAGTTTGGGTTCGCGTTGGGAGGACCGATCAAGAAGGACAAACTGCTTTTCTTCGGTTCCTATCAGGGAACGCGTCAGGTTAACGGCATTGCTGCCGGTCAGTCGAGGACAGCATGCACGGCCAGCCTAAGCGAACCGCCACTCACGAATGACCGCACACCTTCTGAACTCGGGAAAATGTTTGGTGGCATGAGCGGCGCGCGGGGGGGCACGGCGATCAAACCCGATGGCTCCAACATTAATCCTGTGGCGCTAAACCTCTTGAATTTCAAGCTTCCGGACGGAGCTTTCCTGATCCCAACGCCACAGACTGTGGACCCGACAAAGCCACTTGTCCAGCAGGGTTTTTCAGTTCTCACCGATCCTTGCCATTTCAGCGAAGATCAGTTTTCAACCAATGTTGACTACCTCGCTCGGCCGAACACCAAAGTGGCGGCACGCTTGTTCATAGCAGATGATGATCAGACCGTCACGTTTCCCGGTAATGGCCTCAATCCAGCAGGCAACATTCCTGGTTTTCCCAGTCCCAGCGATTCCGGTTTCACAGTTTTCTCGCTCGCTCATACTTACACTTTCCGTAACGCGTGGCTCAACGAAGCACGGATTGGGTATGCCCGGACGAGAACCAGCACGGAGGCTATGACTCCGTTCAAATGGTCGGATGTTGGGGTTGCAGAAGGAGAAATGAGCCGCAATAACGAACTCCCGAGCTTAAATATTGTCGGTTCCGCAAGCATCGCCTCCGGGTTTCCACGAATAATCGCCCAAAACAGTTTTGTGTTCAGAGATGACCTGAGCTTCATTCATGGGGCCCACACCGTCCGATTGGGCGGATCAGTCACGAGGTTGCAGGACAATGTCAACCTCGTGGGCCTTGGGTCATTCATGCGGTTTCTGAGCTGGCCGGACTTTCTCCTTGGCCTCAGCGCAGCCAGCAACGGTACTGATTTCAGCAATGTCTTTGCCTCATTCGATGACTTCGGTCTGACAGTTCGCGAATACAGGGTGTGGGAAGCTTCATGGTTCGCACAGGATAACTATAGAATCCGTAAGTCGCTGACACTAAATATGGGCTTGCGCTACGAGCGCCTCGGTCAGTTTGGAGACAACCTGGGCAGGAACGCGAGCTTCGACATCACGAAAGCGGATCCAAACCCTCCGCCAGGCGGCAGTGTTGCTGGTTATATTGTGGCATCCAATTTCTCTGGGGCTCTCCCGACGGGTGTATTGCGTGCCAAGAACACCTTCGGAAACGATGGTGCGGGACAAAACACGATCGCTCCACGAATTGGCTTTGCCTGGCAAGTGCCCAGGTCAAGCTGGTTAGTACTCCGAGGAGGGTACGGAATGTATTATTCCCGACCGACCGGGCAGGCCTTCTATCAAAACGTGCTCGGCGCTCCATTTTCCGTGTTTCGATTGAATGCTGGCCGGTCAAACTCGAACGCGACTCTTGAAGCGCCCTTTCCGCAGCCGTTTCCTACCCCGGAATCCTTTCCTTTCTTCCCTGCATACTCTCCAACCACCAACACAACTATTCATTCAGTCGCACCAGGCTTTCGGCCCGCCATGATCCAGCAGTATTCGGTGAATGTTCAGTCTGAGGTACACGAGCGTTGGCTTTTGGAGATTGGATACGTGGGCACTCGCGGCACCCACCTGCTTCGCCAACGTTCTCTGAATCAGGCGCTCACGGCCTCTGCGAGCGATCCAATCAGGGGAGTAACTACGAACACCGTCGCAAACATTCCGTTGCGGGTCCCCATTCTGGGTGTGCCTCCGGACTCTCTTGTGGAAATGGAATCGCAGGGCAGCTCCTTGTACAACGGGCTGGAGGCTAGCTTGACGAAGGGATTACGCCACGGTCTTCAGTTCCTCGCTTCCTACACTTTCTCCAAGACGTCGGACACCGATGGCTCCGACGTCAATTCGATATCGTCAGGAACTGCACTGACGCTAGGCGACCAAAACTCGCCTGGGCAGCGCTGGGGACGAGCCAGTTTCGACCGCACTCATCGGCTCGTTTTCAGCACCACGTGGACGCTTCCAAGTCCACCTCGCGGCATACTACGAACCGCCCTGGGCCACTGGTCGCTGGCCGCGATAGCAACCGTTCAGTCGGGCAACGCCCTCACAATCACCGGAACAAATTCCACCAACGTTTTCGGAATCAGCGGAGACCGGGCCCAACTAAGCGGCACGTGCTCGAAAAACCAGTTGGTGAAGGGAGGGGCGGTCGAGTCGAAACTGAATGGTTATTTCAACGCATCCTGCTTTACAACTCCACCAATCATCGGCGCGGATGGCATTGGAACAGCGTTTGGGAACAGCGTGACAGGGATCGTGGACGGTCCCGGACAAGCGAATCTGGATCTCGCACTTTCAAAAACTGTGATGGTCAATTGGCCGATCGAGAAAAGTAGCTTTCAATTTCGGGCCGAGTTCTTCAATACGCTCAACCATCCGCAGTTTGCCAACCCCGATACCAACTTCACCTCACCGACGTTCGGTGTGATCAGTAGCACGGCGGTAAATGCTCGTGTCGGACAAATGGCGCTGAGGTTCACGTTCTAGGTTAGGTGTGTCTGCCCGCTACGCCAACGAGGATCGCCAGCCCCAGCCAATCCCGTGGATGCGGGCGTCGCCAAGGCCAACTATCCTTGACAAAAGGAAACAAGAAGGCGTCCCGATTTCTGCGTGCAAAGCCGGAACGCCGCGTCGCAAAATGCTCCCAAATCTATTGAGGGGAGAATGGCTCCACCCCTATACTTTGCTCCACCAGAAGGGCGTCCAGAATTCCAAGACTTCCGGTTTTGGCGGTCGGGTCACAATTTACGACTGACTGAGAAGTGCTCACCCACTCACTGTGAGAACTAACAGTGCAAATACCCCCGATTATCAACTAAGAGTACAGTCTGCCGCGCAGGTTCTGGGAGAACCGTATCCACTGCGGAGAGTCCGGCACGGGGAACAAGAACCGGAAATAGAGGAGACTGACATGGCCACAGTAGCGCCCGCAACACCCTCAACGCCCTCAACACCCATAGAGCGCGATTGGACGAAACCACAGGCGATGGCGATTCCGAAGGAGGGGTACTTCAAGCTTCAAAACGGGAGGTACGGCCCAGTATATCCACGAACTCCAGCCTGCTATGGATTCACCATCATCGCGAAGATCAAACCGGGAAGAGAGGACGCGATCCGTGCTTATGGCAAGACCATCGAGAAAGCGATCGCTGATCTTCCTGATGCCCTTGCGACGCTTAAGCTCCACTACCTTCGGTGGGTTCTGTTTGATATCGGAAAAGATACTTATTTCATGTACCAGGGAATATTTGACACCGATTTCGACAAGTACACCGAGGACGCCGTCGCCCTGTTCACAAAGTACGGTGTGAACACGGTTTTTGAGAACCTTGAAGGATTTCCGGAAGACTGGAAGACCAACGTGCCAGCGTTCGTTAAATTCGTTCGTGAGCACCAGTGTCCGAGTTTCCTGGAATACGGGGAGTATCCATACGTGACAGCGGACGAAATCAAGAAAGCACTGAAGCTCAAGGCGGCCTTTAGCGACATGCTCGACCTAATGCAGTAGCAAAACTATTTTTCACTCGCAACGGAGAGGCCGTGGGCATCTTGCAACAATCGCATGGGATTTCAGGGGATCTGACCGAACGAACGAGAAGAACCAGATTCGCTTGAGTTTGACGATATTCAACATTTCCTGATGGCGAGGCCACCTGCGCGGGCAGCGCGCTACGAGTTTCTAACGTTTGAGAGTGCGACAGCGGGACGCGCGTGGCTGGCGGGCCTGATCGATAAGGTGGGCACCGCGAAGTGCGTCGGATCGAGCCTACTTGACGCAAGGTGGGTGACCGTTGGCTTCACCTGGAACGGCTTAGCAACGCTCGGTGTGGCTGAAGCATCGTTGGCCACCTTCCCGGAAGAGTTTCGTCAGGGCATGGCTGCCCGGGCGGACATCCTCGGCACCACAGGCGCTAATCATCCGGATCATTGGGTGGGAGGACTCGCAAGTCCGAACCTGCATGCCATTGTCATACTGTTTGCCCGCGATGTCGCTGAACGCGAGCGGTGTCGCAGCGGAGCATGAAACTATGTGAAGCAATGCGGCGGAGTCGAAGTTCTGTCCGCTCTGGATCTGGAAGCTATCCCCCCGTTCGATTACGCTCACGAACACTTCGGCTACCGTGATCGGCTCTCACAGCCGGTCATCGAGGGAACGGGAGTGGAGCCGACGCCCGGCTCTGGCCCCCCGATCAAACCAGGCGAATTTTTTCTTGGCTATCCTGACGAAGAAGGCCCTGCTGCCGGAATGCCACAGCCGGAAATTCTTTCTCGCAATGGCAGCTATGTTGCTTATTTGAGAATGGAAGAGCACGTAGGCGCGTTTCGCGATTTCCTCCGAGCCCATGGCGAAACACCGGAACAGCAGGAGTTGATAGCTGCCAAGCTGATGGGACGATGGCGGAGCGGAGCTCCGCTTGTCCTGGCGCCGGATAAGGACGATCCAAAGCTCGGTGCTGATTCTCAGCGCAGCAACGATTTCAATTACGCAAAGATGGACCCTTACGGCTATGGCTGCCCGCTCGGGGCACACATCCGGCGCATGAACCCGCGCGATACCGCAGTGAACATGAACCGGCGGAAGATGATCCGGCGCGGGGGGACTTATGGTCCGCCTCTGCCGGAGGGCGTCCCCGACGACGGCATAGAGCGAGGTATCGCCGCGTTCGTCGGCTGTGCGAGCCTCGTCCGCCAATTTGAATTTGCGATGAATGTGTGGGCGAACGACCCAAACTTTCACGAGCTGGGAAACGAGCGCGATCCGATTTTCGGTACACAGGACGGCACTTTTGACATGACCATCCCAAAGCGGCCCATTCGGAAAAAGATCAAGGGCCTGCCAGCTTTCACCACGATCCGAGGCGGCGCTTACTTCTTTTTGCCCGGTATAAGGGCGCTCCGATACCTGGCGTCGCTGAGTGATGGTGTTTGAAACAAAGGTCATTGGAAAGTACAGAAAGGCAGGCAATCATGAGCTCCGTTCCTCAACCGCCGCGTACTTACAACCAGAATCATGCGCCCCGCAAGTACACTCCGGGCAAACGGAGAGTTTCAATCTACTGGACCTGGAGTTACCCCTGGGAAGCCAACCGGGACACCACTGAATTAGACAATCGCTTCTCGACCATGACCGAGGTCCGGAGAGTCGCCTGGCCCGCGTATGAGGGAACGGAATGGGATGAGATGCATTTCCTGCAAGGAATTGCTGGGACCCTGGAACTGTTCCACCGCTCCACGCTCGCGTTTCAGAGGGTCGTAGGTGAAGTCACCGGACATTCGGTTGCAGTATTTCAACGAATCGACCAGGCCGGGTACAAGCTTCCGATCGACGAACGAATCCTGGCGGACACAGACACGCTGATGGTGTTCGGTCTCGATCACCTGCTTTCAGAGCAGGAGGCGGCCTCAGAGGAGATCGAGGCGGTCCGCGAGTGGCTGCAACGAGAAGGAACTTGCCTTCTGCTTGGGCCCCATCACGATGTGGGATTTACAGAAGATCTGAAGCAGCGCCAACTGGAATATACGCACCACGGGGATGCGCTCGTCCCTCGCCAGCAGCGCTTCGGACAATACACGCGTTCGATGATGAAAGCACTTGGGGTGCCGGTGATGAATCAATTCGGACTTCGCCCGGCCCTCGTCAAAGGCACAAAACAAATTGCGCCGCTGACGATCAACAAAGACCTGGATAAGCTTGGCCTCCTCAACGGGGTTACCACATTTAATTTTCATCCCCACCTGCCGCATTACGCGCTGACCACGGATGACACAAAGTCCGTCCACGTGCTTACACGCCAACCGATTGATCTGGACCGACCGCATCCTTTCACCCAGGCGGGCAATACCGAGTTCAACTCGTTCATCTGGATGCCACCTAATGCACAACGCGCCGGAAACATCCTGCTGGCGGACTCCACGATATTTACTACCTTGTTTGGCGGCGTCGAATCGTTGGAGACCTTTTGGAAAAACCTGGCAACGATGCCACTGGCAAGCGGGATGCCAGCGAAGAAAACTCAGGCTGTCGCCTGATCCGAAACGCGAAGTGCACAAGCACTACACGGGAAAGGTTGAATGGAACTCCTGAGTAAGGCAGTCCCGATCACGATGCTCGCCTTTGTAGTTTCAAGTATGCTGGCGGTTGGTTTGAGTCTCACCATTCGGCAGATTGTGGCTCCTCTGCGCAATGGAAAACTTGTTTTTCTCGCATTGCTCGCCAATTTTGTGCTGATGCCACTGGGGGCATTAGCCATAGCCAGAATTCTCAGGCTTGACCAGCCGCTCGGCATAGCCCTGCTTTTGCTAGGCGCAGCTGCCGGCGCGCCATTCCTTCCTAAACTTGCAGGAATCGCCAAGGGCAACCTTGCCTTTGCCGTGGGATTAATGGTGCTACTCATGGTTTTGACCGTGGCCTACATGCCTCTCGTCCTGCCCCTGCTTTTGGAGGGCGTTTCGGTCGACCCGATGAAAATAGCACGCTCGCTGGTTCTTCTCATGTTGCTTCCACTGGGTGCCGGACTTGCAGTGAACGCCCGGTTCGGAAGCATTGCTGAAAGAATGCGCGCGCCGCTTAACCGAATCTCCACTCTCAGCCTGGCACTCCTGATCGTGCTGCTGTTGGTGACGAACATTCAAAATGTAATCTCCTTGTTCGGAACACGCGGCATTTTGGCGAGCATCCTCTTTCTTTTCGCGGGTGCTGGAATCGGGTGGCTCCTCGGCGGTCCGGGCCTCGGGACAAAGGGCGTGCTGGCGTTAGCGACTGCACAGCGCAATATTGCCGCTGCACTTGTGGTTGGCGGCAAGGACTTCGACGACCCCAAAGTACTCGTCATGATTGTCGTCGTTGCCGTCGTCGGGCTGCTTATTCTCATGCCGCTGGCGCGTGTCTTTGGAACTCGAAGTGCGGAAACTCCGGTTTAGAACACCACAGGTTTGGGACCGCAGAGTTTCCCCACATTTGGAACAACCCGTGAACGTTGATGAGAGCACATTTCGCATGGCGCCTCTTTGCTGTAGTTGTCCTCGTTGCGGTCGCTAACTTTGTTGTCTTGACTCCCGTGCAAGCGCAAGTCAGAGGTGTCTATCCCGTAGGCATGAGTGCAACGAACTCTGGGGTAACACCCGAACCCGGAATCACCTATTCAAACCTTTTTGTTTTTTTCTCGCGTGATGAAGAGAAAGGCCCTCATGGCGAAATATTGGCTACCGGCCAGAACTCGATCATGATGGACATGAACAGTTTTGTGTGGGTGAGCAAGAAGGAAATGGCTCGCCTGGGCGGGGCAGTATTCTCGGCATCCGCTACGCTTCCGATTGCTAACAACTCGCTCACTTCAGATGTCAATGGTGCCCTCAGCGGTGGTGGCGGGTTTGCGGATTCCTATTATCAACCGTTCATTCTCGGCTGGCGCAAGCAGCGCTTTGCCATTCGGGCGATCTATGGGTTTCTGGCGCCGACCGGAAGATTTAGCGCGGGTGCCAACACGAATGTCGGTTCAGGTTACTGGACCTCAGTCGTTGCGAGTGGACAGACGATCTATCTCAACCCGAGCAAAGCCACTGCCTTATCTGCCTTTCAGATGTATGAATTTCACGGTACCCAACAGGGCACGATGGTCCACCCGGGCCAGACCTTCAACCTCGACTATTCGCTAACCCATACTTTTCCCCTTCAACGTAGCTTGCGCCTTCAGCTTGGGCTGGTGGGATACGGCCAGTGGCAGACTACCGATAAACACGGCCCGAACATTACGCCGGAACAGGCAGCCGCGCACTACAAAGTAAACGCTCTGGGGTTCACAGCAAACGCAGTACTACCGGAGCAGAAGGTGAGCGTCGGGCTTAAGTATTTTCGTGAATTCGAGTGCAGATCTACCTTCCAGGGATACACACTCCAGATCTCTGCTGCGATTACGTTCTAAACCGGC